>CAZVST010000078.1:0-18775 GCA_964629725.1 uncultured Mycobacterium sp.
GGGAGGCGTCCAAGGGGCTGAGGGACGAAGCCCCGCCGGAGCGCCGACTCATCAGACGGGAGGCGTCCAAGGGGCTGAGGGACGAAGCCCCGCCGGAGCGCCGACCCATCAGACCGGTGGACTGGAAGCGGTCTCGACCGTCGACCGGATCGCGTCGCTCACCGGCGTCCGAGCCCTGGCGGCCATGCTCGTCGTCGCCACGCACGCCGCCTACACCACCGGCAAGTACACCCACGGCTTTGCCGGACTGGTGTATTCGCGCTTGGAGATCGGCGTACCGATCTTCTTCGCCCTGTCCGGGTATCTGCTGTTCGGCCCCTGGGTCAAGGCCACCGCGGCGGGCACTGCCGCCCCGTCGCTCGCGCGCTACGCCTGGCACCGGGTGCGCCGCATCATGCCCGCCTACGTCGTCACCGTCCTGCTGGCCTATGCGATCTACCACTTCCGCGACGGCGGCCCCAACCCCGGGCACACCTGGTGGGGGCTGGTCCGCAACCTGACGCTCACCCAGATCTACACCGACAACTACGGTTTCGCGTTGCTGCACCAGGGCCTGACGCAAATGTGGAGTCTGGCAGTCGAAGTCGCGTTCTATGTGGCGCTGCCGTTTCTGGCGTACCTGCTGTTGACGGTGCTGTGCCGACGGCGGTGGCGTCCGGGGCTGGTGCTGGCCGGTCTGGCCGTTCTGGCCCTGATCAGCCCGGCCTGGCTGGTGCTGGTGCACACCATCCACGGCCTGCCCGATGGCGCCAAGCTCTGGTTGCCGGCCTATCTGGCCTGGTTCCTCGGCGGCATGACGCTGACGGTGCTGGCGGCCATGGGCGTTCGCGTGTACTGGTTCGTCGCGGTGCCGCTGGCGGTGATCTGTTTCCTCATCGCCTCGACTCCGATCGCGGGGGAGCCGACGACGGCGCCGGCCGGTCTGGCCCAGGCGGTGACCAAGATGGTGTTCTACGCCGTCATCGCGTCGCTGATCATCGCGCCTCTCGCGCTCGGCGACTCCGGCTGGTACTCAAGGTTTCTGGCCAGCCGTCCGATGGTGTGGCTCGGGGAGATCTCCTACGAGATCTTCCTGGTGCACCTGGTGCTCATGGAAGTCGCGATGTCCGAGGTGCTGCACTGGCACGTCTACACCGGTTCGATGCCGGGCCTGTTCGTGACGACGATGGCGATGAGTATCCCGGCGGCCTGGGTGCTGCATCGGTTCACCCGGGTGCGGTGACACGGCCGGCGCGATCGGCGGCGAAGCGGCCCGGAAAGTCTCAGAAACATGCTTCCCAAGCCTGGCACCATTATATTGCGCACCATGGAAGTTTCCGAAGCGACTGTGGACTGCGCTGAATGCGGGTTTGAGCCCGGCAGTCTGGTGATCGATTCCGGGTTTGAGGGCGGCAGTCTGGTCATCAAATCCGTTCTCCCCGATGGTATCCGGATCGGGCCGGCGCCCTATGGCCGCGGCCTGTACGCGACGAGGGCCTTCCCGAAGGGTTCGACTGTCTACCGCAGCTCCTACCAAGTCATCGACCTCGCCTCTGCGGCGTCGAACACGCATACTCTTCATGTCGTGACGCCTGACGGACGCCCGGTAGATTCGTATGTGATCGACGCTCGCTTGAACTGGGTGCAGCACGGCGAGGATTCAGCCTGCCGTCAGGTCTACGGTTTCGACGGATTCATGAACCATTCCTGTGAGCCGAACATCTGGTGTCCCGAGACAGGGGGCACGACATACGCGGCGTTGGCTATGCGGGATATTGCTGTTGGCGACGAACTGACTTGCGATTACGCGGTGTTCGATTACACCTGCCACGGTCATGAGATCGAGGTCTGCGCCTGTGGATCCGCCTCGTGTCGGGGGTCGATGACCGGTTTCGCCAACCTCTCTCGCCCAGAGCAAGTCCGTAACCTTCACATGTGCGACACGCCGTTGCTAAGTCGCTTTCTGGCCGAGGCCGTCCCGCCGGTCGTCATTCTCGAAAGTGCCCTCCCAGCCGGCATCGGCATCAACGGCGACGCGGGTTCGTCGGAGGACGGGGTGTGCCTGGTGGCCTTGCGGGACTTCAAGGCCGGTGAGATCGTCTTCAGGAACACCGCGCGCGCCCTCCCCAAAGGGGCCGAAGCAACCTATGTTCTCAAGATCGACGGTCATGACCAGTACTACCTGATCACGGAAGCGCACTTTCTCGAACGTTCCGAATACATGGAGTTCCTCGGCTTCGACAGCTTTATGAATCACTCATGCGAGCCGAATCTGGAGCAGCGGTATTTTTCGCAGTTCGACTACGCGATGATCGCCGTCCGTGACATCGTTTCAGGCGAGAAGATCACGTGCGACTACGAGCAGGCGCTGGACAACAGCGTCACGGGTGAGCCGAATATGCCCTACGAGACCTTCCAGTGCATGTGTGGCGAAACCCGTTGCCGCGGAACGATAACCGCCTAGGTCACCGTCGGACGCTCCACGAGTCCCGGTCACTAGATGACCGCACCGGGATTCAGGATGCCGTCGGGATCCAGGGCGGCCTTGATGCGCCGGTTGAGTTCCATGGCCTCCGGGCCGAGTTGCCCTGCCAGCCAGGGCTTTTTGAGCCGGCCCACCCCGTGCTCGCCCGTGATCGTGCCGCCCAGGCTGATCGCCAGATCCATGATGTCGCCGAACGCCTTTTCGGCACGGGCGGTCATGGCCCTGTCGGCGGGGTTGTAGACGATCAGCGGGTGGGTGTTGCCGTCGCCGGCGTGCGCTATCACCGAGATCGTCAGGTCGGCCTCCGCAGCGATTTTGGCCACCCCGCCGACCAGATCGGCCAGCGCCGGCAGCGGAACGCCGACATCCTCCAGCAACAGCGAGCCCTTGGCCTCGACCGCCGGAATGGCGTACCGTCGGGCCGCGACGAACGACTCACCCTCCACCGGGTCGTCGGTCGAAAAGCATTCGGTGGCACCGGCTTCGGTGAACACCGACGCCATGAATTCGGCGTCCTGCGCACCCGCCGAGCCGCGGTCGTCGGACGCCGCGACCATCATGGCCGCGGCGTTGCGGTCCAGGCCCATCCGCAGTTTGTCCTCGACGGCGTTGATCGCCACCGAATCCATGAACTCCAGCATCGACGGTCGGATCTTGCTGGTGATCGTCACCACCGAACTGGCCGCCGCCTCCACCGAGTCGAACGTCGCCACCACCGTCGCCGAGGTCGCCTGCGGCGGCAGCAGTCGCAGGGTCACCTCGGTGACCACACCCAGGGTGCCCTCGCTGCCGACGAACAGTTTGGTCAGGCTCAGGCCGGCGACGTCCTTGAGGCGGGGGCCGCCCAGGCGCACCGCGGTGCCGTCGGCCAGCACGACTTCCAGGCCCAGCACGTAGTCGGTCGTCACGCCGTACTTCACGCAGCACAGGCCGCCGGCATTGGTGGCGACATTGCCCCCGATGCTGCAGATCTCGTAGGACGACGGATCTGGTGGGTACCACAGTCCGTGCTCGGCTACGGCCTGTTTGACTTCGGCGTTGAGCAGGCCGGGTTGCACGACAGCGGTGCGGGTGATCGGGTCGACGGTGATGGCGCGCATCTTCTCGGTTGACAGCACGATGCCGCCGTCGACGGCCGTCGCCCCGCCGGACAGCCCACTGCCGGCGCCACGCGGCACTACCGGAATTCGGTGTGCGCTGGCCCACCGCAGAACCGCCTGTACCTCTTCGGTTTTCGTGGGCCGCACCACCGCCAGGGGGGTTCCGGCAGCCGGGTCCATGGCGCGGTCCTGGCGGTAGGAGGCCAGGATATGGGGGTCGGTGACCAGCACACCGTCGTCGAGGTCGGCAGCCAGATGTGTCAAGTCGGTCATGACAGCAGTCTAAGAGCCGTCGCCCTCTTCCTCGTCCTCCCAGTCGTCGAGCTCCCACAGGGACGGGATCCATGGTGTGGTCAGTCCGATGAGCAGGATCGGCACCGCCAGAGCGAGGAAGGTGGCCCGCAGTCCGTATTTGTCGACCAGGGGGCCGGCGACCATGAAACCGACCGGGCCCGCCGCGTAGGTCATCGACGTCATCACCCCGACGACCCGGCCGCGCATACGTGGCGGAGTGCTGCTCTGGATCACCGAGTTGTGGATCGGACCGATCGGTCCGTACACCGTGCCGACGATTGCGCACAGCACCAGAATCACTGGAAGTGGCGGAAGGAGCGAGATGACGACACTGGCCGTCCCGAAAGTCAGAACCGCCGTCATCACCGTCGTCCGCCGATAGGCCAGCTTGGACACGATGGTCCAACTCAGCGCGCCGACGAGTCCGCCGACGGACAGCGCCATCAACACCCAGCCCAGTTGCGCGGGTTCGTTGCGGTCCGCGAAGTACTTGGGAAACAGCACGCTTTCCATCGGCAGGTACAGCGCGGTAACCGAAAGGTCGATCAGTCCCAGGGTGCGCAGAACCTTGTTGCGCCACACGAACTTGAGGCCGTCGAACACCCCGGAGACCACGTTCGCCGGCCGTGCGCTGTGATCTGAAAGGTCGGCTCCGCGCAACCGCAGTCCAGCTATCAGGAGGATCGAGCACGCAAACGCGGCCGCGGTCACCCACATGGCGTTGACGCCGCCGATCGTCGCGATCAGCACGCCGCCGACGCCCGGTCCGGTGATGTAGGCGAGGTTGAATGCAGCCTCGTAGATGCTGTTGATGTGGTCGAGGGTCCAGTCGGCCCGTTCGGCGGCCTCGGGGAGCATCGATTGACGGGCGGTCATTCCGCCGGGGTCGAAGAACGATCCGGCGGCCGCGAGGCCGGCGAGGACGCCTGTGGTCAGCGTCCCGATGCCGTGCGTCGCCACAAGTACCGGGACGGAAGCGACCGACGCCATCGACATGGCGTCAGCGAGCATTGCGACGCGCCGACGTCCGAGGAAATCAACCGCCGTGCCGGCCACCAGGGTGGCGAACAGCAGAGGCAGCGTCGCCGCGGCCGCCACCAATGAGGCGTCGGTCGCGTTGTGGGTGCGCTGCAGCACCAGCCAAGGAAACGCCACCATCGAGATGCCGTTGGCTCCCGCAGCCAGGAACGCCGACGACAAGATCATCAGCACTGGGACGCGGGACGTGGTCACGGGAGGCAGCATAGATTCGTGAGTCCCGGCCCGCATTGTCGTGCTCGATTCGCCGGTTCGGCCGGGCATCGGGTGGCCCGGCGATCCGGCCACCGGCGACACTCCAGTGGCCCGCGACGCCGCTGATGTTCAGCGCTCGGCTGCCACGATCACCAACATCGCCGAATTGGATGCCCAGGTCAGCGTCTGCCGGGCCTGCCCCCGGCTGGTGGCCTGGCGAGAGGACGTCGCGGTCGCCAAACGCCGGGCCTTCGCCGATCAGCCATACTGGGGCCGGCCCATCACCGGGTGGGGGTCGGCGTCGCCGCGGATTCTGGTGCTCGGTCTGGCGCCGGCCGCTCACGGCGGAAATCGCACCGGGCGAGTGTTCACCGGCGACCGCTCCGGAGATCAACTCTTCGCCGCGCTGTATCGCGCCGGCCTGGTGAACTCACCGCTCAGCGTGGACGCGGCAGACGGGTTGTCCACCGACGATATTCGCATCGTGGCGGCGGTGCGCTGCGCCCCGCCTGGCAACGCCCCCACCGCGGCCGAGCGACTGGCGTGTTCGGCGTGGTTGGAGGCGGAGTGGCGGCTGGTCGCTCCGTCGGTGCGGGTCGTGGTAGCTCTCGGAGGCTTCGCCTGGCAGGCTGCGCTGCGGCTGCTCGGCGTCAAGATCTCGGCGGTGACGAAGTTCGGGCAAGGCGCCGTTGCCGAACCGCTGCCCGGACTAACCTTGCTGGGCTGCTACCACCCGAGCCAGCAGAACATGTTCACTGGGCGGCTCACCCCGGCGATGTTGGACGACGTGTTCGCCGAGGCTAACCGGTTGGCGTCAGCCCGACCACCGGAATAGGCCGCCTGGTTCTGGCCTGGTAGGCGCTGTAGCGCCCGGCATTGCGGCTGTCGCAGAGCTTCCACAGCCGCGCGTAGTCGGGGTCGTCGGGGAGGATGGCATGGGCGGTGACTCGGATCCGCTTGGGGCCCAGGTTGATCTCGGTGTCCGGATGCGCGCGGAGATTGTGGTACCAAGCCGGATTGCGCGGGGCGCCGCCGTTGGAGGCGACGACCAGGAAGTCATCCCCGTCACGGAAGAACGCCAGCGAATGTGTGCGCGGTGCAGAGGTTTTCGCGCCGATGCTGTGCAGCAGGAGCATCGGCGGCGCGAACGGAATGCGATGGCCGATCCAGCCGCCACTGCGCTGATACACCGCGTCGTGGGCCCGGATGAACAGGCCCATTCCCTTCTCCGCCAAACCGCTCACGGCAGCACCGCCAACGCCTCGCGCAGCATCCGGCCGCTGGCTTCCCGGTCCGGGTCCCGACGCAGCACCATGCCCTTGACGAAGGCCGCCTTGTCGCCGTCTCGGCGGGGGACCACATGTAGATGGATGTGGAACACCGACTGGAACGCCGACTTGCCGTCGTTGATGGCGAAGTTGGTGCCGCTCGCCCCGAGTCCGGATGCGCGGGCCGCCCTGGCGATGCGCTGCCCGACCACGGCCATCCCGGCCAGTGTCTCCGGTGGTGTGTCGGTGAGGTCGACCGAGTGCTTCTTCGGGATCACCAGGGTGTGGCCGCGGGTGAACGGCCGGATGTCCAGGATGCCGAGGTAATCGTCGTCCTCGTAGACCCGGACGGCCGGCGCGGTGCCGGCGACGATCTCGCAGAACACGCATGCCATCCGACCACGGTAACGGGTGGCCGTGCAGGCGGCTGCGGATACGCTCCGGGGAATGGACACCACCGACCTCGCCTTTGCCGGCGCTGCCGAGCAGGCCCGAATGCTCGCCGCGGGTGCCATCACGGCTCCTGCGCTGCTGGAGTTGTACCTCGACCGCATCGCCAGGCTGGACCGGGAGCTGCGCAGCTACCGCGTCGTAATGACCGAGCAGGCCCGTGAGGAAGCCGCCTCGGCCCAGGACCTGCTCGATGCCGGCGAACGCCTCCCGCTGCTGGGCGTGCCAGTCGCCATCAAGGACGACAGCGACGTAGCGGGGGAGTTCACCTGCTACGGCAGCAGCGCCTACGACCTGGAGGCCACCACCGACGCCGAGGTGGTGCGACGGCTGCGCGAGGCGGGGGCGGTGATCCTCGGTAAGACCGCCGTGCCGGAGATGATGCTGTGGCCGTTCACCGAGACCGTGAGCTTCGGCGCCACCCACAATCCCTGGGACACCTCTTACACGCCGGGCGGCAGCAGCGGCGGCAGCGCTGCGGCGGTCGCCGCAGGCCTGGCTCCGCTGGCGCTCGGCTCCGATGGCGCCGGGTCGATCCGCATCCCGGCCACCTGGTGCGGGCTCTTCGGGCTCAAACCGCAGCGCGGCCGGGTTCCGATCGGCGGCGACGACCCCTGGAACGGGTTGAGCGTCAACGGCCCGCTGAGCCGCACCGTCGAGGACACCGCATTATTCCTCGACGCGACCGCGAACGACATCCCCGAGGGCGGGTTCCTCGCCGCTGCGGCGCGCAATCCCGATCGGCTGCGAATTGCGTTGAGCACCAAGCTTCCTCCGACGATGATCGCCCGGGTCGGCCGCTCCCAGCAGCGAGCGCTGGACGGGGTCGAGGCGCTGCTGCGCGGGCTCGGCCACGAGGTGCTTTGGCACGATCCCGACTATCCGGCGTGGGCGATGTACGGCCATGTGCTGCCCCGGATGTGGCGGGGGGTGTATGAGCAGGTGCGTACCCTGCCCTACCCCGAACGGCTGGAGCCGCGGACCAGGCACATCGCCCGGATCGGGTCGATGATCTCAGAACGGCAGATGGACAGGGTCCGCGCCGCAGAGATCACCCTGGCGTCGCGGGTGGGTTCGATCTTCGACGACTTCGATGTCCTGATCACCCCGGGTGCGGCCACCGGTCCGTCGAGGATCGGCCAGTATCAGCACCGGGGCGGGGTGAGCACGCTGACGTTGGTGGCGTCCCGGGTGCCGTATTTCGCGATCTTCAACGCGACCGGCCAGCCCGCGGCCTCGGTGCCGTGGTTCCTCGACGGCGAAACTCTGCCTGTCTCAGTACAACTCGTCGGCCGGCCATCTGGCGAGGCCACGCTACTGGCGCTGAGCGCACAAATCGAGGCGGCCCGGCCGTGGGCCGTTCACCGACCCGCGGTGTCATGAGTTTCGACCCCGAGTCGTCCGGACTGCTCGACGGACTGGACGGCGAGGCGCGCGACGAACGTGCCGAGTTGATCGGCTGGCTGGTGGATCAGGGCATCGGCGTCGAGGAGATCCGTCAGTCCTTCGCGCCGATGCTGTTGCCTGCCCGCCGCGCGCTGGGTGACGACGGTTCCTACGTGTCCGCCCGCCAGATCAGCGAGGAGGTCGGACTGGATCTCGATCAACTGATCCGGTTCCAGCGCGCCGCTGGACTGCCGCAGGTGGACGATCCTGACGCAGAGGTGTTCCTGCGGCCCGATGCCGCCACCGCCGTCCACATCAAACGCTTCCTCGATCTCGGTATCCCCCCGGACGACATGCTGAACGTGGTTCGCGTTCTGGCCGAGGGACTTTCGCACGCCGCAGAGGAGATGCGCTCGGCGGCATTGGGGGCGGTGCTGCATCCGGGCGTGAGCGAATTGCAGATCGCCCAGGGCTCTCAGGCGTTGCTGGGCGGCGCCGCTCCGCTGCTGGGTCCGATGATCCAGGACATGCTGCTGCTGCACTTGCGCCAGGCGCTTCAGTCCGAGGCGGTCAGCGCCAGTGAGCGGGCGGAAGGCGTGGCTCTCCCCGGCGCCCGGATGATCGGCGCATCCTTCGCCGACCTGGTCGGCTTCACCCGGCTCGGTGAGGAACTGCCCCCCGAAGACCTCGAGCAGCTGGCCAACCGACTGGCCGGGCTGGCCCGCGAGGTGGCCGTCGCGCCGGTGAAGTTCATCAAGGCCATCGGCGACGCGGTGATGTTCGTATCCACTGACACGGCAGCGCTCCTGGACGCCGTTCTGGCTCTCGTCGATGCGGCCGAGGCGGACGGTAACTTACCGCGCTTGCGAGTCGGAGTGGCCTATGGAGCCGCGGTGAGCCGGGCCGGCGACTGGTTCGGCAGTCCGGTCAACCTCGCCAGCCGGGTCACCTCGGCGGCGCGCCCCGGCACCGTGCTCGTCGCCGAATCAGCCCACGCCGAGATCGGCGACGATCCCCGGTTTCGCTGGTCGTACGCGGGCGCCAAGCGACTCAAGAACATCGCCGCCGAGGTCACGGTGTACCGGGCGCGATGGGCTGAACCGCCCGAGCAGAGTTAGTTGGGGCGCCTGCTCAGCGCTTGCGCAGCACGGCCACGCCGCCGGCCACCAGGGCGGCGACCAGCAGGACGATCGCCCAGCCGGGGCTGACCAGCCACCAGACCAGCCCTGCTGCGATGAGGACGGGTGACACCGCGAACAGAGCCATTCCCGGGTGCTGACGGACGACGTCACGGGCCGCGCGCGCACGCTGCGGGTCGATCTCTTTTCCTGCCATGGGGTCATTATCCAAACGCCGGGCCGCCTACTGGGCACTTCGGCTCGTTGGGGAGTTATCGCCCGCAGCGAACATCATTCCACCCGTGCTGTAACGATGTAATTATGTAATTTGTGAAAGATAATCGCAGCACCACCCGCCGGCCGGGCGGCTGGCAGCACGCCGACCAGCCCGACGCCTCCGACGCCCCGGACTGGTTCGCCGGACGGCTTCCCGACGGCTGGTTCAGCGGGGATCCGACCGTGACCGTCGACCGGGAGGAGATCACCGTGATTGGCCGCCTCGCCGAGGCGCAGGACGCACAATCCGGCGCCCGCGCCAGCGGGCGGGCGGCGCGGTTCCGGGAAGAAACCCGCTCCGACCGCATGCGGATCGCCGACGAGGCGCAGGCGCGGTACGGGCGCACCGTCTCCTGGGGCGTCGACATCGGCACCGGTGATGAGCCGCAGCGGATCATGTTCACCCACTTGGCCGTACCGGTGATGACCCGGCTCAAGCAGCCCGAGCGACGGGTGCTGGACACCCTGGTCGACGCGGGCGTCGCCCGGTCGCGCTCCGACGCGCTGGCCTGGTCGGTGCGGTTGGTCGGCGATCACGCCGACGAGTGGCTGGGCAAGTTGCGTGCCGCCATGGCACAGGTCGACAATCTGCGGGCCCAGGGGCCCGGGCTGTAGTCGCGAAGCTAGCCGCGATCGGCGAGCGGATGCAGCAGGTCGGGTTGCGGGTGCATCCCGACAAAACCCGGATCGTCGACTGCCAGGACGGGCAACGGCGCGGCTCGCACGAGCACACGTCGTTTACGTTACTCGGGCCATGAGTCCTGCAGCGAGCGGCGCGGAACAAGCACGGGCGGCATTCCGCGATCAGCAAGCAGGCCCTGAAACGGATCAGTGCCAAGGTGCGGTCCTGGCGACTGCATCACCGCACCGGTCACACCTTCGCCGACCTCGCACGCTGGCTCAATCCGATCGTGCGGGGCTGGATGCAGTACTACGGAGCGTTCTATCGCTCGGCGCTGTGTCAACTCCTCTCGCGCATCAATGCCTACCTGGTGCGCTGGATCCGCAAGAACTACAAACGATTACGGGCCGAGAGAGGGGCCATCGGGTGTTGGCGGGTGATCGTCGCACGATATCCCCGCATGTTCGCGCACTGGATATGGACTCCCTCGGTTTCGTGCTTCTGGTGACCAGGAGGACAAGAGCCCGGTGACGGGAGGCTGCCACGCCAGGATCTGTGGGAGTAATGCGATTCCCCCCGCCACCCGACGGATGGGCTGGGTCGGCTGACTTGTCCGGTGCTCGGGTGGTCGATTCGGCTGTGAGCAGGGGGTAGCTGCTGGTCTGTCCAGCTTTTCCTGTTGTTCTTTGGCCGGGCCGTACCGGCGATTGGTCACATGGTTGCAGTTGTTGGTGGGCTGAAGCCAATGTTGTTGCGCCAGTATCGGCGACGGCTGTCGTGGTGCGCGGCTTCGCCCGCCACCTGCACGCCTTTGGACCCCAGCTGCGCAGTGTTCGAGCTGTGCTCATGTGTAGCGCCAGGACCTCAGTTCAGTAGCGCGGCCGAGCCGCGGGACAAGCTGTCGCGGCGGGGGTTAACCTAATCTACGCGTAGACCACGCATGGGAATTTGGGTCACCGTTTGCAGCATCTTTGCAGCATCTTTGCAGCATCTTTGCAGCGACGTGGCGCACTATGTCGTCACCAGCGCCGCCGCCGGCGCAAAAAAGGGGGCCACCGAAGCGTCGAGGAACTGATCCCCTTGACAGTGCCAGAGGTCAGAGGCCTACTCGCACAACTCATCTAGCACCAACCGCCCGTCACTACCAACCGTCCTGGGCTGGTCACACTGGCGACGCCGCCACCAAGCACGCGCCCGACGATGCCACTACGCCGCCAGAGGCGCCTCCCCATACCGTCTAAGCCTTGATCCACGTGTGTCACGAACGCTGAAGGGAGTCACTTTCGGCCTGGTGGTGGGGGACAGAGGTCGCCTCGGGTGAGCATTGTCATGGCGATGAGTGCTTCTGGGCTGTGGAATCCGTAGGAGCGCTTGGTCAATGCCCGGAGATGCAGCGCACACGAGCGAACCGCCGCGTTCTTTCGGGCGCAACAACTGAATTCGTTGATCTCGATGGATCTGACGGACCAGCCCGCGAGAGGTCAGAGCGGGCCGATCGTCTGTTAGAGTCTGCGATCAACTACCAAGGCAAAAGGGTGTGGTGCAGATGAAGAATCACACCTCCATTGCGGCCTCGGATCTTCAAACTATGCCCGCCCGGAATCGGACCAATGTTATCGCGATTATCCTGGCGGCTGGCCTCGGTCGACGTATGCGTCCGCTGACAGATCAAACACATAAGACCTTACTGGAGATAGGTGGCCAGACCGTTCTGGCCCGCATTGTTGACAGCCTCGTTGTCAACAATGTCTCTGACATTGTGGTGGTGACGGGATACCGTGCGCACGAGGTGGAGGCACACCTGCGGGCAGAGTACCCCCAAATTGCCTTTCAGTTCATCGAGAATGACCGCTACGCGGAGACGAACAACATCTATTCGATGGCGCTCGCGTTCGAGCAAGTCGATATCGACCGGGACGTGCTGCTCATTGAGTCAGACTTGGTCTGTACGCCGGAAATCATTGCACGAATCGTGCGGTCGCCGCACGCGAACGTGGCACTGGTCGACCGTTATCATTCGGGTCAGGATGGAACGGTGGTTCTTGTCCGGGACGGAATCGTCACCGACGTGATACCGACACATCTCCAACAGGCGGGATTTTCATTCGCGGACAAGTACAAGACACTTAATATCTACCGTTTCTCGAGGGAATTCTGCACGTCGGCGTTCCGGAAACTCCTCACCTGGTACGCACGTGTTATTGATGACAATTGCTATTACGAGTTGATCCTCGGGATCATGATTTACATGCGGCAAGCGGTCATCGCCGCGGAGATTCTGGACGGCGAACCCTGGATGGAGATCGACGACCCCAACGACCTTCGCGTTGCTCGGTTTCTCTTCGAGCCTCAGTCGCGAGGGGAAATCCTCGACGAGACTCGTGGTGGATATTGGGCATTCGACGTCCTGGACTTCAGCTACCTACGCAATATGCACTTCCCCACACCGGCGATGCTGGCCGCGATTCGCGATGCGACTCCCGCTCTTATCCACAACTATGGCTCAAGTCAACGGATTCTGAACGAGAAGCTCTCCTATCTGTTGCTTTGTGAGCAAAGCCGCATACAGACCCTCAACGGAGCATCTCAACTCTTTCCCTGGCTCCGCCGGCATTTTGCCGGGAAGCGGGCTCTCTTGCCCGCAATCACCTTCGGGGAATGGCCTGCCGCGTTTCCGGCCCATCAGCAATACGCCGACCGGCCTGGCGTGGACGTGACAGAGATCGAAGAACGCGCAAATGAAGCCGACGTGGTCGTCTTTGTCAATCCCAACAACCCGACTGGTACCGAGCTTGACGCCCACTGGCTCTGGTCGTTCGCCAAGGATCGACCTGACAAGACGATTATCGTCGACGAATCTTTTCAAGGGTTTTCTGGCACTCAGTCCGTGCGAGAGTATCTCGATGAAGATCCACTCCCTAACGTCCTCGTAGTAGTAAGTATGAGCAAGACACTCGGCATTCCTGGCGTCAGACTCGGCTACGCCTACACGTGCGACCCGAAGCTGTGTGCCGCCATCGGGACGGAGGTGCCAATTTGGAACCTGAATTCGGTGGCTGAGCACATCCTCGAACTGACCCTTAAACATCGCGACAGTCTCACTGACTCATTCGTGAAGTCGGCAAGCGACAAGCTGCATTTCGCGTCGTCTCTGGCCGAAAATCCAGCCGTGGAGCACGTCTACCGGGGAGGGGGTAATTTCCTTCTTGTCGCGCTTTCGAAAACGTCCGATCCTGGGAATTCGGTGGCTGAGACTCTCTTGCGAGACTGTGCGATCCTGGTCAAGGATGTGTCCGCCCGCTTTTCTGATGGACGTACCTGGCTGCGGATCGCCGTCCGATTGCCCGATGAGAATGAGAGATTCTGTGTGGCACTAGAGAAAGCGATTGCAAAGGAGATCGCGGAATGAGCACTGACGCGTGGGCCCGGATATGGGAGGAGCGCGGCCGGGATTACCCCGAAGATGATCCGGCGCTTATCGGCGGGTTGGATCAGCCGTTCAGTCGCCTGACACCCGCTGCTCTCGAAGCGACCGTCGAGTGGGTAGTGGAGAAGTTGGACCTGTCGCCGGCCGACGTCTTCTTGGACTTGGGTTGTGGTGCCGGAATGCTCCTGAGTCGCTTGGCACATCGAGTCTCCGTTGCTTGGGGAACTGACCAGGCAGCGAGTTTGGTCGAGCGCACAAAGCAGATTTTCCCGGGGCTTCAAGTTCGACAGGCAGAAGCCAGGGCCCTTCCCTTCGATACCGGTACCTTCGATAAGGTCCTGATATACGGGGTGACGCAGTACTTCCCCGACGAGCGGTACCTAACCGAAGCCCTTGATGAAGCTTTTAGGGTGTGCCGTCCGGCCGCGGCTGTACTCATCGGCGAAATTATGGACCTCGATACACGTGACGAGTATCTGCTCGCCCGCGAACGTCTCGCGGGTTCCACACCGACACCGCGCTGGCGGTCATCGATACAGGACGAGGTCTCTCACTTGTACCTGCGACGAACATTTTTCGAACGGTTGGCCGCGGATCGCGGGTGGCGCTGCGAAGTCTCCCAACGAGATTCCTCGACCGATACTAACGTTAACCGATTGTATCGATTTGATGTCCTGCTGGTGCGAACAGCGTAACCACCTATTACGGCTTGTGTATCTTGTAGTGCCCCTTTCGCGGCGGTGTGGTCAAGTACGGTGGCCTCGGGAGGGGCCGGAGGACTCGACGTTTTCGGCGGAGCGTTCGGGCTCGTGAAAGAGATCGTCTCCTTCGGCTCGGCTCCTGAGCAGACCCCGTTTAGGGAATTGGTGGCCAGGTTCGCGAAGGTGCGCAGCATCGATGTGACTGGAACGGCGCCGAATCATCTACAAATGATGCAACAACGACGGCTGTGCTAGTGCGAGTAGCACCACCTTTCGAGAAGACCCGTGGGAGATCGATGCCGTGATTCCACGGATCGCGTGAGCTCTCGTAGGTCATCGAAGAGGCAAAGCGGCTGGGGTCGCTTTCGGGACCAATGCACTGTGCCATCCATTTAGTTGGTAGCTCCAAAGAAATCTACTTTCGTCCGTTATTTACGCCGCCGCCTGGGTAAAGAACAAGTCGGGGCTAGTCATCTTTCAGGCGGTCAAGATCGCCGTATTCCGACTCGGAATACGTGTCTTTTTCGCCGATGTCAATGAACACATCCTTGTTGGTGGAAACAAAAAACAGTATGCGGTCGTACTCTTCTTGATTTCGAATCCCGCGGTGGCAAGTTCCGGGCTGCAGCTTCATTATGACAAATGGCGCACTGACAACTTGCGACACCTTGAGTGTTAAGCGATCCTCTTTTTCCAGCAATTGAGCAGGTGGTGGGAAATAGTTACTCTCTGACATTTCCGATTTCAATATGTTCTCAATGAACTGTGTTGCATTTTTCTGAGTTACAGGTGTAAGGGGTATGAATATGTTGCTAACCTCTGGGGAGTAGTCGAAATGCCACCCCTGATTTTCCGATGAATTCGCTGGCGAAATAATAAATCCATACGACAATATGACCCGCTTCTCCCGTGGGTACAACTCGGTCAGTAGCGTCTCTACGAAGTCGTATACCCCGTCCGACACGGGCGAGTGAGTGGTTTGTGCCTGATTTATATAGAGGTTGTGCCAATAGATCGCGGAATTCTCGGGGCGGCTTTTGGCAAATCTTTGTTCGGTCTCCTGCCAGCAAGCCTCAAGCAGTCGCCGCTCGGCTTCAGTGCACTGCCTTTCGGCATGAATTCCCCTGAGTGGTTCGGCCGCCGTCTCCTTCCAATTGCGGAGCACGAAACCAAGTTGACAGAGTTCGTGCCATGCATACAGAAACGCAAGCGGCACGAGCGCCAATGAGACGAAGACGGGGAACCGAAGGCCTAGTCCAAGAGGTAATGCAGTGTTGGCTAGCCAACACGCGGTCCCCAGTGTGCTGTAACGATCATTCGGAGTCAGCCAGTGCTCTACCCTAAGTAAGAGTGAAATTTTCGAGGAGTCACCTCGCGCGGGATAGATGTTCACAGTGGAAAGTGCGAAGTCGAAAAGTGCTACTGATAGCTCGACAAAGAAAAATAGAACGAAATATGCTGCGCCCGGTATGTCTAGTTCCAGAGCCCAAAGCGCGATCGCAAATTGCGCCGCTAGGTCGGCTAGCCAGTCCATTCCGCAGCCAATGGTGGTTGACTGTCCGTATCGCCGGGCGAGAGGGCCGTCAACCCAGTCGAGTAGAACGGAGGCCATGATAAGCGCCGAAATCCACCCTGTTTTGGCATTATCGATCACGATGAGGGCACACGCGGCAAATGCCAAGCCGATACGCAAATAGTCGACGAGGTTTGCATAGTATCGCCAGACGTCAGCAAATTCGCCCAGAACGCGGATTTCGACCCTGCCGCCCCGCGCTATCTTTGGATGGCTCACCCAGTCACCCGTTGCATTCTTGCAAAGCGTTCGCTGTCCTTCGAGCCCAGCTGATATGCGGCCCATGCTTAGATTCCTCGACTCGGTTTGTCTAACGCAGCGTCGTGTTCTTCTTGTCGTGGATTATTGTCACCCCTCTTCAGGTGCGACGCTCCAGGAAACGTCGAAGCGGAAGGCGCTGTTGATATCACGATCAAAGACGGTACCCCGAAGAGTTTGCGCTGCGGCAGAATTGGCAGATGGACCTCAAAATTTCACGCACGCCCTGGGTCTGTCTTGACGGTCGCCGGGATGGCGAGTTGGGATCTACTGACGTTGTAGTGGGTCACTTTCGGCCTGGTGGTGGGGGACAGAGGTCGCCTCGGGTGAGCATTGTCATGGCGATGAGTGCTTCTGGGCTGTGGAATCCGTAGGAGCGCTTGGTCAATGCCCGGAGATGGGTGTTGGTGGCCTCGGATCGGGCGTTGGACAGTCCGTGGTCGAGGGTGTTGGGGACTTGACCCCTTGTATTGGACACGCTCAATCCCAGGATGTTCTTGGGGGAAGCGAGATGATCCAACGCGATGGCAAGGAAGAACTATCCAGACGAGTTCAAGCGTGACGCGGTCGCGCTGTACCGGGACACCGAGGGTGCGACGATCACGGTGATCGCCGCCGAGCACGGTGTCAGCGAGGCGACGCTGTCGGGGTGGTGCAAGGTCGCCGGGGTGCCGATCCGGCACCGCAAACCGGCTCTTCACAGTTGAGGGTGTAGAGCAGTTCGGCGCGTCGGTGGCGGGATAGGGGTCGAGGTCTTCCGATGATGGAAGTTCTCACACTGCGGCGTCACACTCGCCGTGGCGACAAGTACGTCACGGTGATCATCGACCTCACCCCGATCCCTGGCAAGACAGGCCCGGCCCGTCTGCTGGACATGGTCGAGGGCCGCTCCAAGGCAGCGTTCAAACAGTGGCTGGCTGAGCGTGCTCAAGCCTGGCGCGACGCGGTGGAAGTCGTGGCGATGGATGGGTTCACTGGATTCAAAACCGCTGTCGCCGAAGAACTCCCAGCTGCGGCTACGGTGATGGATCCCTTCCACGTCGTGCGCCTGGGTGGGGATGCCCTCGATGAATGCCGGCGCCGGGTACAGGTCAAAACCTGCGGGCACCGCGGCCGCAAGACCGACCCCTTGTATGCGGCGCGGCGCACCCTTCATACCGGAGCCGACCTGCTCACCGATAAACAGACAACGCGCCTGGAGGCGCTGTTCAAGGCCGATGAGCACGTCGAGGTCGAGGCCACCTGGGGCATCTATCAGCGCATGATCGCCGCCTACCGCGAGCCCGACCGTACCCGCGGCCGGACATTGATGCAGCAGCTCATCGACTCCATCACCAAAGGCGTACCTACCGCCTTGCCCGAGGTCGCCAAGCTCGGCAGGACACTGGCCAAACGTGCCGCCGACATCCTGGCCTACTTCGACCGGACCGCCACCTCCAACGGGCCCACCGAAGCGATCAACGGCCGCCTCGAACACCTCCGCGGCTCGGCCCTGGGATTCCGCAACCTGACCAACTACATCGCCCGATCACTCCTTGAGAGCGGCGGATTCAGACCCCGACTACACCGTGGATTATGAAGAGACGGATAACTTCGAAGAGCCTCGAAAACCAGCATTGCGTGTCGTGAAAATTTGCCCTACGCTGCACTCACGGGCATGACGAAAGTTAGCCGCGAATATGGATTTGACTTCCTGAAAGGGATCCCTGATGAATGACCACTATGTGAAAGAGATTTATGGCACAGCCAACTTCACTGACGCTGATCAATACGCCCTCCTCCTTCTCAAAGTTGTTGCTGGCGACGGCATCATCAGTGATGCTGAATGGGATTACTTTGTTGGTTTCGCAAAGGCCACGGGAGCTTCGGCTGAGGAGATCGAAGCCTGGAAGCGCCTAGATTATGAATCTGCCGATCTGCCGACAATGGTGAAGCAGTATCGGGAAACCACTGGCGCGGTCGCGAACGACTTCATTTACGATGCTATTAAGATGTCCAGCGCTGATGGTTATGCAGATCAAGAAAAGGCTGCCTTGAGGGCTGTAGCGGAGGCGGGCGGCATCCCCGAATATGTTGTTGGTCAGATCGAGAATCTCTGCCTGCTCGAAGAAACCGTCCGACAGCTGAGGATTTCGTTGTTGTTCCCGGAAGGGAGTGCATTTCATCACTCGGAGGCCAAGCCGTAAAACCGTGTCACGGCGCGCTATTCAGTTCGAAGGATCGACCTCACACGAAGAGCGATAGACCGCCCCCTTCGGCAGGTCGCGAGGATCCCGCCCTGGGGGCTGGCTCGCGGGTTGGCGCCTGGGACCGCTAGATCAAAGCACCACCAACCACCGAGCCTGCGACGCGCTGTGGATGTGGTTCACCGTTCGCGGCCGTCAAGCCGGATCCCGGTCACCTTAAATTTCGCGAGAGCCCCGACGATGTCGGCGTCTCGCCCGTATGCTTCTGCGCCATGCTGCACCCGCAAACGACCTTGAAATGGATCGACTCTGAAATCGGCTACGGGGTGTTCGCCACCACCTTTATCGGCTCTTCGAAGTTAACCGGGCAATTGCGCGGTGGTGAATCCGATGCTGGCCCGCTGGGCGCGGGTGCAGTG
>CAZVST010000079.1:0-18614 GCA_964629725.1 uncultured Mycobacterium sp.
CCTCACATGAGGCAACGATAGGGGTTACGCGGGCATTTTCGATGAGTCAACGCGCCGCCTCCCACAACGACACCTGATCGCCTACAGTGCCAAACACAATGACCTCGAATCCTTCTCACCAAGGGTTCGAGGTCATCGTCCCAGCTCAGCCCGATCCAAGCCTGACTTTTTCAGGTCGAAGAAATTAGTACGCCATCGCCTGGGCGCGTCGCAACACCTCGCGCGCCTGATGGCTGTGCAGGGCATCGACCGGCCGGGCGTTGTGAATGGGTTCGCGCGTGCCATCGCGGATCAGCGTGAGCGACGAATCCGCGGTGAACAGCCACCGCAGGACCTCGGAGTCGCGGTATCCGCCGTCGCGCAGCACAGCCAGCAGACCGGGCAGCGACTTGACGACCTGGGTCCCGCGGCCGTCGACGCTGGTCAGGAACGCTTGCGGGACCACCGGAATGCCATTGCGCCGCACCGCCAGCAGGTGGCCCTCGCGCAGTTCCTGGTGGACTCTGGTCACCGGCATTTTCAGCAACTCGGCGACGGCCGGCAGATGGTAGACCGGTTCGTCGGGGTCGAGAACGTCGTCGGCGGCCGGAATGCTGCTCACCCCTGGCAGTCTAGAGACTCCGCCGCGAGGCCATTGCCGAAAGTGCGCGCCGGACGGGATTTCACCGGCCGGTCCCGACTTAGGATGGCCCGGTGACGCCCGAACATCTCGTCGGCGCGGTGCTCGACGGCCGCTACCGCGTCGAAGCCGTCATCGCCAGCGGCGGGATGTCCACGGTGTACCGCGGCCACGATGTACGTCTGGACCGCCCTGTCGCGCTGAAGGTGATGGACGCCCGGTACGCCGGTGACCGCCAGTTCCTCACCCGTTTCCAGCGCGAGGCCCGCGCGATAGCCCGGCTGAAGAATCCGGGTTTGGTGGCGATCTACGACCAGGGCGGCTATGACCAGGGCGGCGTGGGACGTCCATTTCTGGTGATGGAACTTGTGGAGGGCGGAACGCTGCGCGAACTACTACGCGAGCGCGGCCCGATGCCGCCGCACGCGGTGGTGGCCGTGCTGCGTCCGGTGCTCGGCGGGCTCGGCGAAGCCCACCGGGCCGGACTGGTGCACCGCGACATCAAGCCCGAGAACGTGCTGATCGCCGATGACGGCGAGGTGAAACTGGTCGACTTCGGTTTGGTGCGCGCCATCGCCGAAGCCGGAATAACCGCCACCAGCGTGATCCTCGGCACGGCGTCCTACCTCTCCCCCGAACAGGTGGTCGGCGGGCCGATCGGCCCGCGCAGCGACGTCTACTCCGCTGGCGTCATGGCCTTCGAATTGCTCACGGGAACAACACCGTTCAGGGGCGATACCGCGCTGACCGTCGCCCACCAGCGACTCGACCGCGATGTCCCGGCGCCCAGTTCGGTGATCGATGGCGTACCAACACAATTCGACGCGTTCATCGCGCGGGCCACCACCCGCGACCCGCAGGAGCGCTTCCCAGACGCCTCGGCGATGGCCGCCGAACTTGAGGCGATCGCCGAGGAGCTGGACCTGCCAGCGTTCCGGGTCCCGGCTCCGAAAAACTCCGCCCAGCACACCGCCGCCACGATCGACTTCCACCGGCAGGCTGACCGCCGCCCGCCCGAGCAGCGGCCCCCGGGCGCCGGCACACCAGTGCGTCAGGCGACCCGGCAGTTCACCGCGGCGCCGCCGGCCGCCGGCCCGACCCGGATGCCCGCTGTGGCGCCGGAGCCGCCGCCTCTCCCCGAGGAGTTCGACCGCTATCCGGCACGGCAGTTCGCCGGGATCGACATCGAGGATTTCGGGTGGGCCAGGCAACGCGGCCGGCGCGCCACGGTGTTCTGGGTGCTGGCGGTACTGACCCTCACCGGACTGGTGGCCGTTGCGGCGTGGACGGTGGGCACAAACATCCATGGACTGATCGGCGCCTAACTCTGCGCTCTGCGCCTGAGCACAATGCGCACAACGCTGGAATCGTTCGCTTTCACCGTCTAACGCCGACAACAGCGACGCCAGCGCGACGGCTTCCTACCTTGAGTTTCAGCAACGCTGAAACAGCCTCATGGACAGGGAGTCAACGATGGTCGAACTGGGCAACATCAACGGATGGAACCCCCCCGGCCGGGCCGGTCACCACGTGGCTGGCCGCACCGGAGGCGCGAACGGCCGCGAGCAACGCGCGCCGCAGTGAGATCCCGCCGACTTACCAGCGGGCACAACACCTCCGGAAGGCCTACGCCGGCAGAGCGGCGGGGACCCAGATCCCGCCGCGTGGGACATCCCCGGCATCTGCGACGTCAGCGCGATGACCGAAGCGATCAATGCGCACGCCCGTCGCCATGACGCCTATCACGACTGGTTCGAGTACGACGGCGGCGGCTTCGTCCGCCGCATGATCGAGGATCCGCAGCAGATCAACTTTGTGGCAGTGGATTTCGGGCAGATGGACAGCGAACAGGTCCGCACCCACGCGCTGACGACGACACCGGAAACGCTGCAGTGGGATTGCTACGCCAGCGTCGACCATCTCCACATCGACGGTATCTCCGCGGGCCTGATCTTCTTCGACATCCACCTGATGTACCAGCACCTCACGACGGCCGCCGGCCCAGACCGGGCGACCGCACCGGCGGCGGTCATGAGCTATCGCGACTATGCGGTACGCCAGCACGAGAAGCTCTCGGGTCTGACCCTGACGTCTCCCGAGACCAGGGACTGGCTGGAGTTCGCGCAGGACACCACCGGGGACTGGCCGAGTTTCCCTCTTCCCCTTGGGGATACGGCGGGCGGAAACGACGGCGCCTTCGTGACCGTCGAACTGCTGGACGCCGCCGGCACCGACGCTTTCGATGCGGTATGCCGCACCGCCGGGGCACGGTTTGTGCTGGCGTGCGCCGCCCGTCTCGACCCTGTGGGATGAGACCAACTTCGGGACCTACGGTGACCGGGGTCCGGAATTGGACATTGTGGCGACGCCGCGCCCGCGCAAAGCCTTCGACGCCTGGCTCGATGAACGGGCCGGTATCGCCGCGGCGGGCGGGGACCGATCCGGATGGCACCTGGCGGTCCTGCCGTTCACCGACGGCGGCGCCGGAGTGAGCGTGATCGGCTCCGGTGGCGTCACCAGCCCCGTCGAACTCTGCCGGGCCGTGGCCGAGGCCGCCTCCGCACAGGTCGGTGCCGCCGACTTCTACCCCGACACGCCGCACCCACGTTGGCGCACTGCCGGCAAGCAGGTCGCTTGGGCCGCACGATTCGTGCGATCCCACCGAGGCAGCGCCGATCCGGCCGATCCCCCGGCGATGTCGGCTGCCGACGGCCACGGCGAGGGGGCGCCGGCGACGGTGACCGTGTTCGTCGACGCCCACGACGGGGACGCGCGAGCGGCAGCCCGCGGAGGCACAAGCGACACGCCGCCAGTGCGGACATCACCGGCGTCGGCGCCGTCAATCCGGCCGTCAACCGGCCGGACGGCACCGATGCCGACCACTTCGCCATGAGGTCGGCCGCACCCGCAGCGGCCGCCATGCCGGGGTGGAAGTGCTCTGCGCAGAATGCGCAGAAAACGCGGATCTTGGCTTACTGCGCGTAACGCCGACAACCGCGACACGGCCGACAGCGTCGCCGTAGCTTCGATTTCAACGTCAAAACCACGTGAACACAGCGCAATTCAGCCAGAAGGGATACCCACCACGATGAGCGACGACTCGACCTGATCGATCAGAGTTTCTTTCGTCTCGATGGGAGCGCCGGCGTCGGGCAGGTCGTCTGGGTGTACGACCGGCCGGTCGACATCGAGGGTCTGCGCCGATTCCACGAGCACCTCGGCCGGGGCCGGTTGGCCCGGCGCATCGAGCGTTCACCGCTGCCGTTCGGCCGCCATCGCTGGGTCCGGCCCGCCGGTCAGCCCGACCTCGAGATCGTACGGGCTCCCCGGCCACGCGCGGAACTGGACGAGTGGCTCGGCGAACATGCCAGGACCCCCGCTGGATTCCGAAAACGGACCCGGCTGGCATCTCCCGACGCTGCCCTTCACCGAAGGTGGCGCAGCGGTGAGCTCGATCATCACGCACTGCATCGCCGACGGTCTGGGGGCTGCCTGGCGATCGCGGAGGCCGCTTCCGGCTACGACCACGCCATCGACTGGCCAGCCGCAGGGGCACGCCAGCGGTGGCAGGCGGTGCGCGAGGACCCACGCCAAACGGCGCGCGACATCCCGGCGACCGCCCGTGCCGTCGCCGCGGCGGCCCGATTCGCTCGCAGCAACCGGGGAGCCGCACCGGTGGCCCCACCCGTTGCCGGGCTGTCCGGCGGCGACGAGCTCGCCGTGCTGCCCACCGCGACGATCTTCCTGGATGCCGACGAATGGGACGCCCGCGCGCAGGCACTCGGCGGCACCAGCAACACTCTGCTCGCCGGACTCTCGGCCCGGATCGCGCAGCGGGTTGGACGGGTGGATGCCGACGGCTGGGTCAGTGTGGCGATTCCGGTCAACGAACGCACCGCGGACGACACCCGCGCCAACGCCGTCGCGGTCGCCGACATCACGGTCGACCCGTCGCCGGTGACCTCGGATCTGCGGGAAATCCGTTCGGCCACAAAGGAGGCACTGATCCGGCATCGCGAGTTGCCTGACGTGCGCCAGGATCTGCTGCCGCTGGTCCCGCTGCTGCCGACCCGGCTCACCAAGCGGATGACCAGAGTCGCCACCGGGGGTGCGACGAACGTCGTCGTCTCCTCGAACATCGGCGCGGCTCCCGCGGTGGTGTTCCGCGCTGACGGCACCGACGCCGACCATGGCGCCGTGATATCCCGCTACCCGACCTTGACCAAGGCGGCCATCGAGCAGATCGGCGGGGTGCTGGTCCTGCACTCGGCACGTGCGAACAACCGGGTCTTCGTCTCGGTTCTCGGCGACCAACCGGGCCGGCCGAACTCCAATGCCGAACTGCGGCGCCACGCGGTCGGCGCACTGAGCGACTTCGCGCTGACGCCCACCGCGGGCTGGGAACGGACCCGCTGAATGCTGGGGTCTGACCAGCGCGACATCCGCTGTCCCACAAAGTATTTACGCAAGAACGGCATTTACGCAAGAACGGAGAACATCATGAGCAACGTCCTCGACCTGTACGACCAGACCTACTTCAGCTTCGGGCGCGCGGTCGGGGTGACCAACCTCGTGCAGTGCGTGTGGATGTACAACCGCGACGTCGACATCGACGGTCTGCGTCGATTCCACCACCACCTCCAGCAGGGTCTGCTGTCCCGGCGCATCGAACGATCGTCGCTGCCCTTCGGCCGGCACCGGTGGGTCGCCGGCGGCGAACAGCCCGGACTCGAGGTCGCCACCACGCAGCGCGCCAGGAGTTCGACACGTGGCTCGACGAGCAGGCCAACACACCCCTGGACCCCGAACACGGACCCGGCTGGCACCTTGCCGTGGTGCCGTTCACCGACGGCGGCGTCGGGGTCAGCCTGGTCGTGTCGCACTGCCTCATCGACGGAGTCGGGCTGTGCCAGGTCGTGACGGATGCAGCCGCGGGCGGCGGAAACCCGATCGAACGGCCCACCGGTAATACCCGGCGCCGATGGCGGGCCATCGGTGAGGACCTCGGCCAGACCATCCGTGATCTGCCCGAAATCGGCGGAGCCATCCTGGCCGCGGCCCGTTTCGCCAGGCACCGGCGCGGGGCCGGGACCACGGGCGCGCCGACGACGACGTTCGACGGCACCGACGGCCCCGTGACGTTGTCAACGGCGACGATCTTCCTCGACGCCGGCGAATGGGACACCCGCGCCGCCGAACTCGGCGGAACCAGCAACACACTGCTGGCCGGTGCGGCGGCCCGACTGGCCCTGCGAGTGGGCCGGGTCACCGCAGACGGAGCGGTCACCCCCTCGATACCCGTGAACAGGCGGACACCGGGCGACACCCGGGCCAATGCGATCACCAACGTCGACCTCACCGTCGACCCGACGATCGCGGCGACCGATCTTCGCCAGATCCGTTCGGCGACAAAGGAAGCGCTGACCCGATCCAACGAGACGCCGGTCGAACGCTGGCCGCTCCTCCCCCTCGTCCCACTGCTCCCCAAGGGGCTCACCCGGGCAGTGGTCGGGGTCGCCACCGGCGGTGCGACCAACGTCGTCTCGTCGAACCTCGGGATCACCCCGGCGGCCCTCAACCGGCCCGACGGCACCGACGCGGACTACTTCGCGATGAAGTCGTTCTATCCCGGTGCGTCCAGGGCGATCCTGCACCGCACCGGCGGGGTGCTGGCCCTGCTTTCCGGCCGGGTCGGCCGGCGGATCTTCGTCTCGGCACTGGCCTACCAGCCGGGCCAGATGAACTCGAATGGTGTTCTCCACCATCATCTTTCGATCATCTTCCCCGAATACTCGCTCACGCACGACACGGGCTGGGCACACACCGAGGCAATCGCGGCCTGACACATGACACGACAAGGAGACAAGATCATGAACAACGTGCTCGACCTCTTGGATCAGACGGTTTTCGACGGCGAGCGGGCCACCGGCGTCACCAACCTGCTGCAGGTCGTCTGGGTCTATGAGCACGCGATCGACATCGACGGTCTGCGGCGGTTCCACGCCAATCTTGCGCAGGGTCGGCTGTCCCGGCGGATAGAGCGCTCGCCGTTGCCCTTCGGCTGGCACCGCTGGGTCTCGCCCGGCGGCGGGTCCGCACTGGAGATCACCGCCCTTCCCCGGCCGCGCGAGGCCTTCGACGCCTGGCTCGATGAGCAGGCCAACACACCCCTGGACCCCGAACACGGACCCGGCTGGCCGCCGACCAACGGGCGTCGGCACCCATGGCCACGTTCTACGTCGACGCCACCGCATGGGACGGCCGCGCGGCCGCACTGGGCGGCACCAGCAACGCCATGCTGGCCGGACGGGCGGCGGAGCTGGCGCGCCGGGCGGGGCGGGCCGACGCGGACGGCCAGGTGACCCTGGCGGTGCCCGTCAACGAGCGCACGCCGGACGACACCCGCTCCAATGCCATCACCGCAGTCGCCATCACGGTGGATCCGATAGTCGCGGTCACCGATCTGCGTCCCGCCCGGACGACCCTCAAGCGGGCGCTGATCAGCCGAAACCACGCCGGCGACGAGCGGACTGGCCCTGCTGCCCCTCACCCTGACCCGCCACCGTGGGATGGGGCAGCGCAGAGTCGATCGGGTGGACACCGGCCGCGCTCACCACCACATGACCGCTGCGGCCGTGCAGCGCTTTCAGTCGCGCAGCATCTCCGCGACCAGGAACGCCAATTCCAGGCTCTGCTGAGTGTTCAGCCGTGGATCGCACGCCGTCTCATAACGGCCAGCCAGGTCGTGGTCGGAGATATCCTGCGCTCCGCCGAGACATTCGGTGACGTTCTCGCCGGTGATCTCCACATGGATGCCCCCGGGGTGGGTGCCCAGCGCCCGGTGCACCTCGAAGAAGCCCTGTACCTCGTCGACGATGCGGTCGAAGTGCCGGGTCTTGTACCCGGTGGACGACTCGTGGGTATTGCCGTGCATCGGGTCGCACTGCCAGATCACCTGGTGGCCGGTCGCCTGCACCTTCTCGATGATCGGCGGCAGGAGGTCGCGGACCTTGTGGTTGCCCAGACGGCTGACCAAGGTCAGCCGGCCCGGCTTGTTGTGTGGATCCAGCCGCTCGACGTACTCCACGGCCAGCTCCGGGGTCATGGTGGGCCCGATCTTCACCCCGATCGGGTTGGCGATGACCTCGGCGAACGCCACGTGGGCGCCGTCGAGCTGGCGGGTGCGCTCGCCGATCCAGATGTAGTGCGCCGAGAGGTCGTAGAGCCGCGGCTCGCCGAACTCGTCGCTCAACCGCAGCATGGCCCGCTCGTAGTCGAGGACCAGTGCCTCGTGGCTGGCGTAGATCTCCGCGGTGTCGAGGTTGCGGTCGTTGACTCCGCAGGCGCTCATGAAGCGCATGCCGCGGTCGATCTCACTGGCCAGCGCCTCGTATCGCGCGCCGGCCGGTGAGGTCCGGACGAACTCCCGGTTCCAGTCGTGGACCAGGTGCAGCGACGCCAGGCCCGATGAGGTCAGGGCGCGAACCAGGTTCATCGCCGCGCTGGCGTTGGCGTAGGCCCGGACCAGGCGGGACGGGTCGTGTTCGCGGACCGAGGCATCGGGGGCGAACCCGTTGACCATGTCGCCGCGGTAGGACTTCAGCCCCAGTGCGTCGATGTCCGACGAGCGCGGCTTGGCGTACTGACCGGCGATGCGGGCCACTTTCACCACCGGCAGGCTCGCGGCGTAGGTCAGCACCACGGCCATCTGCAGCAGAGTGCGGATATTGGCGCGGATATGCGGCTCGGTGTTGTCGGCGAAGGTCTCCGCGCAATCGCCGCCCTGCAGCATGAACGCCTCGCCGCGCGCGACCTCGGCGAGCTGACCCGAGAGCCGTTCGATCTCCGAGGCGACCGTGACCGGGGGGACGCTCTCCAACACCGTGCGCATGGCTTTGGCCTGGTCGGGATCCCAGCTGGGCTGCTGGGCGGCCGGCTTGGCCAGCGCCGCGTCCAGCCGGGCCCGCAGATCGGTCGGCAGCGGCGGCAGCGCCGGCAGCTGGTCGATCGGTACGTCAACGGTCCAGTTCACGCCGACCATCCTAACCGGGCCTCGCCGTGCCGATGACCACCGGCGACCGGCCTACCTGGGCCGAAGCGACTCCGGAGAAGCCGGGGTAGCCACCTCGGCAGGGTCGTGGCCGGTCGTCATCAGGTGGTAACGCCGGCGGTTGTGCCGCGCGTCGACCAGAGCGTCGTGGGTGTCTTTGGGCCGGGGCGGCATCCTGGGCGACCCGTGGTCCTCCCACAGCTGCCGCAGTTCGCGGGTGAATCGTGGAATCTGCGGCGGCAGGCTGGTCATCGGCCCCCACAGCTGGCAGAGCGCCACATGGTCGTACGCGCCGACCCACGCCCACAGTTCGATGGGCTCCTCGCCGTCGACGCCGAGGAAGTCCTCCAGCTCTTCCCTGATCTCCCGGCGCGACCGCCACAGCCGAGACGCCGGCGACGGAAGCTTGGGCAGCACATGGGTGCGAACCCAGCGGCCCGCGGACTCCGGATCGAACTCGGTGGACACCGCGTAGTACTCGCGGCCGTCGTCGGCGACGATCCCGATCGAGATCAGGTCGATGATCCGGCCGTTGTCGATGAACTCGGTGTCGTAGAAGTAGCGCATGGATTCCCTATGCCCCGGCCTTGGGTGCGGACTCCGGTTCGGCCACGGCGCCGGGTGCGGGCGCGGCGTGCACTTCCCGGTCGAGTTCGGCCTCCACCTCGACATCGCTGGGGAATCGCGGTTCGCCGGCGATGACGTGCTGCAGCCACAGGTTGGCCTGGACGAACGGCCGGCGCACATACCGCTCGCGCTCCAGGGAGTGGTGCATCTTCTTCGGCTCGTCCTGGTAGTGCCACCGCGCCCACGGGGAATGCGGACGAGCCAGCCGGATCGCCCCGACCAGCAGCAACGGGGTGAAGAACATGCCCAGCAGCCCGGTCCACAACTTGCCCTTGAGCAGCACGACCACCGCCACAGCCAGGTTGACCACCGCCAGCGCGATGACCGTGGCCTTGGCCAGATCCGAATTTGCGTCGCGCCAGATCGTCATGTTGAACATGGACTGAGGGTTGAAGCCGAGCACCAGCAATCCCGCGGCCGCGGCCGCGACGAAGACCGCGTCGACTGACGTGCGCCCGTCCTCGGTCCAGTACACGTCCTGGAGGTGGAGGATGAGGGCGAATTCGTCGAGAACCAGGGCCGCCCCGATCCCGAAAACGATTGCCGCAGTAGTGAATTGGCCGCGCGTCCCGCTGGTCGCCATGGTCACCATGGCCAGCCCGGAGACGAGCGCCAGCACTACCCCGAACACGGCGTGGTGAATGTGTGTGCCGCCTTTGCCGGAAATGTTGTGCGGTTGCCACCACTTGCGCGGGCCCGTCTGATCAGCCGTGGCGCGGATGTAGCGGGTGATCGTCCGGGTGATGAAAAAGGTGACGATGAAGGCGATCAGGCACCACATCAGCGGCTGGCGGCCGGGCGCGACGACATCGAAATGGATGTTCACGACGGCGGGGAGCACGGCTTAGAAACTTACGCCTGAACCGGCCGCAGACCGCACGCCGGATACTCTGGAACGCGACATGAGCATGTTGCGGTCGCCCGGCTGGGGCAGTCTCCTCGTCTGGCGGGTGACCCAGGCGCTGATCCTGGCCGCAGTGGTGCACGCCTGCTGGCAGCTATTTCACGACGTCCCGTATCGCATCGACACCGACGTCTACCGGATGGGCGGCCAGGCCTGGCTGCAGGGTCGTCCGCTGTACGCCGACGGTGCCGTCTTCCATACCCAGGGCGGGATCGATCTGCCGTTCACCTATCCCCCGCTGGCCGCGATCGCGTTCGCCCCGCTGGCCATGGTGGGGCTGCACGCGGCGGGTATCGCCGTCAACGCGGTCACCTGCGTGCTGTTGCTGGTCTCGATCTGGATCATCCTGACCCGGCTGGGGGTCGCGCAGAGTTGGCAGGTCAGTGACCCCGCGTGGGCGCGTCGCGGCTGGCTGGCCGCCGGTGCCACGGCACTGGGGATGAAGTATCTCGAGCCCATTCAGGCCAACTTCTCCTTCGGCCAGATCAACGTCGTCCTGATGACGTTGGTGATCGCCGACTGCGTCCCGCGCCGGACACCGTGGCCGCGCGGAACGCTCGTGGGCCTGGCGATCGCGCTGAAACTGACACCGGCGGTGTTCCTGCTGTACTTCGTCCTGCGCCGCGACATGCGGGCGGTACTGGTCGCGACGGGGTCATTCATCGCGGCAACCCTCCTCGGGTTCGCCCTGGCCTGGAAGGACTCGTGCGAGTACTGGACGACCACGGTGCACCACACCGACCGGATCGGGGACGCCACCCTCAACACCAACCAGAACGCCTCCGGCGCACTGGCCCGACTCGGGTTGGGTGAGGGCACGCACTTCATCCTCTGGACCATCGTCTGTTTCGCCGTGCTGGGCCTGACGGTCTGGGCTGCGCGCCGGGTGCTGGCCAGCCCGGACGGCAACGCCGAACCGACATTGGCACTTGTCTGCGTGGCCTTGTTCGGGCTGGTGGTCTCGCCGGTGTCCTGGTCGCACCATTGGGTGTGGGGGCTGCCCGCGATCGTGGTGACCGCGGTCGTCGCCTGGCGCCGCCGCGACGCCGCTCTGGCCCTGCTCAGTCTGGCGGGGGCGGCGCTGATGACCTGGCCGCGGATCGATCTGCTTCCCGAGCACCACGAATCCGAGGCCGCCTGGTGGCGCCAATTGCTGGGAATGTCCTACGTGTGGTGGGCGCTGGCCCTGATCGTCGTGGTCGGCGTGCGACTCGCCCCGGTGCGGACTAGCCCGCGGCGGTCTCCGGAATCCGCGCCGACGGCTGACCTGACCCGCCGGACTTGACCGAAGGCTGACCGCCCGCAACGCCAGTCTTCAGCGACGCGGCGTAGATGTCGACGTACTCCTGGCCGGACAGTTTCATCAGCTCGTACATCACCTCGTCGATGACGGCCCGCTCTATGAAACGGTTGCCTTCCATGCCGTCGAACCGGGAGAAGTCCATCGGCTTGCCGAAGCGCACCTCCACCCGGCCGAAGTGCCACATCTTCGACCCCGGCGGGTTGACCGTGTCAGTGCCGACCATGGCCACCGGGATCACCGGAACCCCGGTCTCCAGCGCCAGCCGGGCCAGGCCGCTCTTGCCTTTGTAGAGGCGGCCGTCCGGGGAGCGGGTGCCCTCCGGGTACATGCCGAGCAGCTTGCCCTCGGACAGGATGCGCTGGGCGGTGTCGAGGGCGGCCTGGGCCGCGTCGGCGCTGGTGCGGTCGATCGGCACCTGGCCCGCCACGGTGTAGAACCACCGGTTGAAGGCGCCTTTGATGCCCTTGCCGGTGAAGTACTCGGCCTTGGCCAGGAACGTGATGCGACGGCGGACGACGAGGGGCAGGTAGAAGCTGTCCGCGACGGCGAGGTGATTACTGGCCAGAATTGCCGGGCCGGATGTCGGAACGTATTCCAGCCCTTGGACTTTCGGCCGGCCGAGGAAGGAGAGCAGCGGTCCCATGAAGATGTACTTGAATAGCCAGTACCACATAGACCCTCCGTCGCCTCTCACGCGCGCCGGCGTGCACCTTTGGGTAACTGTACCCAGCTGGCGCAGTCCGCCACCACAGGACGGGCCCGGTTCACGGGCAATACTCAGAGATCGGCGTTCGTCGGCTCGGCCGCGTCATCCAGGTCGGCGTCCATCGATTCGTCCACCGGTTCGACGACGATCGGGATGGGGTGGAAGCGCACGTTCTGGCTGGACGGCGGTGCCTCCCCGGCCGGCGTCCGCTCGGGATCGGCGGGCGGCGGCGGGTCGGCGACCATGGCGCGGACCACGGTCAGCAGGGTCACGCTGTTCTCGGCGATCACGGTCAACAACGGGTGCTGTTCGCCATTGACCAGCGCCACCAGTGCGCACACCGGGCACCACACCTGCTCGCAGCGTCCCGGCCCGCGCATCGACTCTGCTGCCATGGCCGCCGCGGCACGCACCGCGGGATCGAGACGGTCCAGGATCGCCTGGGCGAGCTGGCGCAGCTCCGGGCCGAGGTCGGGGTGGGGAGAACTCATGCGGGATCGGCCTCCTTCTCTTGCTCCTGCTGCGCGGCGGGCCAGACGTCGGGATCGGGCCGGAAGCGAACAGTCAACTCGCTGCCCCGCAGCGCCGCTCCGGTGACGATGCAGCGGCGCAGGACCGAGGCCAACCGGACCCGGCGGCGCAGGCTGCCGACGGAGACGATGAGGTCGTCGCCCGCCCGGCCGAGGCGCAGCGCCGCGGCATCCAGTGGCGGAAGCGTGACCCGCAGGCGGTAGACGGCGTCCAGGCCGCGACCGGACTCCCGGTCGACGACGGGCCGCAACGGCCCGGGCGGCGGGGCGCCGTCGCGCCGTCGCACCTCGTCGAGCAGCTGCACCAGCGCCTTGGGGCCGATCGGCTCGCCGGGCAGGTGCGGGGTGAGCACCAGGCGAAGTTCGCCGTTCGTCGCGACCAGTTCATCAAGGACCGACTGCTGCTCGGCGATCCGCGCCGCGTACCAGTCGAAGGCCGGGTGCTCCGGCAGGTTGCGGTACTCGTACGAATCATCCTGGAACAGAACCTGATTGACGATGAGTTCGTTGACCCGAACCCCCATCACGGCCAGCGCCGCGAGCGTGCGGGCGGCTTCGGCGGCGACGACACGTTCGGGGGTGAGCACCAGGTGGGCGCCGACCCGTTCGTCGACCAGGAGTTCGGCGAGGCTCTCCACGCCGGTGTGCAGCATCTCGACGAGGGCGACGGTGGCCGCCGCCCACGGGTCATCCGCGACAGCCGACAACCGCCGGTGCCGCGGCCAGCAGCGCTCGGCGTACAACCCGAACGCCGCCGGCAGCGTCAGCATCCGCAGCGCGTCGGCGGTCGACGCACAGTCCACCACGACGAGGTCCCACCGACCGGAATCGGCCAACCCAGCCACCCGGCGCAGCCCCAGCATCTCCTGCACGCCGGGTAGCGTCGAAAGTTCCTCTGGCGCAATGTCTTTGAGATCCGAGACCGGGAACCGGGCGGCCAGCACCGGGGCGATCGTGCGCCAGGCCGACTCCAGCAGCGCCATGGTGTCCAGCGCGAGGGCATCAAGATGTCCCCCGCCGGTGTCGCCGCCGCGTTCCTCGGTGAGGATGCGGACCGGTTCGGCGTCGCCGGTCGGCTCCACCGTCACCCCCAGGACGTCGCCAAGGGAATGCGCCTGATCGGTCGAGACCACCAGGACTCTGCCTCCGGATTGCGCGGCCGCGATCGCCGTCGCGGAGGCCAGCGTCGACTTCCCGACACCGCCTTTGCCCACGAAGAAACTGATGCGGGCCGGGTTAGCCGCGCCGTCATCCATGAGGGCCCTCGACGCGCTTCTTGAGATCCTTGAGCGCGGTCTCAGTGAGCCGGCGCTCGGCTTTGCGCTTGAGCAGACCGATCATCGGCATCAGCAGATCCACCGAAAGTTCGTAGGTGACGTCGGTGCCGGGGCCGTTGGGGGTCAGCAGGTAGGCGCCGTCGAGCGCCTTGAGCAAGGTGCTGGATACCAGCGACCACCGCACCGAGGTCCGGTCCGGCGGCCAGTCGTACTCCAGCACCATGGTGTCGCGCAGCACCGCGGCGTCGAGCACCAGCCGCGCAAGGATCGGGTAGCCCTCGGCGTCGACGTCGAGGACTTCGGTCTCGGTGTACTCCGACACCCACTCCGGATAGGAGGCGATGTCGGCGATGACGTCCATCACGGTGCGGAGGTCCGCATCGATATAGATGGTTTGCGCCGTCTTGTCAGCCACAGTTACCGCTTACCCATCGCTCCTCGGACGTGGTCGGAAAATGACGTCGCGCCCGGTGACACACCGTACCCGCCCTGGGGCCGCTTGAGGCGGGTTCAGACGGTGGGAGCCACACCCACCGGCCGTCCCGCTTCCAGCACATTCTTGACCTCGAAGGACATTCGCTTGCCTGCGACGCGACGGCGGTGGACCATGCCGGGCAGATCCAACTTCGCCAACTCCGCCGGCCGCATCCCGGTGGGCTCGGCGTGCAGAAAATAATGCAGCACCACCCCGTCGAGGACCGGTTCGAGCCAGATCTCCATCGTCCCGGTCAGCGGCCCGGCCACCGTCCAGCGGACACCCTTGTCGCCGCGGTCCTCGACGACCTCCAGCAGCAGGTCGGGAAACCATCGGCGCCAGCTGGCGCGATCCCCCACGGCCCGACCGACCGCCGCGGGGCTGGCAGCGACGAAGGTCTCGTCGGCAACCTGAATGCTGCTCATTCCATCAGCTTCACATATCGCCGCCGACGAGACGGACACCGGTCGTCACATCGGAAAATGGTCACACCCGGAGCAGATCCCCCAGCCGCTCGGTGAGGGTGTCCCAGTTCCAGTCTCGGCGTACCCAGCTGCGACCGGCCGCCCCCATCTGCCGGGCAGTGGCAGGGTCGACGAGCAACCCGGTGATCGCCTCGACGAGCTGATCGTGGGAGCGCCCGTCGATCACCCGGCCGGTTTCGCCGTCCCGAACGGTTTCCGGCGCTCCCCCGGAGTCGCCGGCCACCACCGGGACGCCGGTCGCCGAGGCTTCCAGGTACACGATGCCCAGGCCCTCGACGTCCAGGCCGCCGCCCCGGGTCCGGCAGGGCATCGCGAACACGTCGGCCATGGCGTAATGCCCGGGCAGTTCCTCATTCGGCACGCTCGCGGTGAACACCACATCGGCCTCGACGCCCTTGTCGGCGGCCAGCCGGTGCAGGGTCTCGGCGTACGGGCCGCCGCCGACGATCACCAGCTTGGCGCCGTCCACCCGGCGACGGATATCCGGCCACGCCCTGATCAGCATGTCCTGGCCTTTGCGCGGCACCAGCCGGGAGATGCACACCACAACGGGGTGCTCCCCGAGGCCGTAGTGGGCCCGCAATTCGGTACGGGCGGCCGGGTCGGGCCGGAAGCGGTCGGCGTCGACGCCGGACGGCAGGTGTTCCAGCCGGGCCCGCGGTCCGAACGCCGACGCGAAGCGCCCGCGGGTGTAGCGGCTCACGTAAGTGATGACATCGGCGTCGGTGCCGATGCGGCGCAGCGCGGTCCGTGCGCAGGGCAGCATCGACCAGCCCACCTCGTGACCATGCGTACACGCCAGCACACGCTGAGCCCCGGCGTCCCGGGCGCGCGGGCCCAGCAGCGCCAGCGGCGCGGCGGCGCCGAACCACACGGTCTGGATGTCGTGCTCAGCGATCAGCCGGCGCATCCGCCGGTCGACGCCGGGCTCGGGAAGCATCAGGGTGCCGGGATGGCGGACGACCGGAAACGGCGCGGCGAGGTCGTAGACTTCGGCGCCTTTCCACTGCGGGGCGTACACCACCAGCTCGTGCTCACCGGCGGCGGCGATCCGGTTGGCGAACTGCTCAAGGTAGGACTGGATGCCGCCGCGGCGTGGCGGGAAGTCGTTCGTCAGCAGCAGAATCCGGGTCATTGCCTGTAGAGGGTACGGCTGCTACCGGATGAGCCAATGCGCCCATCGGGCTTGCAGCGAGGGCAAATCGGTGCCGAGGGCCGACTGCACGGCGGTGGCAAGATCGCCGTGGCCCGGTCCGCAGGCCTGGGTGTAGAGCCGACGCAGGGCGTCGGCGCCGTAGGTGTCGGCGACGAACCGGGCGAACCACCACGCCCGGTCGTACCCGGCGGACCGGTCGGGGCCGGGCCGGTCCAGGTCGGCGTCGCTGGGCAGCGCCGGCGATCGGCCGGCACCCGACGGTAGCGGTGCCGGCGGCCGGGCGACGAAGTCGGCGACGCCCTCGGTGAGCCAGCGCGGGGCGTCCGGCGCGGTATCAGCCCGGGCCGCGTAGTGAAAAAGCTCATGGGTCAACACCACTCGCAAGGCCTGATCGGACATGTCGGTTGCACCGGGGGCGAGCACGATGCGCTGTCCGGTGGCCTGGCGCCGGGTGACGTCGACCTCGTCGGCCACCGACACCGCGGCGATGTCGGACCACTGCTGACGTGGATCGAGGTGGGCCTCGGTGGCGAATGCGGTGTCGGTGCCGGTGGCCACGACGACGATGTCGCGGGGCCAGTCGATGCCCCAAAACCGCTCGACGGCGGCAACGGCACCGCCGAGATCGGCCGCGACCCGGTCGAGCAACGCATCGGTGCCGGCGCCGCCGAGGCTGACCGGCCGCATCTGCCGGCCGCCGACGGCGATCGGTGCGGGGGCGGCCGTTACCGAGGACGCCTGCGGGGTCGGGTCAACCCGATCGGCGACCGGATGCAGCAGACAGAAGGCGGCAGCCACCGCTTCGGTGGCGAGAACCGCCGCGAGTGCGGCGCGAGACGGGATCAGTACCGACGGACGCCGATCAGTACCGACGGACGTTGTAGATCGGGGCGTTGTTCACCGGCGACACCGCGACCGGCACGCCGAAGGTGGAGGCGTGCACGATCATGCCGTCGCCGATGTACAGACCGACGTGCGAGGCATCGGAGTAGTAGGTCACGACGTCGCCCGGTTGCATCTGGTCCATCGAGACGGGCTGGCCGCCCCCGGACTGCATCTGGCTGGAATGCGGCAGGAAGACGCCGGACTGCTGGAAAGCCCACATCACCAGGCCCGAGCAGTCGAAGGCTCCCGGCCCGGAGCCGCCCCACACGTACGGGTCACCCAGCCGGCTGAGCGCAGCCTGGACGGCGGACGCTCCGGCGCCGCTTCCGGCACCGCCGCCCGGGCGGGGCACCGCCGCGAGCGCGGCGAGATCCGCCTGCCGGGCCATCACCGACGGCGGGAGCGCGGACGGCAAGGCCAGGGCAGCCTGCTGCACCGCGGTGAGCATGGCGTAACGGGCCTTGACCGAGGTGATCTGAACCTGCAGTTCAGACTGCTTGCGCTGCAGGTCGGCGCGGACCGCGGCGGCTTCGTCGGCTGCGGTCTTGGCGTCGGCGGCGGATGTGGCCGAAGCCTCCTCGACGACCACGGCCTGCTGGTTGGCAGCGCGGAAATTCCGCATCTGCTCGGACATCTCGTGGGCCATCACCCGCTGCACCGACATCTTGTCGATGAGGTTCTGCGGAGAGGCCGCCGTCAGCATTGCGTTGAATCCGTCGGTGCGGCCGCCCATGTAGACCGAAGCAGCTAATTTGTCGACGTTGCCCTGGTAGGTGAACAGCTGTGCCTTCGCGGCGTCCAGAGCGGCGAGATCCTCGGTGTGCTTGCGGTCCGCCTCGGCCTGGATGTGGACCTTCTTGTCGAGGTCGACTTCGGCCGAGTGCATGGACTCGGTGAGCTGCTCGGCCTGCCGAGAGAGCTCGTTGAGTTTGGCCAGCGCATCTTCGGCGGGGTCGGCTACCGCCGCGGTGGCCCACACGCCCGTGATGGCCGTCATACTGACGATTGCGCCAACCAACGGCTTACGGACAACGAAATCCGTCAGGGACATGCGGTCAAATTTCAAGACTTCGAATCCTTTGACTGCGTCGACTGAACCCGTCGAACTGCCTGCAAATGTGTCTTAGGTCTCGGCTAGGTTACGAAACGGCAACGGCTTTGTCCAACACAGACGCTAAGAACTTGCGTCACATGAACAACACCAGCCTCAGAACCGGGGCCGTTGACCAGACTAGCTTGCCAGCCCGGAGTCACCGTCCCGCCGGATCGGAACCAGCCGCAACCGCGGTGCCATGCCGGCTTCGGCGAGCACTTCCAGCGCTGCCCGCTCGTCCTCCAGCAAAGTTTCGGGTACTCCAAGCAGCACGCTGACCACGCACTCCCGGCAACCCGGTCCCCGGACCGCGCACTCGTCGCAGTCGATGACCACGGGCTCATCCGTCCTGGGTGTGCGGTATCCCATATCGGTCTCCTCAACGGTGGCAACACGGTGTGCATTGCGGTTGGGTGCACCCTAGGTCGGCCCTCCGACAAATTTAATTTCCGCCCAGACCGTCCCGCTTGAGTTCCTAACGGATGTCAAGCCACGCGAGTGTTC
>CAZVST010000080.1:0-17952 GCA_964629725.1 uncultured Mycobacterium sp.
TGCGCCGACCGCACCGGGCACCGAGCCTGTGGATAGACTTACCGTTCGATCCTGTATTGATCAGGTGTCCGCTCAACCGGCGCATCGTTCAGTGATAAGTAGAGAGGGCGGACGGACGAAATGCCATGAGCGAAAACGAATCCCCCCTTCGCGCAGTGACACTGCATCACACCGGGCCGGGGGCATTTGCGATCGTCAACGATCGTGGGGGAGTCATCAATATCGGCGATGGGTCCAGCGCCGATTTCACTCCCGTCGAGCTGCTGCTCGCGGCGATCGGCGGATGCGCGGCTCTCGACGTCGATTTCCTGATCCGAAAACGCTCGACCTTCGAGTATTTCGCGGTCGATGTGCGCGCCAACAAGATCCGCGACGAACACGGCAACCGGTTGGTCGACATCGAGGCCACCTTCGACGCTGAGTTCCCTGACGACGACGGCGGTGAGCGCGCGCGCAGCTATCTACCAACGGCCCTCCAGCAAAGCCATGACCGGCTGTGCACCGTCACCAGAACGGTGGTGTGCGGCACCCCGGTGACCTTCCGAACTCCCGATCAGCCGTTGCCGGAGACGATGGGTTCCAGCTCCTGAGCGATACCGTCCAAGTATGAGTTTCCCGGCTTTGGACTATCTGGCACTCGCGGTGACTTTGGTTGCCTTCGTTGGTATTTCGTTCCTCCATCGTAGGAGGCTTAACTTCAGCCTGATCACAATTCTGGCCCTGTTCGCCGGCGCACTTCTCGGATGGGTGTTCAAGGGATACACCGGTCTGCTTGAGCCGATCGGCTCGATCTACATCCGGCTTTTGTTGGCTATCGTCGCACCGCTGGTGATCGTCTCCGTTCTGTCATCAGTTACCTCGTTGGGATCGATTTCGGAATTGCGTTCCATCGGTGGCAAATCGGTGTTTTGGCTTCTGTTGTTGAACCTGCTTGCAATCCTGCTGACGTTGACGGTCGCCGTCCCGCTTGGCGTGGGCAAAGGCGCAAACCTGGGCGCCCAGGCCGTCGACGCTGGCGAGTTGAGCAATCTCCAGGCGAAGGAGAAGCCGTTCACTCAGGTCATCGTGGAGTTTTTTCCCCGCAACATTTTCGAGTCAATCGCCAACAACCAGGTGATCCCCATCATCGTGTTCTCCCTGCTGGTGGCAATCTCGATCGCTTTGATCGCCGAACGCCATCCCGAGCAGGTGCAATGGGCCAAGGACGGGATCGAGACCTCCCGCACGATCGTCTACAAGGTCGTCGGGTTCATCATTCGGCTCACTCCCTACGCCGTGTTGGCGCTGACGGCTGTCGCGGTGTCCGATCTCGCCGGCGACCTCAGTTCCCTTAAACCGCTGCTCAAATTGCTGTGGGTTTCGCTCGCGCTGTGCCTCTTCTACGCCTACGTCGTCCACGGGATCCTGCTGAAGGTGGTCACCGGACTCAACCCGATTACGTTCCACCGGAAATTCTTCCCCGCTCAGCTCACTGCTTTCACCACCCAGAGCAGTGCCGGGACGCTCCCGGTCTCGACGGCCATTCAAACCCGCAGGCTCGGCGTCCCCGCGGAGATCGCCGGTTTCACTACGCCGCTCGGCACCACGATCGGGATGCCCGGATGCGCTGGAATCTGGCCGATGATCCTGGCGATATACGCCATCAACGGTTTCGGCCTGCACTACACCGCGGTCGACTACCTTCGGCTGGTCATCATTGGTGTGCTGGTCTCAATCGGCACCGCCGGTGTGCCGGGGACTGCCACCATCGTGGCCATCACCGTCCTCACCGCCGCCGGCCTGCCACTGGAGGTCGTGATCCTCACCTTGCCGATCAGTGCGATCGTCGACATGGCTCGAACCCTCAACAACGTGACTGCCGCCGCAACCGCGTCGGTCATCGTCGCCAACAGTGAGCATTTACTCGACCGCGACGTCTACAACACGTTTGATCCGGACGGGGACGAACAGGCGGCACAGGCGCAGGCGCACGACCGCGAATACGTTCCGGTTCTGGCCGCAGCAAGCACCGCATCTGTGTGAGTCGCGGAAGCCGACGAGACAGCCAAGTCGGGGTTTGCGCTCCGCGAGATTCAAATTAGTCAGCGCCCGGTGGGCTTTTCCGCGGCGCTAACACCCTCTGGCAAACGGACTTGATCCCAGCCCGTTAACCAATTCGCCACCCGATCGCCCGGATAATCTCAACCGCAACATGTCAACCCAGAGGTTCGATCACCCGTTCTTCGCGCGGGTGTGGACGATGAAGTCCGCCCGAGCGTCCGAGGCGCTGCGCGATCTGAGGCGGGAAAGCCTCGCCGGCCTCTCTGGCCGAGTGCTCGAAGTGGGGGCCGGTACCGGGACAAATTTCGGGTTCTACCCCGATATGGTGCGCGAGGTGGTTGCATTGGAACCCGAGCCCCGCCTGTTCGCCAAGGCGAGGGATGCGGCCACCGCAGCCCCCGTGCCGGTGACGGTAGTCCCGTCATCGATCGAAACCCTTCCCGCCGCAGAGCCTTTCGACGCAGTCGTATGCGCCCTGGTTCTGTGTTCAGTCGCCGACCTGGGACATGCTTTGTCGCAGATTAGATCGGTGCTCAAGGACGGTGGCGAGTTGCGTTTTTTGGAACACGTCGCGAGTGCGGGGTGGCCCGGACGGGTGCAGCGACTGGCCGACGCAACTGTGTGGCCACGGCTGTCCGGCAACTGCCACACCCACCGCGATGTCGAACGCGCTCTCGCAGAGGCCGGATTCACCATCGCCGCCACACGTCACGAGTGGGTGCCGATACCGACGCCTTTGCCGGCTTGGGTGCCGGCCCCCTCGTCCGAGTTCGCCGTCGGCCGGGCGACCAAGACCGAGTAGTTGATCACCCGAATCCCGCCGCCACGGTTGCCGGTCACGACTGCGGTTAGTCGATCCGCGGGACTCCGCGCTGACGGCTGGCCACGCGCCTACAGACGCGCCGAGGCCCGAACCTAAGCCACTCGAAGAGGTAACGAAGCGTGTTGTGGTCGGATGACTTAGCGCCCATCGTCGGCGACGGCGATCGTGATGTGGCCGGCTGAGGTCGTCGACCACGAGGACTGAGGTTCGGAGGCCAAGCGCCCGGCGCTCTGACGCCCGTCGAAGGAGCCGTTGAAGACGTCCGTGTGTCGCCGCGAACGCGGACCACGACCCCGGTCCCGTCAAGACCGGCGACACCTACGGCCTCGCCATTGCCGGCACCCTCTATGCCAACGCGCTGTCCTTGGCCGCGGCACGCATCGGACTCGCCGAGATCTTCACTCCCGATGCGGGGTATTTCCGCTGGTAGATGGTGCGCCCGAAGGGATTCGAACCCCTAACCTTCTGATCCGTAGTCAGATGCTCTATCCGTTGAGCTACGGGCGCCGATCTTCAGTTGTGTCGTGGCTGACGTGTCAGCCGCGGCGGAGGCGAGAGGATTTGAACCTCCGGTCCCCTTTAAGGGGGACAACTCATTAGCAGTGAGTCCCATTCGGCCGCTCTGGCACGCCTCCTGAACCTACGAGAGCGTACAAGGGCCGCCGATGGATGGCAAAGCCAGGCCAGAGCCCGTCCGGAGCAACCCCGGCCCGCCCCTAGACTCGAGCCTGTGACTGCGCGTCTGCGCCCCGAACTGGCCGATCTCCCCGCCTATACCCCCGGCAAGACGGTGCCCGGCGCCATCAAGCTGGCCAGCAACGAAACGGTGCACGGGCCGCTGCCCAGCGTCCGGGCCGCGATCGCCGCCGCCACCGAGACCATCAACCGCTACCCCGACAACGGTCACGTCGAACTCAAGGAGCACCTGGCCCGCCACCTCAGCAGTGACGGAGACGTCCGGCCGGACCAGATCGCCGTCGGCTGCGGGTCGGTGAGCCTGTGCCAGCAGTTGATCCAGATCACCTGCACCGTCGGCGACGAGGTGGTGTTCGGCTGGCGCAGCTTCGAGGTCTATCCGCTGCAGGTGCGGGTGGCCGGCGCGACGCCGGTGCAGGTGCCGTTGCGCGATCACACCTTCGACCTCGACGCGATGCTGGCCGCGGTCACCGACCGCACCCGGCTGATCTTTGTCTGCAATCCGAACAACCCCACCTCGACGGTGGTCGACCCCGACGAACTCGCCCGCTTCGTCGCGGCGGTGCCATCGAACATCCTGGTGGTCATCGACGAGGCCTACGTCGAATACATCCGCGACGGCATGCTGCCCGACAGCCTCGGCCTGGCCCGGCAGTACCCCAATGTCGTTGTGCTGCGGACTTTTTCGAAGGCCTACGGGCTGGCGGGCTTGCGGGTGGGCTACGCCGTCGGCGACCCGGAGATCATCACGGCACTGGGCAAGGTGTACGTGCCGTTCACCGCCAGCACCATCTCCCAGGCCGCAGCCATCGCGTCAGTTCAGGCCGCCGACGAACTCCTGACCCGCACCGACGCCGTGGTCGACGAACGCCGGCGGGTCAGCGCCCGATTGGAGGAGCTCGGCTACACCGTCCCGCCGTCGCAAGCGAACTTCGTGTGGCTGCCGCTGGGCGAGCAGACCGCCGACTTCGCCGCACAGGCGGCCGCTCAGGCCCGCGTGCTGGTCCGCCCATACGGCAACGAAGGGGCCCGCATCAGCATCGGGGCACGCGAGGAGAACGACGCGTTCCTGACCTTTGCCGAGGCGTGGATACGCCGCTGACCCGCCGGCAGCAGCCCAGCGATTAGCGTAGAAGCCAGCAACCGCATTCAGGAGGAGCCAACCGTGGGCAGGATCTACGCCAACGTCAGTGAGCTGATCGGGCACACCCCGCTCGTCCGGCTCAACCGCCTGACCGAGGGCCTCGACGCTGCGGTGGTGGCCAAGCTGGAGTTCTACAACCCCGCCAACAGCGTCAAGGACCGGATCGGCGCGGCCATCATCGACGCCGCCCAACGCTCCGGCGAACTCAAGCCCGGCGGCACGATCGTCGAGGCGACCAGCGGTAACACCGGGATCGCCCTGGCCATGGTCGCTGCAGCGCGCGGTTACAAGGTCATCCTCACGATGCCCGAGACGATGTCCACCGAGCGCCGCGTGATGTTGCGGGCCTACGGGGCGCAGATCGTGCTGACCCCCGGATCGGAGGGGATGGCCGGAGCGGTGGCTCGGGCCAAGCAGATCATCGCCGAGACGCCGAACGCCGTGGCGGCCAACCAGTTCGCCAACCCGGCCAACCCGGCCATCCACGCGGCGACCACCGCCGAGGAGGTGTGGGACGACACCGACGGCCAGGTCGAGATCTTCGTCGCCGGCATCGGCACCGGCGGCACCATCACCGGGGTCGGCAGGGTGCTCAAAGAACGCAAACCGGGCGTGCAGATCGTCGGCGTCGAGCCGAAAGACTCCCCGCTTCTGACCGAGGGCAAGGCCGGGCCGCACAAGATCCAGGGCATCGGCGCCAACTTCGTCCCCGAGGTCCTCGACCGGTCGAGCTACGACGAGATCATCGACGTCGAACTCGACGACGCCATCCGGGTGGCCCGTGAGCTGGGCACCGAGGAAGGCATCCTGGGCGGCATCTCGTCGGGAGCTATCGTCTGGGCGGCGCTGGAACTGGCCAAACGCCCCGAGAACGCCGGCAAGCTGATCGTCGCCATCGTCTGCGACTATGGCGAGCGCTACATCTCCACGCTGCTCTTCGAAGACATCCGGGACTAGCCGGTGACGCTGCTGGCGACGCTGCTGGCGACGCTGCGCGAGGATCTTCGCAACGCCCGGGTACACGACCCCGCCGCCCGCGGCGACATCGAGAACGCCCTGGTCTACTCGGGTCTGCACGCCATCTGGTCGCACCGGCTGGCACACCGCCTGTGGTCGGTCCCGGCACTGCGCGGAGTGTCCCGGGTGCTCAGCCAGTTCACCCGGTTTCTCACCGGCATCGAAATCCACCCGGGCGCCACGATCGGGCGGCGGTTCTTCATCGACCACGGCATGGGCGTGGTGATCGGCGAGACCGCCGAGATCGGCGACGACGTGATGCTGTACCACGCGGTGACCCTCGGTGGGCGTTCCCTGGAGCACGGCAAGCGGCACCCGACCATCGGTGACCGGGTCACCATCGGGGCCGGGGCCAAGGTGCTGGGGCCGGTGCACATCGGCAACGATAGTGCTGTCGGCGCGAATGCCGTTGTCACCCATGGTGTTCCGGAAGAATCGATTGCCACCGGGATTCCCGCGGTGATCCGCCGCCGCGGTGACCGGCAGCGTGAGCCGCTGGTGGATCCGACCACCTACATCGACCCCGCGATGTACATCTGAGGACTGAGTCGTAGCCTCAAGAGCCATGAGCAGCAACGAGGCACTCGCCGTTGAGGTCAAGGACAACGTCGCCCAGGTCACCCTGCTGGGACCGGGTAAGGGCAACGCGATGGGCCCGGCGTTCTGGAACGAGATGCCGGTGGTGTTCGGCGAGCTCGACGCCGATCCCGAGGTGCGCGCCATCGTGCTCAACGGATCGGGGAACAACTTCTGTTACGGGCTCGACCTGCTGTCGATGGGCGGCAGCCTGCCGTCGGTGGACGGCGGCTCGGGATCGGGGGGCGGGGCGTCGGCCGGCCCGCGCGCGAAGTTCCACACCACCGTCAAACGTCTGCAGGACTCCATCACCGCGGTCGCTGACTGCCGGACGCCCACCATTGCCGCGGTCCACGGCTGGTGCATCGGCGGCGGCGTGGACCTGATCAGCGCGGCCGACATCCGCTACGCCAGCGCCGACGCGAAGTTCTCGGTGCGCGAGGTGAAACTGGCGATCGTCGCCGACGTCGGCAGCCTGGCCCGGCTGCCCTACATCCTCTCCGACGGCCACCTGCGTGAGTTGGCGTTGACGGGCAAGGACATCGACGCCGCCCGCGCCGAGAAGATCGGTCTGGTCAACGAGGTGCTGCCCGACGCCGATGCCTGTCTGGCCGCGGCGCACGCCACTGCCGCCGAGATCGCTGCCAACTCCCCGCTGACGGTGCGCGGCATCAAGGATGTACTCGACGAGCAGCGCACCGACGACGTGGCGGCCAGCCTGCGTTACGTAGCGGCATGGAACTCCGCGTTCCTGCCGTCGAACGACCTCAAGGAAGCGATCACCGCGATGTTCGAGAAGCGCCCGCCGAACTTCATCGGCGAATAGACGGAAAAGAGCAGGCCCCGCAGAGGATCCCGCGGGGCCTGCCTCGTAGTGAGGGGACTACGGGTTGGCCCCGTTGGCGCCCGCCGTTCCCTTCTTGCCGAAGAGGGCGCCCGTTCCGCCGGCACCACCGGTGCCACCGGTACCGGTGACCAGCGCGGCCCCGCCGTTGCCGCCGTCACCGCCGTTGCCGAAGAGCCACGCGGCCGCGCCGCCGGAGCCGCCCTTTCCGCCACCGGAGCCGCCCTTGCCACCAGTTCCGCCGGCACCGCCATTGCTGATCGGCGAGATGGGTGACACCGAAGCGCCGTCGCCACCCGCGCCGCCGAGGCCGGTGGTCGTCCCGCCGTTCCCGCCGGCACCGCCGGCACCGCCGCCGCCGCCGAACGACAGGGAGCCCGTACCACCGCCCGCGCCGCCGGCACCGCCGTCGCCGCTGGCTCCGGTAACCGAGCCGCCGGCACCGCCAGTGCCACCGAACCCGTTCGTGATGCCGGAAGCGCCACCCGCGCCGCCCGCGCCGCCCTTGGCCAAACCGGCACCACCGGCGCCGCCGTCACCGCCACGTCCGCCCGGGATGAGCAGCGCAGCCCATCCAGCGGTGCCACCAGTGCCACCCGCGCCGCCGACGCCGCCCGCACCAGTCGCCGCGCCACCGGCGCCACCGTCGCCGGCCGAACGCAGCAGCGCTAATCCGCCGCCGGCGCCGCCGTCACCGCCGCGGCCGCCGACGCCGCCCGCTCCGCTGGCCGCGCCACCGGCGCCGCCGGCACCGGCCGTCCCGACCAGCGCCAGGAAGCCCGCATTTCCACCCGCGCCGCCGGCACCGGCGGCACCGCTCGCCGAGGACGCACCAGCGCCGCCGGTGCCGCCGTTGCCGAAGACCACGCCTCCCAGGCCGCCGGCGCCGCCAGCTCCGCTGTTCACCGCCGCAATGCCGGCACCGCCGGCGCCGCCATTGCCGATCAGGAAGGCTGAACCTCCGAAGCCGCCGTTCCAGCCGTTACCACCATTGCCCCAGAACAGACCGGCCTGCCCACCGCGGCACGCCGCGCCCGAGGTGCACGTCGTGGCGTCGTAGGAGAACCCGTTGCCGCCGAACAGACCGGCGTCCGGATGGTCAGCGGTTCCGTCGCCGAAGAGGAAAGGACCGGCAGACGCCTTGCCCTTGACCTTTGCGACCGGCGCCGCGGGGACGGTGGCAGAAGCGGTGGCGGATGCGGTAGCGGCCGAGGCTGGCACCGAAACGCTCTCGACGGGCGCGGTGACGACATTCGCCGCCGCCGGAACGGACGCCGCCGGCTTCACCGCAGCAGCAGGTGCCGGCGCATCGGAATCGTTGTCGGCCGACGACTGTCCGCGGTGTTTGGCGTGCGTCGTGTCCGAGGAGTCATCCGAGCCCTGCGCGGAGACGCCCGAGCTGACCGGACCGCGCTTATGTACCGGCTTGGATGCCGGGGAATCCGACGACCCATTGTCGGAAGAATTCGACGAGTCAGAACTGCCCGCGCCCCGGTCCGCGCCGGCCCACGGCATCGCGAACACTGCTGACCCGACACCCAAAGCCACCGCCAAAGTGCCGACCCGCCCGACATAGCTCGTCAAAAGTGACATTGCTGCTCCCTAATACTCCGCCACGCACCTATTCGCGGACTCTCCGCGCACCGATGCAGATTATGGCCTTGTCGAGGAAAAATATTGCCTTCCCGAGGAGAAACGTGAAGGGGCTCGGCGAAAGAGTCAGATTTTGGGCAGCAGGGAAACGGCAGAAAGCATGGGTGGTCCTCTGATCTGCGGTGGCGGAGGGATTTGAACCCCCGGACGGTGTTAGCCGTCTCTCGCTTTCAAGGCGAGTGCATTAGGCCGCTCTGCCACGCCACCGCCGGCAAGCGTAGCGCGCGGCGCATCTGAATCGCTGGCAAGCGTAGCGCGCAACTCAGTTCCGCTTGGCCTTGCCGTTGGTGCCGTTGGCCTTCGCCGCCGTACTCAGGCGACGGCAGTTCTCGCCCAGCGCCGTAATCTGCGGACGGGTCAGCGGTCCGAGGAACCGCTCACGAACTGCATCGCTGTAGGTCACCATCGCCACGGCGACCACATCACGTCCCTTTTCGGTGATGCTGGCGAGCACACCGCGGCCGTCCTCCGGGCTGGCCTCCCGCCGCACCAGACCCGCATCCTCGAGCCGCCGGATCTGCCGCGTCATCCGGCTGGGCAGAGACAGCAGTTGTTCGGCGAGGTCGCCCATGCGGGCCGATCCGGTCTGAGACGTGTCCAGGATCTCCAGCAGTCGCACGTCGACCAGGCTCAGCTTGTGCGACTCAGACAGCGTGCGGTTCAGCGAGCCGTAGATGCGTAAGGCCGAATCGAGGAAGTTTTCCCAGGCGCGTTGTTCGACGGGATCCAATCCGGGCATAGCGCTGCCAGTCCGCCCCGTCTGGGTGCCTCCCATGCGCTGATGGTAAATGATTCCCTCGGTCGGTTCGGAGGTTTTCCGCCGGGGTAGCGTGGTTGGCATGCGCGCGGTGGTCCCGGGCTCCGGTCAACTGGTCTGGCGGGAGGTGGCGGCCCCCTCTGCCGGCGAGGGCGAAGTGCTGATCAAGGTGCACGCGGCCGGCATCAACCGAGCCGACCTGCTGCAAACCGCCGGGAAGTATCCTCCCCCACCTGGTGCCAGCGACATCATCGGCTTGGAAGTGTCGGGGGTGATCGACGCCGTAGGGCCCGGTGTCACCAATCTGGTTGTCGGCCAGGAGGTTTGCGCCCTGCTAAGCGGTGGCGGTTACGCCGAACTCGTTGCCGCGCCGGCCGAGCAGGTCATGCCGATCCCACGGGGAGTCAGCGTGGCGGATGCCGCCGCTCTGCCCGAGGTTGCCTGCACGGTGTGGTCCAACCTGGTGATGAGAGCGAGGTTGACGCGCGGCGAATTCGTTCTGCTGCACGGCGGGGCGAGTGGCATCGGCACTCACGCGATCCAAGTCGCCCGGACGCTGGGCGCCCGGATCGCGGTGACGGCCGGATCGCCGGCCAAGCTGGAGTTGTGCTCAGGACTCGGCGCCGAAGTGCTAATCGATTACGCCGCAGAGGATTTCGTGGGCAAGGTCCGCGAAGCGACGGGCGGCCACGGCGCCGATCTGATCCTCGACCTGATGGGGGCCTCCTACTTTCAGCGCAATCTCGACGCACTCGCATTCGACGGCCGGCTGGTGATCATCGGGATGCAGGGTGGGGTCAAGACCGACCTCAACATCGGGGTCTTGCTCGCCAAGCGGCTGACGGTGCTCGGAACGGCACTGCGCAATCGTCCAGTCGGTGGGCAGCACGGCAAGGCGGCGATCGTCGACGCGGTCGTGGAGTCGGTGTGGCCGATGATCGCCGCGGGCACGGTGCGTCCGGTGATCGGCGCCCGATACCCGATCGATCAGGTCGCTGAAGCGCATCGCGCGCTGGCCTCCGGCGAGACGTACGGGAAGGTGCTGCTCGACCTCTGCCCCTAGGACGCGTCTCAGCCCAGCGAGGCGAGAGTCCTTACCAAATGGTCGATTTCAGCCATGGTCGAGTAGTGCGCCAGCCCGATGGTCACCGCGCCGCCGATCTCGTCCACTCCGATCAGATCCAGCACGCGTGAGGTCGCATTGCCGATAGCCAGCACGTCGTTGTCGGCGAGGCGCTGAACCACCCGCTCGGCCGGGACACCCTCGACGACGAAGCTGACCACCGGGATCCGCACGGGCGGATCCCCGATCAGCGCGACCAGGGGCAGCGACCGCAGCGAGGTCACCAGATACTCGAATAGCGTGTCGAGGTAATCCTGCGCAGATTCCATTGAGTACGTGAGTCTTTCACGCCGCGTGCCCTGAGCCTCCTCATCGAGCCCGGCGAGGTACTCCACGCTGGCGACCACACCGGCCAGCAGTGCGTACTGGTGCGCACCGAGTTCCAGACGGGCGGCGCCGGTGGCATTCGGATCGGTCGACACCGTCCCGAACGTGTCAATCAGTCCGGGATTGCGGAAGACGAGCGCCCCGATCGGCGGGCCGCCCCATGCGGCGGCGTTGACGGCCACCACGTCGGCCTCGACCATGGCCATGTCAAAAATCCGGTACGGGGCGGCCGTGGAATGGTCGACGACCACCAGACCGCCCACCTGGTGCACCAGCTTGGTTACGGCCTGGACGTCGACCAGCGTCCCTAGTGTCGACGACGCCGACGGGATCGCCGCGAGCCGGGTGTCGGGGGTCAGCAGATCGTCCCACTGCCAGATCGGCAGTTCGCCGGTTTCGATGTCTATCTCGGCCCATTTCACCTTGGCGCCGAACCGGTCGGCGGCCCGCAGCCAGGGCGCGATGTTGGCCTCGTCGTCGAGGCGGCTGACCACCACCTCGTTGCCCAGACCCGCCCGGGTCGACGACGCGTCGGCTAACGACGCGAGCAGCACGGCGCGATCCGGTCCGAGGACGACGCCGGCCGGGTCCGCGTTGAGCAGATCAGCGACCGCCCGACGGGCGGCGTCCAGCAATGCGAGGCTGCGCAGAGCCGCCGGATGTGAGGAGTGAATGTTAGCCATGGCACCGCGGAAAGCGGTCGAGACCGTGGTGGCCACGGTCTCGGGGAGCGCCATGCCGGCCGGGGCGTCGAAGCGCATCCACCCGTCACCGAGAGCCGGATGGAGGCCGCGCACACGAGCAACGTCGTATGCCATCGCACCACCTTCGACCCGTCGTGGAAACTGGCAGGGACCCACCCAGCTAACCCGGCGTCTTCGGCGGCGAACAGCCGCACAACCCGCCCGGCGGTGATCCCGACCGCGACACCATACTAAGGCAGTGAACTTCGGCACCGGAGTCCTGACCGCGGTCCTACTGTTGATCGCGCCCGGTGCCGTCGTCGGTCGCGCCGCCGGTCTGCGCTGGCCGCTGGCCGTCGCGGTGGGGCCGGTGCTCACTTATGGCGTCGTCGCCCTGGCGGTCGTGCCGTTCGGAGCGCTGGGCATTCGCTGGAACATCTTCAGCGGCGGGGCGGTCCTGGCCGGGGTCAGCGGGGTTGCGTTCGTCTACCGAATTTTGCTGGGACGCCGCAAACCCGCGTTATCCCCGCTTACCGCGGCAAACCGCGGACCGGACTGGGCCGCCATCACGGCCGGGGCCGGCGTGGCGTTCGGAGCGGCGGCCATCGCCTACGCCGGCTGGCTTGGCCTGCCCCATTGGCAATCGATCCCCAGCAACTGGGACGCGGTCTGGCACGGCAATACCATTCGGTGGATTCTCGACACCGGGCAGGCCTCACCGACCCACATGGGCGAGCTGCGCAATGTGGAGACCAAGGAACCGCTGTACTACCCGTCGACCTTCCACGCGCTGGCCGCGGTGTTCGCGCAGCTGACCGGTGCCGCGCCGACCACCGCCTACACCCTCAGCTCGTTGGCCGCCGCGGTGTGGCTCTTTCCGCTCAGCGCCGCCCTGCTGACCTGGCAGCTGCTCATCGACCGGACCACACGATGGCGGACGGCCGCCGCGGCTGCGACGGCGGCCGGGCTGAGCGCCTCGTTCACCGCAGTGCCCTACGTCGAGTTCAACACCGCCTCGATGGCCAACATGACCGGGTACGGCATCGCCATCCCCGCCTTCGTCCTGGTGACGTCGGCCTTCGCGCACCCCGACCGCATCCTGCTCGCGGTGCTCGGGGTTGTCGCGGTGTTCTCGGTGCACATCACCGCTGGCGTCGTGCTGGTGACCTTCCTGGCGGCGTGGTGGCTTCTCGATGCGCTGCGCCAACCCCGCCGCGGCCGCGGGGCAGACGCGGTCACGCTGGGCTGCATCGGGCTGGCGAGCTTCGCCATTCTGCTCCCGCAATTCCGTGGGGTGCTTCAGCAGGCCGAGATCATCACCGGCCATGAGTTCCTCACCCACGAGGGAAGAACGAAGGGGCTGTTCGACGCCGTCGTGCAGCACACCCGTCACCTCAACGACTTCCCGATTCAGAACATCCTCATCGTGCTGGCCGGCGTCGGCTTCCTGCTGCTGCTGTACCGGCGCACCTGGTGGCCGGCCGCGGTGTGGCTGCTACTCGTCGTGTCGATCGTGTATTCCTCGGCCCCGTTCGGCGGACCGTTGGGTGCCGTCGTCCGCCAATACAGCAACCTGTTCTACAACGACCCACGCCGGTTGTCCGGTGTGGTCACCCTGCTCTATACGCCGATGGCCGGGATGGCGCTTTTCTGGGCCGCACTGCTGGCAGTGACGTGGATGGGGCGGCTCGCACGGAAGCGCGGACGCGACCCGCGCCACTCGGTCTGGGACGGTGCGATCGCCGTCATGCTGGTGGCCGCCTGCGTCGGCCTGGCGTGGCACTACTTCCCGCGGCACCGCTTCCTGATGGGAGACAAGTACGACCAAGTGATCGTCGACGACCGGGATCTGCAGGCGTTCGCCTACCTCGCGCAGTTGCCCGACGCGCACGACACCCTGATCGGCAACGCCAACGTGGACGGCACCGCCTGGATGTACGCAGTGGCCGGGCTGCACCCGCTGTGGACGCACTACGACTATCCGGTGCAACAAGGCCCTGGCCACAACCGCTTCATCTTCTGGGCCTACGCCGACGACGCCGACCACGACCCGAGGGTCGCCGCCGCGGTACGGGCACTGAACATCAAGTACGTGCTCATCAGCGGCCCCGTCGTCCGCGGGTTCGTCATGCCAGATGGGCTAGTTTCACTAGACACGTCGGCGTCGTGGGCCAAGATCTACGACAACGGCGGTGCCCGCATCTACGAATGGCGGGGAGAAGCCCGTGGCCAGTAAGAAAAAGACACTGAGGAATACGAGGGAATGCTGAGCAGCATGACAGCGAACTCCGACGACGACAGCATCGAGATCATCACCGGCCAGGAACAGGCGGACGCCGCGGCCGTCGATGAGCAGCGCTCGGTGACCGATCTGGTCGAGCAGCCCGCGAAGGTGATGCGAATCGGCACCATGATCAAGCAACTGCTGGAAGAGGTGAAGGCCGCTCCCCTGGACGACGCCAGCCGCACCCGGCTGCGTGAGATCCACGCCACCAGCATCAGGGAACTGGAGGAAGGTCTGGCGCCGGAACTGCGAGAGGAGCTTCAGCGGCTCGCGCTGCCGTTCACCAAGGACTCGATCCCGTCGGATGCCGAACTGCGGATCGCCCAGGCGCAGCTGGTCGGTTGGCTGGAGGGTCTTTTCCACGGCATCCAGACGGCGTTGTTCGCCCAGCAGATGGCCGCGCGGGCACAGCTGGAACAGATGCGCCAGGGGGCGCTGCCGCCCGGCATGCCCGCCCCCGGGAGCGGCGGGGCGCACGCGACCGGGCAGTACTTATAGGTATCCCCGTTGGCACCCGACCCTTACATCGAGACCCGTGACGCCTGGGTCGAGTTCCCCATCTTCGACGCGAAGACCCGCTCGCTGAAGAAGGCTTTCCTGGGCAAGGCCGGCGGGACCATCGGGCGCAACGCCGACAACGTGGTGGTGATCGAGGCGCTCCGCGATATCACCATGACCTTGAAGGTGGGTGACCGTGTCGGCCTGGTGGGCCACAATGGCGCCGGCAAGTCGACGCTGCTGCGGCTGCTGTCGGGAATCTACGAACCCACCCGCGGCCGGACCGTCATACGCGGCCGGGTGGCACCGGTGTTCGACCTCGGCGTCGGGATGGACCCGGAGATCACCGGCTACGAGAACATCATCATCCGCGGCCTGTTCCTGGGGCAGACCCGCAAGCAGATGCTGGCCAAGGTCGACGAGATCGCCGAATTCACCGAACTGGGCGAATACCTGTCGATGCCGCTGCGCACCTACTCCACCGGCATGCGGGTTCGGTTGGCGATGGGCGTGGTCACCAGCATCGACCCGGAGATCCTGCTGCTCGACGAGGGCATCGGCGCAGTGGACGCCGAGTTCCTGACGAAGGCCAGGGCGCGACTGCAGGCGCTCGTCGAGCGGTCCGGAATCCTGGTCTTCGCCAGCCATTCCAACGAGTTCCTGGCAAGGTTGTGCAAGACGGCGATGTGGATCGATCACGGCACCATCCGCTTGACCGGGGGCATCGAAGAGGTGGTGCAAGCCTACGAGGGCGAGGACGCCGCCCGGCATGTCCGCGATGTGCTCGCCGAACACGCCGGCGAGTGGTCCGCGGCCGCCGACTCGGGCGGCGAGCACACGGACGCCGCACCATGACGGAGATGGTGTGCGCCGTCGTCGTCACCCATCGCAGGCCCGACGAGTTGTCCACCTCGCTGAACGTGGTGACCGCCCAGACCCGGGTGATCGACCACCTGATCGTCGTCGACAACGATCACGAAGCCCGGGTTCGCGATCTCGTTGCGGCGCAACCTGTTCCGACAACCTATATCGGCTCGCACCGCAACCTCGGCGGCGCAGGCGGATTCGCGCTGGGCATGCTGCAAGCGCTGGCGCTGGGCGCTGACTGGGTGTGGCTGGCCGACGACGACGGCCGCCCCCGCGATACCGAGGTGCTGGCCACTCTGCTGGCCTGCGCTCGGCGGCATGACCTGGCCGAGGTGTCCCCGATGGTGTGCTCACTGGAGGATCCCGACACCTTGGCCTTTCCACTGCGCCGGGGGCTGGCATGGCGGCGGCGCGTCGATGAACTGCGGACGCATGACGCTCCGGACAGCGATCTGCTGCCGGGTTACGCGTCGTTGTTCAACGGCGCACTGTTCCGGGCTGAAACCATTGCCGCAGTGGGGGTTCCCGACATTCGGCTGTTCGTCCGCGGGGACGAATACGATGTCCACCGAAGGCTTACGCGCAGCGGTCTGCCGTTCGGCACCTGCCTCGACACCGTCTATCTGCACCCTTACGGCAGCGACGAGTTCAAGCCGATCCTCGGCGGCCGCATGCACACCCAGTATCCCGATGATCCGGTCAAGCGGTACTTCACCTACCGCAACCGCGGCTACATCCTGTCCCAGCCCGGCCTGCGCAGGCTGCTACCCCAGGAGTGGCTGCGCTTCGGCTGGTTCTTCCTGGTGGCCCGCCGCGATCCCTCCGGCCTCCGAGAGTGGATGCGATTGCGCCGCTTGGGCCGTCAGGAGAAGTTCCTTCCCCCCGGGAGCAGCACATGACCATCATCGACGCGGCCGACCAGTCCAAGACGTTCGCCCGTGCCTGGGGTGATCTGGTCGAGGGATTCTCCAAGCGTGAACTGTGGCTGTTCCTCGGCTGGCAGGACATCAAGCAGAAGTACCGGCGGTCGGTGCTTGGCCCGTTCTGGATCACCATCGCCACCGGGACCACCGCGATCGCGATGGGTCTGCTGTATTCCAAACTGTTCAAGCTGGAGCTTTCGGAGCATCTGCCCTACGTGACGATGGGTTTGATCATCTGGAACATGATCAACGCCTCGATTCTGGAAGGCTCCGAGGTATTCATCGCCAATGAGGGCCTGATCAAACAACTTCCGACTCCGCTGAGCGTGCACGTGTACCGACTGGTGTGGCGGCAGATGATCCTCTTCGCACACAACCTGGTGATCTTCGTGATCATCGCGATCATCTTTCCCAAACCGTGGTCGTGGGCCGATCTCACGGTGTTGCCGGCGCTGGTGCTGATCATGCTCAACTGTGTTTGGGTCTCATTCTGTTTCGGGATCCTGGCCACCCGCTACCGCGACATCGCGCCGTTACTGGCGTCGTTGGTGCAGTTGTTGTTCTTCATGACGCCGATCATCTGGAACGCGAACATCCTTGAGCGCCAAGGCGCCGGGAAGTGGTGGCGGATCATCGAACTCAACCCGCTCCTGCACTACCTCGACATTCTGCGGGCACCCCTGCTCGGGGCGCACCAAGAGCCGCGGCACTGGATCGTGGTGATCGTGCTGACGGTGCTGGGCTGGTGCGCGGCCGCACTGGCTCTCAAGCACTACCGCGCCCGGGTGCCCTACTGGGTCTAGCGGACTTGGCCCATCAGCACCGGGCGAGTGTTAGTCGATGCTCAGCTTGACGAGCGTGCAGTCATCTTCGAGGACGTCGGTGGCGGTCAAGTGCTGGAGTCTCCCGATGAGTCCGTCGAGGGACCAGTCCGGTCCGACGGCAAGCTCAGTGCAGAGATCCGCGAAGTCCGCCCGCGTCCACAACTGACCGCCCGGCAACACCAGATCGAACACGCCGTCGCTGTAGAGCAGGATCTGACAAACGGGCGGGAGTACGATGCTGTTGGCCGTGACCTCGGTGTCGCTGAACATGCCTACGGGGCAGATTCGTCGCGATGACGGAGTTGTCGATCAGCTTGCGGTAGCGGGCCTCAGCAGCTTCGAGCTGCTTTCGTTCGCTGAAATCGCGGGTCACCCCAAGAATCTCGACGACGGTCCCGTCAGCGGCGACGTGGGGCACGACCTGCAACTCGCCGAACATGATCGACCCGTCTCGACGGTAGTACTCAAGCTCCCCGCGGAACTCCGGCGGCTCGGTTCCCTTGCCGATCGCGTCGAACAGACGGCTGACATACTCGGCCACAATTTCCGCCGAGGCCGGCGGGTTGGTCTGGTCAGGTGTCTGGGCCATCGTCTCCTGCGGAGTGAACCCGCGCACCCGCTCGATTGCCGGACTGACGTACGTGACTGAGCCGTCCGGCGCCATCTCCAGATCACGTCCCAGGCGTTCTCGACCAGCAATCGGTGCCGCTCCTCCGAGCGCCGCAGCTCGGATTCGACCTTTCCCGGCTCCGCGGCGGCCCGCAGAACGCCCTCGAGGACCATCGAGCCGTCCGCCCGTGCCTGGGATTGCACCTAGCCCGCCGGGTGGCCCCGGGGGATTGCACCCCGGGGCTCCCACAGAACGGAGCGTGA
>CAZVST010000081.1:0-17870 GCA_964629725.1 uncultured Mycobacterium sp.
CGACGGCACTGTCAAATCTTCTTCCCTTGGTATAACGACGAACATCGCCACACCGGGCTGGGATTGCATACCCCCGCCGACGTCCACTATGGCCTCGCCGAGGCAATCCGCGACAAGCGTGCCGGCGTACTCGACGCCGCCTACACCGCACACCCCGAACGGTTCGTCCGCAAACCGCCCGAACCACCGCAGATCCCCGAAACCTCGTGGATCAACCGCCCCGACCAACCAGAGGAGAATGCTCAGTAAATACCGCGCAACGGTGCCTCATTCAGGTTGACAGGCTCCGCCGCCGTTGGTTGCCGGCAATTCTAATGCTGCTTGACGCTGTGTGATCCGTCATCGAGGGAGCACTGTCATCATCGTTGAACGCGCGGGATGCTGGCCACTAGCCGCTGCGTGTATTCTTCCCGCGGATTGGCGATGACGTCGAGCGTCGAGCCTGCTTCGACGATCTTTCCGGCATGCAGGACCAACATCTGCGGGCAGAGTGCGGCTACAACACTGAAATCGTGCGACACCATCACGATGGTCATGTCGCGGCTGCGGGCCAACCCGTCGAGAAGTTCGATCACCTCGATCCGGGTGGAGATGTCGAGTGCGCTGACGGGCTCGTCGGCCACCAGGACTTTCGGCGATGACACGAGCGCCCGGGCGATCGCGATCCGCTGACGCTGGCCTCCGGAGAATTCGTGCGAGTAGCGGTGGCGTGCGTCAGCATCCAGACCGACGTCGGCTAGTGCGTCGACAACCGCCTCGCTGCGTTTGTCCGCCGACCAATCGATCTGCAGGGATTGCAGGGGTTCGGCGATGATGCGGTCGACGCGCTGTCGGGGATCCAGTGATGAGTAGGGGTCCTGGAACACCGGCTGAACCAGACGGCGCAACCCTCGACGTTGACGTCGATCCCGGCGGTCCAGCGCATCGCCTTGCACGCGGACGACTCCCGCCGTCGGGGACGCCAGTCCGAGCAGCAGTGAAAGGATCGTTGACTTTCCCGAACCGGACTCACCGACAATGCCGAGGCCGCGGCCCGCGGCCACCTGCAACGAGATGTCGGTCAGCGCCAAGTCTGCCCCCCGCCGATAGCGGTAGTCGACGGCCTCGAGTTCGAGCAGCGAGGTCATCCGAGCCGCCCGCTGCTTAACGCCGCTTCCAGGCGCTCAACTCCGTGGACCAGGCTCTGGGTGTACGGATCTGACGGCGCGGTGAGGATCGTGCCGATCGGTCCGCGTTCGACGATCCTTCCGTTCTGCATCACCAGAGCCGAGTCGGCGACCCGCGAGATCACCCCGATGTCGTGCGAGATGAACACCAGAGCCATGGCGCGCTTATCGGTGAGATCGCGCAGCAGATCGATGATCTCCGACTGAACGGTGACATCGAGTGCGGTGGTGGGTTCATCGGCTATCAACAGCTTCGGCTGGCAGGCGAGCGCCAGTGCGATGGCGACGCGCTGTCTCTGCCCACCGGACAATTGGTGCGGATAGGACCTGGTGACCCGGTCGATGTCGGTGAGTGCGACCTCGTCGAGCGATCGGGACACGGCCTCGCGCAGGGGATCGCCGGCCAGTTTCCGGAAGCGGCGCAACGGCTCTGCGACTTGCGCGCCGATCTTGGTCAGGGGATCCAGCGCGCGCGAGGGATCCTGGAACACGATTGCGGCGTCGCGTCCGCGCAGTGGCACCAGGTCGCGTTCCGAGGTCCCGATGACCTCGTGGCCTGCCAACTGGATCGATCCCGACGGCCGCAGGCCACGGCCGAGGAGGCCGACGACGGCCGTGGCGGTCAGCGACTTGCCAGAACCGGATTCCCCGATGATGCCCAGTTGTTCACCTGCATCGACGGTGAACGAGACCTCCTTGACCAGAGTGGTTCCGGCCGCGGTGGAAACGGTGAGTCGGTTGACCGCCAGAAGTGGCGCAGCGGTCTCGGTGGGCGCCATCATCGTTTCCTTCTCGTCGGATCGCCGATCTCGCGGAGTCCGTCGGCGACGAAGTTCGCGCCCAGCACGATGAGCACGATCACCAGGCCCGGGGCGATCGCGGCCCACGGTGCGATCGCAACGGTGCCCTGCGCGCTCTGCAGCAACCGTCCCAGGGACGCATTCGGCGGCGGAACGCCCAGCCCGAGGTAAGACAGACTGGCTTCGGTCAACACCGCCGCCCCGAACATCAGCGCGGCGTTGACCACCAATGAGGTCCACATGTTCGGAATCAGGTGGCGCACGACGATACCGAAGGGGCCGGTGCCGGAGGTCTGGGCGGCCACGACGTACTGCTGGTCAAGGAGCCGTTTTGCCAGGATGCGCACGAATCGGGCCACCACCGCCGAGGCGGCGATGCCGATCGAGATGATCGCCGTCGAGAGGCTGGCGCCCCTGGTTGCCCCGATGAGCATGGCCAACAGCAGGGTGGGGAAGGCGATGAGGATGTCCAGGATCGAGGAGCCGACATCGTCTACCCAGCCCTGCGCGTGTGCGGCCGGCAGTCCGATCAGCAAGCCGAGTGCGACGGCGATGACCGCAGCGCCGACTCCGACGGTCAGAGCGATTCTGGTTCCGACGAGCACATAGCTGAATGAGTCACGCCCGAGTCGGTCCGTGCCGAGCCAGTGTGCGGAATTCGGCGCCTCCAGCCTGGCCCCGCTTGTGTCACTGAGCGGGTACGGCAGCCAGAACAGTGACACGACGGCGGCGGTCACCGTGAGCCCAAGGAACAGCAGTCCCACAATCAGGACGAGGGGGAGCCCTCGGGTATCCCCGCCGGGGCGGCCGGCCGCGTCGTCGGACGGCAGCAGATCCGGCACTTGCGGCTCGACCGGCGCTCTCACGATGAGGCTCCCGTCAGTGAGGCACGCAACCGGGGATCGATAATCCGTTGCGCGATGTCGGCAAGAAACCCGATGGTCAGCACCAGGAAGGTCGTCACCAGCAGTACCCCCTGGATGCTCGGATAGTCATGCTGGGCAATCGCTTTGGTCAGCATGCTGCCCAGACCCGGCAGTGAGAAGACGCTTTCGACCACCACGGCGCCCAGGAGTGTGGAGGCGAGTTCGATGCCCAGGATCGAGATGATCGGCACCACGGCATTGCGGAGCCCGTGCCGGGCGAACGCCTCCCACCCTCTGCTGCCAAGCGCGCGTGCGTTGCGCAGGTAGTCGCTGTCGAGGACGTCCAGGGTCGCCGAGCGTACGTACCGGACCAGCGAGGCAGTCATCACGATCACGATCGTGGCGACCGGTAGCGCCAGCGCGGCGATCGCATTGTTCGGTCTCGACCAGCCCGTCGGAGGGAAACCCCCGGAGGGAAACCAGCCCAATTGCAGCGCGAAAATCCAGACCAGCATGATGCCGACCCAGAACACCGGGACGGCGATGCCGATCTGCGATAGCCCCGAAATGACCACGCCCAGTCTGGTTTCCGAGTGCACTGCGGCGAGATAGCCGATGATGGACGCGGCGACGATTGAGATCGCGAAGGCGATGAGGGTGAGGGGGATGGTCACACCGAGCCGGCCGACGATCTCCGGAAGCACCGGATATCCCCCGACGAACGACTCCCCGAAGTGCAGGCGCAGGATGTCCCCGATCCAGGTGATGAGCTGGCCCAGGATTGGTTGGTCTGAACCGACCTGCGCACGGGCCGCGGCGATCTGCTCGGGTGTGGCGTCCAGGCTGAGCAGGGCGTTCGCCGGGTCGCCCGGCAGTGCCCGCAAGAGCAGGAAGATGACGAGCATCGCCAGCACGAAGGACAACAGAAGAAATATCAACCGACGGATCAGGTAGCTGGTCATGGGGGTCCTCGGCTCTACTGCCTGGTGATGTTGAAGACGTAGAACTGTGAATTAAGGCCGTTGACTGGGAAGCCGGAGATGCCTTCCCTGGCAACGACGATCTGCGGGTAGAGAAACAGCCAGGCGCTGGCGGCCTCACCGGCGATGATGCGATTGGCCTTCTTCAGGAATGCGACCTGCTCGTCGGCCGTCGCCGCGGATTCGGCCTTCTTCACCAGGGTCTGCACCTCGGGATTGGCGTAGCCCCAATAGAAGTCGGGGTTGCCGTACCAAACGACGTCGCGGTCGTTGACGTGCTCCTGCAGGGTGGCCTGGAAGTTGCGCTCACGGAAAACCTTGGTGTACCACTCGTCGGCTGTGATGATCTTGATGGTGACCGCAACCCCGATCTTCGCGAGCTCGCTCTTGATGAACTCGGCGACGGTCGGGTGCGGGTCATAGCTCGGCGTCAGCAACGTGAAACTGAAGCCGTTGGGAACGCCGGCTTCGGCAAGCAGCCGCTTGGACAGCGCCGGGTCGTAGGGATTCAGGGGAATCAGGTCTTCGAACCAGGGGTCGGTCGGCGGGGCCATGGAGCCGATCACCTTGCCGCGACCTCCCCACACGGCATCGAGGAGCTTCTCGCGGTCGATCGCCGAATACACCGCGCGGCGCGCGAGAACGTTGTTGAACGGCTCGACCCGGTCGTTGAACGCGAACACCTCTTTGGTGGTAGACGTGCCTTCGCTCACCTGGAATCCGGGGCGCTTGTCGAACAGGGCCAGCGCGTCGGGGCTCTGGATGTTGATGATCAGGTCCACCTGCTTGCTCAGCAACGCGTTGGTCTGGGCGCTGGAGTCGGTGAAGTAGTGGAAGGTGGCCCCGCCGTTCTTGGGCCGCTCGCCCCAGTAGTCCTCGTTGCGGGCGATACTCAGGGTTGAGCCGCGTCGCCAGGCTTGGAATTTGTAGGGGCCGGTTCCGTCGGCCTGGCTCTTGGGATCGCGCAGTTCCGGGTTGACGATCCAGACGTAGGAGAGCAGATACGGAAACGCGATCGACCGATCGCTGAGATGGAACACCACCGTTCGGTCGTCGGGGACGTCGATCGTGTCCACGACTTTGTAGCCGCTCTTGCGGGCGAACTGCGAGGACTCGGAGCGGACTCGCTCGAGGCTGCTCCTGACATCTGCGGCCACGAGGGGCTTGCCGGAATGGAACTTCACCCCGTCGCGCAGGGTGAAGGTGTACGTCAGGCCGTCGGCGCTGACGGTGTAGTCCTGGGCGAGCAGTTTTGAGACCGTGCCGTCGTCATTCAGCCGGAGGAGTCCCTCGTAGACGTTGCCGCTGAATGCTTCCGTAAGGCCCTGGCCACCGGCATCGACGTTGCTCAGATTGCCGGGTTCGTATAGGGACCCGAGATCGATGGTGGCGTCGGGGCCCACTTCATCGCGGCCTCCGGCGCATCCGGCCGCCGTCAAGGCCAACAGGACTGTGACCAACAGCGCCGTGAAGCGTTGTGACCGCACTGTCAGGTACCTCCCGCGTGAGACCAGCAACGACGTTGCAAGCTCAACACGGAGAGCGGCTGGGCAGGCTGCCGCTGCCGTCCGCCGGGAAAGCGATCGCTGAGGGCGGGCCGGAGGCGGTGTCAGTCGGCGCAATGGAAATACCCCGTGATCTGGACCGAAACCGCCGGTGCGGAGGGATCACCCGGTAAGGCGACCCATCGGGCTGCCGCGAAATCGATAGAATCTAGGAGAGCGAAATGTGCGGAAGCCTCGCTCGTCCGCTCTGAGCTCTTCTTCCCTCATGATCCACGCCGGGCGGTCACGCCCGTAATGTCTCAACACTCAATCCGCCACTCTCCCGATACAAACGCGCCTGGATCCGCATGGATCGGCCTGTATCGGCATACCAATTCGGGAGCGAATTGAATTGGTGCAGAACATCTCCCCGGACTCACATAGACCCTGGAATACCGTCGAATATGTCAGAAGGTTAGGGATTCGAATCCCTTCGGGCGCACCATCTACCAGCGGAAACGCGTTTCGGCGAGGGACGGAATTCGCCGAAATCCGCTACTTTCCGCTCGCATCTTCCTCACCTTCGGCGAAACGCTCCGTAGCCTCACGGGCATCGGGTCCCCGTCTTTGTCTTTCGAAGTGAAGCTATGTGGCGTGACTCAACCGAGGTCTTGCGGTAGGGCCGACCGCAACGGCTTCGAGCAGTAATGCGGACGTCGTCACAACATGCGTCTGGGTCGCGTCAGCGCTTTTGCACGGCGCATCGACACTCGTGACCACACGACTTGCTGTAAAGCCAAGGCGCCCCAGCCTGCCAACGCCATGCCCAAGATATTCACCAGCAATTGCAACGCGCTCGGCCAGATCACGGAGGTCGCGCCGAACGCGATCCCCAGTGCGATGTTGCCCGCCGCCGGGACCGTGGTCACCGAGATGAACACGCCGGCAAGGCCGCCCGACTTCGCCGACGTGAGCGACAGGACACCGGCGGCTCCCGCAATGACCGCGACGATGAACGACCATTTGTCGGGACTGTAGATGAACTCCGTCGACGGACGCGGTCCCGTCACATCCGCGAGCGTGATCCAACCGACCGCCCGTCCGAGCAGACCGAATGCCGTCGTGAAAGCGATGGCCGCGCTGAAGCCGAGGATCAGCGTCCGCACGGCGTGTCCGAGGAGTGCGGGTCGACGGCGAACCAGTGCCACTCCGAGTGCGGCCACCGCCCCGAATTCAGGGCCCAGGACCATGGCGCCGATCACCAGGATCTGTGAGTCCAAGACGATGGCTATGGCGGCGATCAGCGTGGCCAGCGACATGAAACTCACATAGGTCCAGTTGAGCTCGGACTCTTCGTAGGATCGTTGTGCCACATCGGCCCATACCACCGCGTCAGCACTGCTGCCCGGCGCCTTCAACTCGGCATCGAAGCCGTCCCGGGACAACCAGGTGTCAACGGGCTGGATCTCAATGGTGCCCTCATGGTGGACGCCCAAGGCGCGCAACCGTGTCACAACGTCATTGACAGCCTCGCGGGGTAAATCGGCGAATACGAGGTCCCCAACTGGTCGGATCGCGGCGCCGGCTACCACCGCCAGCCCGCTCACACACGGCTCCTCTTCGAGGACCCCGACGACATCGGCGGTCAACCTCGTGGGTGCCAGAATCCGCAGACTCAGCATTCACCCAGTGTGAGCCATCAGGCTGATGGCCGCCTCAACGACATGTTGTTACAGCGGCGCGTGAAGAAGAAGCCTTGCGGTCACGCCGCATTGGGCTCCATCAGCGAGTCTCCCGGCGCGAGGTAGTGCAGCAGATCAATCGGCCCGTTTGAGCAGCACCGCGTCGTCGAACGACAGTCGTGGGAACAGCCTACGGCCGAATCCGGTGACGTGCGCCGCCGCCTGCCCTCCGTCACTAAATCTCGATTCGGGCGCCGATGATGACAGTCCGGCCCAGTGGAAGTCCGAAGTACATCGCCGCGTCGGCGGCGATGTAGGAGGTGGCGATGAACATCCTCTTGCGCCACGGCGCCATCGACCGTTGCGGGCCTGGACACAACTCCAGCCTGGACAAGAAGTAGGAGGCGTTGTCGATGTCGATCGCACCTTCGGTCCATATGGCGTCGACCAACCGGAGTGCGGCCGGGACGTTCGGTCTTTCCATGTAGCCGTACCGGGCTGATATGAAGAAGATGCCGTCATCCGGGTTGCCGAGGTCGTCGACAGAGATCCGGTCGGTGTCTGGTACGCGGGGTACCGGCGCGGTGTCGATCGACAGGATGATCACGTGCTCGTGCAGCACGTGGTTGTGGTCGACGTTGGCGCGCATCGCCAACGGCGCGGTCTGACTGCCCCGGTTGAGGAAGATCGCTGTTCCGGGGATCCGCGGCAACTTCTGTTCAGCGATCTCGTCGATGAACTCGGTCAGCGGCCCCTCGGCTTCGTCGCGGGCGCGGGTGACGAGTTCGCGACCCTTCTGCCATGTGGTCATCACGGTGAAGGCGACGATGCCGATCAGCAGCGGCAGCCAGGCTCCGTGGACCAGTTTGGTCATGTTCGCCGCCAGGAACATCAGGTCGACGGTCAGCAGTGCGCCGCCGCCGCCGATGACCGCCCACAGCGGCGCGTTCCACCGGGTGCGGGCGATGTAGAGGAACAGCAGCGTGGTGATCGTGATGGTGCCCGTCACGGCCATGCCGAAGGCGTACGCCAACGCGGCCGAGCTGCGGAAGCCGAACACCAGGATCAGCACCGCCACCATCAGCACGCCGTTGATCCAGGGCACGTAGATCTGGCCGATCGACGATTCGGAGGTGTGCGCGACCCGCAACCGCGGCAGGTAGCCGAGCTGGGCGGCCTGCGAGGCCACCGAGTAGGCGCCGGTGATCACCGCTTGCGCGGCGATCACCGTGGCGGCGGTCGCCAGCAGGACCATCGGGACCTGGGCCCAACCGGGAGTCAGCAGGAAGAAGGGTGCGCTTGTCGCGCTCGGATCACTGAGCAGCAGCGCGCCCTGACCGAAGTAGCTCAGCACGCAGGCGGGCAGCACCAGGGCCAGCCAGGCCAGCGTGATCGACCGCCGCCCGAAATGCCCCAGATCGGCGTAAAGCGCTTCGGCCCCGGTGACCGACAGAACGACCGCAGCCAGGGCGAAGAACGCGATATGGAAGTGACCGGCCATGAATTCGAGCGCATACGTCGGCGAGAGCGCTCTGAGGATCTGAGGGTTGCCGGCGATGCCCCACACGCCGCAGGCGCCGATCGAGGCGAACCACAGGATCATCACGGGGCCGAAGAACCGGCCGACGACCGCGGTGCCGTGTCGCTGCACGGCGAACAGCCCCAGGATGATCACCGCAGTGATCGGCACGATCCACTCCGCGAGGTGCGGGCTCACTACTTTGAGGCCTTCGACTGCGGAGAGCACCGAGATTGCCGGGGTGATCATGCTGTCGCCGAAAAACAATGCGGCGCCGAGGATTCCGAGCGCAGACAGCACGGCGATGGTCCGTGCGTTGGACCGGCCCCCGATCCTGCGTATCAGCGTGATCAGGGCCATCACCCCGCCCTCGCCGTCGTTGTCGGCCCGCATCACCAACATCACGTAGCACCAACGCCATCGTCCCCGGCATCGCAACCCTGCGCGACGCCGGCTACAACGTGGTCACCTTTGACCCGCGCGGCGAGTTCGCCTCCGGCGGAGGGTTGCAGGCCAACAACCCGTTCTACGAGGGCCGCGACGTCTCCGCCATCATCACCTGGACCCTCGAGAGGCCCGAGACCGAAACCAACCAGCGGATCGGCATGGTAGGCAATTCCTATGGCGGCGCAATCCAACTCGTGACTGCCGGCATCGACCCCCGCGTCGATGCCATCGTCCCGTCCATCGCCTACAATTCCTTCCTCAGCTCCTGGTACCCCAGCGACAGATTCAGAAGCGCGTACTCCGCCGTGCTGCTCGAAACGTTCGTGACAACCAAAGCCCGAGTCAATACGGAGCTCTACACCGGCATCCTCACCGGCATCCTCACCGGCGTCCTCCCGCAAAGCTTTCAAGCCTTCCTCGGCAGCAGCGGTCCGACCGTCCTGGTCAACAACATCACGGCGCCGACGCTGTTGATCCAGGGCACCGACGACAACTTGTTCCCTCTGCAGCAAGCCGTCGACAACGCGATCCCGCTGTCCGCCAACGGCATCCCGGTCAAGATGGTGTGGTTCTGTGGGGGTCACAACATCTGCCTGAACCCCGGCGGCGGCAACGAAGCGGTCATCGTCAAAGACACGATGGCCTGGCTGGACCAGTATGTGAAGGAAGACGGCACGCCTGCGGACAGTATCCCGACGTTCGACTGGCAGGACCAGACCGGACAGAGCTACACCTCATCGCATCTGCCGTCCGACCCGGCGTTCTACGGCGTACCCATCACAGACTCGGGTCCGGGCGGCATCCTGCCCGTCATCTCCGTGCTCGGGGGCTCAGGTCCGGTGCCCGAATCTGGCTTCCGCATGTTCGCAAATGCCTCCCCTGCGAAGATTGCCGTGAACGTACCCCTGAATTTGCCGGCCACACCCACCCACATCGTGGGGGCACCGACATTGAGCTTCACCTATTCGGGCATCGGTACCAGTCGCACGGTCTACGCGCAGATCGTCGACGAGGCGACCGGCCTGGTGCTCGGCCTCACCGTCACCCCCATCCCGGTGACGTTGAACGGCAAGACGCAGACCTCCACCGTCGAGTTGAACGACATCACGTTCACCACAAACGGCGACCCGCTGACGCTGCAGATCACCGGTGCCGCAACACCGTTCGCGGACCTCGTCCAGGTCTTCAACTCCTTTGGCGTAATCAACGTGTCCAACGTGCGGGTGTCGCTGCCGACCGCTGCGGACGCGGTGCCAGCCTGATGGAGACGGCGGGGTGCCGAAACCGCCAGGGCCAGAGTGAATCCGGTTGACTGCCACCTCTCACGACACAGCCCTGCGACAATGTGGACGTGGGCGGAACGAGTGAGAGGCAACAGGAATGACTGAGCCGAAGGCGGGCACGTAGGCGCCGTCGCGCCAGGTGGCCTCGGACATCCCCACTGCCGCTGGCCCAGCGATCGCCGTGGTCACCGCTCGTGCTGCTGCCGGCACTACAACGGGTCCCGCGGGCGGGATGCCGCTGCCGTCGCAGCCGCCGGTGAGCCTGGGCAGCCCAACGCAGGCGGCCACCCCGGCCGTGTCGCCGCCGGTGAACACCCCATCGGCCGCGAGGCCGCATCGGCGCTGACCAACGCGTCCAAAGCGGCGGCCACCGCTGCTGTAGCCAAGGTCACTCCGGAAGCCCCGGCACCCCCATCACGGTCAACCCGACGCTCACGTTCAGCGACGCGATCGTCCTCGGCAACGCCAATGCCATTGATGCCCATGGACTTCCGCTTGCCTACACCGTTGTGGCCGCACCGAGCCAGGGTGGAAAAATCACCTTCATCCGCCCCACCGACACGCCCGTGCAGCCTGCTGGCACCTTCAGTATCTGCCCTACGCCACCGTGCTGACTGGGGCAACCGAGTAGTTCAGCATGTTGGTCAGCGAGACGACGCCGTTTGATACGGCGTTGGCGAAGCTGCCCGTGCCGGGGTCTCTGGCAGCGTCGATCCTGATAGGCCTTCACCAGGCGCTACCTGACCGTCAAGCCCGTCCTCAACGTCTGCCCGGGAGTCGTCGGGCGGGCAGGCGCCACCGCTTCAACGCGAACGGGTCAGTCCCTGGGTAGTAGTCGGTCCGCCTGGAATCGATCCGCGGCGAAGTCGGATGGATTGCATCCGTCGAGCTTTGCAAGCCATCCAAACAGGCCCGCCGTCTGTTCGTAGGCTCCCGTCACGCAAGGACTGGAAGTAGCAGTCGCGACGATGATCGGATGGTGTTCAGGCTGCTGGTGCCTACGCTGGCGTGGCGGAAGTTCATGATGGCGGGTGTGTCGGGGTCTTGATCGTCGCTGGTGAGCACCAGTTGGATGCGATGCCCGGGTGCGAACCGTCGGGCGTTGGGCACCAAGGGGATCCGGTACTCGACGTCCTCGCCGATCGGAACAGCGACGGCGTTGCGGCAGAGCAGCACGGGTGCGCCGGGAACGCTGGCTGCCTCGTCCACCTCACGCAGGCTCGCGCGCAACCACCCCGCGGTCACCGGGGTGATCTCCCCGTCGGGGGCGAGGTCCTGCAGGGTGGCCATCCACGCGGTGTCCGCGGCAGTCGAGGATGCGACGAGACGAAATTCGATCTCACCGACCATGTCGAGCACCTGGGTGAGCGGTGCACTGGTCCAGGTCAGCATGTTCGGCGGATCGATCTCGCTGGGCTTGGCCCTGGCCAAACCGGCGCCGAGCACCATGAACTCCCGCGATCCGGGCTCTCCCTCGTCGGTGTCCAGGGCACCGTCGCTGCGCAGTGCGAGTTCGCGGTGGGTGCACACCGGGGGCCACTGCTCGGTCGAGTGCCAGCCGTCGCTGCCCGGTAAGACGTATCGGATCGGGTCACCGTCGGTGATTCCGGTGTCGCGACCCTTGAGCCAGTGGTCGAACCAGGCCAGGGCCTCGGTGTGCAGGCTCTCCCAGGGCCAGGTCAGCCCGTACTGGTCTAGCAGCGCCATCCGCACGTTCGGGTTGTCCGCCAACGCCTTCCACGCCACGAACGTCGCCGGCAAGTGCAGCGGAACGTTCTCCCAGTCACAGCCGAGATACACGGGGATGCCGATGTTGCGCAGCAGTGGGACGAGATTCCTATCGTCCCACCACTCGTCTCGGGTGGGGTGCTTGACGAATGCGTTGAGCCACAGCTCGTCCCACGGGTGGGGATCGTGGGGCAGCTTGAGCAGTTGATGCATCATCGTCACCGCTGCTTCGCCGTTCATGGTGCCGAACTTGCGATGCAGCGCCGGGGCATGCAGCACCGTGCGAGCGAGCTCCAGTGGAAGGCTGCGCCAGAACTGGTCGCTGCGCCCCGCCGTCAACCCGACCATGGACAGGAACGGCGTGAGGAATGACGAGCTGACCAGGCCGTGGTGCGAGGAGGCTTCGAACATGTCGGCGGTCACGGCCACCGGGAAGATGGCCTTGAGATGGGGGGGCCGTTCGACGGCCGCCTCAAGTTGGGTCATCGCGAAATAGCTGATGCCGATCATGCCGACGTTGCCGTCGCACCACGGTTGGCTGGCCGCCCACTCGACGAGGTCGTACATGTCGAGGCGTTCCTGCGCGTCGAACATCCCGAAGGCGCCGCCCGAGCCGCCGGTACCGCGCAGGTTCGCAATGACGTGGCCGTAGCCGCGCGGAACCCAAAAATCGGTGATGCCTGCCTCGATGAATCCCATGGGTGCGCCGAGGTCCTGGATCTGGCGGGGGTAGGGCGAGGCGGCGATCAACGCAGGAAAGCGCCCTTCGGCATCGGGGCGGTGCACGTCGGCCATGAGCGATATCCCGTCGCGCATCGGCACGCCGACATTGACGTCGTGATGAACGTGGTGTTCGGGCTCGCTGAGATTGCGGTAGTCGCGCCCCGTCGTCTGGGGGCCGTTAAGCTGCCTCTGCGTCATGCAGTCTCACGGTAGTGAAGGGGCGTGTTGTCGGCCAGGATCCTGGCCGCAGGCCGCGATGGCTACTTCGGCTCCACAGAAACTCTGCTCGACGTCGGGGCCGAAGAGGACATCCTCGCCGAGGAGGCAGCGTAAATTTCGCTCGCGTCGACATCAGGATTCCGTAGGGGCAGGGCTGTTCCGGGTGGCATCGGAGTAGACGTGGATGCATGAAAATTTCGCGTTCATGGGGTTCTTTCGACGTCTTTCTTCCACGCTGCGGAGTCAACCGCTGCCGGCTGGTCGTGTTCCCCCCGGGTGTCAGCGGCCCCGAGCGGCGGATGCTGCGTCTGTGGCGCGGGTGGCCGTTGTGGGGAGCGGGACTGTGGGTCGGCGCCCAGGCCCTCGGCGCGTGGGCCAACATGGGGGTCACTGCGTTTTTCGCCGGGACGATGCTCTACATCGCTGTGGGTGCAATGGCTTTCGCGTTGACCGGCGACGTCCGTTGGCGGGTGCGCACCGCGTGGGCGATCAAGGCGCCGGCCCCGCTGGCCGGGGACGACATGATCGAACGGTATGACCGGCTGAACGCCTTGGCGCACACCTTGACCGAGCCGATCGCGCCCTGCACGAGGGACGCATCTCCGTCGCTGAGCACGAGGTGACGTGGTGGCTGGCCTATGACGCCAGTGGCCTTGTGCCCGCATCCCAGCCGGCGTCGCCCCGGCGCGTCATGCACTGAGAGCCGCAGTTCTGCTGCGGTTCGCTCCGGCGACATGGATTGCCGCTACGGCAGCGGCCATCGGTGTCGTCCTGATGCTGCTTGGTGGTCCTCGATGAAGCGCGAAACCCAGAACCTGTTGCCGCTGCAGCGAACTCGGAGTGCGGAACCGCGGACCGGGGGGGTCTACAACTGAAGAAGTATACGGTTCTCGGAAATGGCCGAAGGAGATGAGCGACAACGGCACCGGCACGTGCAAGGCGTACTGGCGGTCGTGACCTCGCTGTCCACGAGTCGTGTCGCCGCAGCCACGAATCACGGGTGCCCGCCCTGCCGCCTCTGGCTGTTGGCAGGAACGGGGACTCGTGGTCTCGGTTAGGCGACGGTAGATCAGTCCTTCGCGTTGCGGGGTTTGCTGAGCGCCCGGTCCGCGCTGCGCACTACGCTGCGCAAGAACTCGTACTGCGTTGTCACGAGTTGATCCGCCAGTTCAAGGGCGCTGTCGACGATCGTCTTGCGCAGCGGGTGAACGGATTCGGGTAGCGCTTCGTCGATGGAGTCAACGAACTTGCGCACCGCCTCGATCGCGGCCTGCTGGCCGGATTTGACCGACTCGAGCACCTCGTCGGACAGTTCCGCCGCCCGGGGCCATACATCCGCGGCCTTACCCGTGCTGTTGGTCTTCTTGCCGTTCTCGGATTTCTTGATGGTCTGAGTCATAGTCGCGCTCCCAAAATGTTGAATGCAGACACGCGCCGATCGGGCCACCGGTCTGCTACGCCTGGCACCCCGACTGAGTCGTCTCGTGGGTTTCCAGTCCGCAAGACTTCAGATTCCACTCTTATCCTGCCGCCCAACAGAGGCTTTCGGCCCCGAATGCCCGGTGCGCCAGCCCGGCCTGGACTCACCCCCTTGACGATGTGCTCGCAGAAGCACTCTGGAAGGAACCCGCACAACGCTTCGCCACCTGCGCGGCATTCGCGCAGGCGCTCCGGTAGCCACCGTGGCTGGCGGGTCCCCGATACTGAGTTGAACTCATTCAGTGGGAACACGCCGGCGGTTGACATGCCCGCGACGCAGGTTTGATCAGGTGTAGAAGGCGTCGAGGATGTGCTTGTTCTGTTCGGCCACCACGGAGCGTTTCACTTTCAACGAGGGTGTCAGCTCACCGCGGTCGATGGACAAATCGTGGTCGAGCAGCGCCCACTTTTTGATGGTTTCCCATCGGTTGAGTTCGGCGTTGAGCTTGGCGATGTACTCATCGATCATCTGCACCACCGCCGGCGCCGTGATCAGCTCCGCGTAGGTCGCCCCGTTGAGTCCGTTCTCGGCCGCCCACCCCGACGTCAGGTCGGCATCCAGGGCGATCAACGCCACACAAAAATTGCGGGCCTCCCCGAACACCAGGAACTGGCTCACATAGGGACACATCGCCATGAACTTCGCCTCGATCGCCGGCGGGGCGATGTATTTGCCGCCGGAGGTCTTAAACATCTCCTTGATCCGTCCGGTGACGGTGAGGAACCCGTCGGCATCGATTGCGCCCAGGTCGCCGGTGCGCAGCCAACCATCGGCGGTGCACGTCTCCGCCGTTTTGTCGGGCAGGTTGTGGTAGCCGTCCATCACACAGGCGCCGCGGATCTGAATTTCGCCGTCGCCGTCGTTGATGCGTATCGACGTGCCCTCCATGGGCGGACCCACGGTGCCCAACTTGTAGTGATCGGGCCGGTTGATGCACGCTCCGGCCGCGGTCTCGGTCATACCGTAGCCTTCCAGGATCAGCAGGCCCGCGGCGTGGAACCACTCGCCGATCTCGCGGTTCAAAGGTGCCGCGCCGGAGACGAAAAACCGGATGCGCCCGCCGAACACCTCGCGTACTTTGCTGAACACCAGGCGGTCGAACAGCCCGTACAGCAGCGACATCGGCAGCGCCACGGCGCGGCCGGCGCGCCTTCGGCGATCCACCGCAAGCCCCACGCTGAATGCCGCCGCGAACAACCGGGCCCGCAGGCCCCCCTGGGCCTGCTCGGTGGTGACGATGCGGGCGTACGCCTTTTCGAAGATGCGGGGTGCGGCGCCCATGAACGTCGGTTTGACTACCGCCAGGTTGTCGACGATCTTGTCGACGCGCCCGTCGATCGCGGTGGCGAACCCGCACGCCAACTGGGTGGTGATCAAGACCTTGCCGAACGCGTGGGCCATGGGCAGCCACAGCAACTGCAGATCGTCCTCGCTGAGTATCTGCAGCACCGCGATCGCCATCCCCTCGTAGACCCAGGCGGAATGCGGCAACCGCACTCCTTTGGGCGCTCCGGTGGTTCCTGAGGTGTAGATCAACGTCGCCAACTGCTGCGGGGTGATCGCATCCGTTCGGCTCCGCACACCCGACGGATGCTCGAGCAGATACTTCTGCCCCAGCTCGACCAGGTCCGCCAGGCTGATCACCCAGTCGCCGTCGCCGGGGCTGTCGAACACCACCACCTTGGCGAGGTTGGGCAGCTCGGCGCGGCGTTCGGTGAGCTTCGCCAGCTGCCCGGCGTCCTCGGCGAACACGACTCGGCATTCCGAATCGGCCAGGATGTAGGCGGTGCCGCCGGCATTGGTGCTGGCATACACGGTGGTGGTGGCGGCCCCGGCACACATGATCGCCAGATCGGCCAGAATCCACTCGTATCGCGTGCTCGACACGATACCGACTCGCTGCTCGGTTTCGATGCCCAGCGCCAGCAGGCCGGCCGCGAGCGTCTCGACGCGGTCCGCGGTCTGCTGCCAGGTCGCCGAGACCCATTCGCCGGCAACGAGGTAGCGGAACGCCTCTCTGTCCGCCGAGGTCTGGACGCGGTCGAGAAACATCGACGCCACGGTCGCAACTGTGGTGGTCGTGGACGTGCGGTCGTCATCAATAGCCATGCGCGTCTTCCCGGCATCCGTGATGTTCAGTGACTGCTCGCTGCTGCCGATCGGCGGCCGAGGTGGACCATTCATCATCGCACTTCTCTGCCCGCGACGGATGGCTTTCAGTGCTGACGCAGGGCCCGGGCTCGCGGAGAACTAGGGCAGGGGGTGGGCGGCCTCGTCATCCACGGGGTCGCATCGCGACCTGACGTTCTGGCGAATGTCCTTGCGGCGGGGCGAAACAGGTCTAGCGTCGCTGCTGCGGGCGACCGAAGCAACCACCGAGGCCAGCCGCGCCACCTGAGCACCCGTGTCGGTGCTTGCCGATGTGTACGGCATGAACCGCATAGCAGCCCATGAGTCGCTGCCGGGGTATCGCCACGGATCGGTAGCTGGGGCGGGCGGCGAGCTGCGGGTCACCACAGTCCGAGCACGTTCCCACCGATCCTGACGATGAACGCGCTAACGACCAGGATGAAGAAGATCCGCACGAATCCTGCGCCGCGTGAGACGGCGACCCGCGCGCCGACGTACCCGCCGGCCAGGTTGCAGGCACCCATGACTAGGCCGACCTTCCAGAGCACGCCGCCCTGCGGCACGAACAGCGCGAGCGCGCCGAAGTTGGTGGCCCAGTTTGCGAGACGTGCCTTCGCGGAGGCCTCCAGGAACGAGTAGCCGAGCAGGCCGACGAGCGCGAAGACCAGGAAACTGCCGGTGCCCGGGCCCAGCGCGCCGTCGTAGAAGCCAATCGTGAAGCCGACCGTGAGGGCGGCGGCGAGGTGCTGGCCGCCGGCGTACCGCAATGCGGTGGCCTCGCCGAGGCTCGGCTTGAGCAGGACGTAGGCGCCGACCACGACAAGGGCCACCAGCACGATCGGCTCGAAAGCCGCGCGCGGGATGTGGCTGGCCGCCAGGGCGCCGCAGAACGAGCCCGCGAACGCCAGCACCATCATCGGCAGGAAGGTGCGCGGGTCCGGCTTGATGCGCCGGTAGTACGTCGCCGAGCTCACCGTCGTGCCGCAGATTGAGCCGAGCTTGTTGGTGGCCAGGATCTGCGTGGGCGCGGCGTTCGGCAGCCCGAGCAGCAGAGCGGGTAGCTGGATCAGCCCGCCTCCGCCGACGACCGCGTCCACGAACCCCGCCGCCACCGCGGCCAGCCCGAGTAGGACCAGCACGGTCAGCGTCGGGTCCTCCACCGGCCAGACTCTAGGCCCAGACCCCTGCCGTCGGCGTGCCGAAGAGATATCCCTTCGCGCGGCAACGGTGTTCACCACGCGTTCGAAGCCACCAATGCCCTTCGACCGGGGTGAGCATGCGAAATGGCCAGAGATGACCGGGCCTTAATTACTTCGACCTGAAAAAGTCGGAGGGTTGATCCGCAGGTTGTCGGTGCTGATCT
>CAZVST010000082.1:0-738 GCA_964629725.1 uncultured Mycobacterium sp.
GGCGTCGGTGAAATTCGCTCAACCCAACCCTTGACAGGACTTACAGCCAGTTAGTGGTCATCCTCGGTTAGTGGTCACCGCCGGTTAGTGGTCATCCTCGGTTAGTGGTCATCGTCGGCCAGGTGGGTATCGGCCATGATCCGGGCGACCGCGGCTCGGACCTCACGACCGGCCATGGTGGTCGCGACCGCCCCCATCTGGATCGCGGTATCACGGTCGTGGCTGAGCAGGTAGCTGACCACGGTCCGGACGACGTCGCCGAACTTCGCGCGCAGCATTTCCTCCAGCTGACCGAGGGTGAACTCCGCGTGGGCCAACGGCACGCTGGCCTGCAGCAGCCGGAACACCTGCGGGTCGATCCGTTGGTAAAGCCGTTGAGAGAGCAGCCGTTCGGCCAGTTCGACACCGCCCCGCCGCCGCAACATCGTCTCCTGCGCAGCCAGATCGGCCACCATGGGTTCCGACCAACTCAGGCAGAGCCGCACGAACCGCCGTGACAGCTCCACGGCGACGACACCACCGATCGGATCGAGCAGTTCATCGGCGAGAGCCTCCGCGTTGAAGCAGTCAGGCGCGGGCTGGGGTGACGTCATTTCGTACATGTGCTGATGCTCGCAGGAGGGTCTGACATCTCTGCATTGCGCCAGGATGGACAGGCGCTGCGACCGATTCTGTCGGAAGTCGGGGGCTTGCTGACGAATCGTTCAGGGTGTGCGGCGTAGGTGGCGTCCAGCGGTC
>CAZVST010000082.1:838-17152 GCA_964629725.1 uncultured Mycobacterium sp.
ACCCTACGATGGCCGTGGTCAATTCCGACATCTGACTGAAAAACGTCAGGACGCCCAGCCGTCACCCTACGATGGCCGTGGTCAATTCCGACATCTGACTGAAAAACGTCAGGACGCCGTCCTCATGTCGCGTTCGGGTCCGTCGGGTGGTTCGGGTCCATCGGGTGGTTGGCCTAACAAGAAACATCCCGGAGAGAGGGCATCGCATGTCGGTCTTGCAAATTGGAGCAGGCAGCATTGGCTGGGTGGTCGCACACAAGCTGGCGCAGAACAACGATGTCTTCGGTGACATCGTCCTGGCATCACGAACAGGCTCGAAGTGCGAGAAAATCATCAACAGCATTGAACGCAAGAAAAATCGCAAAAACATTGCCAATACCATCATCGCCCGTGAAGTGGATGCCCTTGAGTTGGATGGACTGTGCCGTTTGATCGACGACGTTCGGCCAGATCTTGTCGTGGACGTCACTTCACCGCCGACCAGCCTTACAACCATGGAGGCCTGCCTCCGGATGGGCGTCAGTTATCTCGATACCTCGGTGGTCACCGACCTGTGCAGCCCTGGTCAGCAGGTTCCCCAGGCCTATGATCCGCAGTGGGCGTTCCGCGAGCGCTTTGCCGAGCGGGGCATCACCGGAATCCTTGGGGCCGGCTTCGATCCCGGGGTGGTGAGCGTCTTCTGCGCCTACGCTAAGAAGCATCTCTTCGACACGATCGACCGCATCGACGTGATGGATGTCAATGCCGGCGACCACGGACGGAAATTCGCGACCAACTTCGACCCGGAAGCCAATCTTCTCGAGATTCAGGGCGACTCGTTCTACTGGTCGGATGGTCAGTGGAACATCGTCCCGTGCCATACCCGGATGTTGGAGATCGACTTCCCCGAAGTGGGCCGGCACAAGGTGTATTCCATGGCGCACGAAGAGGTCCGCTCGCTGGTGGAGTACCTACCCGCCCGCCACATCGAGTTCTGGATGGGGTTCTCAGACAATTACCTCAAGTACTTCAACGCGCTGCGCGACGTGGGAATGCTCTCGCCGGACCCGGTGACAACTGCCGAGGGCATTCGCGTGTCGCCACTCAAGGTGCTCAAAGCCGTTCTGCCCGAACCGGTGTCGCTGGCCCCCGGCTACACGGGTAAGACCTGCATCGGCTCTCGGATCTCGGGCACCAAGGGTGGTAGCCGGCGCAGTGTGTTCATATACAACATTTGCGACCACGCCCTCAGTTACGACGAGGTGGAATCTCAGGCCATCGGTTATACGACGGGTGTTCCCGCCGTCACCGCCGCGCTGCTGTATTTCGGTGGAGCGTGGCGGCGTCCGGGGCTTTTCAACATCGAACAGCTCGATCCCGACCCTTTCCTCGCACTGATGCCCAGCATCGGGCTGAGCTGGCACGTGCAGGAACTTGCCCCCGAGAACGCGCCAGCAGAATGACCGGCATGGCGCCGCGGACCCCGTGCTTTCTGATCTCCGAAGCTCGACTGTTGGACAACCTCTCGCGGGTGAACACACTGCGCGAACTCTCAGGGGCAAAGGTCCTTCTCGCGCTTAAGTGCTTCTCCACCTGGGGTGTTTTCCCTCTGATGCGTCCTTATCTCGACGGGAGCACCAGTAGCGGACTCTACGAAGTGCGCCTCGGTCACGAGATGCTCGGCGGCGAAACGCATGCCTATTCGGTGGGCTTCTCGGCCGACGACATCCGCGCCGTCGACGCGATCGCCGACAAGGTGATATTCAACTCACTCTCGCAGTACGAGGCCTACTCCGGGCTGCTGAGTCGTTGTCAGTCGGTGGGCTTGCGGCTGAACCCCGGGGTGAGCTACTCGCCCTCTAAGCTGTCCGATCCGAGCCGCCGATTCTCCCGGCTCGGCATGCACAGACGCGATGTCGACGTTGCACTATTCGATCGAATCGACGGCGCGATGTTCCATTTCAACTGCGAGAACACCGATCTCGATGCATGGCGCGCGATGGTCTCGCAGATCTCGGCGGAGTTCGGCGAAATACTGGACCGGGTGAAGTGGGTGAGTCTGGGAGGGGGCGTCACGTTCACGGCGGACGGCTTTCCACTCGAGCGTTTCGCCGATGCGCTCCGGGAACTGGCGGAACGCCATCGTATCCAGATTTATCTAGAACCCGGCGAAGCCATCGTCACGGGCACGACGGACCTGGTGGTGACGGTCCTCGATCTCGTGGACAACGAGTGCAACACTGCCATTGTGGATAGTGCCACTGAAGCCCATTGCCTCGATCGGCTTGTCTACCAGGAACCCGCATCGATACGCGAGGCTGATCCTGCGGGCACTTATGAGTACGTGATCGCTGCGAGTTCATGCCTTGCGGGCGACCAGTTCTGTGTGGCGCGGTTCGCTGATCCGTTGAAGGTCGGCGACCGGCTGCACATCCTGGACTCGGGTGGCTACACGATGGTGAAGCTCAACTGGTTCAACGGCTTGCGAATGCCGAGCATCTATTGCGAGCGAACCAGTGGAGAATTTGAACTGTTGCGACGCTTCGATTACGACGACTTCAAGCGCGCGCTCAGCGAGCACACTGTCAGCGACTGCGACTGAAAAAGTCCTTGACTTCCAGGTACTAGTGAATACACGCGAGACCGAGCACCGATGGAGCCGCCTAGGAGAATCGAACTCCTGACCTATTCATTACGAGTGAATCGCTCTACCGACTGAGCTAAGGCGGCTTGGCTTCGGCGATGAGCGCTTGCGCGAAGAGCATCTCGCCTAGCCGAGCGACGAGTCTACCCCCCGGCCCGCAATGCCTGTCCCATGGTGGCGACCATGGCGTCGACCGCGAATTTGGGTTTGACGTTCATCGCCAGCGCCTCGCGACATTCCAGCACCGCCTCGATGCAGCGCAGCAGCTGATCCTGCGGCGCGTGCGCGGCCAGTGCCGCGACGCGGTCGCTCATGTCGGGATGGCTCTGCGTCACGCTGGCTCCGCTGGCCACCATCAGGGCGTCGCGGAAGTAGGTGGCCAGGTCGATCAGCGCCCGATCGAGCGCATCCCGAGACGCCCGCGTGGCGCGTGACTTCTGCCGTTTCTCCAGGTCCTTCAGCGCCCCGGCCGCCCCGCGCAACGCACCCGCCGTCCCCTTGCCGGTGCCGCCGGCGCCCAAGGCGATCCGCAGTTCCTCGGTCTCGGTCTCGTCTCGACCCGCCGTCAGCGCCTTGGCCTCCTCTTCCGCGGCGGCGACCAGTTCCTCGACCGCGGCGTAGGCTCGCGACGGGGTCGCCGCGTCGCGCGCCAGACCCAGCGCGCGGGCGCGACGGGCCCGGGCCTCCGGGTCGGTGGCGAGCCGACGCGCCCGGCCGACGTGTCCACCGCTGATGGCAGCCGCCCATGTGGCTTCCTGCGCTCCGAGGCCATCGCGGTCGATCAGCACCCGCGCGATCGCCTCCGCCGATGGAGTGGTGAGGCCCACGTGCCGGCATCGGGATCGCAGAGTGACAGAGATGTCCTCCGGGTCGACCGAGGGGGCGCACAGCAGGAAGACCGTCGAGGGGGGCGGTTCCTCGACCACCTTGAGCAGGACGTTGCCCCCGCCCTCAGTCAGGCGGTCGGCATCTTCGATGACCACGATCTGCCACCGGCCGGTGCTTGGTCGCCGAGACGCCGTGGCCACCAACTCTCGCATCTCCTTGACCCCGATCGACAAGCCCTCGGGAACGAACCGAAGGACATCGGGATGGGTGCCGGCCATCGTCGTGGTGCAGGCCCGGCACCGGCCGCATCCCGGGGCCTCCTCGCCGGTGCACTGCAGAGCCGCTGCGAAGCACAGGGCCGCCACCGAACGGCCCGATCCGGGCGGCCCGGTGATCAGCCAGGCGTGCGTCATCGACCCGCTGTTCGCCGCACCGTGAGTGGAATCACCCGTTGCGGCCCGCGCGGCAGCGATCAACTCCGACTCCACCGCGGTTTGGCCGACCAGCCGCGCGAATACTCCTGACATCGCTTGCCAACACTAGTGCGCAGGGTCGACGTAGCTGGTCCGTGGCGCTGCGTTGGCTGCAGATCGGTCCCTTGGGACCGCTACGGTGGGCTTGTGGTTACCGCGCCAGTCACGCGCGGACGGATACGCGAATTCGTCCGCTGGCTGGTGCGCACGCCCTGGCCGGTGTTCTCCCTGGGGATTCTTCAGGCCGACATCATCGGTGCCCTGCTGGTGCTGGGCTTCCTCCGGTTCGGCCTGCCCCCGGACGAACGCCTCAAGCTGCAGGATCTCCCGGCGACGAACCTGGCTATCTTCCTGAGCTACGTGGCCGTCGCCTTCACCATTGGCACGGCGATCAGCTTCTACCTGCTCGTCCCCGTGTTCCGCTGGCAGCGGCGCGACACCTTGCTCACCGACGACGACCCGGCGGACAGCGAAAAAGCCAGGATGCGGGCATTGCGGATGCCCACGTACCGATCGGCGATCAGCATTGTGCTCTGGCTGCTCGGTGCGATCGTGTTCATCGGGGCGAGCTGGCCGGTCGCCCGCCACGCCACACCGGAGTTGGCCATGGCCGTGCTCGCCGGCGCCACCGCCACCGCCATCATCGGCTATCTGCAGTCCGAACGGGTGCTGCGGCCCGTGGCGGTCGCTGCCCTGCGCGAGGGAGTGCCGGAGAACTTCCGACGGCCGGGCGTCGTCCTGCGCTTGGTGCTGGCCTGGCTGCTCTCCACCGGCGTTCCGTTGCTGATGATCATCCTGTCGATCCTGGCCAGCAAGTTGAGACTCTCGATGCTCGGCAGCTCGCCGGAAGCGTTGTTCACACCCATCCTGCTCATGGCCATCGCCGCACTGGTCATCGGTTTGGCCGGCAACGTGCTGTCGGCGATGGCCATCGCCGACCCGCTGCGCCAACTCCGGTGGGCGCTCGGTGAAGTGCAGCGCGGCAACTACAACGCCCACATGCAGATCTACGACGCCACCGAACTCGGCCTGCTGCAATCGGGCTTCAACGACATGGTGCGTGAACTCAGCGAGCGCCAGCGGATGCGTGACCTGTTCGGCCGCTACGTCGGCGAGGACGTCGCTCGCCGTGCGCTGGAACGCGGCACCGAACTGGGTGGTGAGGAGCGCGACGTCGCCGTGCTGTTCATCGACCTGGTCGGTTCCACCCAGCTTGCCGCCACCCGTCCACCCGCCGAAGTCGTCGGCCTGCTCAACGAGTTCTTCCGGGTCGTGGTCGACACGGTCCTCAAGCACGGCGGGTTCGTCAACAAGTTCCAGGGCGACGCGGCGCTGTGCATCTTCGGTGCGCCGATCGAACACCCCGACGCATCCGGCGCCGCGCTGGCCGCCGCCCGCGAATTGCACGACGAACTCGTTTCCGTCCTGGAACAGACGGATTTCGGCATCGGAGTGTCCGCGGGCCGCGCGATCGCCGGCCACATCGGCGCGCTGGCGCGGTTCGAGTACACCGTCATCGGCGATCCGGTCAACGAAGCCGCTCGGCTGACCGAACTGGCCAAAACGGAACCTGGTCACGTGCTGGCCTCGGCGATCGCCATCAGCGGCGCACTGGATGCCGAGGCGCTGTGTTGGAAGGTCGGCGAAATCGTGGAACTCCGCGGTCGCGCCGCACCCACCCAGCTGGCGCGGCCGGTCAATCTCGTCACTTCTGGGGATGCGGCCGAGGTCGCCGGCGACGTCGTGATCTGAGTCCGCTCAGGCCTTCTTTGCGGCCTTCTTCACGACTTTCTTCACGGCGGCTTTCTTCGCCGGCGCTTTGCGGGCCACCTTCTTGGCGGGGCGCGTGACGGGGCCACGGGCTCGACGGTCGGCGAGCAGTTCGGCCGCCCGGTCGTCGGTGATGGCCAGCACGTCGTCGCCCTTGCGCAAGCTGGCGTTGGTCTCCCCGTCGGTGACGTAGGGCCCGAACCGGCCGTCCTTGATCACCATCGGTTTGCCGGTGACGGGATCGTTGCCCATCTCGCGCAGCGGCGGCGCGGCCGCGCCGGTGCGGCCACGACGTTTGGGCTCCGCATAGATCTTCAGCGCATCCTCGAGGCTGATGTCGAAGATCTGATCCTCCGACGCCAGCGAGCGGGAATCGTTGCCGCGCTTGAGATATGGCCCGTAGCGGCCGTTCTGTGCGGTGATCTCTTCACCGTTCTCGGGATCCACCCCCACGACCCGCGGCAGCGACAGCAGCTTCAGGGCGTCGTCGAGCGTGACGGTCTGCAGGTCCATCGACCGGAACAGCGAACCAGTGCGCGGCTTGGGTCCCGTCGGGCCTTTCTTGCTCTTCTGAGCCGTGGCATCGGGCTCGTCGTCCGGCGGAGGCGGCAGCACTTCGGTGACATACGGTCCATAACGCCCGTCGCGCGCGACGATCTCGTGGCCGGTCCCCGGATCGACACCGAGCACCCGGCCCTCTTGCGGTGTGGCGAAGAGGGTTTCGGCCAATTCGAGGCTGAGTTCATCAGGGGTGATCTCGTCGCTGAGATTGGCCCGCTGAGGCGTCGGCTCGCCATCCTCCCCGGTGATCATGCGCTCCAGATACGGACCGTTCTTGCCGACGCGGACGTAGATCGACCGGCCCTGCTCGTCGTCAAACAGCTTGATGGAGTTAACTTCTCGGGCGTCGATGCCTTCAAGGTTGACGCCGACAAGCTTCTTCAGGCCACCGGCCCGCGCGATCGAATGCGGGACACCGTGCTCGCCGCCGAAATAGAAATTGTTCAGCCAGTTGGTTCGGTGTTCGTGGCCGGAGGCGATTTCGTCGAGTTCGTCCTCCATGGCGGCGGTGAAGTCGTAGTCGACCAGCCGGCCGAAGTGTTGCTCCAGCAGGCCGGTCACCGCGAAGGCCACCCACGACGGGACCAGTGCGCTGCCCTTCTTATGCACGTAGCCGCGGTCCTGGATGGTCTTGATGATCGACGAATACGTCGAGGGACGGCCGATTCCGAGTTCCTCGAGGGCCTTGACCAAGGATGCCTCGGTGTAGCGGGCCGGCGGATTGGTGGCGTGGCCGTCGGGGGTCAGGCGGACGGCGTCCACCCGCTGGCCCTGCTTGAGCTGCGGCAGGCGACTCTCGGCGTCGTCGGCCTCACCGCCGGCGAGCTCGTCGACGGTCTCCACATAGGCCTTGAGGAATCCGGGGAAGGTGATGGTGCGCCCACTCGACGCGAAAGCCGCCTCGCGTCCGTCGCTGGACTTCCCGGTGATCCGCAGGCTCAGCGTGGTGCCGCGGGCATCGGCCATCTGGGAGGCGACGGTGCGCTGCCAGATCAGTTCGTAGAGCCGGAAGCCGTCGGCGTCGAGTTCGGAGTGGAGCGCACCCGGGGTGGCGAAGGTGTCGCCGGCGGGCCGGATGGCCTCGTGCGCCTCCTGGGCGTTCTTGACCTTGCGGGTGTACTGACGCGGGGACGGATGCAAGTACTCCTCGCCGTAAAGCTGGCGGGCCTGGGTGCGAGCGGCATTGATGGCCGACTCCGACAGGGTCGTCGAGTCGGTACGCATATAAGTGATGTAGCCGTTTTCGTAGAGCCGTTGGGCCACGCTCATGGTGCGCTCGGAGGTGAACCGCAGCTTGCGTCCGGCTTCCTGCTGCAGCGTCGAGGTCATGAACGGCGCATACGGCTTACGGGTGTACGGCTTCTCCTCGACCGAGGCAACCGTCAGTGCGGCGCCTCGCAGCCCGGCGGCCAGCGCACCAGCGCCCGCCTCGTCGAGCACCTGCACCTCGGCGGGCTTGCGCAGCGCGCCCAGGGAATCGAAGTCGCGCCCGGTGGCCACCCGCTTCCCGTCGACGGCGACCAGCCGGGAGCTGAACCGGGGCGGGTTGGCGGTGGCGTCGGAGACACTGGCGTCCAGTTCGGCAAGCACATCCCAGTACGCGGCGCTGCGGAAGGCCATCCGCTCGCGCTCGCGCTGAACGATGATGCGCGTCGCGACGGACTGCACCCGGCCCGCCGACAACTTGGGTGCCACCTTCTTCCACAGCACCGGGCTGACCTCGTAGCCGTACAGGCGGTCGAGGATGCGGCGGGTCTCCTGGGCGTCGACCAGGTCGATGTCCAGGTCGCGGGGATTCTCGGCGGCAGCGCGGATGGCCGGCTCGGTGATCTCGTGGAACACCATCCGCCGGACCGGGACGCTGGGCTTCAGGGTCTGGAGCAGATGCCAGGCGATGGCCTCGCCTTCGCGGTCGCCGTCGGTGGCCAGGTAGAGCTCGTCGACGTCCTTGAGCAGGCTCTTGAGTTCGGTGACGGTGGCCTTCTTGTCAGGGCTGACCACGTAGAGCGGTTCGAAGTCACGGTCGACGTTGACCCCCAGCCGGGCCCACTTCTCTGCCTTGTATTTGGCGGGCACGTCTGCCGCACCCTTGGGCAGGTCGCGGATGTGGCCGCGGGAGGACTCGACGATGTAGTTGCGCCCCAGGTACCCGGCAATTTTGCGGGCCTTGGTGGGCGACTCGACGATGACAAGGCGCCGAACGCTGCCGTTGGTACGGCCCCTCGTATCGGGCCGGTCGTCATCAGACACCTGCGCTCACGCTCCAATTCTGTCCGCCCGGGATTTCCGTGTTGACCACACATGCCCCCCTGGCATTGACAATTTCGCACCCTCGTAGCGAACTACGCAAACCGGGGCGCCGCCGGGTGTTGGTCAGACCCGTGGCCAGGCCGCCCATGCCTCAGCACTGTCGGGGGGCTCCCCGACCGTCTCTACCAGCCGAGACAGCCGCCGGCGACCACTGATACGCAACGCCGGACGGGCACCCCGAGTTCCGATGAGTGTGGGCGCGATCCCAATCCGCATCAACGCCGACGCCAGCGGCGAGTGCGTGTCCGGCGCGTGTGGGTCCAGGCCCAGCAGATAGCGGTCGGCTTCTGGGGAACCCGCCGCCAACGTCCATGCCCGCAACTCGCGCGGGCCGGGCAGCCATGCCGGTGGAACGGTCTTGACCGCGCCGCGCGTCCATTGGCGCGCGATGACCCGCAGTCGGGCGTCCGCCGCGGTGCGTACCAATGGTGTGCCCTCCTCTGTGCGGGTGATCTCCGCTTGCATGCCGGCCGCGACGATCATGTCGGCCAGCCCCGCGGCGCGCCAGACCGCGTCGACCACGACCGACAACCGCGCCCCGTCTCCGACGATCGCCAACTGTCCGGCCGCCGCGAGCACCCCGGTGAGGTCGGCGACCGCAGGCGGCACCGACTCAGCCGAGAAGAAGGACAGCTGGCTCACGATTCGACAGTAGGGCAGGAATTCAACCGTTTCGCGATCCGCCACCCGTTAAATGCGAAGCACCCCCGCCGCGCCCGGAGTCCGGGCGGGCGGGGGTGCTTGCGTTAGTGAGTCGGTCAGATAGCGCGGACGCCAGTGGCCTGCGGGCCCTTGGGGCTCTGCCCTACCTCAAACTCAACCCGCTGGTTCTCTTCCAGGGTGCGGAAACCGTTGCCCTGAATCTCCGTGTAGTGGACGAATACGTCGGCGGATCCGTCCTCAGGAGCGATGAAGCCGAAGCCCTTCTCCGCGTTGAACCACTTCACAGTTCCCTGTGCCATTTTTCGTACTTTCCTTACTTCTTCTGGGTTCGGTCTACCGATGTTCCGATAGGCCGGGCCGGTTTCGACCGCCATTACCTTCGTGGCTTCGCCGGAACTAACCGACCTACAGACCCTCGCAGGAACCGCGACCGCAACGAAAGATCCTGCGATAGTGGAGACACGAACACAGAAGCTGCGACCTCCGCTATCCAATCACGTTTCGCGCAGTTAGAACAGTTTCAGCAACAAATCCTTGAAGAATCCTGTGAACGGAACGGGGACGCGCGCACAGTGGCGAGTTTCGGCAGCGACCTCCTGACGGCCGTCTGCGCGGCCGTCCCGCCGGAGCACACGCCGTCGTTGCTTCATGTCGCCGAGATGCCCGCCCGGGCAGCCACGCCTGCCGATTGGCCCTCATGGGCGCACCCCGGGGTCCTCGCCGCGCTGGTCGGGCACGGGGTCGCCAGCCCGTGGTCACATCAGGTACAGGCCGCCGAACTTGCTCACGCCGGCTGCGACGTCGCCATCAGCACCGGGACCGCATCGGGTAAGTCGCTCGCCTTCCAGCTGCCCATCTTGGATGCTCTGGCCCGCGATCCCCGGGCCAGGGCCCTCTATCTGTCACCGACGAAGGCTCTGGGGCACGACCAACTGCGGACCGCCCACGCGCTGGCGGCTGCGGCGCCGGGCCTGCTGGACGTCGCCCCCACCGCCTACGACGGCGACGCCGCATCCGAAGTTCGCCGGTTCGCCCGGGAACGGTCACGGTGGCTGTTCTCCAACCCCGACATGGTACACCTCTCGCTGTTGCGCAACCACGCGCGATGGGCCTTCTTTCTGCGCGGGTTGCGCTATGTCGTCGTCGACGAATGTCACTACTACCGGGGGGTTTTCGGCTCGAATGTGGCGATGGTGCTACGCCGGCTGCTGCGGCTGTGCGAGCGCTACTGCGGCGACGGGCACCCTGGACCGACGGTGATCTTCGCCAGCGCGACCACCGCGTCCCCCGGCCGAACGGCCACCGAACTGATCGGCCGGCCGGTCGCCGAGGTCACCGACGACGGCTCGCCGCAGGGATCGCGCACCATCGCGCTGTGGGAGCCGGAGCTTCGATTCGACCTCCTGGGTGAAAACGGCGCGCCGGTACGCAAGTCGGCGGCGGCCGAGGCCGCGCGGATGATGGCCGACCTGGTCGCCGAGGGCGCGCGCACGCTGACCTTCGTCCGATCGCGCCGCAGCGCAGAACTGACCGCGCTGGGCGCACGGTCGCGGCTGGGGGATATCGCCCCGCACCTCCGCGAGACGGTGGCCTCCTATCGGGCCGGGTACCTCGCCGAGGATCGGCGCGCCCTGGAGCGGGCGCTGGCCGACGGCGACTTGCGGGGTCTGGCGGCGACCAATGCGCTGGAGTTGGGAATCGACATCTCCGGACTCGACGCCGTTGTGCTGGCGGGGTTCCCGGGGACCGTGGCCTCCTTCTGGCAACAGGCCGGCCGATGCGGCCGCCGCGGCCAGGGCGCGCTGGTGTTGCTGGTAGCCCGCGACGATCCGCTGGACACCTACCTGGTGCATCATCCGGAGGCGCTGCTGGGCAAGCCGGTGGAGCGGGTCGTCATCGATCCGGCGAACCCCTATGTCATGGGTCCGCAACTGCTTTGCGCGGCAACGGAATTGCCTCTCACCGAGGGTGAGGTGACAGCATGGCAGGCGGAGTCGGTGGCACGGCAACTCACCGAGGACGGCGTGCTGCGTCTACGCGGCGGTCGTTACTTTCCAGCCGCCGGACTGGATCCCCACGTCCACGTCGACATCCGGGGCACGGCGGGTGGCCAGATCGCGATTGTCGAGTCCGGCACCGGCCGACTGCTCGGGAGCACCGACGCCGGGCAGGCGCCGGCCACTGTGCATCCCGGCGCGGTGTACCTGCACCAAGGCGAGAGCTACCTGGTGGACTCCCTTGACCTCGACGATCACGTCGCGTTCGTCCATGCCGAGGACCCGGGGTACTCGACGTTCGCGCGGGAACTGACCGATATCACTGTGACCGGCCCGGGCGAACGGGTGGCATACGACGCGGTGACGCTGGGCCTGGTCCCGGTTTCGGTCACCCACCGCGTCATCGGCTATCTACGGCGCGCCCCATCGGGAGAGGTGATCGACTTCGTCGAACTCGACATGCCTGAACGAGTGCTCCCGACCACCGCCGTCATGTACACGATCACCCCGGAGACCCTGCAGAGCAACGGGATTGATCTACCGCAGATTCCGGGTTCGCTGCACGCCGCCGAACATGCGGCAATCGGGCTCCTCCCCTTGGTGGCCAGCTGCGACCGCGGCGATATCGGCGGCTTGTCGACCGCGATCGGGGAAAACGGATTGCCGACGGTGTTCGTTTACGACGGGCATCCCGGCGGCGCGGGATTCGCCGAGCGCGGATTCCGCCTGGCTCGCACCTGGCTGGGCGCGACGCTGGATGCGATCCGATCGTGCGAGTGCCCGCACGGTTGCCCGTCCTGCGTGCAATCCCCGAAGTGCGGAAACGGCAACGAACCGTTGGACAAGGCCGGTGCCGTCCGGGTCCTGCAGGTGGTTTTGACCGAACTCGACCCCTGCGAACGCTGACCGCGACCGCCGACCGACCCCTCGAACGGTCGACAGTCGCGAGACAACATTGGCAAACCGGAATACGCAGACCCTGGGGTCGCCCCACATCTTGAGGCGATGACGGTCACGTCACTACGCGATGGCCCACAAAGCCCAACGATCGGACAACACGATCCGCTCGGCAAGCCCAGAATCAGACTTAGCTGAAAATACGCCGACGGGAGCCAATTCCGCAACTAAGCAGCAATAGGACCGAAAGTCGGTAAATTACTGGAGGGGTCGGCGGCAAAGGGGTTGGGAGCCGGTCGTCCGCGCGAAACTACGGTCACCGTTAAGCTAACCCCGTGACCCAGGATTGGCTGCTGGTGGAGACGCTGGGCGACCAACCGGTAGTCGTCGCGCAGGGCCGGCAAATGAAGAACTTCGTACCACTGGGCGTCTTCCTGCGGCGCAACCCGAATCTCTCAGCCATCCAGACTGCGATCGCAGAGACGGTGAGTTCCGGCACCGGGCTTGCCAGCATCACCCCCAAGACCAAACGCGTCATCCGCACCGAACCCGTTCAGATGACCGACGGCCGTATTCATGCGGTGCATGTCTGGTGCGGCCCCACCGACGACGAACCGCCCGAGCGCCCGATCCCGGGGCCGCTGAAGTGGGATCTCACCCTCGGAGAGGGTTCGGTGACGGCTGAGTACCTCACCAATGCCGGTATGGACCCGACACACGAACGCATGAACGGGCGGGCGCTGGCGGACGACATTCCCAGCCGCAGCCTCAACCGTGACGAGTCGAAGGCGTTGTCCTGGACCATTGACGTCGCCCCCGATCGGACGTACTGCGCAACATGGGATTTTACTGACAAGCTGGGCGGATTCCGCAGGGTCGGCTGGTGTGCGCGCACTTTGATGGAACCCAATGAGGACGGCACCGATCACCTGATCGCACGCGCGATGAACGTGCTGGAAACGGTAAGCGACTCACCGCTGGGAACGGTGAATCTGGCAGACCGGATCGTCAGCGGTCTGGCACAGCCCGGGGTGTACCGGGGGATCATCGACCTGAACACCTGGACGCTGCTGAAGTGGATCGACGATCCGTGCCCATATTTCAACTGGCGCGGCCGGATAAGACTGCATCCGGAGGACTCAGACAATTTCGTGGCCAGGATCACCGGCGAACTCAACGAGGGTATGACCAGTGGCGTGGTGCGCGTGCCGGGCAATGACGGCGGCTGGGTGCCCATGCATGTTTCGGTCAGCCAGGTTCCCTTGGAGGACGGGGTGATCGGCGGTCTGCTGACCCTGCGGCAGCCGACCGACTACGAGCTCGCTGACGTGGGTTTGGCCCCGGAGGGCCAGGCGCTGTCCTAAGCGGCTGGTCCGGCGCGGGCTGCGGCGCGGGCCTCGGTGCCGATCCGCCCGCCGACGGGGACTGCGACGGTCACAATGACGTCAAGTTGGTCGATGTCGCATCCCCGCACCGTCGCGTGCATGGCGCCGGCCACGGCCCGCGCCTCTCCGCACGCGACCGCGGGCCCGGCGGCCACGCGCGCCGCAGCGGCGAGTGCCGCCAGGTCGGCTGCCGACTGCGCGCGGTGACGCGCCACCACAGCGGAGCCGATCAGCGCGCCGCCGAGGGTTACCGTCACGAGCACCGCGACCATCACGGCGGCCAGTACCGTCGCAACCCCGCGGTCCTCACGGACCAGGCTCGGCCGGGCGTTACCGACCGGGCTCGGCCGCCGCGACCGCCTCAGCGGCGATGACGACGCCGGGCAGCATCGGCGATCTGCCCGTGACCCTGGCGACGATGTACCCGCCGTTACGGCGCAGCTCCACCGCCGCGCCGACCGGGGCGACCGCCTGGGCGGCGGCCAACCCTGCGCCGTCGCCGCGGGCCGCCAGGCGGGCAGCCTCCCGGGCCGCATCGACGCAGCGGACATGGATGACCACAGCCGTGAGCCCCGCGGCGCAGAGGACGAGAACCGCCACGAGGCTGGCGATCGCCAGCGCGGCCTCGACCGTGCTGAAGCCGGCATCGGCGACTAGACCCGCGTGGTCAGGGCCCGGTTGATGATGTTCGTCAGAGCCCCGACGATCGAGTCGCCGGTGACGACGCTGTAGAGAATCGCGCCGAAGGCTGCAGCGGCGATCGTCCCGATCGCGTACTCCACCGTCGACATACCGCTGTCGTCGACGACCAGTAATGCCATCCGCTCCCGAACAACCTGAATTGCCCTGTCCACCATAATTTTTCCTCTCCATCGTTGGGACATTTCCTGCGGATGCGGGGCTCGTCACAGCAGTCCCGACCCGAAGATGTTGCCGGCGAGCCCCGCCACAACGGGCACGATCCCGAGGCAGACGAAAGCCGGCAGGAAGCACAGTCCAAGCGGACCGGCGATCAGCACCCCTGCTCGCTCAGCGGCGGCCGCGGCGGCGTGGGTGACGTCCTGTCGTTCCTGCTCGGCCAGTTCGGCGACTCCGGTAGCCAGGGCGCTGCCCGAGGAAGCCGAGCGGCGGGCCAGCCTGGTCAGTGACTCACAGCCGTCCCCGGCCTTCTGACCGGGGCTCTGCCACGCAACATCCGGGTCGGCTCCCAGCCGTAACAGATCGGCGGCGCGCTGCAGGATCGCCCGCAGCGCCGAGGGCGCGAAGGACGCGGTCGCGCCGGCCGCCTCCGGGACGGTCAGCCCCGCCGATAGGCACACCGCCAGGACGTCGAAGGCCGAGGCTGTGGCGAAAGGGTCTGATGCCGAAGGTTTTTCGCTACGGAGGCGTCGCTGCAGTGACGCCGGAGCGATGCGTTCCCGGGTGCGGCGCTGACCCCCGGAGAGCAGCAACGCAGCTGCAAGCAGCACGGCGGCGGCGGTCATGTCACGAGCCGATCGATGATGCGATCTGCCCACACCAGCCCTAGTGCTATCAGGCCGACACCCGCGACGAGGAAGGTTCCGCCGACGCCGCGGCCGAAGAGGAATCGGAGGGGATCGGCTCCGATCAGCTGACCAAGCAGCACTCCGAGCCCGGGAAGCCCGGCGAGAATAACGGCGGTAGCCCGCGCACCGGCCAGCGCGGCCTGGATCCGATCCGAAAACCTTTGTCGGTCAACGATATCGCGGTGAGCTGCCCGCATCAGGACTGCCATCGGAAGCCCATGCCGGACCGCCAGTTCCCAGAACACCGCGAGCCGCAGCCAGTAGGCCGGCACGGCGGATTGCTCAGCTGCCGATCGAAGCCCGGCGACAACGTCTGCCCCGAGCCGCGCGCGTGCGGCGACCGCGCGAAGCGACTCGCCAACCGGGCCGGCGGACTCAGCGGCGGCGACGGTGAAGGCCCGTACCGGGTGGGCGCCTACCCGTAGTTCGCCGATCAGGATCTCCAGCGCGGCCGCCACGAGTTGGCCTTCGCTGCGTCGGCGGGCGGAGCTGCGGCGCCGCCTCCTCCAGACGACAAGGCCGCCAGCCGCGATCGCCGCGACAACGACCACTGCCGGCGGCGCCACCACGGCGAACACGGCCGCGCACAGGACTGCGGCTCCTCTGTTCACCCACGGGTTTCGGGCGGTCCGGACGTCCGGCCTGGGCAGCCGGCGCCGCGCCGCGCACGGTGCGGTGAGACTGGCCGCCGCGAGGAGCATCGCGGCCGACTGAATCGACGTCATCGGTCCACCCGACCTGCGATGAGCCTGCGAAATGCTTGGGCACCGTCCTGGTCCGTTCCCCGGTCGCTCTGCCAGACCGGCATCGCATAGCAGCAGCCGGTCTGGTCGCGGCGCAGCAGCGCGATCTCATCGAGGCGCCGTCCGCCCGGTCCCCGGTTCACGTGCACCAGTGCTTGGTGGGCTTATCTGTAACAAGCAGCGCCGATCAGGATGTTTGAACAGGTCGAGCCATTGAAGACATGTGTAAGTCGGAGCGCCGCGGCTGTTCCTTGGTGTACATGTAACCCGACGGCCGTTGTTGGCGCCGCGTGCGGTCTCATTGCCTGCCGTCGTCGGGACAATCGCTGTGCGACGAGAAGCGAGACGTTGGCGGGAGTGTCGCCGGGCAGCCACGAATCCGCCGGCAAGGTCAAGTCCACCAAATGCCGCGAAGGCAACCGTCACCTCAAAGGTGCACTCGGAATCGCAGCGTTGTCGGCGTCACGATCGAAGACCACCCACTACGGTGCCAAGTTCCGACGAATCAGCGCACGGC
>CAZVST010000083.1:0-17105 GCA_964629725.1 uncultured Mycobacterium sp.
CGTCCGAGGCATGGCTACAAACTACACGCTTGTAACCTTAACTGAACGGTATTGCGGCTAGCCCACCCGCAACCAGCCCGTCGTGTGCCGGTAGAACGTCGACCGCTTCACCTCCCGTGCGCCTGGCACCCCGTCGCGCACCACCCGCCCACCGGGGGTGCCCAGCTGGGCCGCACGTCCGGCCACCCACCGTCGCCGCGGCCCGCCCAAGACCGAAGCCCGAAGTCCCGGCAGGGCCGATGTCGGCTCTATCCGCACTCCGGCGACGTCACCGTCGAACAGAACGGTGTCGTCGACCACCGCTTCCCCGTGGATCGCCGCCCCGTCCTGCGGCGGCAGCCACAGCGCGACGCCCACCAGGGCGGTGCCGGTGTCGTCGCGGATCAGCGGAACCCGGCGCGCCGTGCCGGACACCGCCCGCCGGGCGGCCAGCCAGCTGCGCGGCCCGGGCGGGACGTGGGCGACCTCGACGTCGAGGGATTCGGTGCGCATCAACCGGGACAGCACCGCCGCCAGGTCGGCATCCGTTCCGACCACCACCAGCCGGCGGGCATCGCGGGCGGCCGCGTCGATCACCGCGGCGTCGCCGGCCAGAAGCGCCGGCAGCCGGCCCAGCGCACGGGGCGGCGGAGCGTCCCCGAACACCAGGACGGTGATCCCGGATTCCATCTGGGTCGTCATCTCCGACACTCCTGCGCTGCGCTCCGATAGGGTGGTGCACCGGCTGGGACACAATAAGCCAGGAGCGGAGCGGGGTTAAGCCATGCCGGCAGTCGTGCTCATCGGCGCTCAGTGGGGTGACGAGGGCAAAGGAAAGGCAACCGATCTACTCGGTGGCCGTGTGCAGTGGGTGGTCCGCTACCAGGGCGGCAACAATGCCGGCCACACCGTGGTCCTGCCCAACGGGGAGAACTTCGCGCTGCACCTCATCCCCTCGGGCATCCTCACCCCGGGGGTCACCAACGTCATCGGCAACGGTGTCGTAGTCGACCCGGGCGTGCTGCTCACCGAGCTCAGCGGCCTCGACGACCGCGGCGTGGACACCTCCAGGCTGCTGATCTCGGCCGACGCGCATCTGCTCATGCCGTACCACGTCGCCATCGACAAGGTCACCGAGCGCTACCTGGGCAGCAAGAAGATCGGCACCACCGGCCGCGGCATCGGACCCTGCTACCAGGACAAGATCGCCCGCATCGGCATCCGGGTCGCCGACGTGCGCGACCCCGACCTGCTGGGTGACAAGATCTCCGCGGCACTGGAGTTCAAGAACCAGGTGCTGGTCAAGATCTACAACCGCAAGGCGCTGGACGCCGCCGAGATCACCGATGCGCTGCTGGCTCAGGCCGAGGGGTTCGTGCACCGCATCGCCGACACCCGGCTGCTGCTCAACACCGCGTTGGAGGCCGGCGAGACCGTGCTGCTGGAAGGCTCCCAAGGCACCCTGCTCGACGTCGACCACGGCACCTATCCGTATGTGACCTCGTCGAATCCGACGGCGGGCGGAGCAGCTGTCGGATCGGGAATCGGTCCGACCCGGATCACCACCGTGCTGGGAATCCTCAAGGCCTACACCACCCGGGTGGGATCGGGCCCGTTCCCCACCGAGTTGTTCGACGAGAACGGCGCCTACCTGTCCAAGACCGGTGGCGAGGTCGGCGTCACCACCGGACGCGCGCGCCGCTGCGGCTGGTTCGACGCGGTGATCGCGCGCTACGCCACCCGGGTGAACGGCATCACCGATTACTTCCTGACCAAGCTTGACGTCCTGTCCAGCCTGGAGACCGTCCCGGTCTGCGTCGGCTACACCGTCGACGGCAAGCGCACCGACGACATGCCGATGACGCAGAGTGACATCGCGCGCGCGGTTCCCGTCTACGAGGAGCTGCCAGGCTGGTGGGAGGACATCTCCGGGGCACGCGAGTTCGACGACCTGCCCGCCAAGGCTCGCGACTACGTGCTGCGACTGGAGGAACTTGCCGGAGCGCCGGTGTCATGCATCGGTGTGGGGCCTGGACGAGACCAGACCATCGTGCGCCGCGACGTGCTGGCCGCACGGTGAGCGCTTGCGCGAAGAGCCTCGAGCACAGGTGGCGATGACCGATCCCCAAGAGCTCGATCCTGACTCGGCCGATGCGCAGGATCCTCGCAAGCTCGATCCTGACTCGGCCGATGCGCAGGATCCTCGCAAGCTCGATCCTGACTACGACAGTCACGGCGGCTTCCCGAGATTTCAGGTCCTCGTCGAGCCCCCGGGTTTCGGACGCTTCGTGACGGCCATGCGCCGAGCCCAGGATCTTGCGGTGTCCTCGGATGTCACCGACTGGAACGCCGCAGCCGACCGGGTGGACGACCTGATCTCGTTCCTCGCCCCGGCCGAGGTCGAGCGCGGCCTCGCCCCGGCCGGACGGGTCGCGAGCCTGCCCGGGGCCGGCAACGTGATGATGCCGCCGTGGCAGATCCGGGAATTCGGCCCGGACGGTGTCGACGTCGGCGTGCAGTACAGCCGCTACCACGTCGGTGGGAACAACGCGGTGCACGGCGGCATGGTGGCGATGATGTTCGACGTGATGTGCGGCATCCTGATCCACTCGATCGGCCGGCCGATCAGCCGCACGGCCTTCCTGCACGTCGACTACCGCAACATCACCCCGATCGACGTTCCGCTCACGATGCGCGGACGGGCGACCAAGGTCGAGCGCCGCAAAACGTTCGTCGGCGCGGAACTCACCGACCCGGATGGCACGCTGCTGGCCGAGGCCAACGGGCTGATGGTGCAGTTGCTACCCGGCCAGCCCTGAGTCTGCGAGCCCCGTCGGCGGAGGCCGACAAATGTGAGCCCCGTCGGCGGAGGCCGACAAATGTGAGCCCCGTCCGGCGGAGGCCGACAAATGTGAGCCCGTCGGCGGAGGCCGACAAATGTGAGCCCGTCGGCGGAGGCCGACAAATGAGATCATGGCCTGATGGCCGAACAGCGATCCCGCACTTTGCACAACCTGACAACGCCGCGCGCTGCTGCCCTGGCCGGTGTGGTGTTCGCGGTGCTGTTCGCTGCGACGATCATCCTGATCCGCACGTCGCTCCCCGAGGGCGCCCAGCCCGGTTCGCAGTGGTTGGACACCGGGAGCGGCAAGATCCGGCTGGCATCTGAAATCATGCCGTTCGCCGGCATCTCGTTCTTGTGGTTCATCGGGGTGGTGCGGGCCAACCTCGGTCGCTATGAGGACAAGTTCTTCTCAACCGTGACTCTGGGCAGTGGCCTGCTGTTCCTGGCGATGATGTTCGCCACCGCTGCCGTGGGTGCCGGTCTCGCCGGTGCCAGCCACTACCTGGGTTCGGCGTCGGCGGGTTCCGGCGTCGGGGTGTTCGGCCAGATACTGCTGATGAAGCTGTCCAAGACCTACGCGCTGAAGATGGCCGCGGTGTTCATGATGTCGCTGGCCACCATCTGGCTGCGCACCGGGCTGATGCCCCGATGGCTGACGATCGTCACCTTTCTGATGGCGCTGACACTGATAATCGGCGGTGAGAGCAGCATGTGGCTGACACTCGCTTTCCCGCTGTGGGTGCTGATCGTCAGCGTGCTGTTCCTCGTTCGTGCCGGGGTGTTCGACCGGCGCGAGCAAGACCCATCGCCGGCGTAGGAAATTCGTCGGTCCGTTCGATGTCGTCGGCACGGAAGGCCGGCCACCAGATCCGCGGTCCGATCAGAGTGAACAGTGCCGGGATCACGACGGTGCGCACGACGAAGGTGTCCAGCAGGATGCCCAGGCCGACGATGATGCCCAGCTGAGTCAACGCGATCAGCGGCAGCACGCCCAGCACGCAGAACACCGCGGCCAGCACCAGGCCCGCGCTCGTGATCACCGCACCGGTGGCGGACACGGCGCGCACGATGCCGGCCCGGGTTCCCCACATCGGCGTCTCCTCCTTGGCCCGGCTCACCAGGAAGATGGTGTAGTCGACGCCGAGCGCCACCAGGAACAGGAACGCGAACAGCATGGTGGTGTTGTCCAGGGCGGGGAACTTGAGCAGATGAATGCTCACCCAGCTGCCGATGCCGAGCGCGGCCAGGGTGGACAGCGCGGTCGTGCCGATCAGCACCAGCGGCGCCAGTGCGGCCCGCAGCAGTAGATAGAGCACGGCCAGCACGACGACCAGGATCGCTGGGATGATGACCTTCTGGTCGCGCTCAGCGGTCCGTTTGGTGTCCAGCGCCTGGGCGTCGCTCCCGCCGACGAGTCCGTCCGGGTCGGCGGTGTGCACCGAATCCCGCAGTGCGTCAACGGTGTCGAACGCCTCGGGCGTCGCGGGGGCGGCGTTGAGGATGACCTGCCACTGGGTCAGCCCGGTGTCGGACACGCCGGCCGGTTGCACCGAGGCGATGCCGGGGGTGGTTTGGATGGCGGCGGCGACCGCGTCGGTGTTCTCGGTGCGGGCGATCACCCGGGTGGGGTCGGTCTGACCGCTGGGGAAGTGCTGGGCCAGGGTCTGGAATCCGGTGACGGAGTCGGCTTTGACCCGGAACTGGTCGATCAGCGACAGGCCGATCGGGGTGCCGATGATCCCGGTGGCCAGTACCGCCAGGGTCAGGATCGACACGCCTGCCACCCGGCCGGCGTGGTGCGACACCCAGTCCGCGATCCGGTGCCAGGCTCCGGTGGTGGTGAGATCCTCGCCTCCGGCGTGAGGGATGAAGGGCCAGAATAGCTTCGGGCCGAACAGCGCCAGCAGCGGCGGCAGCACCAGCAAGACGAAGATCGCCGCCATCACCAGCCCGGCGGCGGCCTGCACGCCGAGGCTGCGGGTGGTGGGCGACTTCGCCAGCAGCAGGGTCAGCAGTGCCAGCACCACGGTGGCGTTGCTGGCCACGATCGCCGGGCCGGCCCAGCGCACGGCCGTGCGCAGCGCCTCGCGGTGATTGGTGTTGCGGCGCAATTCCTCTCGGTAGCGAGATATCAGCAGCAGCGCATAATTCGTCCCCGCACCGAACACCAGAACACTGGTAATCCCCGAGGTGGAACCGTCACCGCCCAGACCGCTGGCCTCGGCTACCGCTGCGCCCACCACCGCCGCGATCCGGTCGGCGAAGGCGATCACCAGCAGCGGCACCAGCCACAGCACCGGCGAGCGGTAGGTGGCGATCAGCAGCAGTGCCACCACCGCACCGGTGACCGCGAGCAGGGTGACGTTGGCGCCGGAGAACGAGTTGGCGATGTCCGCGCCGAACGCCGGACCGCCGGTGACACTGGCCACCACGCCCGGCGGCAGGCCGCTGCGGGCGGCCTCCCGCAACGCCTTGACGGTGTCGGACAGTTCGAAGCCGTTCAGATCCGGCTTGAGCGCGAGCGGCGCCAGCGCTGCCTTGGCGTCGGCGGAGGGCATCAGCGGAATCGGCGGTCCGGGAGCGACGCCGCTCAGGCCGGTCATCCGGTCACGGGCCTGCTGGGCGGCGGCCAGGTCCTCCGGTGAGAGGTCGGAGCCGTCGCTGCGGCTGATCACCAGTAAGACGGGTGCGGTGTCCCCACCGGGGAACTGCTTGACCAGTTCGGCCACCCGCGCCGACTCGGCGGTCGCCGGCAGCACGACCGGCGCCTGCTGGTCGGCGCCGGTCTGCGGGATCAGGGCCAGCAGAGCGCCGCCGATGACCGCCACCAGCAGCGCCAGCGCCCACGAACGGGGGCCGGATACCAGCGCGCCGATGCGGTCCCAGAGGGTGGGGCGGGGCTCGGGTGCGCGATGCATGCGCACATCATCGCCCGTGGATAGGGTCGGCCATGTGTTGGACACCCTGGCCGTGGCGAACTACCGGTCGTTGCGCCGTCTGGTGGTGCCGCTCCGTCGGTGCACCGTGGTGACCGGACCCAACGGCAGCGGGAAATCCACCCTGTACCGGTCGCTGCGCTTACTGGCCGATATGGCCCGCAATGGCTCAGTCAACGCGCTGGCGCGCGAGGGTGGACTGGCGTCGACGATGTGGGCCGGGCCCGGGCACAAGGGCCAACCAGCCAGCCTCAAGCTGGGCTTCGCCGGGGAGGACTGCGGCTACGCCGTCGACCTCGGCCTGCCGCAGATCGCCAGAACCGCCTTCGGCCTGGATCCGGAGATCAAGGCCGAGGCGGTGTGGGCGGGGCCATGGCTGCGGCCCTCGGCGTTGATCGCCGACCGCGGTGGCCCGATGGCGCGGGTGCGCGACGACGACGGCAACTGGCGCATCGCGAGCACGTCGCTGCGGCCCTACGACAGCATCCTCAGCGAGATCGCCGACCCGCGCGAGGCGATCGAACTTCTCGGTCTGCGGGAGCGGATGCGCTCGTGGCGGTTCTACGACCATGTGCGCACCGACAGCGCGGCTCCGGCGCGTCAGGCCCGGATCGGCACGCGCACCATGGTGTTGAATCACGACGGCTCCGACCTTGCGGCGGCCTGGCAGACCATCGCCGAGGTCGGTGACGCGGCGGCGCTGGCGGAGTCGGTGGACCGGGCCTTCCCGGGCAGCCGGGTGCAGATCAACGTCCGCGACGGCCTGTTCGAACTGGCCCTGACGCAGCCGGGGATGCTGCGGCCGCTAACTGCCGCCGAATTGTCCGACGGCACACTGCGTTACCTGCTGTGGGTAGCCGCGCTGCTGTCGCCGCGACCCGCCGAACTGACCGTCCTCAACGAACCCGAGGCGAGTCTGCACCCGGATCTGTTACCGGCGCTGGCGGCCCTGATCGACCGCGCCTGTGAGCGGTCGCAGATCGTCGTCGTCACCCACGCCGCCCCGTTGGTCGACGCGCTGCGCGAGCACGCGGCCGGCGACATCACACTGCTGCGCCTGCTCAAGGAGGACGGGCAGACGGTGGTCGAGGGTCAGGGAACGCTCGACGAGCCGGCCTGGCACTGGCCCGAGCGCTGAGAGGCGTTGTTGTATCAGCGAATCCGGCTATTGGCGGGATCGTAAGGCGCGCCCAGTGTCACGTTGATCGGGTACACCTCGCCCCCGACATCCACGGTGTAGTCGCCGGCGTTCAGCCACGCCCGATCGACCGCCGCGCCGTCGGCGGAGCGTAGGTAGGCCAGGCCCACACAACTGCCAACGGTGGCGCCCCAGGCGGCGGAGGTCACCTGGCCGGCGACCGCACCGTCACGGCGGATCAATTCGCCGCCCCACAGCATCGGTTCCGGGCTGGCCACTGAGAAGCTGACCAGTCGGCGGCGCGGACCCTCGACCGCTGCGTGTTCCAGCGCCGCACGGCCCAGGAAGTCGTGCCCTGACTTCAGCTTGCAGGCGAACAGCAGGCCCGCCTCGACGGGGGTGTCGTTCGGGGTGAGTTCACGGCCGAAGGCGCGGTAGCCCTTCTCCAGCCGCAGCGACTCGATCGCGTAGTAGCCGCCGCGCGCGACCCCGAACCGCTCACCGGCGCCGATGAGGTCCTCATAGACGCCGACGGCGAACTCGGTGGGAACATAGATTTCCCAACCTAATTCGCCGACGTAAGTGATCCGGGTGGCGCGGACGGTGGCATATCCGAGGGGGATCTGCCGGCTCGTCCCGAACGGAAATCCATCGTCGCTCAGGTCGGCGTCGCTCAGGGTCTGCAACAGTTCCCGCGACCTCGGTCCCATCACGCCGAACACCGCCATCGACGAGGTCACGTCGACCAGTTCGGCCTGGGCGCCGGCGGGCATGTTGGACCTGATGTGGTCCTTGTCGCGTTCGGTGGTGGCGGCGCTGCTGACGAGGAGGAACTCCTGCGGACCGGTCCGGGTCACGGTCAGGTCGGACTCATAGGTACCGCGCGCGTTGAGCATTCCGGTGTAGACGGCTCTGCCCTCGGAAACTGCGACGTCGTTGGTGCACAGCCACTGCAGCGTGCGTTCGGCGTCGGGTCCGACGACCAAGTACTTGGAGAACGAACTCTGATCGAACACCGTCACCGCGGTGCGGGTGGCGACCTGCTCGGCGACCGACCACGCCAGCCAGGTGGGTTTGCCCCAGGTGTACTCGATGGCCGGTTCGACGCCGGGCGGAGCGAAGAAGTTGGCCCGCTCCCAGCCCATCCGGCTGCCGAAGTTCGCGTTGGCGGCGACCAGCAGATGGTGGACAGGGGAGCGGCGGAATGGACGGGCGGTGGTGAGTTCCCGGTTTGGCCAGGGGATCTCGTAGTGCACCCCGAGGATCTCGGCGACGCGGTCGCGCAGCCAGCGGTTGTTGCCGTTGAACGGGGCGAAGCGGCGGATGTCGACGTCGGTGAGGTCGGTGGTGGGTGCGCCGTTGACGATCCACTCGGCCAGCGCCCGCCCGGCCCCGCCCGCCGAGGCGATGCCGACCGAGTTGAAGCCGGCGCCGACGAAGAAGTTCCTGCACTCGGGGGCCTCGCCGAGGATGAACTGGTTATCCGGGGTGAAGCTCTCCGGGCCGTTGTAGAGCTTCTTCAGTCCGGTGTGTTCGAGGGCCGGAATGCGCAAAAGCGCGCTCTGCATCAGGACCTCGAAGTGTTCCCAGTCCTCCTCCAGCAGTTGGAATTCGAACGGGTAGGGGATCTGGTCGGGCGCCACCCACGGCTTGGCCTCCGGCTCGAAGCCGCCGATCACCAGGCCGCCGACCTCCTCCTTGAAGTAGGTGTAGCCGTCGGGATCACGCAGGATGGGTAGATTCGGATGCACGCCGCTGATCGTCTCGGTGACGACGTAGAAGTGCTCGGCCGAGTACAGCGGAACGTTGACGCCGGCCATCGCACCGACAGCCTTGGCCCACTGCCCGGCGCAGTTGACCACGATCTCGGCTTCCACATCGCCGGCGTCGGTGCGCACGCCGCTGACCCGCCCCGCCGTGCACAGCACGTCGAGCACCCGCACGTGTTCGATGATCCGCGCTCCGCGCTGACGGGCGCCCTTGGCCAGGGCCATCGTCAGGTCGGTGGGGTTGGCTCGGCCGTCGGCGGGTAGCCAGATGGCGCCGACCAGGTCGTCGGTCCTCATCACCGGCCAGCGTTCGAAAGCCTCGTCCGGACTGAGTAATTCGCAGTCGAGGTTGTAGGCGGCGGCGCTGGCGGCGGTACGGCGCAGCTGCGTCATTCGGTCGGGTGTTCGGGCCACCGTCACGCCGCCGCACTGCCGGTAGCCGGTCGTCAGTCCGGTCTCTGCTTCGAGGTCGGCGTAGAGCTGGGTGGAGTACAGCACCAGCCGGGTGCCGCTTTCCGAGGCGCGCAGCTGGCCCACGAGTCCCGCCGCGTGCCAGGTGGTGCCGCTGGACAGTCGGCCCTGTTCGAGCAGCACCACATCGGTGCGCCCAAGCTTGCTCAGGTGGTAGGCGACGCTGGTGCCGATGACGCCGCCCCCGATGATGACGATTTGTGCGCGGTTGGGCAGCGATGGGCTGGGCATGTCTTCCAATCGATCAGTCGGGTCTTTGGACGTCGTCGAGCAGACCCCGGAAATGGGGGTCGTGGAATTCGGCAACGGCGGACTCGTAGCGTTCCATGGCCCAGCCCCAGAAGTCGAAATCAATGGGGCTGGAGGCGTTTTGGATGCAGCCCCACAGCGTCCAGCCGTACTTGCCGACTATCCCCTGCAGGTGCGCGCGGGCGGTCTTGTGGCGCAGCGCGCGGCCATGATACCGGGTGACCAGTTCGTCGAGCTGCTCTTTGGACAGGCCGCATTCGGCCCAGATGTTGCCGAGTTCGAAGCAGGGATCGTTGTTGCCGGAGTACTCGTAGTCGATCAGCCACACCCAGCGGCCGTCGTCGATGAAGTTGGCCGCCAGCAGGTCGTTGTTGCACGGCACGGTGGTCCGGTCGGTGGCGCGCAGCACCTGTGCGACCGCCTGGAAATGTTCGGCGTGCTCGTGGTAGCCGGGCGGCAGCCGAAAGCCGTTGTCCTGACACGCTTTCAGATAGGCCGGCTGCAGTTCGAACATGTCGAAGGTGTCGCGGAAGCGCGGGCCGCCGTGCAGCGTGCGGCACCCGGTCGCGACGCGAGCCAGCACGGCCGGATCCTGCAGGTCGGCATTGGTGAGGGTGAACCCTTCCACGAAGCCCACCAGCAGGATGCCCAGGTCCGGGCGGTAATCGACCACAGGCGCGCCGACGCCGGCCTGTTCGGCGGCCCGGCTGTTGTAGTACTCGTTATCCCGGTCGATACCGAGCAGACCGGTGCCCGGGGTACTGCAGCGGGCCACATAGACGCCGTCGGGGGTGGTCACCTTGACATTGCGGTTGGTCAGCCCGCCGGGGAGCACCTCAAGCCGGCGCGGCCATCCCGCCAGCGCCGGAAGTTGATCGAGCAGCCGGTCCAGGCCGGAATCCTGATGTTCGGCGCCGGGACGGCCCATAAACCTAGAGATTAGGGCGTTCGACCCGCCCCCGGGGACCTTCGGGGCCGCTCGGGCGCGCGACCGGCAATCTGAACACAGACCATGACGACGCCCGCCGTGCTCGTCGTGGTGTCGTTGCTCAACCTCCTTCTCCTTCTCCTGCTCGTCGTGTCTTACCGACAGACGGTTTGACGTCCTGGTGGCGGGGGCGGGCGACAGGCCTCCGATAGATTCGGGACGTGCGGTTTCGGGCCTACCTATTCGACGTCCAAGGCACGCTGTTGGATTTCTTCACACCGGTCAGCGCCGCCGTCGGTCAATACCTCCACTCATGCGGCATCAGTGACGTCGATCCGGGCGATTTCACCCGCCGCTGGCTGGATAACTACTTTGAGCGGATCGGACGCATCCCGCAGAGCCTTGAACAGTGGCGGCGGGTGCAGGACGAGTACCACGCCGGCTTCAGTGACGTGTGTGCGCGTTTCGGGCTTCCCGAGCCCGATCCGGCAGCCGCTGCAGCTGCCGCAGCCGGCTGGCAGGACCTCGAACCGTGGCCCGACGTCCGAGCCGGCATGGCACGACTTCGCGAGAACGCGATCACGGCCGCGCTGTCGAATACCGACATGAGCACCGCGATCAGGTGGTTCAAGGGATTCGATATCGGCGTGGATGCCATTTTCACGGCCGAGATGTTCGGCGCTTTCAAGCCGGAGCCGAGGGTCTATCAGCGGGCCCTCGACTACTTGGGAGTGCGGGCCGAGGACGCCGCGATGGTTGCCAGCCATCGCTACGATCTGAAAGCGGCTGGCGCACTGGGATTGGGCACGATTTTCGTCCACCGTCCGCTGGAGTACGGCGACCCCGTGTTCGCGCACGAGATGGCGATGGGCAGCGTCACCCAATACGTGCGGTCCATCGGCGAAATCGACTGATAGGCAAGCTGGTTCGTTCTTTCAGCCGGTTCGGCTGAACTGCGCCGGAATTGTCACGATCGGGGCGCTGGAGGGCCGGTTGTCGATGAGAACGGCGGTGCCGGTCGCGTCCTGAGCGTTGAGATCCAGCTCGTAGATCGCGGGGTTTTCGTACACGCGGTAGTAGTACTTGAGGCTCTTCGTATCGGCGACGCCGGTCCAGATCCTGTACTCCGTCGACTCCACGCCGCTGTCGGTCACGTTGCGCAGAATCCCGCGCGGGAGATCGAAGTTGTTCATGATGTGCCACGCCGTCCACACCGCGTCGCCGCCGGTCGCATCGGTGTAAGAATCACGAGAGTAGAGGCTGGCGCGGATGAAGCGATCGGGCGAGTTGCTGCCGCCCGGCATGCCGACGTAGCCGTTGCCCATCGTGATCTTGTAACTCTGAGAACCGGGCGTGATCGGGCCCGCCGGGTTGTAGGGAGACAGCGACTTGTAGTGCTCCCAATTGTTCAGGTGGAACTCGAAACGTGGCAGGTGCGTCACGCAGCCGCTGGGCGACTCGACGATCGTCGGCGGCTGATGCGGGGTGTGCCATTCGCAGATGATCGTCCGCCCGGTGGGATCGCCGACGCGGAGGTGCAGCGGCAGTTGACCTTTGGTGGTGGGCGTGAAGGGGAAGTCGGTGTCGACGACGAGGACGGCACCGGACGACAGAACCGCCTCGGCCTCCTCGGTCGTCGCGCAGCTGCTGAGGACATGAAGAACAACCTGCCAGCTGGCGATTGCCCTGTCGCGATTGGCATCTGAGACCGGCATGAACTCCGTGAAACCGGGGAGGTTGAAAACGCCTGCGACAAGACCCTTCTCATTGATCCCATCGGAGCCGACGGAGTGATTACCCTCCGCGACCATCACATTGCCGCCGAACGCGTAGGTGTTGGTCCATGCCATCCCGTCGGTTCCCGTGCTGGTGTCACCGACGAACTTCTGCCCGCGGGGGAAGTAGCCGATGCATTCGGGCAGTGGCGTATCGAACTCCATCGTCCGTGCGTAGACGACATCGCCGTTGAGGGCTGTCAGTCGGATCCCGGTGCACATCTGGCAACTCCTGGATTGTGTCGGACGCTCGAACAGTACCGGGAACCACCAGCCTGTGTGAGGTGCGATGACGGGCCTACTTGGCGGCGTCTTTTCCGTTCCCGCCGAGCCTTGCCCGGACCATGGCGGCCAGTCCGCGGCCGGCCCGCCGCAACGGCTCCGATGAACGTTCGGCGATCGACATCATGAGCGCGCCTTCGACCGTCGCGACGATCGTGGTCGCCAGTTCGTCGGCCGCATCATGATCGGCAACACCGGCATCGTGGACGACGCGACTGAGGGCGGCTACCCACTGCGAAAAAGCGGCGCCGGCGGCGTCTGCGGCGGCAGGGGCCTCCTCGCGCCCCAGGGCAGCCGCGGCGATCGGACACCCCGAGGCAAAGTCATTGGCCTCCAATGCCTTTGCCGCGCGGTCGATGAACATTTCCAACATCTGGACCGGATCGGACTCGGGGGGCAGCTGTTCGAATGCGGAGATCATCGACTCCGACGCGACCTGGGTGGCCTCGGCGACGAGTTCGGGCTTTCCCGCCGGGAAGTTCAAATACAGCGTGCGCCGCGCGAGGCCGCTGTCAGTGAGGATTCCCGAGACGCTTGTTCCGGCGACGCCGAAACGTCGGAGCTGGCCGACGGTCGCGTTGATCAATCGAGTCCGTGCGGTCACCGGCGCTCACACCTCCCAATCTGCAGTAGACGGTTCAGTCTACTGTCGTCGACGGCGCAACGGAAGGTCGGCGGCCGTCCGAGTTGATGCGGGGTCTCGGCGCCGCGAAGCCGCAGGTTGTGACCTCGGCCACCGACGGTTGACAAGTAGACCGATCGGTGTACTTTTCAGATTAGTAGATCGATCGGTCTACGTCGTCACGGAAGAAGGTCACCTCATGGTCGCGATCCCCCTGATCTGGTCAGGCCCCACTCGCACCGGGTTGCTCGCGCGGTTTGCCGTCTGGATCGACAAGAGTTCGGCAGCCTTGGTCTCACCCGAAAAACCCGTTCAGCTCAGCCACTCCGCGCCCCGGCGACCGGAGTTCCTGGAATACGCCGCGATGTCGCGGGAAATGCACCGGCTCTGAGACATGCATCCAGGGCGATCGATCCGGCCATCGAAACCGGTATGAACGGCTGGCATCGCGAACTGGTCCCCATCACGCGAATGGTCAACCGACCGTAGCTGCTGCTTTCAGCAGCGCAGAATGCTTGCGACCCAGGAGAACCCGAGCCCACTGGCCGCGACAATCGCCAGCTTGCCTTCGGGCAAAAGTCCTTTGCGATGCGCCATTGCCATCGTGAAGATGGAGTCGGCAGGGCCCATATGCCCGTACTCGTCGAGCGAGATGTAGGTGTGGTCTTGGGGCATCCCGATGGTTTCGAGGATGTGTTCACGCAACGACACCTTCACCTGGTTCATCAAGATGAACTCCATGTCGGCGAGTTCGTGCCCGGAACGCTGGACCGCGCGATTGATCACCGAGACATACTCTTTGAGGTACACACGATTGATCATGTCGGCGAAGACCTCGGCGTCCACACGCGCGTACGCCCGATCCCAGTCGCTGAACTCTTTGGTGAAGGGCTGCCGAGTGCCGCCCACATCGATGCGAAGCAGATCGCCCAACTCGCCGTCGGTGTGCTCGGCGAAGCTGAGCAGTTGGTACCGCGGATGGTCACGCCGGAGCACGACGGCCGCAGCACCATCACCGAAGTAGAGAAGCGGCTGACACTCGGGGATCTCGGCGGAGACGATCCGGCTCAACGTATCCGCGCAGACGACGAGGGCGTTGTTCACCGAGGGGTCACGGTCCATCATCCCCGCTGCAACGTTGCAGGCCAGCACGCCGCCCGCGCAGCCGTTACGAATCTCGAACGAATAGGCCTGGTGGCAGCCGAGCTCGCGAACAATCGAGGTCGACGGGCACCAGTTCCGATAGTCGTAGTCTCCGCCGGAGACGAAGATGACGAGGTCGAGGTCCTCCCCGTTGAGGCCGGCCTCGGCCAAGGCGTCTTGTGCTGCCGCCAGCCCCATCGTCGAGGGGTGTTCGTCATCGTTGGCGACGTGAACGTATTCAAAGCCGATCCCTTGGGTGAACCGCTCGACCGGAACGTTTGCCCGCCGCGCCAACTCCTCCGAGGAGACGCGCCCCTTGGGCGCGTAGGTGCCGAAGCCGACGATCCCTGCGACCGCGCGCCCCTGATGGCGATCGCGTCCGTTCACGCCAGCACCGGCGGTCCGTCGATTCGGATCACCAGCAGGATCGCGATATCGGACGGGACTCGCGGAGTCCCATCAGGGCGGGCTTCCATCCGGCGAAACGTACCACTGTCGGTGGAGCGGGCCTCATAGTCTTAGGCCGATTGCCCACTTGGGAATTCGGTTACGCGTTCGCGCTCCGTGGCAGAGACTTCCGGCCGCCGCCGATGTTCGAAATGCCACCGGGGGGGGGCGGCATCTTGGGTGACCGCGGTGAGCCCGCGTCGTAACCTCCACCGCGATGATGGTGGGGTCCGCTTATTCTTTCCAGCTATGACCGAACCCGCCGAAGACCGGTCCTCAATCCTGCCGATCGTCATCGCCGCGGCGATCGTCGTCCTAGCCATGGGCAGCATCTGGGCGCTGAAGTTCTTCCGCACCGACAAACTCCCCGACGACGGCCTGGTTGTCCGCGCCGTCGTTGCCCAGAACGATGCCCTGCAGCGGGAGAGCTACCCGGACTTCCGCAATTACACCTGCGTGGCCCAGCAGGGCACCGAACCGCAGGTGCTGGCCGACCAGCGGCAGTCCATCTCGGCCAAAGGCCACCGGGTCGTCGAAGACGTCAAGGATTTCGCGATCACCGGCGACCGGGCGACCGCCACGGTGGTCTATCACTTCGAGAAGAAGCCCGACGACAAGGCGACCGCGCCGATGACGTTCGTCCGGGAGAGCGGCACGTGGAAGGTCTGCTCGCCGGGTCCGCGGTAGCCACGCCGGTGCGGGCGGTCCCCGTGTGGCCGGGCCCCAGGTGCAGGCGGTATGGAACACTCACAACCGTGAGCTACGCCGGAGATATCACCCCGCAGGAAAGCTGGGCGCTGCTCAGCGAAGACCCTAACGCTGTGCTCGTCGACGTGCGCACCGACGCCGAATGGAAGTGGGTCGGCGTGCCCGATCTGTCCAGCCTCGGGCGGCCGGTGGTGTTCGTCGAGTGGACGCACGGCAACGGGCAGCGCAACGACGGCTTCGTCGCCGACTTGATGGCCGCCGGAATCACCGGGCAGCGCCCGGTGATCTTCCTGTGCCGTTCGGGCAACCGGTCGATCCCCGCGGCGGAGACCGCCACTGCGGCCGGGATCGGCCCGTCCTTCAACATGCTCGACGGTTTTGAGGGTCAACTCGACGATCAGGGCCACCGCGGCACCTCCGGCTGGCGCGCGGAGGGTCTGCCCTGGAAGCAGACATGACCGACGGCGAGATCCCGTCGGTCCGCATTCCCAGACCGCTGCCCGACGGCGTCAGCCAGGCCACCATCGGCGTGCGCGGTGGTCTATTGCGCTCCGGCTTCGAGGAGACCTCCGAGGCGATCTTTCTCAACTCGGGCTACGTCTACGAGTCGGCGGGTCAGGCCGAGAAGGCGTTCACCGGCGAGATCGACCGCTACGTCTACTCGCGCTACGGCAACCCCACCGTGTCGGTGTTCGAGGAACGGCTGCGGCTGATCGAAGGCGCCGAAGCCGTGTTCGGGACCGCGTCGGGCATGTCGGCGGTGTTCACCGGCCTCGGCGCGCTGCTCGGCGCCGGCGACCGACTGGTGGCCGCCCGGAGTCTTTTCGGCTCGTGCTTCGTGGTGTGCAACGAGATTCTGCCCCGCTGGGGCGTGGAGACCGTGTTCGTCGACGGCGAGGACCTCGGTCAGTGGGAGCAGGCCCTGAGCCAGCCCACCACGGCGGTGTTCTTCGAGACCCCGTCCAACCCCATGCAGTCGCTGGTCGACATCGCGGCGGTGTCGGAGATGGCACACGCTGCCGGCGCACAAGTGGTGCTGGACAACGTTTTCGCCACACCGCTTCTGCAGCAGGGTATCCCGCTGGGTGTTGACGTGGTGATCTACTCCGGGACCAAGCACATCGACGGCCAAGGTCGCGTGCTGGGCGGGGCGATCCTCGGCTCCAAGGAGTACATCGACGGCCCGGTGCAGACCCTGATGCGTCACACCGGGCCCGCACTGAGCCCGTTCAACGCCTGGGTGATGCTGAAAGGCCTTGAGACGCTGTCGGTTCGGGTCGACTACAGCAATCGCTCCGCGCAGCGGGTCGCGGAGTTCCTTGAGGGTCATCCCCGGGTGCGGTGGGTCCGCTATCCATTCCTGCCGTCGCACCCGCAGTACGAGCTGGCCAAGCGGCAGATGAGCGGCGGCGGCACCGTCGTCACCTTCGAACTCGATGCCCCCGAGGGCAAAGGCAAGGAGCGCGCCTTCGAGGTGCTCGACAAGCTCGCCGTCATCGACATCTCCAACAATCTCGGGGACGCCAAGACGCTGATCACCCACCCGGCCACCACCACGCACCGGGCCATGGGGCCGGAGGGTCGCGCGGCCATCGGCCTGGGCGACGGCGTGGTGCGCATCTCGATCGGCCTGGAGGGCACCGACGATCTGATCGCGGATCTCGACCGCGCTCTGAGCTGATGTGCCGACGGTCCCGGCGCGGGTGATGGCCACGGTGATGCTGTTGCAGGCACACGAGGGGTTGTCGGATCGGGAGGCCCCGTTGCCTCATGTCAAGATGCCCGCGAAGCCTGATTCGTTGACTCATCTGCC
>CAZVST010000084.1:0-17058 GCA_964629725.1 uncultured Mycobacterium sp.
CGCCATCCGCGACGGAGGCCGGATTGTCGCCATCCGCGACGGAGGCCGGATTGTCGCCATCCGCGACGGAGGCCGGAGCCTGTTCGATGAGGGCGTGGGCGTTGGTGCCCGACATGCCGTAGGAGGACACCGCTGCGCGCCGCGGCGCGTCGACCGGCCAGGGCGTCACCTCGGTCGGGACGAACAGACCGGTCTCAACCGCGGCCATCCGCTCGGGCAGTTGGTGGAAGTGCAGGTTCTTCGGGATGACGCCGTGGTGGACCGACAGCACCGCTTTCATCAGGCCCAACACGCCGGCAGCCGCCTCGGCGTGACCCAGGTTGCTCTTCACCGAGGTGAGCGCGCACGGGCCGTCGGTGCCGTACACCGCAGCGACACTGGCGTATTCAATGCCGTCGCCCACCGGGGTGCCGGTGCCGTGCGCCTCGACCATGCCCACGGTGGCAGGGTCGAGGGCGGCACCGTCGAGGGCGGCGCGGAAGACGGCGACCTGGGCGTCCTTGGACGGCGTGAGGATGTTCCGGGTTCGTCCGTCCTGGTTTGCGGCGGTGTTGCGGATCACCGCCAGGACGCGGTCGCCGTCACGCACGGCGTCGTCGAGACGTTTGAGCAGGACGATGCCGCATGCCTCGGCGCGCACGAACCCGTCGGCCGCCACGTCGAAGGAATGGCAGCGGCCGGTCGGCGAGAGCATCCCCAGCCCGGATGCGGACGCGTAGCTGGACGGGTGGAGCATCAGCATGATTCCGCCGGCCAGCGCCATGTCGCTTTCGCCCTCGTGGAGGTTGCGGCAGGCCTGGTGCACGGCGACCAGGCTCGACGAGCACGCGGTGTCGACGGTAAGGGACGGCCCGCGCAGGCCCAGGGAATGCGAAATCCGTCCCGAGGCCATGCTGAACGGAGTCCCGGAGAAGGCGTAGGCCTGATCCAGGGCGCCGGCTTCGCTAGTCACGGTCACGTAGTCGTCGTGTGACATCCCGAGGAACACACCGGTCGCTGTGCCGGCCATCCCGCGCGAGGTCAGACCGGCGTGCTCGACCGCCTCCCAACTGGCCTCCATCAACATGCGGTGCTGTGGGTCGATCGCCCTGGCCTCGCGCTCACTGATCCCGAAGAATTCAGGGTCGAAGCCGATCACGTCGTCGATGAACGAGCCCCACTTGGACACCGAGCGGCCCGGAGTCCCCTTCTCCTCGTCGAAGAAGTCCTCGGCGTCCCAGCGGTCCCGCGGCACCTCGGTGACCAGATCGTCACCCCGCAGCAGCGCCGCCCACATTTTCTGCGGCGAGTCGATGCCGCCCGGCAGCCGGCATGCCATGCCGATCACGGCGATGGGAGTCATTGCAGAGGGGCGGGACATGACACCTGGTCCTATCGGTCGGGCGCGGGGCACATCGTGGTGACACCTGCCGGGATGCTCGCCAAAGCGATGAGGGGGCGCGACGTTGCGCCGATACCTACCCGTAGTTGCCAGTGCAGTGCCAAAGCCTAACCCAATAGCAGAGAAATACCATCGGCCGACTTATGGGCGGGATAACGCCGATGGAGAAATTCAACCCCCGACGGGGTCGGGTCCGGCGCCGGCCCGGGATAGCTGTCGGCGGGATGGCGATCCGTCCGGGACGGAGCAGAGCACGGAACCAGCAGGGCGTCCAGATGCACAGTGTTATCGCAGTTCAAAGAGTCTTTTTCGGAATCGCGGAGCTTCTGTCCCACGGCGCTGAGGCACCCGGGGACCACCCCGCCGGGGCACCTCTGCCCGGTTGCCGGGCCATCATGCCGGCAAATCGCCCATATTGCAGTTACTTCAGTTTCAGCAAACTGATTACTGCGCATCCAAATCCCTCTTCCATTCCCATCAAAATTCACCACGGAAAGGGCTCCATGCCGGTGACACCGAAGGGCCAAGAGGAAGCGCGGACGTCTCGGCGGCATGAGTTTACTGAGATTTGACGCAACATCCCGAAACGGCGCACTCGTGCTACAACCAGGATAAACCTTCCCTTCCTTATGGGATCAGCTATCTACCTGAGATAACACTGAGAGCCATTCATGACTGTCTCACCTTTGCGATCGCCGGGCTAATGTCGCGGTTTTTCATGGCAGCAATGTGCGCATCGACTGGTGATGTACTGCTTATTCGCAAATTGCAATTAAGCGCAGTAATAGCAATGCGTGAAAATGCCATAATTTTGCAGTAAGAAACCGGCAGACAGCCGCTTTCGGGGTTCCAATACCCGTCTTGACAGGTGCTATGAGAATCGGCTGGGAGCGAATTAGAAGTTAGCTGGTGTTAGCCAGATCACGTTCCCGTCGCCCGCAGACACCACGCCGATGTGCGTGTCGGGTGTCTGCTGACGGCGAAAACCGAAGGGTACTGGGGGGCTGGTTTAGCCCGTTGCAGCGGCCGTGGCCGCCGGGTACGGAGCGCCGAACTCGGCGACCGGGGTGAATCCGCGCTTTCGTGCCGCCGCCGCGCCACGGCGCACCAGAGCCGCGGTTCCGACGAAACCGGTCTGGTCCGTCGCCACCAGTGGGGTGAGCAGGCGGTTGTGGACGAGGCTCAAGGCCAGCCCCTCCTCGGGGATCGCCCAGCCGAACGATCCGCACAGCCCCACATGCCCGAAACCGGGTAACACACCGGGGATGGGAAGGCCGTGGTAGCCGAGATGGAAGGCCAGCGGCACGATGAGGTTGCGATCCGGCCGCAGACTACGGGGTCCGGTGAGCATGGCGACCCGCTCCATAGAAAGATAGCGTCGCCCGTCGATCACGCCGCCGTTGGCGATGGCCCCGTACATGCGGGCCAGTGCACGGGCCGTCATCACGCCGTTCGCGGAGGGCAATTCGGTGTCGAGGAACGGAATGTCGCGCTGGACAACCTTTTTCGCGCCCGGAAAGTATATCGAGCCGAATGCAGAGGAAATTTCGAACGCAGCGACCGCCGGAGCGAAGAGGTCGAACACGGGGGTGATGAGCCGCAACTCGGAGCCGACGAATCGGGCGATGTGTGTCGGTGAGCCGACCGGGGGCCGGCCGAGGTGGACGCCGTCGGTGTCCAGCGGCGCGGCCACTTCGGTGCGCATCAGCTCACGCATGCCCTTGCCGGTCACTGACCGGGCCAGGCCCGACATCAGCCAGCCGTAGGTCAGGGCGTGGTAGGCCGATTTGCCGAAATGGCGGCCGGGCGGAGCCGCGGCGATCCGCTCCTCCATATGCCGGTGGTTGAGCAGCTCGCGCCTACGGACGCCGTGCAGGTGGGACAGACCGGCGCGGTGACGCATCACGTCACGCACGGTGATCTCGGCCTTGCCGTTGGCGCCGAACTCCGGCCAGTACTCGGCGACCGGCGCGTCGTAGTCGATCAGGCCCCGGTCGGCCAGACGGTGGATCACCGTCGACGCCACGCCCTTGGTCGCGGAGAACACCATGGGAGCGGTGTCGGCGGACCAAGGCCGGCGGCCCCGGCGGTCCGAGTAGCCGGTCCAGACGTCGACGACGGGCTGGCCGTCGAGATAGACCGAGAGTGCGCCGCCACCGAATCTCGGGTGGGGAAAGAGTGCCGCGAAAGCACGAACCGCGCAGCCGAAATTCGGGTCAGCGGCTCCCTGCACTCCGCGAGGCAGATTCAAACCGCGCTTGCCGACATTGGCCCCGGTCACAACACGAATGTACAAGCAGGCAACGGGCTGTTCAGGAAATCGTTGCCGATCCGTTAAGTTCCTTCACCGACAGCGCAATCCAGGATGCGCTGGGCGGCGACCGCCGGAGGCAGTTCGCCGTCGCGGACCTGCCGCTCGATCTCGGCCCGCATGGCCCGCACCGCCGGATGCGTCAGAACCCGGTCCACTACGGCATCGCGCACCATCGACCACGTCCAGTCGACCTGCTGAGCGCGGCGGCGGGCGTCGAACTCCCCCGCCTCGGTGAGAACCTCGCGATGGCGCAACACGGTGTCCCACAGCTCGTGCAGACCGGTGCCCCGCAAGGCGCTCATCGTCAATACTGGTGGGCGCCAGAATGTTTCGCGCGGATAGATCAGTCTGATGGCGGCCGACAATTCCCGGGCCGCCGCCTTTGCCTCGATGGCGTGCGCTCCGTCGGCCTTGTTGACCACCACGATGTCGGCCAGTTCCAGCACGCCCTTCTTGATGCCCTGGAGTTGATCACCGGTGCGCGCCAGGGTGAGAAAGACGAAGGTGTCGACCATGTTGGCTACCGCTACCTCGGACTGTCCCACCCCGACCGTCTCGATCAGGACGACGTCGAATCCGGCGGCTTCGAGCAACACGATGGTCTCCCGGGTGGCTTTGGCCACCCCGCCCAGGGTTCCCGACGTCGGCGACGGCCGGATGTAGGCGTCGGGGTGGACCGCCAGGCGGGCCATTCGGGTCTTGTCGCCCAGGATCGACCCGCCGGTACGCGTCGAGGACGGATCCACGGCCAGCACGGCCACCCGGTGCCCGCGCTCGATGAGGTACATGCCCAGCGCCTCGATGGTGGTCGACTTCCCCACCCCGGGCACACCGGTGATTCCGACGTGCATGGCCGCACCGGCGGTCGGCATCAGCGCGGTCAGCAGCCGCGCGGCCTGTTCCCGGTGATCGGGCCGCGTCGACTCCACCAGGGTGATGGCCCGGGCGAGCGCGGAGCGGTCGCCGGCGCGAATCACCTCGACGAGCGCCGAGACGACGTCGCCGCGCGACAAATCCGGGGCCATCAGCTCAGGTCGTACCCGAGGCGCTCGGCGAGCTTGTTCAACAAGCTCACCGCCGCGTCGGCGATCACCGTTCCGGGCGGATAGATGGCCGTGGCACCGGCGGCGTACAGCTCGTCGAAGTCACCGGGCGGGATGACGCCACCGACGACGATCATGATGTCCGGCCGGCCGACCCCGGCCAGGGCCTCCCGCAGCGCGGGCACCAGCGTCAGGTGGCCGGCCGCCAGCGACGACACCCCGACCACGTGGACGTCGTTGTCGGCAGCCTGGCGGGCCACCTCCTCCGGCGTGGAGAACAGCGAACCGACGTCGACGTCGAACCCGATGTCGGCGAAGGCGGTGGCGATCACCTTCTGCCCGCGGTCGTGTCCGTCCTGGCCCATTTTGGCCACCAGGATTCGCGGCCGGCGGCCGTCGGCCTCGGCGAACTTCTCCACGAGTCTGGTGGCTTCCGATAGTCCGGTGATGCTGCCTCCTGCGCTGTGCCCTCGGCCTACCTCGTCGCGGTAAACGCCTGAGATGGTGCGGATTTCGGCCTGGTGGCGCCCGTAGACCTGCTCCAGTGCGTCGGAGATCTCGCCCACGGTGGCTTTGGCGCGGGCGGCGTTGATGGCCAGCGCCATCAGGTTGTTGCCCAGGCCGTCCTCGCCGGAGCCAATTCCCCGGTCGCTTCGCTCCTGCCCGCCGAATCTGCCTTCTGCTGCCGCCGCCCGGGTCAATTCGGCCAGCGCCGCCTGTACCGCCGATTCGTCCCGCTCGGCGCGCAACTGCTCCAGCTTCGCCAGTTGCTCGGCACGCACGCGGCTGTTCTCGACCTTGAGCACCTCGATGTCGGAGTCCTCGTCCACCTGGTACTTGTTGACGCCGATCACCGGTTGCTGACCGGAGTCAATGCGGGCCTGGGTCCGGGCGGCGGCCTCCTCGATCCGCAGCTTGGGGATGCCGTCGCTGATCGCCTGGGCCATACCCCCGCGCTCGGTCACCTCCGCGATGTGGGCGCGGGCCCGCTCGGCGAGCTGGTGAGTCAGCCACTCCACGTAGTACGAGCCGCCCCACGGGTCGATCGGCCGGGTCGTGCCGGACTCCTGTTGCAGCAGCAGCTGGGTGTTGCGGGCGATGCGGGCGGAGAAGTCAGTGGGCAGGGCCAGCGCCTCGTCGAGGGCGTTGGTGTGCAACGACTGGGTGTGCCCCTGGGTGGCCGCCATCGCCTCGATGCAGGTGCGGGCCACGTTGTTGAACGGGTCCTGCGCGGTCAGCGACCAGCCTGAGGTCTGCGAATGCGTGCGCAGCGAGCGAGACTTGGAGCTCTTGGCCCCGAATCCGGCGACGAGCTCGCTCCACAGCAGGCGGCCGGCACGCAGCTTGGCCACCTCCATGAAGAAGTTCATCCCGATGCCCCAGAAGAACGACAGCCGCGGGGCGAACTTGTCGATGTCCAGGCCGGCGTCCAGGCCGGCTTTGAGGTAGTCGACGCCGTCGGCCAGGGTGTAGGCCAGCTCCAAATCCGCTGTGGCACCGGCTTCTTGGATGTGATATCCGGAAATGGAGATCGAGTTGAACTTCGGCATCTTGACGCTGGTAAAGGCGAAGATGTCGGAGATGATCCGCATGGACGGCTTCGGCGGATAGATGTAGGTGTTGCGGACCATGAACTCTTTGAGGATGTCGTTCTGGATGGTCCCAGCCAGTTTCTCCGGCGGCACACCCTGCTCCTCGGCGGCCACCACATAGAGCGCCAGAACCGGCAGCACCGCACCGTTCATCGTCATCGACACCGAAACGCCGCCCAGGTCGATCCCATCGAAAAGCTGGCGCATGTCCAGGATCGAGTCGATGGCCACCCCGGCCATGCCGACGTCGCCCTGCACACGGGGATGGTCGGAGTCGTACCCCCGATGGGTCGCGAGGTCGAAGGCGACCGACAGGCCCTTCTGGCCGGCGGCCAGGTTGCGGCGGTAGAACGCGTTGGAGTCCGCGGCGGTGGAGAACCCGGCGTATTGGCGGATGGTCCACGGCTGGTTGACGTACATGGTCGGATACGGGCCGCGAACAAACGGCGGCTCGCCGGGGAAGCTGTCCAGCGGGTAGCCGGCCGAGACTGCCGCCTCCCGGTCGGCACCGGTATACAGCGGCTTGACCACGATGCCCTCGGGGGTCAGCCAGTCCAGCTGTTCGGCGGAGTACCCGTGGGCGGATGCGGCGGCCGCCACCCGCTCGGCCGCCGCAGCCGGAGTCGGTGCCGGCGCATCGCCAGGACCGCGGAGCGGAACGTCGGCGAAGCTGGGAATCGCGGTGGCGATGCCGGCGTCCCCGGAGACCTCGGAGCGAGTCATGGTCAGGCCCCCAATCGGGTCAGGAGTGCCGAAAGCGCTTCCACGGCGTCGATATTGGCGGTCAGATACCCGTCCGGCCGGGAGGCGGCGGGCAGGGCCTCGACCGCCTTCTGAGGTCCGGCGAGGTGGATCTGCTCGATGCCGGCGCTGCGGGCGGCCCCGACGATCTGGCCGGCCTCCGCGCCGTAGCGGGCGTCGGTTCCGCAGATCACCGCGACGGCGGCAGCGGCGTCACCCACCGCAGCGGCAACCGTGGCGGAGTCGACGGTGCCCGGGTTGACCGCTTCGATCCCGGCGGAAGCCAGCAGATTGGCGGCGAAGCTGGCCCGGATGTTGTTCTCCGCCAGCGGACCCAGTGGCAGCAGCAGAACACGGGGGCGGTGACCGGCGCCGGCCAGGAACGCATCGGAGCGGTCGCGCAGCGCTTCGAACGCCGACGCGTAACGGGCTGGCGTCGACGACGCGGCGGACCCGGGCAGGGGCCGCTCATCGAGATTGGGGAATTCGTTGACGCCGGTGACCGCGGTGCGGCGATGCGCGATGTCATCGGCCCGGCGGGCACCGACCGCGTCGATCTGGTCGGCGATGTACCCGCATGCCTGACGGAAGCCGCCGCGTGACTCGATGTCCTGGAAGTGTGACCAGGCTTGGGCGGCAAGGGTTTCGGTGAGATCCTCGACGTACCACGAGCCACCGGCCGGATCCAGCACCCGGCCGAGGTGCGACTCCTCGAGCAGGAGCAACTGGGTGTTGCGGGCGATCCTTCGGGCGAAATCCGCCGTGACGGTGGGCAATCCACCCGGTATCGCGACGTCGAAAGGCAGCACCGCGACGGTGTCGGCACCACCGACCCCCGCACCGAATGCGGCAACCGTGGTGCGAAGCATGTTCACCCAGGGGTCGCGCTGGGTCATCATCGCCCACGATGTGCTGGCGTGCAGTCGGGCGCCCCCGTGATCCGGGTTCCCCAGGGTCTCGGCGATCCTGCCCCAGAGTCGTCGTGCCGCACGGAATTTCGCGATCGTCATGAACTGGTCGTCGTCGGCGACCAGACGGAAGCTGATCGTGTCGAGCGCGTCGGGCACGGTTGCTCCGGCGTCGGTGAGCATTCGCAGATAATCGGTCGCCGCGGCCATCACACCGGCCAGTTCCCAGCCGGCGTTCGCCCCGCGGTTGTGGAACGCCGGGCCGTCCACCGTGATCGTCCGCACACCCGGCGTGCGCGGCCCTCCGGTGGCAACAGCCACCACCTCGGCGATGTCGGGCGCCGGGCGTCCGCTGAGTTCGGCGGTGAGCGGGTCGGCGCCCAGGTCGATGGACAGCCCCGCCGCGACGTCCGTCCGGTCGATCACGGTCCGCATCACCTCGACCGCCGCGCTGAAGTCCGCGCCCGCGTCCAGGACGACCGGCGCCAACTCCAGATAGACACCCTCCAGCCAACGGTCAAGGTCGGCCGGCGCGATGCCCGCAGGGCCGACCTTGAGGATCAGCGCACTGACGCCCTTGACGAAGGCGTCGAGCACGACGCCGTTGCCGTCGGCGGGCGCGCCGGAGAACCCGGGCGCCGGGAACTGCTCAGCAATCTTCCAGCCGGCCAGGACGTCGCGGTGCGGGTCGGCACCTCGGGTGAACGGCCAGTCGCCGGGTAGCGGCGCCTCGGGCAGCCCATCCAGTGCGGTGAAGAGCGCCCGGATCGGAAAGCCCTCGTAGGTGGGCGAGTCGAGCAACCGCTCGGGCTCAGAGCCCAGGTCAGCGGTATCGCGCCGACTCGATTTGGCCAGCACGCCGGCAACGGCGCCGCGCCAGTGGGCGCGGGCCTGCTCGAGGGCTTCCTCCTGGACTGGCGACACCGGCAACTCCTGTCGTCGTCGGGCGGCTCACACCACCTGCCCCTTGAGGCTAAATGATGGCTGTTTTTTGACAGGCGTCGAGTACGGCGTTGATCCCATTCGGCGTCCGGTAGCCGGGGTCGGTAGCCGTAACCTCTCAAGACGTGTGGACGTTCCTGCGGCGCGGCATGAGCACGCTGAGCAGCGTGGGATCGGCCATCATCGCCACCGCTCGGCAGATGAGCAGCACGCGGCTGATTCTCACCACCGGCGGATCGGCCGCACTGGTGGCTCTGGTCCTGCTGGTTCCGCTGCCGACGGCGGTGCAGATGCGGGACTGGGCGGCGTCGGTCGGCCCGTGGTTTCCCTTGGCCTTCCTGTGCACGCACGTCGTGGTCACCGTGCTCCCGTTTCCCAGAACCGCGTTCACCCTGGCCGCCGGTCTGCTGTTCGGGCCGGTGCTCGGGGTGATCCTCGCCGTGACCGCCAGTGCACTGAGTGCACTGATCGCACTGCTCCTGGTTCGGGCGCTCGGCTGGCAGCTCAGCCATCTGGTCCGTCATCCGAGGGTGGACGCCCTCGACGAACGGCTGCAAAGCCGTGGGTGGCCTGCCGTGCTGTCCCTGCGGCTGATTCCGGCTGTGCCGTTCTCGGTGCTGAACTACGCGGTCGGCGCGTCGTCGGTGGCCGTCGTGCCGTATTTCTTCGCGACGCTGATCGGACTGCTGCCGGGCACGGCCGCGGTGGTCATTCTCGGCGATGCGATGACCGGAAACGTCAGCCCGTTACTGGTGCTGGTTTCGCTGTGCACCGGTGCGACCGGTGTCGCCGGGCTGATCTACGAAGCCCGGCGCCACCGCCCGTCGCACCACCCCGGGGATGGGGTCAGAGCACCCCACGAATGACGTTGTTGGTCGGGATGCCGCAGCGCTGGCGCAGATCGAACACCGGGCCGCGGATGCCGTTGATGTCGTTCTGGACCTGGGGGTTGGCGGCGAGGTAGGCCTTGGTCTGACCGGCCGCGTCCGCTTTGGAGAGACCCTGAACGCTGCTGAAGAACGCGTTGACGTCGGGGTGGGTGAAGAAGTACGCGCTCATGCCCGCGGCGACCTGGCTCTCCACCGAGGTGATGTCACCGGCCGTGCACCCCGGGGCGGGATCGGCGACAGCCGTCGCGGCGCCGGCGATCAGCACGGCGCCGGCGCCGAGGATTGCAGCCGCGGCGCGGCGGGCTACGAGGATTGCGGTTGACATGTCGCTCCTGAGATTGAAGGCTGCTGGGAAATTGGGTGCGAATTCGGCAGATTCCCCGGTTACGATAGCGCAATCACCCTCACTCATGAAGGACAAGCTGATGCAGAAGCGACAATCGCTGGCCCTCTTCGCGGCGGGCGCCGGAGCTGTTGCGGCCCTGGTGACCGCCCCGTTGGCCCTGGCCGACGAGAACGGCGGCGGCGGTCCGAACAACCCCCTTCTGCCCGGCTGTGAGATGACCGGGGGCAGCCAGGTGATCGGCGGCCAGAACACCGACTGCGCCTCCCCGGGCAACGTCCAGATCGACGCCACCCCGAACGATCTCGGTATCATGGGCGCCGAGGTGGACGAGCCGATGTGGGGAATGATCGGCTGGTAAATCCGGTCTAATCGGTCGGCGGAGGCTGAACCGGCTCGGGCGTCGTTGTGCCGTCGAGCACCAGGGCGCTGGGCAGATCGCTGGTGAGATCATATGCCGGCGAACCGATTTCGCGCACGGCACCGAAAGCAGGCAGCGAGGCACGCGCCTCCGCCTCCGCGTGCGCGACCGCCGCGGCGATATCCGGGTCGGTCCGGGTGGTGAACCAGTCCGCGACTTCGGCTGAATCATCTACGGCGGCAGGCGAATCCGATTCCACCGGAGACGGCTCATAGCGGAACACGCCGTCGACCCCCGGCGCACCGAGCATCTTGGCGAAACCCTGCAGCGCCGAGCCGAAGTCGCTGGGCACCAGCCACACCTTGTTCGCCTCGCCCTTGGCCATCTCCGGCAGCGTCTGCAGGTATTGGTAGGCCAGCATCTCGGGGGTCGGCCGGCCGGCCTTGATCGCCGCGAAGGTCTTCTCGATGGCCTTGGCCTGGCCTTGCGCCTGCAGGTACTGGGCGGCCCGCTCGCCCTGGGCCCGCAGGATGCGGGACTGCCGGTCGGCCTCGGCGGCCAGGATAGCGGCCTGCTTGGCTCCCTCGGCGGCAAGGATCTGGGCCTGCTTCTGCCCTTCGGCCTGTTTGATCGACGCCTCCCGGGTGCCCTCGGCGGTCAGGATCACCGCGCGCTTCTCCCGGTCGGCGCGCATCTGCTTCTCCATCGAATCCTGGATCGACGGCGGCGGGTCGATGCTGCGCAACTCCACCCGCGCCACCCGCAGGCCCCACCGGCCGGTGGCCTCGTCGAGCACCCCGCGCAGTTGGGCGTTGATCTTGTCGCGGCTGGTCAGTGTCTGCTCCAGGGTCATCCCGCCGACGACGTTGCGCAGCGTGGTGGTGGCCAATTGCTCGACGCCGACGATGTAGTTGTTGATCTGGTAGACCGCCGCCTGCGGATTGGTGACCTGGAAATACACCACCGTATCGATGTTGACGGTGAGGTTGTCCTCGGTGATCACCGGCTGCGGCGGGAACGACACCACCCGCTCGCGCAGATCCACCCGCGCCCGGATGCGGTCGACGAACGGGATCAGCAGCGTCAGCTGCCCCGACACCGTCTTGCTGTAGCGCCCCAGCCGCTCGATGACCGCCGCCTCCGCCTGCGGGATCAGGGCGACGGATTTGGCGACGACGATGATCGCGAAGATCACCAGGACCGCCAGTAGCACCAACCCGGTCACAGCACCGTCCATGCTCACGTCCTCCTCGGGATGTTGTCGAACAAGCTCGTCACGGCGACTTCCAGACCACCGCGGTGGCGCCGTCGATGTGCATAACCGTCACCTGCTCACCTGGCTGGTAGACGTCCTCCTCGGCGTAGGGCCGCGCGGTCCACATCTCGCCGTCGAGCTTGACCTGCCCGTGGTGCTGATCGACCCGGTCGATCACCAGCGCGTGCTTGCCCTCCAGCGCCCGCACCGGTTCGGGCAGTCCTATGCCCGCGGTGAGCCGACGACGCAACGCCGGCCGCACGCCGAACAGGAGAAGCACCGAGACGATGAGGAACACCACGCCGTCGGCCCATAGCGGCAGATCCAGCAGCCAATTCGAACCGGCGGCCGCCAACGCACCGCCGCTGAGCATGAGCAGGAACATGTCCCCCGTCAGCGCCTCGGCCGCCGCCAGCCCCAGCGCGAAGACCAACCAGATCAATGCCGCGGGCATAGCGCCACCCTACGCGTCCGGCACGGGGCGCGCCGTCGCGCGACCGGAGGATGCGAGGGCCATTACACTCTCGACCATCATGTGGTGCCCGAGTGTTTCGCTGTCGGTCTGGGCGAACGCATGGCTGGCCGGCCGTGCGGCGCCCGACGACGTCCTCGATGCGCTAACCGCCTGGGCCCCATGCCATTCGGTGCTCGCCTACGATGCCGTCGCAGCCGGGCGGACCGGCCTGCCGTGGCCCGATGTCGACCCGGCCGGTCCGATGTCGCTGTTGCAGACGGTCCGCACGGTCGCGGCCCGTCGAGCTGACCGCGAGTGGCCGCAGCGGCCCGCGATCTCGCTGACGCTTCCGGTGCCCGGCGATGTTCGCGGCCTTCCGGAAGGCACCCAGTTCGCCAGTGACGCCCTGGAGACCGGTGAGGCTGTCCTGGTGAGCGCTCCCGACGGAGCGGCCATCGGTCTGGTGCCCGCGTTCGAATGCGACGACGCCGACGACGAGACGCCGGGTTCACCTTTGCCAGAGACACTTTCGTGGTCGGTCTATTCGCTGCCCGAAGCGCCGGTCGACGACCATCTCGATCTCGGTGACGCCGAGTACGCGTTGCGCTCGGCGGTGCGCTCTGCTGCCGAGGCCCTCGACGGCCTACGGCTGTCGGCCACCACCGATGACCCGCGCGCGCTGGTCGAAGAACTGCTCCAGGCGAACAGCCACCACCGGATCCCCGACCACGCCCCGCCGCGCGCACTGCGGGTGCTGTCCACCGCGGCTCATGTCGACGCGATCATCACCGTGAGTTCGGGCGTGACGCCGATCGGGACGCAGAGCGCCTCGCAGGCATGGATCGCCGACGGGGCGATGCGGCCATTGGCGTCGGTGGTGCGCTCGGCACGGATGGCCGCGGTGAACGCGATCCTGCACTCGGCCTGGCAGTAGCAGACGGACTTAGCTTAGCGGCCCGGACGTCCCGCCGCCTGCGCCGCAGCGGCGCTGGCCTCGCATACGGCCGTGCAGAAGCGTCCGTTGACGCTGGAGCCGTATCCTGGGACCGGTTCGGCCCCCAGAACTCTCGCCGCCTCGCGGCCGGTGCGGACCTCATCGAGCAGGTCGAGGGCCAGCCGGGCGTAGCTCGGCTGGGAATTCGGCGTATTGGCGCGGACCAGGGCGACACCGAGTTCGTCTGCCTGCTCGGCCAATTCGCTGTCGAGATCCCAGATCACCTCGATGTGGTCGGCCACGAACCCCACCGGACAGACGATGACCGCACGGGTTCCGTCTTCGGCCAGTGCCGAAAGCTGTTCGCCCACATCGGGTTCCAGCCAGGGCACCTGCGGAGGTCCGGACCGGGACTGCCACACGACGTCGTAGTCGGCGACACCAGCCGCGGCCGCCACCAGAGCCGAGGTGTAGGCCACCTGACGGGGGTACAGGCTCGGTCCGCACCGGTCGACCGAGCGCATCGGGATGGAGTGCGCGGTGAACACCAGCCGGGCCCCCTGCCGTAGATCCTCCGGCAATTCGGCTGCCGCGTCGGCGATCGCGTCGGCGAACATCTCGATCAGCAACGGGTGGTCGAAATACTGCCGCAGCTTCTGCAGTTCCGGAGCGCCATCGCCGACCGCCGCACGGGCCCGCGCGATGTCCTCCTGGTACTGGGTGCACCCGGAATAGCCGCCCCACGCCGACGTGGTGAACACCGCCGCCTGGCGGACTCCGTCGTCGCGCATCCGGGCCACGGTGTCCTCGACGAACGGATGCCAGTTGCGGTTGCCGAAGTACACCGGCAGGTTCTCGCCGCGCTCCCCCAACTCGGCCTCAATGGCCCCGATCAGGGCGCGGTTGATCCCGTTGATCGGCGACACGCCGCCGAAATGCAGATAGTGCTCGGCCACCGACTCCAGCCGCTCCCGCGGGATGCCGCGGCCGCGGGTGACGTTCTCCAGGAACGGCATCACCTCGTCGGGCCCCTCCGGGCCGCCGAAGGACAGCAGCAGCAGGGCGTCGAACGTCTCGCTCATCGCCGGCGTCTACAGCAACTGGGTGCTGGCGCCGCCGTCGGCGTAGATCACCGTGCCGGTGGTGGCCGGCAACCAGTCGGAAACCAGGGCGCAGACCGTCTTGGCGACCGCGGTGGGATCCTTCATGTCCCAGCCCAGCGGGGCGCGCTGATCCCAGCCCTCTTCGAGCATCGCCATCTCGTCCTTGAACTGGTCGCCGAGCGCGCCACCCATGATGGCGCTCATCGCCAGTGTCCGGATCGGCCCGGCGGCAACGAGATTCGAGCGCACCCCGACCTTGCCGGCTTCGCGCGCGACGAACCGGTTGACCGATTCCAGGGCGCTCTTGGCCACCGTCATCCAGTTGTAGGCCGGCATCGCACGGGTGGGGTCGAAGTCCATGCCCACGATGCCGCCGCCCGGGTTCATGATCGGCAGAACGGCTTTGGCGAGCGAGGCGTAGGAGAACGCCGAGATGTGGATGCCCTTGGCCACGTCCTCATAGGGCGCGTCGAAGAAGGGGTTGATGCCCATGCCACTGGTGGGCATGTAGCCGATGGAGTGCACCACGCCGTCGATCTTGTTGCCCGCACCGATGACCTCGGTGATCCGGTCGGCCAGGCTGTCGAGATGCTCCTGGTTCTGAACATCCAACTCCAGCAAGGGAGCCGGGTTGGGCAGGCGATCGATGATGCGCTGGATCAGCCGCATCCGGTCGAAGCCGGTGCAGATGATCTCCGCTCCGGCCTCCTGCGCGACCCGCGCGATGTGGAACGCGATCGAGGAGTCGGTGATGATGCCCGTGACGAGGACGCGCTTGCCCTCGAGAAGCCCTGCCATGTCAGTCCTTTCGTGCCGATCGGTCGCCGCTGCGCGGCGTGACGAGAGAGAAGAGAGATCAGTGGCCCATGCCCATGCCGCCGTCGACCGGAATCACCGCGCCGGCGATGTACCCGGCGTCCTCCGAGGCCAGGAAGCTGACCGCGCCGGCCACCTCCTCGGCGGTGCCGATCCGCTTGGCGGGAATGAACTCCAGGGCGCCCTTCTGCACTCGCTCGTCCATCGCGCGGGTCATATCGGTGTCGATCAGTCCAGGGGCCACCACGTTGGCGGTCACCCCGGCCTTGGACATCTCGCGGGAGATCGAACGTGCCATGCCGATCAGGCCGGCTTTGGAGGCGGCGTAGTTGGACTGGTTGCCGATGCCCCACATGCCCGAGACCGAGCCGACGAAGATCATCCGGCCGAAGCAGTTCTTCTGCATGCTGCGCGCTGCGCGCTGAGCCACCCGGAACGCCCCGGTGAGGTTGGTGTCGATGACCTTCTCGAACCGCTCCTCGGTCATCCGGATCATGAACGCGTCGGCGGTGATGCCGGCGTTGGAGACCAGCACCTCTACCGCGCCCTGATGCTCCTCGACCTCTTTGAAGGCACGGTCCACGGCCTCGGTGTCGGTGATGTCGCACTCCACGCCGAACAGACCTTCGGGGGCCCCGGATCCGCGGTGCGTGACGGCGACCTTATGCCCGTCGGCGACCAGGCGCCGCGCGATCGCCAGGCCGATGCCGCGGTTTCCACCGGTGACCAGGACCGAACGGGACACGAAGGAGGGTTTGCCGCCCGCGGTACTGCCGGCGCTTTCTGACGTCTCCTGGGCTCCAGTGGTGTCGGTCATGCCCGTCAACTTAATGCCTCCCGGGTATCAGCCCGAAATCGCCCACGCGGCCTCAGCCGGGGAGACGGCGGTTGATCAGCAGCGCCGCAACGGCGGCCAGAGCCAGCAGCAACGAGCCCAGGCGCAGCCAGCCGGTGCTGGCGTCACCCTTGATGGTCTCGTAGCCGATCTGGTCCTGGACCTGGGTGAAAACTTCCTTGAGCTGTTCGAGGTTCGATGCGCTGTAGTGATTGCCGTCGGACAGCTGGGCGATCTTCTTCAGCATCTCCTCGTCGACCGGCACCGGCTGGCGCTGGTCGTTGATGTCGACATAGCCGTAGGGGGTGCCGAAGGACACCGTCGAGATCGGTACGCCCTGATCCTTGGCGGTGCGCGCCGCGGTGTAGGCGCCCTTCGGGTTGTCCGGGTTGGACGGCACGGTCTCCTTACCGTCGGACATCAGCACGATGTGGCCCGGCGGCTTGCTCTCGTCTTTGCCGCCGGCCCCGCCGATGACCGCACCGACGGTCGCGATGGCCTGCAGTGCGGTGAAGATCGCCTCACCGGTCGCGGTCCGGTCGGCCAGTTGCAGTTTGTCCAGCGCGATCTTGGTGGCATCCCGGTTGGTCGTGGGCGACACCAGCACCGTCGCGGTGCCGGCATAGGCGATGAGGCCCAGGTTGATGCCGGAGGTGAGCTGGTCGGCGAACTGCTTGGCGGCCACCTGTGCCGCCGCCAGCCGGCTCGGCTCGATATCGGTGGCCCGCATGGACTGCGACACGTCGATGACGAGCATCACCACGGCGCGGTTGCGCGGTATGCGGACGTCGTTCTGCGGACCGGCCATCGCCACGGTGAACAGCACCAGCGAGGAGACCAACAGGATCGCCGGGAGATGGCGCCACCGGTTGGGCCGTTGCGGCGCAACCTTTTCCAGCAATTCCATGTTGGCAAACCGCAGAACGCGCTTCTGCCGGGCCAACTGCAGGACGATGTAATACGCCACCAGCGCGGCGATCACCAGCAGGAACAGGAAGAACCACGGGTGGGCGAAGTCGGTCAGCGACATCGGTCCCAGCAACGGCAGCCTCATCAGCGGTCCCCGCTCATTACGCGCCTCCGGCGCTCAGCGCTCATTACGCGCCTCCGGCGCTCAGCGCTCATTACGCGCCTCCGGCGCTCAGC
>CAZVST010000085.1:0-16385 GCA_964629725.1 uncultured Mycobacterium sp.
GCAGATGAGTCAACGAATCAGGCTTCGCGGGCATCTTGACATGAGGCAACGGGCCATCTCCCGTCGGCGGGGGAGATCGTGCTGTTCGACCGGTCCTGGTACAACCGCGCCGGGGTCGAGAGGGTCATGGGTTACTGCACGCCCAAGCAGCACGCCGAATTCGTTAGGCAGGTTCCGCTTTTCGAGCAGATGCTCGTCAACGACGCAATCAGCCTGACCAAACTGTGGTTCTCGGTCTCCGCGTCTGAACAGCGGACGCGGTTCACCATCCGTCATGTCGATCCGGTCCGGCAGTGGAAGTTGTCGCCCACCGATCTGGCGTCGCTGGACAAATGGGACGACTACACAACAGCCAAAGAAGAGATGTTCACCTGGACCGACACCGAGGTCGCGCCGTGGACAGTGATCAAGAGCAACGACAAGAAGCGTGCCCGGGTGAACGCGATGCGGCATGTCTTAAGCAAATTCGACTATGCCGACAAGGATTTCGAGGCGGTCGGTCAGCCCGATCCCCTGATCGTCGGGCGGGCGCTGTCCTCGGACTGAACCGATCCCGGCCGACTCCGGCTTGCAGCTAGGTGTCGTAGGTGGTCCACAAGGTGGTCGGGGTGATGGTGATCCGCGCACTGTAGGTCGCGATTCCGTCCTTAAGGCCCACGGCGGCCGCCTCGACGTGGTACTTGCCCCAATAGGCGTCGTCGTCACGTGGATCGACGCCCTCGGCGGTCACCGCGGCCCGCCCGCCGATGATGATCAGAGCGCTGCCCATCCCATCCGACTCAAGGTGCAGGCTCACCCCCGGATTCTCGAAGACGTGGCTTACCCGCGGCGCCCGGGGGCGGCTGTACACCGTCAGGTCCGTCCCGTCGAAGTGGAACCACACCAGCATCGGAACCGGGGTTCCGTTCGGCGCCACCGTCGTCAACCATGCATAGCGGTCGTGCTTGAGTTTCTTGGCGATTTTCGCCGGCACATCGTCTGCGGGAAAGGGGATCTCGACGAGCTGTCCGGCCAACCCGCGGAAGTCGGACTCGTCGTCGGCGCGGCTCATCGGGCCCGGGCAGGTGCCGCAGGAGCAGCGTGACGCATCGGCACACCGTATTCGGCGCGGGAGAACTCCGGAAGACAAAGGGTGCGCAATTTGCCGGAGCTTCGGGAATCGGTCATGTGGCGTTCACCGCGGCTCCGTAGGGTCACAGCTCTCCTCCGGCCTACCCAGTCGCGAAGAGACGAGGAGCGGCGATGGATCGAATTCCCGGGACGCCCGAGACTGCGCGCTTCACCTGGCAACGGGCTGCCGTCACACTCCTGGTGGCGGGCGCGGTCATCCTGATCGGTTCCTGGCTCGTGCGCGCGTACCCCAACCACGGATTTCGGGCCGGCTATGAGACGACCATTACCAAGGGCCGGGAATGGGTTCGGAGCGAAGTCGACGCCGCCGCGGGGACCGCGACGGCTCTCTGCGAGAGCCTGCACTGCGAGGCCGAGCACTCACCGGGGGAGCCGCGATACGACCATGACACGTACGTCGCCGGCTGCAGCGATGCCGTCGATCATCTCTACGGCCGGCATGTGCCCTTGGTGTCCGGCGGCACTGATCAGATTTCGCCGGCCCCATGATCTCGCGCTGCGCGTCTGCGACGAATTGCTTGCGGAGGCGACCTCATTCCGCGCGGAGAAGCACGGCGATTTCATCGACGGTTGCGGTAACGGCATCGACGAACTCTCCGGCAGGCATGTCCCGTCACTCGTTTCGGCCTGACAGTCAGGACTGGCGGCGGCTCAGTTCGGAGACGCCCATCAAGGTGGCCCCGCCTATCACGAGAATGAACCACACCAGATGCGCTGCGATGACCAGCGTTCGCTTGTTTTGGGGCGCAACGGAACTCGCGCCACCGATCCGGTACAGCCCGATATCGGCGTCGGAGTACGACGGCGATAGTTGCCGCAGCAACCGGTCGGCCTTACCCATGTCGCCGGGCGTTCCGTGCTGGACCACCAGCCAGCCCACCCCGGCGCGGGCCAAGGTGGCCGGATCGCTTCCCGCCTCCAGTAACCGCTGCACCTCTCGGGCGCGGGCGCCCTCACCGGCCACCGTCGTGCCGCCGATCGTCAGGTCACCGGTCGTCAGCACGTCGGACCGAACCCAGCGCGGCCACGGGTCCAGCACCGAGGCCGAACCCGACCAGGCGAACCGGCGCATGGTTCCGCCGGGCAGCACCGCCACCGTCTGCGGGTCGGCGTTGACCTGCCCGGCCGCCGCCGCCCATCCCGGCGGGTAGTGCACTGGGCGCAGCGCCCCGCCCACCCCCCAGGTCAGGTCGGGCAGTGCCACCAGCACCGCCGTGCAGCAGGCCAATGCGGCTGCTGCCGGTGGCAGCCAGCGGCGCAGTACCAGCACCGCGGCGGCGCCGGCCAGGGCATATGCCGGCATCGCCAGCGCCACCCACTTCTGTGCGTCACGGACCACGGCGAGCGCGGGCACGGCGTCGACGCCTGCCCGCAAGGCGGCCATGCCGGGTCCGGTCGCTATAGCTGCGGGCAGCAGGACCGCGGCGGCAGCCAGCATCAATAACCGCTCGGTATACCGGTGGCGCAGGATCACCGGAATCCCGCAGGCCACCACCGCCAGCAGGACGACGGTCCCGATGACGGCGAAACCCGTTGTGCGTGAATGCGGAACCGCCTCGGCGTTCCAGATGCCGCCGAGGCCGGCCAGGCTGCCCAGCGTGCCGAGCCCCGGTTCGGCACGGGCCGCGAACGGCGCCAGCCCGGCCGTCTGCGAAACCTCGAGCGCGCTGCCCACCGCCGCGGCCGTCAGCCACGGCGCGGCGGCGGCGACGGCGATGCCCACCACGGCCCATGCTCTGCGGACCGGACGGGCGCACACCAGTGCGACGACGCCCGCCATGATGAGCCCGGTGGGGGTGAGGCCCGCCAGCGTGATCCAGAACGCGACCCTCGCCCAATCCGAGGTGTCACGCAGCCGGATCACCGACCCCGCCACCCAGGGCAGGCAGCCGTACCCCACCAGAAGACTCCAGTGCCCCTGCAGAAGCCGCTCGGCCACATAGGGGTTCCAGATGGCGACCGTGGTGGCCACCAGCTGCCCGGGTACGCCCGCATCGGGCAGCAGTTGCCGGGCCAGCCGGCCGGCGCCCCAACCGGCCAGGAACAAACCCGCGATCAGCAGCGCCTTGACGACGATCCCACCGTCGACGGCGGTGGAGAGGACCGCGAGCGCGAAATCCTGCGGAACCGCCCGGGGCGCGTTCTCCCCGATGCCCAGCGCGGCGTCGGTCAGGAAGGACCGCGGCGTTGAGACCGCGTCGCGAATGAGCAGATAACCCGGTGCGAGCAGGGGTGCGGTCACCGCGAGTGTCAGAACCAGCGCGTAGCCGGGCACCACCGAGCGGGCGCCGGCAGCCTTCACCGACATCACTGCAGCGGAGGCGGGGGCTCCAGTCGATCACTTGGGGGCCGGCGGGTCGGGATCTTCTCGGTGGGCGCCTGGGCGGCCGGCATCGGACCCGTCTCATCCTTGCCGAACAGACCGAGGTCGAGATCGTCTTCGCTGTCGCCGGGCAGCGCCGCTTCGACGCGCGTGCTGTATAGCGCCAGCAGTGCACCGCCGACCAGCGCGACCAGTCCGGTCGCGGCGAGACTGATCGGCAGGATCCGCGACCACAGCGCAACCCGGTCCCGTTCGGCGCGGGCAGCCGCCACCTGCGATTCGACCGTCTGCTCGGTGGAGGTCACCTTGTAGTCGACCACTTCGGCTTCGGGCTTCAGCGGGTCGCGGGCGTAGTAGTGGTTGGCGCGCTCCTCGGCCTTGACGATGGTGCCGCTCACCGGATCGACCCAGAAAGTGCGCTGCGCGGCGTAGTAGCGGGTCATCTTGATCGGCTCGTACGGGTCGCCCTCGATGCCCCACAGTTCGGCGCGGGCGGTGACTTCGCCGTCGGCGTTCTGGTCGTAAAGCGAGGCGTACTTGAGGGGCTCGGTCAGTTTGCCGTCGGCGTCGTACCCGACGTTCTGGGTGAACCGGTAGGTAGTCAGGCCGTTGACGTCGTCCTCGCCGTCGTAGTTGGCGTCGAACGCCTTCTGGGCGATCGGATCGAAGTAGGGGTAGGACTTCTTCTCGGTGTTGAACGGGAATCGGTAGGACAAGCCGTCGTGCGGCAGCGCGATAGTGGTGGGCGGCTTGTCGTCCTCGATCGTGCGCGGCTTCTGCACCGACCCGCCCGGACGCTCGTCGTCGGACACCGCCTCGGCGGTGCTGCGGTTCAGCGTCACGGTGTCGACCATCGCCAGCAGCAGGCCGTTGTCCTTCTGCTTGTCGCTTCGGCGGACGGTGGTGCCCACCTGAAAGGTCACCACCTGAGCGTTGGCCGGGGTCTCGACGGTCATCGCCTGCTGGGACACCAGGGGGACGTTCTTGTCGATGATGAACTTCGCGCCTACGCCCGCCGACAGCGAGGCGGGATCCATGGCGGTACCGGTGCCGGCGCTGACCAGTGTCTGGTCGATGTTGAGCGGAATCTTGCGGATCTTGCTGGAGGTGTAGGTGGACAACAGCAGCGCGGCGATCAGCAGGGCCGAACCCAGCCCGATAATGCCCAACGAAGCGAGACGCACCATGCTTGCGCGATTCACGCTGCCCAGGCCTCCACTGTCCATGCTCTACATGCTGCCGTTCCAACCGGTCTGACCCTAACAGCCGGAACCTTGCAGAACGGCCCCGCGCGCGGATTCTGCTGTACCCGCTATCCGCCCCGGCGGGCACGAACTGGCTAGATCCGGGCACACTGACTGCTATGGAACAGCAGGTTGGCGGAACACGGAGCTTCCTGCCGGCCGTCGAGGGCATGCGGGCCTGCGCGGCGATGGGCGTGGTGCTGACCCACGTGGCCTTCCAGACCGGAACGTCCGGCGGGGTGATCGGCCGGTTGCTGCACCGCTTCGACCTCGCGGTCGCGGTGTTCTTCGCGCTGTCCGGCTTCCTGCTCTGGCGTGGCCATGCCGCCGCCGCCCGAGGTCTGCGCCACCGCCCGCCGACCGGGCACTACCTGCGATCCCGGCTGGTCCGCATCATGCCTGGCTACTTGGTCGCCGTCGTGGTCATTCTGACTCTGCTGCCCGAGGCCAACCACGCCAGCCGCACCGTCTGGCTGGCCAACCTCACGCTGACCCAGGTGTACGTGCCGTTGACGCTGACCGCCGGGCTGACCCAGATGTGGAGCCTGTCGGTGGAGGTGACGTTCTATCTGGCGTTGCCGATACTGGCGTTCCTCGCCTCTCGGCTGCCGGTCCGGGCGCGGGTTCCGGCCATCGCCGCGGTGGCGGTGGCCAGCCTGGGCTGGGGACTGCTGCCGATCCACACCGCCGAGGGAGTGAACTTCCTGAACTGGCCGCCGGCCTACGCGTCGTGGTTCGCCGCCGGCATGCTGCTGGCCGAGTGGACCGTCAGCCCAGCCGAAAAAGGACAATTGGGTCGGCCGCATGCGCTGGCCCGCAACCGCTTCGCGGTCACCGCGATCACGCTGGTCGCCTATCTCATCTCGGCCTCGCCGCTGGCCGGCCCGAAGGATCTGGTGCCGGCCACTCTGGCCCAGTTCGTCGTGCGCACCTCGATGGGCGCCATCGTCGCCTGGGGGCTGCTGGCCCCGCTGGTGCTCGACCGGCCCGACACGGCGCACCGCATCCTCGGCAGCCGGGTGATGGAAATCCTGGGCCGGTGGTCCTACGGGTTATTCGTCTGGCACCTGGCCGCTCTGGTGATGGTGTTCCCGATGGTCGGCACGTTCATGTTCAACGGCGACCTCATCGTGGTGTTCGTGCTGACCACGCTGCTCGGGTATGCCATGGCGGCGGTCAGCTACGCGCTGATCGAGTCGCCGTGCCGCAATGCCCTGCGGCGCTGGGAATACCGGCGGGCTCAGCGGGGCGGTGCCGGGGAGCGGCCGACGCCCGTTCCGCCGCTGGACAGTTCGGTCACCGATGCTCCGGAGCCGGCGGTCGCGCACTGACGTTGAGCGCCATCGGGTCCAGCCTCGAGATCACCTCGTCGCGGACCGCGGCCCGACGCGCCTTGCCGGCGTCGTCGCGGAGCGGGGTGTCGACGAACTCCACGCTGCGCTGCACTTTGTATTCGGCAAGCCGTTGGGCCACAAAGGCTTTGACGGTGTCCTCGTCGAGTTCGGTGCCTGCGTCGGCGTGCACCAGCGCGTGCGGCACCTGTCCGAGATCGGCATGCGGCACCCCGACGACCAGGCATGACAGCACCGCGGGGTGTTCGGCGAGCGCGTTCTCGATCTCGGCGGGGTAGACGTTGCGGCCGCCGACGGTGAACATGTCGACCCGGCGGTCAGCCAGGTAGAGGTAGCCGTCGTCATCGAACCAGCCTAGGTCGCCCAGGGAGTCCCAGCCGTCCCGGTTCTTGGCGGTGCTGCCGACGTAGCGGTAGGTGGGCCGGCTTCCCGGCGCGGGGCGCATGTAGATCTCGCCGATCTGTCCCGGGGCGCACTCGGTGCCGTCGTCGTCGAGAACTTTCATCTCCCCGGAGACCACCCGCCCGACCGAACCGCGGTGGGTCAGCCATTCGGTCCCGCTGATGAAGGTCAGCGCCTGAAGTTCGGTGCCACCGTAGAGTTCCCACACCACGTCCGGGCCGAGGATGTCGATCCAGGCCTCCTTCACGTTGGGTGGACACGGGGCGGCCAGGTGCCACCACCGGGTGATCGAGGACAGTTCGTACAGCGCGGGATCGGCGCGGTACACCGGCAGCAGCCGCTGCATGATCGTCGGCACCGTCGCCAGGAAGTTGACCCGGTACTGCCCGATCAGCCTCAGGAACTCCGCCGGGTCGAACCGGCTCATCAGCACCAGGTGCTGGCCGGTGGCCAGCGCGGTGGTGGCCGAGGTGAAACCGGTGTTGTGGCTCAACGGGACCGACACCAGTTGGGTGTCGCCCGGCACATTACCCATCATCGCCGCCACCGCGATGCCGTTGTACTGGCCGTTGCCGCCGGCCTCGATCAGCTTCGGGCGTCCGGTGCTACCGCCGGAGGCCATCGACGTCAACGACGGCGAAATCGCTTCCGGCAGAGGCGCATCCGAGATCTCGGACCCGGAACCCAGTTTCGCCAGGTCGCCCGGCACCGACGGGACGACTCCCCGCGGGTCGGGCCGGCCGACCAGCAGGGCGCGCTCGCGCAGTTCCAGGAGATGGATGTACTCCGGATCCGGCAGCCGCGAGGACAGCGGCTGGGGAATCGCGCCGAGCTTCCAGGTAGCCACCACCGCCTGCACCCATTCGATCGAGTTGGGCAGCGCGATGGTGACGTAATCGCCCTGGCGCACACCGCGATCGGCATAGGCCCGGGCCAGCCGGTTGGTCGTCGACTCCAACTCGCCGCGCGTCACGGTGCGGCCGGCGTGGGTCACCGCGGGGGCGTCCGGCCGTTCGGCGGCCGACCGGCTGATCTGCGTCCCGATCGCGGGGATCGGCTCCCGGTTTGCCGCGCTCATCAGTAGCCGCCCTGCCGGGAGAAAATGGTGCGGGGGTTGTCCACCAGCATGGTGGTGATCTGCTCCTCGGTGACACCGCGCTGTCGCAGTGCGGGCAGAACGTCGTTGTGGATGTGCAGGTAGTGCCAGTTCGGCAGGGCGAAAGGCAGCGCCGCTTCGGGAAGCCAGTCGATGTGGCACGACGCGTCGTGGGCCAGCACCATCTTGTCGGCATGGCCCCGTTCGCACATCCGTGCCACCGTGTCGACGCGGTCGTCGAAGCTCCTGATGTTGTCCAGGCCGAACCGGTCCATCCCGAGATAGGACCCGGCGACGACGAGTTCCTCAAGATAGTCGAGGTCGGTGCTGTCGCCGCTGTGGCCGATGATCACCCGGGTCAGGTCGACGCCTTCTTCGGCGAATACCCGCTGCTGCTCCAGCCCCCGCCGGGTATGCGCGTGGGTGTGGGTGGTGATGGGCACCCCCGTGCTGCGGTGGGCTTGGGCGACCGCTCGCAGCACCCGTTCGACGCCGGGGGTCAGGCCGGGTTCATCGGTGGCGCACTTGAGGATTCCCGCCTTCACCCCGGTGCCGGCGATCCCCTCGGTGATGTCGCGGACGAACATGTCCACCATCGGCTCCGGCCCGTCCAAGGCTGTCCCGGGTCCGGTGAAGTGAAAGTTCATCGGGACGTCGTTGTAGGTCCACGGCAACGGTTTCGGCGATGTCTGTCATCCCTCGACCCTACGACGCGTCGATTTCCCTCCTCGTTGAAACCCGGTGCGGTTCATCCCCACTGTTCTTCGCAGGCCGTGTGTGATATTTGTTTGCTGGAGCTCGGGTGTGGCGGCAATCGTGACGATAGGTGGAGTGTGTGATGGGGTCTGTGGGGCGTGTTTCGTCGCGGGTGGGTGGGTTTGCGGTTGCGTGTGGTGTGGTTGCCGCGGTGGCCTCGACCGGTGTGCCGCATGTGGCGGTGGCTGAGCCGTCGGGGACGTCAGCGGGGCCGGGGTCGCGGTCGTCGTCTGGGGAGTCGTCGGCGGGGCCGTCGGCCGCGGATCGGTCAACTGTGGCGGGGTCGCGTTCGTCGTCGCGGGGGTTGCCTGCCGGGCGGTCGGCAGTGTCGGGGAGTCCGGGATCGTCCCCGGGTGCCGAGGCCTCCACGTCGAAGGCATCACCGGCATCGCCGGAGTTGGGCAGTGTCGGCGGGGACCCGGACGGTGCGGGGGCGGGCAATAGCGCCGAGGCGCTACCGGACAGCGTTCCCACAGGGGATCAGGGCCCTGTCGGCGAGGGTGGATCAGCAATCGGGGGGCAGGCGGCGAGTGGCCAGCCCCGACGGCTGTCTTCGGTGAACCCGGCGCCGGGACCGCGCGCCGGTGTCGCGGAGGCGGCCACCGCAGCGGCGCCCCCATCGGGTGGGACACGCTCGGTTGCCTCCGGTGAGGATTCGACCGACACAGCCGGCGTCCCGATCGACTCACTCACTTCCGATGCCCAGGGCGGCGCGGCTGAAGACCTCGACATCGGGCAGACAGCACCTCCCGCGGTTGTGGCACCGGCCGCGGCGGCGGCGGCGGTGGTGGTTCCGCAGATCGTCGCGGCCCCGACCGGGGTGCCGCCTGCGGCGTTGTCCGGTGACCCGATGCCGGTGGTGGCCGGTGTGTTGGGTTGGTTGGGGTTGCAGCCCACGGCACTGGCCCCCGGGGCGCCCCCGGGTATGCCCGACACTCCGCTGTTGGAGATGGTGTATGCGGCGGCGCGCAGGGTGGGCACGCCGGGCGCGTCGATCTTCGACATCTTCAATTTCAGTGTTTCGCTCAGTGGTCTGCAATTGGTGCAGATCGGTAGCGCCCAGGCGCATTCGTCAGGTTTGGGGTCGTTGGCGATCGCGTTCCTGCCCGACAGCAGCGCCACCGCCGATGGGGTGTTCAACACCGCGTTGGCTTACGGGTATGCGGCCACGGCAAGCGCTACTGACGGGCAGCGAAACCAGGCGGCCGCTCGGGGTGATCACGCCAGTGCCGCGGCCGGTTTCGGTGAGCGCGATACCGCCTCGGCGCGGGGGGATTACAGCCAGGCCAGCGCTGGTGACGGTGACCACAACAGTGCCTACGCGTGGGGGGATCATGCCAGCGCACAGGCCCGCTACGGCAATGACAACACTGCGACCAGCCAAGGGCAGCGCAGTAGCGCGGTCGCGGGGGTCGGTGACGGTAACGAGGCCACCGTGCGGGGTGAGGCCAGCAGTGCGCAGGCCAGTTTCGGCACGGCCAACACCGCCACTGTTTATGGTGATGGCAGTGTGGTGACGGTCGGCCGCGGTGATGCCAACACCGGCTATCTCAACGGTGATCGCGGCCGGCTCAGCGCCACGGTCGGGGATCACAACTCCGTCTACCTCGAGGGCGCGGGCAACACAGCCGATTTGTATCACAGCAGTGACAACACCGCCCGCGCCGAGGGCGACAACAACGCCGTGGTGATGGAGGATGCCACCAACAGCACCGCCGACGTTGTCGGGGACAACAACACCGCCAACGCCAGCTTCGGTGACGCCAACACCGCCACCGTCACCGCCAGCAACAGCACCGCCACCATCGGTCACGGCAACCGCAACACCGCCACCGTCACCGGTCAGGGCAGCACCGCCAACACCGGCAACGGCGACCACAACACCATCACCGTCGGCGCGGACAACACCACCATCACCGCCAAGGGCAACAACAGCACCATCACCCTGCCCGGTAGCACCCCAACCACAACCAAAACCACCAACATCCCAGCCGTCGCGGCCGCCGACACCGCGACCACCGCTAACCGGCAACCCAACGACATCAGCGTCGAGGGCGATGACAACACCATGGACCTCACCCCCACAGCGGCCGGCGATGCCCCCTGGGACATCAGCCTCGCCGGCGATCACAACGCGGTCAGCGCCAGCGGCGGCGGACACATCGACGTCCATGGGGAGGGCAACATGGTCGACACACGCGGTGAGGCCGCCAGCACGACACCAACCGGCAGCGGAGCCCCGAACGCGGCTGCCGCCAGCGCGGCTGCTGCCGAATCAACCCTGGGGAACGCAATCAGGCGAACTAACGTCATTGTCAACGGTTATAAGAATGAAGTAAAAGGCAGCTGTGGTCTTTGCAGTGTAGTCATTGACGGGAACGTCAACGTCGTTACCCCAGGTCGGGGAACGGCTACCGCTATCGTTGGCGATCTCAACAGCGTCACGCTAAGCCCGACTGTCGAAAATGCCAGCACAATCGTCCTCGCGGCAACGGTGACCGGTAGGCAAAACACCGTCTCTGTGACAGGAAGAGACACCTCTGTCGTAATTACAGGCGTGAAGAATGACATCGCGGTGGAAGGGGAGAGAAGCCAAGTGATTGTCGAAGGCATCGCAATCAACAACAGCAGCGCGTATGGCTTCTTGGATGGATTTCCGTATCCTGGTGGGTCCCCGAAGTTAACTCTGCTGAAAGGTGACGACTCCACCGTGACGGTGCGGGGCGCTGGTAGTTTCGTAACGGTCGAGGGCAACCATAACAAGGCGACCGTAGCGGGAGTCTTCAACAACAACAACAACAGTGACTTCCCTGACAGCGGCGATCCTACAGACCCATTCGGCGTTGTGGTCACGTCGGACATGGTCAGTGAGTTTGTGGAACTCGTGACCAAGGAAGTTTCAGGCACTGCGCAAGAGGGTGATCAGGAGGCATTGTCTGATCTGAATACTAGGCTCACGCCATTCATGGAATTCGTGGCGGATATTGTGGACAAAGATCCGATCCTGGTGAAGGGCGATGGCAACAACTTGACCATCACAGGAGACCGCAACATCGCCACAATCCTCGGCAACAATAATAGCGGCGACATCGCAGGCAATTTCAGTGAGGTTTCAGCGAGAGACAGCGACAATCCGGGGGGCTTCGGCGAAAACAATACGGTCAGTGCAAAGGGCGGTGATTCGAATGAGGCCTCAGTCGACGGCAGCAACAGCAAAGCTGAGACTGAGGGTGGTTCTGACAACACCGCTAGGGTCATGGGTGCCGGTAGCACCGCTCTTGCGGTCGGCGAATCGCTACTGGCCAGTGTCGAAGGCAACGAAAGCCACAGCGAAGCACGAGGCGAATTCAACAGGGCGATAGTCAGCGGTAACGGCAGTACCGCGAGTGCCCTGCACGGTTCTGGAAACTGGGCCATCGTCGACGGTGACGGCCTCAGTGCGGTAACACCGGCTGGCGACAACAATGTTGTTTCGGTCCCGTAGAGGCGTTCAGCCGTGCGCGGGGGTACAGAGCACCTACGCTGCGTCGGTCTCCGGTTCGGCGTCCGCCTGTGGGCTGGACTTCGCTGCCGGCCTCGGCAGGAGTGACGCGGCCAGCGCCGCGATCGCCATCAAGGCCGGTAGCTGCACCCAGGCGGAATGGCCGATGTAGCCGTCGACCGAACGCCACGGGTACCGCGACAACAGCGCGCCGGCCAGGATCAGCCCCACCGGGACCGCGAACAGGGTGATGCGATCGAAATTCGGCCGTCGGTCACGCATCAGGTAGCCGGCGCCCAGCGCCGCGCCGAACATTGCCAACCCGGCCGGGCCGGCGATCAGGGTGCCTGCCGCCAGCAGCCCGGCGCCCCCGAGCAGACCGGGGCTCCACGGTTGCGCCGCGGGCAGGGCCCGCGCCGGACGCCGGGCCCCGACCAGCGCCATCACCAACAGCAGCGGCAGCAGACACAGACCGGCCGTCAGCCCGGCGCGATAGGTGCTGTTCGACGGGAAGCTCACCGTGATGGTGCCCTGCTCGCCGGCCGGCACCACCCAGCCCTGCTGCCAGCCGTTGACGATCACCGGGGTCAGCGCCGCGCCGTCCGCTGAGCGCGCGACCCAGCCGGGGTTGACGCTCTCCGGAACCACCAGCACCCGGGTGACCGGTGAGCGTGTCACGCTGATCTCGCGGCGGTCCGGCTCCCAGGCGGTGACGTCCGCGGGGGTCGTCGGCGCGGTGGACAGGCCTGCGGCCAGCGGGCCGGCCAGTTGGGCGCCGTCGGCGATGAAGGCCGGCCCCGGACTGATCAGCAATTCCTGGGGCCCGGCCGGCAGCATGATCGGGGCCGGGTCGCAGGTGCGCGCCGCGATGGGCCGGCCCTGCAGAAGATCGTCGACGGTGGTCGACACCGACGTCTGGACGAACCGTCCGGCGATCCCGATCACCGGGCCCTGTCCGCACGGCAGGTCGATCCGCCGCGCCCGGTTCACGGCCGCGTTCGCCGCGGCGATCAGCGCTCCGGAGGCGTCCAGGGCGGTGACCTCGGCGAGCCCGGGGGGCTTGAGCTGGTCGAATCCCAGTGCGGTGCGGTCGATGACGTCCTTCCAGCTCAGCAGGCTGACCCGGATGGTGTCGGTGCGGTAAGGGTGCAGTGCGAGGGTCTGCGGCCCGGTGGCGTCCTCGCTGAGCCGGCGGACCTGCGGCCCGTCGCCGAGGTCGATGGCGACCAGGGTCGGGTGCGTGGGCAGCGGCGAGCCGCTGGGGGTCAGCTGCACAGCGGTGACGTCGACGGCGCGGGGCAGTCGGACCGTCAGGGTCGGCGCGGCCTGGTGTTGGGCCACTCCCTGCGGGGCGGTCCACGCGGTGCGCGGATCGCCGTCGGTGGCCGCATAGGCCGATCCCGCAACGTCGATCAGATCGGCATTGCCCTGCGCCCGAGCGGTTGCGGGCTGGGCGATCAGATCGGCCAGCCGCGGTCCCTGCCGGGCGCGCACCCACACCGTCGGGGTGACCTCCATCGGGGTGGGAACGGTCAGGGTGCGGCTGAGGGTGACGGGTTCCTCGGCGGCCAGCGCCATCGACGCCGCGCAATGCACCCCGTCGGGGGCGTCGGCACAGCCGTCCCGGCCGAGCAGTTCCGAACCGAGATCCCAGGCGGCCACCGCCGTCCCGGCCGGGGGCGGCGGGACGACAACGGTATGCCGGAGGTCGACGGGGTGGGCGAATCCTGAAGCGTCGTATTGGATCACCGCCAAATCGGTGATCCCGAACTGCACCCCTGAGGAGCCGTCGTCGGTGCCGACGGCGGTGATCCGCACCCACGGTGTCTCGCCGTAGGGCAGTGCGATGGTGATCGGTTTGCCGGACTGGTCGAAGCTCATCGTGGTGGTGCCGTTGGCGGTCGACACCTGAATGCGCCGCACTTGGGCGCCAACCGCGGTAGCGCTGGGGATCAGCGTCAGCGCGGCATTGGTCACCGGCCGGTCGAAGTCGATCTGCAGCCACTGGCCGATCGCCGGCTGCAGCGAGTTCGACACCCATGCGGTGGCCGAGTCGTTGTCCGTCGCGGCGCTGGGCCCGCTGGCCGGTGCCACGTTGGGCAGCGTCGTCGCATCCGAGGAGGAACTCGACGCCGACAGCCGGCCGCCAGACCACTGGCCCACGGCCGGCGTCGCCCCGGGCACCGGATAGTCGGGAATCCGGTTGAAGGTGTTACGCCGGTCGCCGGCGCCGCGGACCGCCGACGAATGGTCGTCCACCCGGCCGTAGTCGGTCTCCCGGTCCACCGGGGTGTCGGTGACGATGATGCCGTGGCCCGGCGGAGGGGACAGCCCGGCCCGCCGTGCGTCCGGGGCGAGCAGCATCGGGCCCAGCGGCGGCCGGCCGCTCAGCCGGCGGCGTTCGTCGATGCGCAGCAACGACTCCGGTCCGCCGGCCACCCGGGTCAGGTCGTTGGCGACGGTCAGATAGGGGCCGCCGGGGTTCCCGGCATCGACCCCGGTCGGCGAGACCCGGTAGATCTCGACGGCCGGGAACAACGGCCGCAGGCCGCTGTCGCTGATGAACCCCTCCACGACCCCGGCGCCGACCTTTTCGCCGAACTCGGCCACCTTCTGCAGGCCGGGTGACCCGTCGATCGCGCGGTGCACCAGCAGCGGCCGCGCCGACCGGGAGGTCTCCGGGTCGAGGTCGTTGCGCACCACGACATAGGAGATGCCTTGGCGGAGCAAGGTGTCCGCCAAGCCGGCCGACGGCCGTCCGGCCGCGAAGAGACGTTGCACCGAATCGAGGGCGCGGATGGTCTGCGGCGGTGTCAGCGGGATGGAATCACGCACGCCCCAGGGGGATCCACCGAGCACCTGCAACGGCTCGTCGTGGCTGTTGCCCCAGGTCTGATTGGCGAAAGGCGCGCCGGGCGTCACCAGTACACGGCCGCGCGGGCCGGTGTCGCCCCCGTTGTGCTCGGTGAGCCAGTCGGCCGCCTGATGCCAGTAATCCGGGATGGCCCGGAAGGCGCCGGGCGGGGTGAGACGGCCGGTCCAGGCCAGCGATGTCGCGACCGCCAGCGCGGTGAGGACCACGATGCCCACCGCCACCCGCCGGTCGTTCTCGGGATGGGCGAGCGCGCGAATCCACACCGGTCGGGAAACGCTGCCCGGCAATGGGATCCGGCCCAACAGGTGGGCCACGCCGAGGACGATGGGGATGCGGATCACCGGTTCGAGCTTGTGCACGTTGCGCAGCGGGGCGCCGGCGCCATCGAGGAACTGCTGCACCAGATGGGCCAGCGGGGCGCCGAGTCCGCCGGAGTAGCCGGCCGTCAGCAGCACCAGGCCGACCAGCAGCATGGTGATCAGCCGGCCCCGGGCCGGCATGGATCGCAGCGCCAGGCCGGCCAGACCGCCGGCGGCCACCAGGGTGGTGGCCAGCACCATCACCGGCTGGGTCACTAACGACGACGCCGCGGTGGCCGTGGGTGCGACGAACGGCGTCCACGCCGACGTGCCGCGCAGCGCCTCCGTCAGCGAGGTCCACTGCGTGGTCACCCCGGAGGATTCGATGAAATCCAGGAACGGCGGGCTGATCCGGCCGAGCAGCACCAGGGCGATCGCCCACCAGGCGACCGCCAGCGCCGACGCCAGCGCCCACCACCCGGCGAAGCGCCACCACCGCCGGTTCGGCCGGTGGCACGCCCACCAGATGACCGCGGGCAGGCAGCCGGCCAGGCTGGCCACCGCATTGACCGCCCCCATCAGCGCCAGCGCGATGCCGGCCCGCGCCGCCAGGATCCGCAGCGGCCGGGGCGCATCCCCTCGGCCGTCGAGCGCCTGGATCACCGGAATGAGCACCCACGGCGCCAGCATCATCGGCACCGTCTCCGAGGAGATCGAACCCAGCGTCGTCAGCACGCGCGGGGACAACGTGAACGCCGCCGCCGCCACCAGACGCGACGGGCGCGTTCCGATGCCCAGGGTTTCGGCCAGGCGCAGCGCGCCCCAGAATCCGGCCGTCAGCAGAAGTGCCCACCACAGCCGCTGGGTCACCCAGCCGGGCAGCCCCACGGTATGGCCGAGCAGGAAGAACGCGCCATGGGGGAACAAATAGCCGTAGGCCTGGTTCTGGGCCTGCCCGAACGGCAGGTCGCTGTTCCACAGATTCGCCGCCCGGGCCAGGAAGCGCAGCGGGTTGGCGGTGAGATCGAGTTTGGTGTCCGGGGCGGTCAGCCCCGGCGCCTGGACGAAGGCCAGCACCAGGGCGGTGGCGAAGACCCCGGCAAGCCAGCGCCGGGACAGCGGGGAGTCTCGGTGTCTAGCGGCCGGGTCGTCCAGAGCCGGGTGCTGTGACGCGGTGAGCATGCTCAGGCTACCCACCGACTGTCTTGCTCCTCCTCTGGCGCGGGCGAGGTCAGCACGGTGCGGTAGTCCTGCACTATTGCTGCCTCGGCAAGACTAACGCGCTGAGAGTCAGTACCAGAGGCGCAGTCTTCGGGACCGCGCATCGACCTCAGGCCTGGACGCCCTGAATACAGACCTAGTTGGTGCTTGTCGGTGGTGCTTGTGGTTGGAACGGTTGGTACCACCACCAGTCGGCTCGCTCGCC
>CAZVST010000086.1:0-16071 GCA_964629725.1 uncultured Mycobacterium sp.
CACCGACCCGTACTACCCGGCCGAAAAACCACCCACGGATAAGTCAGGAGAGCCATAAATAACCAGTAGGCCGTTACCGGCCAAGCGTTCCTCGGATGCGAAATCGAACGATTCCTTCTGAATTGCAAGCTCAGGAGGGAGCGTTAGTAGTCGGCGATGCCGCGGTTCTTCCGCTCAGCTGCGGCCGAAGCTTCACGCTCTTCGATCCTCTTCTCGATCGCAGCGGCATCGATTGGCCCACCCATTGCAATCGCCTCCTCGGGAACATTGATGTGGAACTTCCAAGCCCCGCCGCTGCTCTTACTACGGCCCTTCACGCTCGCCGCAATGGTGATCCCCGATCGGCGCAGCAACTCTCTGCGACCAGCAGTATCAGACGAAGCCCAGACCTCCCCATAGGTGACACCGGTCGAATGCCACTCCCAGTGCGCCTCATTCGAGGGCGCAGACTCCAACACAGCGATCCGGTCATCTAGGGAATCCAACTGCTTCTGCAAACGAGCCTTCATTGTTGCTGATTTCGCACGGCCGGCAGCCGCCAACAACTCATCCACCGCGGCCAAGGCCTCTCGAAGCTCCACCTCCCGGCTATCCCCCGGCACCCAGACCCGCTCCCGAACCTCGACATCACCGACCTCAGCCAGAAACGATTCCTCGGCCATGCTCTCCAGCTCATCAGCCGGGATCGAAGACGAACATCGTTCTTCGCAGCGGTAATACCGGTAGTCGTAACGCTTGTTCATCCTCTTCACCGATTCTCGGGAGTGGTACGCCTTCGCACCGCACTCGATACACGTCACCAACCCAGCCAACGGGCTGGCCTCAGGACGGTGGATGTTCTTCCGGTCCTCTTGTACGGCATCTAGTCGTGCCTGGATCAGCTCCCACTCATCTGGATCCACCAGCGCTGGCGCAATCCGAACTGGAAGCCCCTGATCATCTCTGACCGTTTCGCCCTGATGATGGGCGAAGCCACGCAACGCCTTCGACCGCAACATGTTCTTCACCGGGGTCGCTTCCCACTTGCCCTCCGGTATCGGATTTCCGCGTTTGGCAGCGTGATACTGCAACGGTGTAGGAACACCTTCGCTATTCAGTTCCCTGGCGATAACCCCAACACCCTTGCCGCCAAGGAAGTCATCAACGATCCGGCGAACCACTTTCTCGGCATCAGGATCAACCACCAACACCCAACCTTCACCGCCCTTCTCAGGCCAGTATCCGAACGGCGGCTTGCCGCCACCCCACCGGCCAACCTGGCGCAGCTTTGCCTTTGATGACCGGACGCGCTCACGGATCGCCTCCAATTCGCCCTCGGCCAGGAACGCGATGACATTCGCGATCATCCGACCCACGGGGGTGGAGAGGTCGATCCCCTCCGTGCAGGACACGATGGTCTTCCCATGATCGATAGCCCAGCCGAACAATTTGTTCAAACGAATAGAGTCCCGGCCGAGCCTGTCCAACTTCCACGTAGCCACCACATCGAAGTCCTGTGGCCGATTGTTTAGCCACTCCCCCAACGCTGGGGTGTCGAACGGATCTACCGAACCACTGACATCCACGTCCTCAGCCCAGCCGACCACCGCGTGACCGTTGTGAGAAGCCCACTGCTGGATCACTTCACGCTGACGTGCAATCGACGTGGATTCCTCAGTGGAACGGCTCAACCTCAGACGACCGAGCACACGCAATCCCGAAGGCGAACTACCATCTGCCTGCATAAACAAGAAGGGTACAATGTTTTGTTCAAATTGATGTTCTACTCGCCCCGGATCGCGCCGAACACCGGCAATGCGATCCGCATGGTGGCGGCGACGGGATGCGAATTGCACCTGGTCGAACCGCTGGGCTTCGACCTGTCCGAACCGAAGCTGCGCCGCGCCGGGCTGGATTACCACGATCTGGCGTCGGTCACCGTCCACCTCAATCTGACCGAAGCCTGGACCGCGCTCGAAGGAGCCCGGGTTTTCGCCTTCACCGCACACGCCGCGCGCTCGTTCGCTCAGATCCGTTATGCGCCAGGCGATGTGTTGATGTTCGGGCCGGAGCCGACGGGGCTGGACGAGGCGACGCTGGCGGATCCACACATCACCGAACAGGTTCGCATTCCGATGCTGGCCGGACGGCGGTCACTGAACCTGTCCAACGCCGCGGCGGTCGCCGCGTACGAGGCCTGGCGTCAGAACGGCTACGCGGGGGGCTGGTGAACGGCCCGAATCACCAACTGTCCCAATGGGTCAGCTGCTCAGCGGGCAGCCGTTTGGCCAGCTTGAAATCGGTGCCCTTGGTGTAGGCGATCGGGAACAGGCCGGCCTGGGCATAATCGTCGAACGGGATGCCCAGCAGATCGGCGGCCTGACGCTCGCCGTCTCCCATCAGGTGCAGTGTGGTCCACGCGGTGCCCAGGCCGCGCTCGCGCAGCGCCAGCATGAAACTCCACACCGCGGGCAGGATCGAACCCCAGTACGACGCCTGCATCCCCACCGGGGCGTTGTCCGGCCGGCCCTCCAGCAGCGGGATCAGCATCACCGGGGCGTGTTCCATGTTCTCGTTGAGGTACTTCGCGGAGTTCATGACGGAGTCCATCTGCTGATCGCGAATGTCGCCCCGTTCGGGCTTAGGCAAGTCCAGGTAGGGCGTGGCGTTGGTCCGGTAGATGTCAGCCAAGGCCTTCTTCTTGGCCGGGTCCTCGACGAACACCCATTGCCAGCCCTGGGCATTGGAGCCGGTCGGGGCCTGCAGCGCTACCTCAAGGCACTCCATGAGCAACTCGCGCGGAACCGGCTTGTCGAAGTCCAGGCGCTTGCGCACCGAACGGGTGGTGGTCAGGACTTCGTCAGCGGTGAGGTTGAGTCTCATGGCAGGGATGTTACGGCCGGGCTCACTGGTCTACCCTCCTGTGGTCATCGCTTCCGGATGAGGCGTTGATGCACCCGAAGTGCCACCAGGTCACTGCCCTGCTCACTTGACGCGGTTGATGTCCAGCACCCGGGACGCACCGACCGTCGATAGGGCTGAGCGCCAACGCCACCTGTGGCCGCGAGCGCCGATTCAGCGCGTCTTGGTGAACCCGTTGAAGCGGCCATGAGCATCGTCGTCGGCCGCGTCGGCACTCATCGTCGCCAGCGCATCACGGCGCTGACTGCGGACTCGACGCTGGTACTCGAGCGCGTCTTCCCATTGGATGCGCCGATGCCGCCGGTGTCAGCCGGTCGCACTCCACTCGACCGCCGGGGGCGGGGACAGCAGCCGGGCGCGGCGCTCGACTTCGGTGCAGATCACCCCGGCCAGACCTTCGGCAAGGTCGGCGTAGCCGCGCGTGCGCAGAATGCCCTCGACGTAGCTGACCATCTGAATCTCGGTCTCCGTCATCATGGCGACAATCCCCCGATCATTGCTGTAGCGGCCCAGGACTGTTGCTGACGCGACCTAGGCCTCTTGTTCGGTAATGTATCCGTGGGTCGTTACCGGCGGTAGCACCTAGGCGAATTATCCCGCTGGAACGCACGATAATCCCAGGTGAAGTGTCTATATCCTTGGTGAAAAATCAGCTTATTCTCAGCTTTTGATTAGTTTCCTGATGGGTTTGCCGCGTTGGACATCAGCTAACGGAAGTCCCGCGATCGCGACGGCACCGTCATGCTCAGTCGTTGCATCCGTTCGGCCACCACCGTCACCGCCCCGCTGGCGTTCTGCACCTGACCGCGGATCAACAACGCCGGTGCGGTCTGGGCGAGTCGACGGTGTCGCGCCCACATCCCCGGCGTACACAGCACGTTGACCATGCCGGTCTCGTCTTCGATGTTCACGAACGTCACTCCGCGGGCCGTCGCCGGACGCTGCCGGTGGGTCACCGCACCGGCAATCAGCACCCGGCTGCCGTCGGGTACCGAGGTCAGCCGCTCGGCCGCCAGGACGCCCAGCCGGTCAAGATGGGCCCGCAGGAACTGGGTCGGGAAACTGTCCGGCGAGATACCGGTGGCCCAGACGTCGGCCGCGGCCAATTCGACCTCGCTCATCCCCGGCAGGGCGGGAACGGTCGACGACGATCCCACCCCCGGCAGCCGGTCGGGCCGTTCGGCGGCGGCCGCACCGGCGGCCCACAACGCCTCGCGCCGGGTGACACTGAAGCACCTCAGCGCACCGGCAGTGGCCAGCGACTCGGTCTGGGGCACCGACAACTGGATACGGCCGGTGAGGTCCAGTAGTGAGCGGTACGGCCCGGCCGAGTGCCGTTCGTCGACGATGCGCTGGGCCAGGTCGGCGCCGATATGCCGCACCGCACCCAGCCCCAGCCGGACATCCATGCCGCGGTTCTCGACCGTGGCGTGCGCCAGGCTGGCGTTGGCGTCGGGGCCGTGCACGATCACCCCGTGCCGGCGGGCATCTGCCACCAGCGACTGCGGCGAATAGAAGCCCATCGGCTGGGCGCGCAGCAGGGCCGCGCAGAACGCCGCCGGGTGGTGCAGCTTGAACCACGACGAGTAGAACACCAGCGAGGCGAAGGACAGCGAATGACTCTCCGGGAAGCCGAAATTGGCGAACGCCTCCAGCTTCTCGTAGATTCGGTCAGCCACATCTCCGGTGATGCCGTGCAACTGCGCCATCCCGGCGTAGAAGCGGTCCCGCAGCCGCCACATCTTCTCCGTCGACCGCTTGGCGCCCATGGCACGGCGGAGTTGGTCGGCCTCCGCCGGCGAGAACCCGGCGCAGTCCACCGCCAGCTGCATGAGTTGTTCCTGAAACAACGGAACTCCCAATGTCTTTCGCAGCGCCGGCTCCATCGACGGGTGGTCGTAGATCACCGGCTCCAGGCCGTTGCGCCGCTTGATGTAGGGATGCACCGAGCCGCCCTGGATCGGGCCGGGGCGGATCAGAGCCACCTCGACCACCAGGTCGTAGAACGTCCGGGGCTTGAGCCGCGGCAAGGTGGCCATCTGTGCGCGTGACTCCACCTGGAAGACGCCGACGGAGTCGGCGCGCTGCAGCATCTCGTACACCGCCGCCTCGGACAGATCGAGCCTGGCCAGATCGACCTCGATGCCTTTGTGTTCGGCCACCAGATCGATGGCGTAGTGCAGCGCCGACAGCATGCCCAGCCCGAGCAGGTCGAACTTCACCAAACCGATTGCCGCACAGTCATCTTTGTCCCACTGCAGCACACTGCGGCCGGGCATCCGGGCCCACTCCACCGGGCACACGTCGGCGATCGGCCGGTCGCAGATCACCATCCCCCCGGAATGGATGCCCATGTGCCGGGGCAGGTCCTTGATCTGCACCGCCAACTCCACCACCTGCTCGGGAATGCCATCCAGGTCGGTCGCGACATCCGACCGCAGCGAACCCCAGCGGCTCACCTGCTTGCTCCAGGCGTCCTGCTGGCCCTGGGAGAATCCCAGCGCCCGAGCCATATCACGCACCGCGCTGCGGCCACGGTAGGTGATCACGTTGGCCACCTGCGCGGCGTACTGGCGCCCGTAGCGTTCGTAGACGTACTGGATGACCTGCTCGCGCAGATCGGATTCGATATCGATGTCGATATCGGGCGGCCCGTCGCGGGCCGGGGACAGAAACCGTTCGAAGAGAAGCTCATTGGCCACCGGATCGACCGCCGTCACCCCCAGGGCGTAACAGACCGCGGAGTTGGCCGCCGAACCCCGGCCCTGGCACAGGATGTTGTTGTTCCGGCAGAACTGGGTGATGTCGTGCACCACCAGGAAGTAGCCGGGAAAGTTCAGCTGATCGATGATGGTCAGCTCATGCTCGATCTGGGTGTAGGCCCGGGCAGCGCCGGCCCGCGGACCGTAGCGCAGGGCGGCGCCGGCCATCGTCAGCTCCCGCAGCCAACTGGACTCGGTGTGTCCTTCGGGGACCTCGAACGGCGGGAGTTGCGGTGCGATCAGGGCCAATTCGAACGCGCACTGCTCCCCCAGTTCGGCGGCCGCGGTGACGGCCTGCGGGTGCTGGGCGAACAGCCGGCACATCTCCTCCCCCGAGCGCAGGTGCGCCGCGCCCTGCGGGGCCAGCCAGCCGGCCGCGGAGTCCAGGGAGTTGCGGGACCGGATCGCCGCCATGGCCGCCGCCAGCCGGGCCCGGCTCGGCCCGGCGATGTGCGCGGCGGTGGTGGCGACCACACCGACACCGAACCTCATTGCCAGAGCTGCTAATTCGGCATTGCGTTCGTCGTCGACGGGGTGGCCGTGATGAGTCAGTTCGATGCTGACCCGATCGTGCCCGAAGCGATCCACCAGATCGGCCAGCGCCCGAGCCGCCGCCTGTGGTCCACCGTTCGACAGCGCCTGGCGCACATGACCTTTGCGGCAGCCGGTCAGAATGTGCCAGTGACCGCCGGCGGCCTCGGTCAGGGCGTCGTAGTCGTAGCGCGGCTTGCCCTTCTCGCCGCCGGCCAGATGCGCGGCGGCCAGCTGGCGGGACAGCCGCCGGTAACCTTCCGGCCCGCGGGCCAGCACCAGCAGATGCGGTCCGGGCGGGTCGGGAACGTCGGTGCGGGCGGTGTTTGACAGCGACAGTTCGGCTCCGAACACCGTCGGTATCTTCAGCTCCCGGGCCGCCTCGGCGAAACGCACCACGCCGTACAGGCCGTCGTGGTCGGTGATCGCCACCGCGCGCAGACCCAACCGGGCGGCCTCCTCGACGAGTTGCTCGGGCGTGCTGGCGCCGTCGAGGAAGCTGAACGCGGAGTGGGCGTGCAGTTCGGCGTACGGCACCCGGCTGCGGGGCGGATCGAGATCGGGTGCGGTGTACCCGGCGCGCTTACGCGACCAGGCGGGACTGTCGCTGCCGTCGGCCGGCGGCTCGGCGAGAGCGGACGCCGGAGCGCGACTGTTGAGCACCCGCTCCATCTCCGCCCAGGTCGGCGGCCCGTCGTTCCAGCCCACCCGAGGGAGTATATCGAACATATGTTCTAGCGACTAGATGCTGCTGAAGGACGAGGATTGAGGCCATGTCCGCAATACCTCCGGTGGTCGATCAGCAGACCTGGCGCGCCGCCCTCGAGCACCTCCGCGCCCGGGAGAAAGCCGCTACCCGCGAACTCGACGCCATCGCGGCCGAGCGCCGCCACATGCCGATGGTCGAGATGCCCGACTACACGCTGATGGGACCCGATGGTCCGGTCCGGCTCGTCGACGTGTTCGACGGCCGCTCGCAGTTGATCGTCTACCACCACATGTGGAACGACGGGGCGCAATGGCAGTGCCCCGGATGCACCGGCTACACCTCGCAATTCACCCGGATGGAGTTCCTGGCCAACTACGACGCGCGATTCGTCATCGTCACCAACGGTCGGATCGACGAGGCGCTGGCCTACAAGGCCCGGGTGGGCAACAAGCTGGACTGGTACTCCTCGTCGGAGAGTTCCTTCGGGGCCGACGTCGACGCCCCGCCAGGAGGCGGCTTCGCCGTCAATGTGTTCCTGCGCGACGGCGATACCGTCTACCGCACGTGGCACACCACCGCCCGCGGTGTCGAACAACTCGGCCACGTCTTCGGTTTTCTCGATGTGCTGCCGTGGGGCCGACAGGAGGAATGGCAGGACTCCCCGGCCGGGTGGCCGCAACGGCCCACCTTCACCGGCTGGGCGGGCGCGGAGGAAATTGCGCGCCAGTACGGGCAGGGTTCTAGGCTCGACGGGTGACGTCTGGAAGCCATTCTGCAGAGCCGCACGTCGGCGCGATCAACACCAAGCTGAACTGGCTGCGTGCCGGGGTACTCGGCGCCAACGATGGCATCGTGTCCACGGCGGGCATCGTGGTCGGCGTCGCCGCCGCCACGGCGGACCGCGGCCCGATCTTCACCGCAGGTCTGGCCGGGCTCGCCGCCGGGGCGCTGTCGATGGCGGTCGGCGAATACGTGTCGGTGAGCACCCAGCGCGACACCGAGATGGCACTGCTGGCCAAGGAGCGCTGGGAGCTCAAGGAGAAGCCCGAGGATGAGTTCCGGGAACTCGTGGGGCTCTACCGGGGCAAGGGCCTGTCCGCGGAGACCGCGCAGACGGTGGCCCGGGAGCTGACCGACCACGACGCCTTTGCCGCGCACATCGACATCGAACTCGGCATCGACCCCGACGAATTGACCAACCCGTGGCACGCCGCGTTCTCATCGATGATTGCGTTCACCGTCGGCGCGCTGCTGCCGCTGCTGACCATCCTGCTGCTGCCGCCATCCACCCGAATCCCGGTGACCTTCTTCGCGGTGCTCATCGCGCTGGCGATCACCGGCTGGGTCAGCGCCCGCCTGGGTGGCGCCAACCCGAAACGGGCCGTCGGCCGAGTGGTGGTCGGAGGCGCGCTGGCGATGGCCATCACCTATCTGATCGGCTATCTGTTCGGCGGAGTGGTCGCCTGAGTCGGTTCGCCTGAGTCACTCGACGTACTCGGCGACCCCGTCGTCGAGGACGACGCGGGTGTTCGAGCCGTCCGGTCCGCTGGCTTCGGTGCGGTAGACCGCCCGGCCGGCACCGACGCGCCAGATCGAGGTCGTCAGCGTCTCCCCGGGAAAGACGGGTGAGGAGAACCGGGCCGCCATCGCGGTCAGTTTCGTTGCGTCCCCGCCGGCAAGTTCGCCGAGCAGAGCGCGTCCGGCGAACCCGTAGGTGCACAGCCCGTGCAGGATCGGCTTGGGGAAACCGGCCAGCGTCTGGGCGAACCAGGGATCGCTGTGCAGGGGGTTGCGGTCACCGGAGAGCCGGTAGATGAGTGCCTGATCCTCCCGGGTGGGCAGCGCGATGCGGGCGTCGGGCTCGCGGTCCGGGAACTGTGGGGGCTCCGGACGCTGGCCCGGCTGTCCGCCGAAACCACCGTCGCCGCGGATCACCAGGGTGGTCAGCGTCTCGGCGATCGGCTGGCCGGTGGCGGGATCGCTGCCCCGGGCACGCAGCATGATGATGGCGTTGTTGCCCTCGCCCTTGTCCTGGATGTCAGCCACCTCGGCGACCACCGACAGCGCACCCGAGGGCGGCAGCGGGGCGAAAAGCCGGATCTCCTGCGAGCCGTGCAGGAGCTTGCCCCAGTTGAACGTGCCGACCAGCGGAGCCGCACCGAACCCCATGCAGCAGATCACCGCGAACGTCGGCAGCACCTGCTGCGGAATGTCGTGGCTGTTCTCGGTGGTGAAGGCTAGATCGTCGACGCCGGCACCGACCCCGAGCGCGTACAGCAGAGTGTCGCGGTCGGTCCACTCGTAGATCGTGGGTTCGGTCACCGCGCCGATTGCCGAGGGGTCGATTGCCATTGCCGCTCCTGTCTGCCGGAATCTCTATCGCTCTGGACCGAAATTCTCTCCCCCTGAAGCGGTAGAAGCATCAAATTCTCCCCACTGAAGGGGCCGAAGGGGCAGGCTGTCGGTATGCAGGTTTCCCGTGTTCGCAGACTGTGGTCTGTGCTGGCCGTGTTGATGTCGACGGTGCTGCTCGCCGCCTGCGGCAGCCAGCCCAATCCCGACGTCCGCACGATGACACTCACCCTGGTCCGCCATGCCCAGTCCGAGGCCAATGCCAATGACATCGCCTCGACGACCGTGCCCGGCCCACCGCTGACCCCGGCCGGCCTGGAGCAGGCCGACAAGCTGGCCAGCGAGTGGTCCGCCAACAGGTATGACGGTGTCTACGCCTCCCAGATGCTGCGCACGCAGCAGACCGCCGCCCCCATGGCCAAGGCCCTGGGGGAACAGGTGACGGTGCTACCCGGCCTCAACGAAATCTCGGCGGGCTGGTTCGAGGGCATGTCGATGAAGGACACCTCGGGGACCTACTTGCTGGGCCCGGAAAGCTGGCTCAAGGGCGATCGCCGCTTCGGCATCCCGGGGTCGGTCACCGGCGACCAGTTCAACGAAGCGTTCACCGACGCGGTGCAGAAGATCTTCGACAGCGGCCAGGAGAAGCCGATCGCGTTCTCCAGCGGTTTCGCAATCATGATGTGGACATTGATGAACGCCCGCAACGGAAATCGCAACCTGCTGACCGACCACCCGCTGCCCAACGGTTCCAAGGTGGTCCTGACCGGCAATCCCATCACCGGGTGGACGATTCAGGAATGGGACGGCATCACGAACCTCGCCCTCGCTGCTGCGTGAGTCGTGGCGCCCCACTTCGCGATGCCCCTGCGGGTGCGCTACGCGGAGTGCGACATGCAGGCCCGGGCGTTCAACGGCCACTATCTGACCTGGGTCGACATGGCCCACAGCGAGGCGCTGCGTGACCTCGTCGGCGGATACCAGGTCTTGACCGAACGCGGGATCGACTTCGTGGTGGTCGCCGCCGAGCTGCAGTTTCGCCGGCCCGCCCGGTTCGACGACGAACTGGTGGTCAACGTGACGATCGAACCGCCGGGGCGGACCTCGCTGCGCAGCCGCTACCGGATCGACCGCGGAGCCGACCTGATCGCCGAAGCCACCATGACCCACATCTGTGTTGATGCGGCGAACTTCGAGAAGATGCCCTGGCCGGACTGGTTCCGCGACCAGCTGGCGGCCGGTGCCGGGGCAGCGACGTGACGGTGCCGGTCTTCGCCGACGTCGACACCGGTGTCGACGACGCCATGGCGCTGGTCTACCTGCTGGCCAGTGCCGACGCCGACCTGGTGGGCATCGCCTCCACCGGGGGCAATGTCGATGTGGACCAGGTGTGCCGGAACAACCTCGGATTGCTACGACTGTGCGGAGCCACCCACATCCCGGTGTCCCGCGGCGCCTGTCAGCCGCTCGTCGCGCCGATGCGCACCGCGGAGGATACCCACGGACCGGCAGGCCTGGGCTACGCCGAATTGCCCGCCGCGACAACCGGTCTGACGGACTGTGACGCCGCCGAGGCGTGGGTGCGCGCGGCGCACCGGTACGACGGCGCCCTGGTGGGACTGGTGAGCGGGCCGCTGACCAACCTGGCGCTGGCCCTGCGCGCCGAGCCCGCGCTGCCCCGGCTGCTGCGGCGGCTGGTGATCATGGGCGGCTCATTCGAATACCGCGGCAACACCACCCCGGTGGCGGAGTGGAACATCAGCGTCGACCCGGAGGCAGCTGCCGAGGTGTTCGATGCTTGGGGGCGGTCCCCTGAGGTGGGCTGCACGTCGAATGCCGTTGCCGCCGAGGATCTTCCGATCGTGTGCGCGCTCAATCTCACCGAGAACGTGGTGATGACGCCGCAGATCATGGCGCGACTCGCCGACGCGGCGGGGTCGACAGCCACCGCCGTCAATCCGTTGATCCGTGTCCTCGACGATGCCATGCGGTTCTATTTCGAGTTCCACGAACAGCAGGGCGAGGGCTACCTGGCCCACCTGCATGACCCGTTGGCCGCGGCGGTGGCCCTGGATCCCGGGCTGATCCGGACCCGGACGGCGACGGTGGCGGTCGAACTGACCGGCACGCTGACCCGGGCCATGACGATCGCCGACTGGAGCGGACGGTGGGGCCGTCCGCCGAACGCGCGGGTGGGTGTCGAGGTGGACGCCGCGGCGTTCTTCGAGCAGTTCATCGAACGGGTCGGGCCGTTCGCCTGGCGGGTCGCGTCGGAGAGTTGAAAGTCATGAACCTCGGAAGGTGAGCGGTCAATCCACGAATTGAAACCTGATCTCAAGTGCGCGGTACGTCCGTTCAGCGCGCCGGTCCCGGGTCAGCAGGATTCGGCCGTTGGCCGTGGAGGCTTGGCCGACGAGAGCGTCGTATACCGATCCGCCGACGATGTCGAGGGCGGCGAGTCGATCCCGAAGGTCCAGCATTCCGGCGGCATCCAACCAGCAGTCTCCCGGGAAAGCTGTGGCCAGGACCGAGACTGCTTGGTCTGCGCTCAGGCGCAGCGGAATGGGCAGCCGGGTCAGGACCGAGTACGTCTCAAAGGCTGCATGCCCGGCAAGGGCGGGGCGAAGGTCGACCAAGGCTCTGCGGCACGCGGGATGCGCTTCGTGTGCCGGGTCTAAGGCGGCGATGGCAACACTGGTGTCGCACGCCCAACGGTCATCGTTGGAGGTCATCGCGAAGTCGACGGACATCCTCATCGGTCAGCGTGGCGCCGACGACCTTTCCCAATATCGGTAGGCCCTCGCTGATCTGGACCGGCCGTCGATGTCGGCGCACGGGCTCGATTCTTAGACCCGAGCCATCCGGAATCAGTTCCAGCTGCGTGTCGGGGGTGATCCCTAGCGCGACACGGAGAGCTTTGGGAATTACCACCCGTCCCACCCGGTCTATCGACACAAGCACGTGTCAGGATTACCATTTCATTGCCAAATTGGTATCTGTGTGGCTTCCCAGAACTCGTTCGGTGGCTGAACATGCCGACGACAATCTGCAGCCCTGAAGGCGATCGACGAATTGTTCGGCGTGCTCGCCGATGTTGGGGGCGCCTCAGCACGGCCCAGGTCATCGCGACGCACACCTTGACCGGATGTTCATTCGTAGACCCCTTCCAGATGCCAGCGCCGCTGTCGGTAGCACAGCAGCAGCGCGGTGTCAGCCACCAGAACCTGGGCCCGGGCGCAGCGCCCGAGGCGGGCGCCACCATTTCCGGAGTCCCACCACCGCTCGTCCACCAGCCAGGGTCCGGCCCACCAACTCAGCTCCCCCCGGTAAGACGAGCCGGGACCCTCGAGGCGGGCCGGCTCGGCGGTGAACATCCCGCGGATGGTCACCCGCACCGGATTACCTTGGGAATCAACAAGTTCCACGACGGAAGTTCCCGAGTCGCCGGACTCCGCCCCGCCGGGATCGTCGAGGACGACCGTCGGCGCGGGTTGCGGCAGCCGGCCGGGCCACGGCTGGTCCGGCGCTCCCCGGGGCACCGCCTCATCGCCCAGTGGGGTCAGGGTGATCCGCTCCGCCGGCCCGCGTCCGCCGCTGCGCACGGGTACCTGGACCGCCTCCTGACCCAGCAGTCCCTGGACCCGGACCAGCGCCCGCCGCGCCCGCAACCGGTCCTCCTCGCCGAGACCGCCCCACAGCGGCAGCTGAAGTGCTTCTGCGGAGACCACTTCCACGGGCTGCAGCCGCAGCATGACGACCGGGCCGGCAAGTCCGCTGTCGCCCGCCAGCCGCCGGGACGTCAGCCAGCCGTCCAGCTGCCAGCGCACCCGATCGGCGGTGGCGTCCTCGGTCAGCGGTTCGGCGCAGCGCCACACCCGGGTCAGCTCCGCTCCCCCGGCGGTGACGGCGTGGATGGCCAGTCGGGTGCACCCGACCCCGGCCCCCTCCAGGCTGCGGTGCAGCGCAGCGGCCAAGCTGCGGCCGGCGAACGCCGCGGCGTCGACCCGGTCGATCGGCGGGGTGCAGTTCAGCACCGCGTCGAGTTCGGGGGGCAGCTCACGACCGGACGGCCCGCGCGCCGGCTCCCCCCGGGCGAAGCGGTGAGCCTGCACCGCATCACCGCCGAATCGGGAGCCGACATCCGAACGGGGCAGCGCCGCGAATTGACCTAATGTCCGGATTCCCAAGCGCCACAAAAGATCAGCCAGTTCGGCCCGGCCAGCCCCGGACAGGCTGGGCTCGGTGGCAAGCTGCCTGACCGACAGCCCGGACAGGAACTCCGCATCCCCGCCGGGCTCCACGATCCGGCCGGCCCGAGCCGCGAAGACGGCGGTGGGCAACTCGTCGGCGATGCCCACCTGACATTCGGCGCCGGCGGCGGCGACGGCGTCGACCAACCGTTCGGCGGCCGCCTGTTCGGTGCCGAAGTAGCGGGCCGCACCGCGCACCGGGAGCGCCAGCAGGCCCGGCCGCAACACCTCGGCGCGGGGCACCACATCGTCGACCGCCACGACCACGCCCTCGAAGAACCGGGCATCGCGCGCCGGGTCGGCGGCAGCGATGTGCACCTGGGGGCAGCGAGCCTGCGCCTCGCGGCGGCGCAGGCCGCGTCGGACCCCGGCCTCGCGGGCTGCGGCCGAACAGGCGACCACCCGGTTGGCCAGCGTGACGGCGATCGGCGCAGTGGAGGGCAGTCCGGCGGCTGCCGCGGCGGCAACGGCCGGCCAGTCCATGCACCAGATGGCCAGCACCCGCGCGGTCACGGCCGGCCCCTGGCCCGCACCGACAACCGCACCGCGCTGATCCGTCCGCACCCTGCCACCGGGACCCCGCCCCGGCTTCCGGTGATCTCGTATCCGGATACCCGGGCGTCCATCCGCATCGACGCGCCCTGCCACTGGCCTCCGGTGACCAGCAGCGTGCACCCCCGCTGACGGGCGCGGGCCACCACCGCGCGGGCCCGGGTGGCCGGCACACTGCGCCCCGCCAGGCCGAGCACCACCATGTCCATCCCGTCCATCAGCACCGCGGCCACCTCAAGCGGGTCAGTACCCGGATGCGGAATCATCGCCATCCGGCTCAGGTCCGCCCCCATTTCGGCGGCGGCCAGCAGACCGAACTCCGGGAGCCCCACGACGGCCACGTGCCCACCGGCGGCCGTCACCGCGGCGGCCATCCCCACCGGCAGCGAACGGGCACCCGAGAGCACCGCCACCGTGCCCCTGGGCAACCCGGACGGAAGCTGCGCAGCCAGCGAATCCGGCACCGGCAGCAAAGATTTAGACCCCGGCAGAACCTCGGCGGGATGTTCCGTCGGCCGCCATCGCGCACCGACCTTGCCCGAGACCGCCGCCATCTGACGTCGCAGCTGTTCTAGCTGTTCAGAGCGGTTATCCTGACTCTTCTTCAGGGCAAATGCCGCTGTCATCGCCCACCTCCGGCCGTGCCCGTTCGCCGCTGTATTCGAAAGCTTGTTCGATAGCGTGAGTAAACACTGGCCCACCGACAACCGTCAAGAGTTCTGGCAGCATGGGTCCATGAACATCGAGCAGGCCGACAAGGTCGCACACGCGCCGGGCTTCGTCGCCGCCCTGGACCAGAGCGGGGGCTCAACCCCGAAGGCCCTGCGGTTGTACGGCATCACCGAGGACGCCTACTCCGGGGACGCGCAGATGTTCGACCTGGTGCACCGGATGCGGACCCGGATCATCACCAGCCCCGGCTTCGACGGCAGCCGAATACTCGCGGCAATCCTGTTCGAAGACACCATGGACCGCGACATCGAAGGCCTGCAGACCGCCGACTACCTGTGGAACGTCAAGAACATCGTGCCGATCCTCAAGGTGGACAAGGGATTACAGGATCAGCAGGACGGCGCCCAGCTGATGAAGCCGATCCCCGGCCTGAGCGACCTGCTGGACCGCGCGCTGGGCAAGGGCATCTTCGGCACCAAAATGCGCTCGCTGATCGCCCTGCCCGGCAAAGGAATTGACGCGGTGGTGGACCAGCAGTTCGAGGTGGCACACCAGATTCTGGCCGCCGGGCTGGTGCCGATCATCGAACCCGAGGTCGACATCCACAGTCCAGACAAAGCTACCGCCGAGGAGCAGTTGACATCGGCGATCATCGACCGGCTCGGCACGCTCAGCGACGGTCAGCAGGTGATGCTCAAGCTGACCCTGCCCGAGACCGACAACCTCTACAGCGACCTGGTGGACGATCCCCGGGTGATGCGGGTGCTCGCCCTGTCCGGCGGCTACTCCCGCGCCGAGGCCTGCCAGCGGCTGTCGCGCAACCGCGGCGTGATCGCCAGCTTCTCCCGTGCCCTCACCGAGGGGCTGACCGTCGGGCAGAGCGATCAGGACTTCGACGCAGCGCTGGATGCGTCGATCGCTGAAATCGCCGCTGCCTCAAGGACGTAACTATCGAGCGGTGGTGACGTCCGGGTACAGCGTCCCCTACACCAGGAAATCGGTCTGCTCCCGTCGGCCCGGGTTGACCGCAGATTTTTTGACGCCGATGTCACCCAGCCATGTGACGATGGGCTCTCCATCACCCGGAAGGCGAAGATAACCTCCTCGTTTCCTCAGCAACTCCTCGACAAAATCAACGACCTCGGCCACGGTGCGGTGTCTGACAACCTGAAAGCCAGGAAGTTCGCCATCCTTGATCGCGCTCGCGAATTTCCCCACCCCCCAGACCAGTTCTGCGAATGTCGAGCATCTTGGTAATCCCGACAACTACGTTCAAACGCCGACCGATGGGTAAGTCCCCTGGGGTGGTGGGGTTTCGGAGCCTGAGGCGCACCGGCCGGGT
>CAZVST010000087.1:0-15544 GCA_964629725.1 uncultured Mycobacterium sp.
ACAAACAACAAACAAAAACCACCAAACACACTATTGAGTTCTCAAACAACACACCCGGCATCTCAGTCCGGCCACACGAACGACCCGCGGCGATAATGCCGCGTGCTCGTCGTGCGGACAGTGGTAACGCTCCGGAGTCCGGAGACATTCCCTCAAAGATGCCGTCGCGCTCAGCGGCCGAACCGCGTCGCAACGACTTCACAAAGCTACGTCAGCGGCACACGGGAGTCAAATCCCCTGGGCAACAAAGGAGTTTGACCTTCGTCACACTCGCCGACCGCTGAGCCGGTTGGCCCAGTATGTCACTCAGCACGCTGCACGCCCGCGATATTCCGCTTCCCCCGCCGCACCACCAGCCACCTGCCGTGCAGGAAGTCAGCAGGCTTGGCCACCCAATCCTCGCTGTCGACGCGGAGGTTGTTGACCGACACTCCCCCTTCGGCGACGGTCCGGCGAGCGGCGCCTTTACTGGCGGACAGCCCGGTGGCGACCAGGAGATCGACGATGCCGTCCGGACCGCCCGGCTTCAGCTCCGCGACCGACGTCTCACGCAGCGCAGCGGCCAGCGTCGCCTGGTCGAGTTGATCCAGTTCACCCCTGCCGAACAGCGCCGCTGAGGCGCGCTCGACCGCTTCGGTGGCAGCCTCCCCGTGCACCAGGGTGGTCAACTCCCGAGCCAGCCGCCGTTGTGCGGCTCGTTCGTGCGGACTGCTCGCCGTGGCCTCGTCCAGGTCGGTGAGTTCGTCGGCCGACAGAAAGGTGAACCACCGCAAGTACCGGATGACATCGGCGTCTGCGGTGTTGAAGAAGTACTGGTACCAGGCATAGGGGCTGGTCATCTCCGGATCGAGCCACAGGCTCCCGCCACCGGTCGACTTGCCGAACTTGGCGCCGTCCGCAGCGGTGACCAGAGGGACGGTCAGAGCGTGCACGCTCGCCCCCTCCTTCTGACGGACCAGCCGCACCCCGGCGATGATGTTGCCCCACTGGTCGGAGCCGCCGATTTGCAGCGCGCACCCGTACCGCCGGTGCAGCTCCACATAGTCGTTGGCCTGCAGCAGCATGTAGCTGAACTCGGTGTAGGAGATGCCTTCCCCGTCCAGGCGGCGGCGAATAGTGTCGCGATCGAGCATCACGTTGACCGAGAAGTGCTTCCCGACGTCGCGCAGGAACTCGATGGCGCTGAGTTGCTGTGTCCAGCCGAGGTTGTTCTCCACCACGGCCCCGGTCGGCGAGGAGTCGAAGTCGACGAAGCGCTCGAGTTGGCCGCGGATGCGCTCGGACCACTGCGCGACGGTGTCGTCGGCGTTCATGGTCCGCTCGCCGGAGTCGCGGGGATCGCCGATAAGCCCTGTCGCCCCGCCGGCGAGCACGATCGGCCGATGCCCGGCGCGCTGGAACCGCTGTAATGTCAAGAGCGGCACCAGGTTTCCGGCGTGCAGACTGGGCGCCGTCGGATCGAAGCCGCAGTAGACCGTCATCGGCGGCTGTGCCGCGGCAGCGGTGAGCGCGTCGATATCGGTCGACTGCGCGATCAGTTGACGCCAGCTCAACTCGTCGAGAATCGTCGTGCCCATGCGTTGATCTTCCCGCATCGCCCGCGCTCAGTTGCCCCGGCCCGGCAGGCCGAGGGCGGTGGCCACACAGTCGGCGGCCGCCATGCCCGACAGGGCCACCATCGGCAATCCCCCGCCCGGGTGGGCACTTCCGGAGGCGAGATAGAGGCCTGGCACGCTGCGGATGCGGTTCGGCGGGCGCTGGAACGCGGCGAAACGGTCGTTGCTGGCGGCCCCGTAGATCGCCCCGCGACTGCCCGGGAAGGCCGCGGCCAGTTCGGTGGGGGTACGTCGCCACACCATCTCGTCGTCGTCGGCCCACAGTCCGGCCGACCGGATCCGCTGCTCGACCGCGGCCTCCAGAGCCGCCCAGACCTGCGGCGGACGGGACCCGGCAGCCGGCTCGGCGGGCGCGTTGGCCATCACGAAGACCGGTTCGGCATCGGCCCAGCCGGCGATGCCGTGGCAGCGCTCCTGAGCGCACAGGTACACCGTCGGAGCGGCCGGCGGCCGGTCCCGGTCGAAGATGTCGGCGAACTCAGCGTCATAGCCGGCAGGGAAGAGCACCTCGTGCGGCAGCCGGTCGGGCCGGCGCGCGGCGCGCAGCGCCCCGTTCCAGCCGGACATCGACGGAGCCGCCGGCCGCGGGAGGTGCCGCGCCGGGTTCGGCAGGGCGTGGTCGCGCAGCCAGCCCACGTCGGCGTTGACCACGACGGTGCGGCCGCGGCGTTGCCCACCCCCGGTCATGACGACGCCGGTGACGGCACCGTTGTCCACCAGCAGGCGCTCGACGCCGACACCACATTCGATGTTCCCGCCGCGGGCTTCGATGGCCGCCACCAGCGCGTCGACGAGGGCGTGGACGCCACCCTGGATTCCGTATCCGCCAAGCGAAAGCTCGACGTGGGCAATGCAGTTGAGCGTCGCGGGAGCGCGCCGCGGATCGCTGCCGTTGTAGGTGGCATAGCGCCGCAGCAGCATGCGCAGATGTGGCTCGCGGATGTGCCGGTCGATCCCCCCGGCCATGCTGCGCATCGGGTCGACGGCCGTCAGGGCGAGGGGGTGGCGCACCGCCAGCCCGGCCATGGCCGCCCACGTCGGAGCGGGACCGAGGACGAAATGCGGGGCCGCCGCCTCCCAGATCCGGCGGCTGTACTGCAGGAACGACGCCAGTTCCGCCTCGGCAGACGGCCCGAGAGCCGACCGGACCCGGGCCAGGGTGTCGTCGGCGTCGTGAGCCACCTCGACGACAGCGCCGTCGGCGTAGCGATACCGGAATCCCGGATCCAGGCGGCGCAGGCCCACCATGTCGTCGAGCTGGAACCCGGCACGCTCGAAAAGCCCGGCGAAGACGTCGGGCAGCGTCAGAACGCTGGGACCGGTGTCGATCACGACGCCGTCGACCTCGACGGTGCCCGCCTTGCCGCCCGGGCGCGGCGCGGCGTCAAGCACCCGGACCGCAAGACCGCGCGCCGCCAAGGCGAGCGCCGCGGACAGTCCACCGATGCCGGCGCCGACGACGAGGATCTCGCGGTCAGCCGGCACCGGATCTCCTGTGACGCAGGGCTGCGAGCATCCGCTCACCGAGCCCGTCCTGAGCCGGCGAATGAGCCGGCCGCACCAGCGGATGGAAGCCCGGCAGCGGATCGTCGGGGTGGGTGCAGGCCCGACGCCCGTCGGTGGCGGCGATCGTCGCGTCGTCGATGGCAGCCAACCCGTCGAGTAGGGAGTCCTCCACGGTCGTCAGGACGGAAGCCCCCGCCACGGCGCCGACGGTCAACGGGGTGGAGAACTGCACGACCGCCGCCGGACGGTCGCGTTCCAGGAAAACATAATTCAGGCTGACTGTGGCGACGTCGACCGGGTTGCGGTCGTGCAGGATGGCGATCCCCGGCTTGAGGTCCAGCGGCCTCAGGTGCGCGGGGCGCTGGCGGCCCTGCGGGAAAATCCACAAAGCCCGGCCGGGACGGTCGAGCAGATCGGCCGAGGCTTCCAGGCATTGCCGGCTGCGCTCGTGACTGCTGCGGTCCAGCGGGAGTGCGCCCACCCAGCCCAGAAACGGCAGACGGCGAAGATTCGTGTCGTCCATCATGGCCCAGCCGGTGCCGCCCAGCGCTTCGTCGAGCACCAGCAGCAGCAGGGTGTCCCACCAGGCGACGTGATTGGCCGCGAAGATCATCGGCCCCGCAGCCAGCGCCGCCCGGGCGTGCTCCAGTCCCGCAACCCACAGGCCGTCGAGTCCGTGGGAGACCCGCCGACGGGAGTAGACGCGCGCGAACCTCAGGAAAGCCGGGCGCCGGGTGTCCCCCGCCCGGTCCAGCGCGCCACGCTCGTCGTCGGAGGCGTCGAGCGTGCTCATGACGCGGCCTGCGTCGTTCTCACGTCGCCTCCCGGGTGGCCCTGGCCCCGTAGGTGCGCCCGCGCCAGCGGATGTCCCCGCGCCGGCTCCACCGGAAACTCTCGAACAGAATTCCCATCATGAGCAGCACGGCGACCGGATGCAGCAGCACACTGACCAGGTGGTGGTGGTAGCGCAGCGCCATGATCAGCCGCAACAGCAAGTTGGCGGCCACCCCGACGGCTGCCGCCGCGGCCAGCCCCCACGCTCCGAGCGCGGCGGCGATCGGAAGCGCGACGAAGGGCACGACGAAAAGAAGTAAGTGCACCGTCATGACCAGAACCATCGCCAGCGGTCGACCACCGATCCCCTCGTAGAAGTTCTTGGCGAACCCGCGCCGCACAGCGGCGGCGTCGGGGTACATCCGGCAGTCCGCCATCTCGTGACCGTCAGCGAAGACGACCCGTCCGCCGCTTCCCTTGATGGCCCGGCACACCGCCATGTCGTCGACCAGTTCCGTGCGGACCCGCCACCAGCCGCCGATCTCCTCCAGCGCCGTCCGCCGAATCAGCAGCAGCTGGCCGTTGGCGGCCAGCACCCGCGGGTCGCGGGTCCGGTGGATCAGCGGCATCGGTAGCCAGGCGACATAGGACAGATGCAACAGCGGGAGCATCACCCGTTCGGCGAAACTCCCGGTGTGCTGGCGGGGCACCGCGGTGACGGCCGCGGCGTCCAGCCCGCCGGGAACCTGATCGGGCGAGCCGAGCAGGGACAACATCCGCAGCACACCGTCGGGCCGCAGTGACACGTCGGCGTCGACGTGCAGCAGTAACTCGCCGACGGCCGCCTCGCCGAGTCGGTACAGCGCGTGCGGCTTGCCGACCCAGCCGGGGGGAAGGCCGTTGCCGCTGATCACCTGCAGTTGCGGCAGTTCCGACTGCAGGCGCGCCAGCACATCGCCGGTCCCGTCGGTGGAGCCGTCGTCGTAGACGATGATCTCGCCGATCGGACCGCGGGCGGCCACAGCGGCACGCACGCACCGCTCGATGTTGTCCACCTCGTCGCGGGCCGGAATCAGCACGCTGACGTCGCCGAGTGCGGCGCTCTCGGCGGCGGCCAGGGCCCGGCCGCGGGTCCACACCAGCGCGTTGACGATCACCAGGCACAGCGGCAGCAACGCCGGCAGGGCCAGCAGCGCCGCCAGCACCTGCACCCATCCCGGCGCCGTGCGGTTGAGCAGGGCGTCCAGCGACAGGTCAGGGCGCCCCTGGATCACGCCCGCACTTTACCGCCCTGCCCGAGCAGCCGGCCCCATCTGCCCGTGCTGTCACCGGAGAACAACGGCAGCCACATGGAATTCGGGCCGGCCGCCCGATGCACCCGCATCCGGACCAGCGGGCGCAGCAGGTCGGAGTCGACCCGGTCGGGCACCACGTTCTCACCGACGCCGTAGCCCTCGTCGGCGCCGCACCGGCCCCGCAGCAGGTAGCGCTGGTAGAACGGCCCGTTGTCGAGGACCGAACTGACCTCGACCTGCACCGGACGTCCGTCCGGGTCCGGGAATGTCGCCGTTGCGGGCCAGCGCAGGCCCCAGGAACTGCGACGGATCCGGCCCGGTTCGAGCGGGGTCTCCAGCGTGCGGCTGGAGCCGTCGGCGGCGAGTTCGACGACGAGATCACGCGGTGCGGCCCCCAACTCGTTCGGAGTGAGGTGGTAGAAGACCAGGTCGCGTCCCGGCAGGGCAAGACGCCCCCACCACCAACTGTGGATTCCGAGATCGTGCAACGGCCGCGCGGCACTGTTGCGGTCGTGGTAGGCCCGGCCCTCGATCCGCAGATCACCGCCGGGGGTATGCAGGTCGAGGCTGCCCCGGCTGGCCGCGACCATCGGCGTCCAGGTGTGGGTGCAGTCGGGACCGGCGGGTGTCGGCGGCCCGCTGAAGCAGTCCCGCCGCAGCGGGCCGGAAAGCCGCAACTCGCCGGTGACCCGCCCGCCGGTCGGCAGGGCGAGGTCGAGGGTGGCTTCCAGCGCGCGCGTCGGCGCGACGCCTCCGGAACCCGGGCTGTCGACCCAGGTGAAGCTGCTGTCCCCCAGGCACCAGGACCGGCCGTCGGCTCTCCACTGGCACTCCGCGCGCGGGAGTTCGGAGAGCAGATAGAACCGTTCCCGGCCGTCGCCGTAGACGACGATGTTCACACTGGGCCGGTCGATGGGAAGCTCAGGACGACCCACCCGGGCCGCGCGAGCGTAACCGGGCAGGAAGGGCAGTCCCCAGGACCAGATGACCGTTGCTCCCCGGCCCTGTTCGTCGATCAGGTCGACGTAGAACCAGGTGAAGCCGCCTGGACGATGGAGCACGGCCGGGTCCGGCTCCAGGTCGGCGGAGCTAAGGGTGATCAACGGTCCTCCGGTCTGCGGCTCGGTCCGGGTCGATCTTACGAGGCTGGTCTGTACTCCTCGGCCCGCTCAGTCGCTGCTCCCAGCGCGCTGTGCCCGCGGGCTGCGACGGTAAGCCGAGACCTCGGGGCGGCCGGACAGCCAGAAGCGCCAAGGGCGGTCGGCTGCCACGCTCACCCCCACCCGAGGGCCACTGAGTTCACCGGGAACCGGGCCGCCAAGCCGGAGCCGAATCGGCGAATCATCGGCCAGGAGGTCGATCCCGTTGTGCTCCATGGTGATTCCGAGTGCCGAGCACAGGTTCCCGGGGCCTCGTGCCAACGCGGCGGGCCCGACGGCCGCACCGCGTCGCCGGCCGGCGGCCACCGCACCGGACTCGACGACGGCAGCGCGCAGTAGCACCGCCGCCGCCACCCCGTCCGGACCGCAGGACACGTTGGCGCACACATGGATTCCGTGGCTGCGGTAGGTGTACAGCCGCCCGGGTGGCCCGAACATGACCGCGTTGCGCAGCGTCGGCCCTCGGTAGGAGTGCGCGGCGGCGTCCGGCCAAGGGCCGTCGGCCGGGCCGCCGTAGGCCTCCACTTCGACGATCAGCGCGCTCACCGAACCGCCGACGATGACCGAGCCCAGCAGCCGACGCGCCGCCGCGACCGGGTCCCCGGCGAGCAACTCGGGGTCCGACGCCGTTGACGTCAGGCTTGCCCCGCCGTCAGCCGCTCATGCTCGTCGGGACCGACGTCTGTGGCCTCGTCGGCCAGCAGCACCGGGATCCCCTCCTCGATGCGGTAGGCCTTATGCAGCCGGGGGTTGTAGAGGACGTTGTCGACCAGTAGCAGCGACCCGCGGTCCACGGGACACACCAGGATGTCGAGAAGCTTCCGGTCCAGCACAGCGGCCGGCTAGGGAGTCGCGGGCTTGATCACCGGCGGGGCAGGTGCCGCGGGCATACCCGGCGCCACCGCCTGCGGGGCAGTGTTGACCCCATTGACGGCCGCGGCAGCAGCCACCCCGGGATCGACCGGCGGAGCGTTCTTGGCCTGTGCGTTCTGCAGGATCTGCATCTGCGCCTGGATCTTCTGCTGATAGGCGATCGTGTCCTTCAGGGCACCGATCAGCGGAAGCTGATTGGGCCGGTGCGTCATGGCCTCTTTGATCTCGTCCAGGTACTGCTTGGATGGCCGGAAGCCCATCGCGCGCAACTTGAGCGAGGTCTTGAGCAGGTTGGACAGCTGGCCGCCGCCGGAGCCGACCGCGTACTCCTCGGCCAGCTGGTCGAGGACGTCGCCCGGCTGGGACGCCGCAGCGGCAGAGGCCGCGGCCGCCGCAGCAACACCCGCGGCCGCCCCCCCGGCCACCGCGATGGTGGGAGCGGGGGCCCCGGTCGGAGCCAGCGCCTTCGGTGCGACGGCTTCGGTGTACGGCGCAGGGGCCGGTGCAGGAGCGGGCGCCGGGTCTGGATCGGCATTCGCCCCCGCGGCACCGAGAATCAATCCCGCGGCCACTGCAGCGCCGGCGATCGTGCCGAACGCCGCTCGCCAACCGGCGTTGTTCCTCGTCATCGCTCTCCTCCACCCAGACTGGACGACTGTGCCAGGCTAGCAGCGCCGGTCAGATGTCCTCGTCAACGAACGTCGCGCGGACCGCGGGCGTCAGTGTCTTGTATCTGCCCGTATCGCGATCCAGATACCAGGCGTTACGGCCGGCCTCGGGCATCCCGGCCGCCTTCAGTGGTGACACGGTCGGCCGATAGGACGCACTCAACGGTAATTCGGGCACCATATGGATCACATCCGGGGGCAGGCCCGCGGGCATCGCCCGCACCGCCTCGGAGATGTCCGCCGCCGTCACCGTCATCCCGGGCCGGAGTGTGAAGGCTGTCACCGCCAGCGTCGCGCCGTTGACCTGCAGCGGGTAGGTGACCGCCAGGTCCACCGCGCGGATCGCGCCGACAGCGTCGGTGATCGGCGACGGGAACACCACGCCGCGGGACGTACGGATCAGGCCAGAACGGTTCCCGAGCAGCCAGAAGTCGCCGTCGTTGTCGCGCCAGAACACATACTCGGTGGAGATCCAGATGTCACCCGCAGCGAAGACGCCGCGTTTGATCGACGCCGTCGGGTCGATCGGGCCCCACGGTTTGGCGAGCAGGACGCCGATCTCGTCGCGGCCGGCGACCCTCACGAAGCCGCGGTCGTCCTCCAGGATCAGGTCCTCGTCGGCGTCGTAGGCACACAGTTCGACCTGCCCACCGCCCGGCAGGGGCCGGCCCTCGCTGCCGACCTTGACACCGGCGACGTTGGCGAGCACGGCCTGGCCGTCAGAGGTCGCGAAGAACTCGACGATCTTGGCCGGTTCGAAAATCTCCAGAATCCGGTCCCACAGTCCGGTGGGCATGCCCGATCCCATGAACAGCCGGATCGGATTGTTGCCCGACAGCGAGAAGTCCGGGTCGTCAATGACCTCGCCCAGCATCGCCCAGGTGAAGGTGACCACTGATACGCCGTACTGACGCACCTCTTCGAGGAAGCGCTTGGGATTCAGACCGCGCGACAGCGCGATCCGGGACCCGGCCACCACCGCGCCACCCAAACTCACCAGCAGGCCCGACGGGTGATGCAGCGGGGTGAGGCAGTACACGGTGTCGTTGCGGGTGAGCGCGGCGGCCGACGCGGTGCCGAAGGCCGAGAGTGCCCACCGGTAATTGGTGATCTGCTTGGGCACCAACGCCCCGCCCCCGATTGCGCTGAACACGACGAACGCGACGTCGCGGGCGTAACTCGGGTTCGGCCGGTACCACCCGGGCAGTTCGACCGCGTCGGGGTCGATCTGCTCCATGTCGATGACGGTGCTGCCCGGCGGGATGTCCAGGGCGCGGCTTTCGCCACCGCCGAGGACCAGGATCTGCAGCGGCTGCGTGGCGGCCGTGGCGAGGTTAGCCGGGTCGGTGATGATGTCGGTGATCCCGCCGAGCCGGACCGCCTGCGCGAGGTCGGCATCCGGGGGCAGCAGCACCGCGACCGCGCCCAGCCGCGACAGCGCAGCGATCGCAACCATGGCACTCGGGCGGGTGTCCATGAGCACACCGACCCGGGTGCCCTGCCGGACCCCTACATCGATCAAGCCGCGCACGACGTTGTCGATGCGGCGGTTCACCGCCTCGTAGGTGTGCACCCGTCCGTCGAAGAGCAGGAACTCGCCGTCGGGATTGTCGGACGCCTGCTCCTCGATGATGCGGCCCAACGAGATTCGGGTGTGGTCGTTGATCTGGCCGAGACGAACCAGCCGGGGCAGCGTGCGGACCGTCTCGACGGCCAGGGTGCGCACCGAATTATTGGCTGCGACAACGGCATCCGCCGCGCCCTTGGCGACCGTGAGAGCAAGCTCGGACGCCTCCGCCATGCCGAGCATGAGGCGCGACGTCAACGGCACCCCGGAGGATTCCGCGGCATCCGATTCGACGTCCTGCATGAGCGAGATGTTGGCCGGACGCGGTTCCCGGCCGGCCACCCACAGCACCCAGTCGGCCACCGTCGGCCAGGTGTTGAGCGCCGCCTTCGACCCGACGACCAGACCGAAGTGCCCCGCCCGGATCATCACCTCGTAGACGTCGGCGTTGGGAGCGGCCCGCTTGATGCCGCGCACCGCGGGCGGCTGTCCGATGTCGTCGACCTCGCCGACGAAGGCAAGGATCGGGCAGGTGATGTCGGACAGCGTCACCAGTTGGCCCTGGACGGCGAAACCGCCGGTCATCATCCGGTTGTGCGTGACGAACTGCTTGAGCAACTCGGCCACGGCGGGCCCCGACCAGGCGATCCAGCCCTCGCGGTCGAGGAACCGGCGCTGCTGTTCGCGTGGCAGCAGCGATTCGCGGTCGTGCAGTTGCAGCAGGAATTCGACCCGCGACTTGGCGGTCTTGATCGGATCGAGCATCTGGAATCCGGTGCGCGCCAGCCAGCCGGGAATGTCGATGTGGTTGAACACGTGGTCGGCCAAGAAGTCGGCCACCCCGACGGCCAGGTTGTTGGGCAGCCCACCGGGCAGGCCGGCGAGCGTGTCCACCGGCGAACCGAAGGCCACGATGCTGGCGATGTCCTTGGAGCGCCGATAGGCGGCGGTCTGGTAGCAGAACATTCCGCCCTGCGAATAGCCGGCGACGTGGACGTTCTGGCCGGTCTCTGCGTGCACGGTGTCGATGGCCTGGCTCAGCGCGACGATGTGGTCGGTCAGCGTGCGTTCCATGCCGCCCTCGACCTTGTCCGGCGAGCCGTAGTCGATCACCCAGGTGTCCAGTCCGGCCGCGTGCAGGATGCCGACGGCGCCGTCGTCCCGGGTGACGTCCCACATGTTGGCCGACATCATCATCGGGTGCACCATCAGCACGGGGGGCCCGGCTTTGGGCCGGCCGGGCCGGTTGTCCGGCGGGAAGTACCGCCGGAGCTTGTACATTGGTGTGCTCTCGACGATCTGGAACGGCGACGGCACGGTTCCGGTCTCCAGTCCGCCGAAGCGGGCGACCTCGTATCCGTTCTGCGCCGTTGCCACCAACCGCTCAAGGGGTTTGGTAAGTGCCGACAAACTCAGATCCACGTGTGCTCCCTGACCGCCATGATTTCGCTGCGTGTCTCCCCTATCAGCACTGCCAATCATGGCATACCAGCGACGGCGCTCCGAACTCGTCAACCCGTCAGCCTGCGACTTTGGCCGCCGCTGTGACCGAATCGGCGTCGCATTAGGCTCATCGGGGTGGCACACCTGCTGGGCGCTGAAGCCCTCCGTCTCCAGTTCCCGACGCAGGTGGTGTTCGACGGCCTGACCGTCGGTGTCAACGACGGCGACCGGATCGGCATCGTGGGCCGCAACGGCGAGGGGAAATCTTGCCTGGTGGGCCTGCTGACCGGCCGTATCGAGCCCGACTCGGGCCGGGTGACCCGCCGCGGGGGCCTGCGGGTGGCGGCGCTGGACCAGGCCGACACGCTCGACCCGGCCGCCACTGTGGGTTCGGTTCTGGTCGGTGAGCGTGCCGAGCACGAATGGGCCGGCGATCCGCGAGTGCGCGACGTGGTCTCAGGCCTGGTGTCCGACATCGACTGGACGTCTCCGGTCGGGGCGCTGTCTGGCGGCCAGCGCCGACGAGTCCAGTTGGCGCAACTGCTGATCGGCGAATGGGACGTCATCGCCCTCGACGAGCCCACCAACCACCTCGACGTCGAGGGCATCACCTGGCTGGCCGGCCATCTCCGGCAGCGATGGTCCAAGAACAGCGGCGGACTACTGCTTGTGACCCACGACCGGTGGTTCCTCGACGAGGTCGCCACCACCACCTGGGAGGTGCACAGCGGCCCCAGCGGCAGCGTCGTGGAGCCCTTCGACGGCGGCTACGCCGCGTATGTGCTGCAGCGGGTCGAACGCGACCGTGTCGCCGCCGCGACCGAGGCCAAACGGCAGAACCTGATGCGCAAAGAACTGGCGTGGCTGCGCCGCGGCGCCCCGGCCCGCACGTCGAAACCGAAATTCCGGATTGACGCAGCCAATCAGCTGATCGACGACGTTCCCCCGATCCGCAACCCCGTCGAACTGGCCAAGCTGGCCACTGCGCGGCTGGGTAAGGACGTCATCGACCTGCTCGACGTGTCGGTATCTTTTGACGCAAAACCTGTTCTTCGCGATGTGGAATGGCGGATCGCTCCGGGCGAGCGGACCGGGATCGTCGGGGCCAACGGCGCCGGCAAGTCCACCCTGCTGGGAGTCATCGCCGGAACGATCCTGCCGGACAGCGGTCGGGTCAAAAGCGGCAAGACGGTGCGGCTGGCCATGCTCGACCAGCAGAGCAGCCAGCTCGCGGAGTTCGAGGATGACCTGGTGCGCGATGTGCTCGGCCGGCTCAAAGCCGGTTACATGGTCGACGGGAAGGAACTCACCCCGGCACAGTTGTTGGAGCGCTTGGGTTTTCGTCGCGATCAGCTGTCCACTCGGGTGCGCGAGCTGTCCGGCGGCCAGCGCCGTCGCCTGCAGCTGATGCTGATCCTGCTCGCCGAACCCAACGTCCTGGTACTCGACGAGCCGACCAATGACGTCGACATCGACATGCTCTCGGCGACCGAGGACCTGCTCGACTCGTGGCCGGGCACACTGATCGTCGTCTCGCACGACCGCTATCTGCTGGAGCGGGTCACCGACCAGCAGTACGCCGTGATCGACGGCCACCTGCGCCACCTGCCCGGCGGCGTCGACGAGTACCTGCGCATTGCCGCCGCCCGCCCGGCCGCCGGCCGCGCATCCGGGGCCGGGGCGCCCTCCCCCACCGCGGCGCTCTCCGGAGCCGAACTCCGCAACGCGCAGAAGGAGATCGCCGCGCTGGATCGCTCGTTGGCCAAGTTGACCGACCGGATCAACGCCAAGCATGTCGAGCTGGCCGAGCACGACCAGTCCGACCATGTCGGCCTGAACCGGCTCACCGGGCAGCTGCGCGAACTGGAGAGCGACCTGGCGCAGACCGAAAGCCGCTGGCTGGAACTGTCCGAGATGGTGGAGTCAGACGCCTGAGCGTACTGCCGATGTCTTGAAGCCATGGCCGTCGCAGTCCCCGTTTATTGGACGGTAGCGAGCAGTTCACAGGCCCGGTCGGGTCCGGCGGCGAACAGCTCGGAGCGGAATAGCGCGTTGACCAGCTTGGGGGACAAAGCGCCCAGGATGGTCAGGTGAGCGTCGCCGGCAGCCTCCTCGGGCACCGCGATCAAGAACAGCTCCGAGGCGGGTTTGCCGTCGCGGCTGGACCAGCCGATGTCCGCGCGTGAACGGGGCGTACACCACGACCGGCTCGGAGACCGCATCGGTCGAGGCGTGCGGAATCGCGATTCCGACCTTCGTGGTCCGGTCTGGCGCGATGCCTGATCAGGCCAGCAACGCCGGAACCACCACCCGGGTGACGTCGGCGACCAGCGCGTTGAGCGCCGGGGTCTTAGGGTCCTCCGAGTGGGTCCGGGTCATGACCGACAGCACCAGGTGTTCCCCGTTGGGCCCGGACGCCACACCGATGTCGTTGGTCGAGGCATGGTCACCGGCCCCGGTTTGTCGGCGATGCCCCACCCCGGGGGCGCTTCGTCGAACACCTCGCCCGGTAAGCATGTGCGCGAACCCTGTTCCCATCGACCGCGGGGTGCTGGTTCCCGCAGATCGCCGGGGTAGGCGGAGTTCAGTTCCCGTCTGGTGGCTGTGCACCTGCGGACTGTTGGGGCCGTCGACCCAGGTGGAGTTGAGGATGCGGTGATGCGTAAGGGCCAGCACCGCGGTTGCTCGCCCCGGCCGCAGCGAGCACCGCCTCCCGAGAGATCAGCCCGTCCGGACCCGGGGTCAGCGCTGCCAGGTCGACCCCCAATTCGGTGGCCAGTCATTCCCCGCAGCGGTCGTCGTGGCAATTCTCGATGGCGATCATCGACTAGGGCTGCAACCACTGGATGACCTCGACCAGGGTCGTGTCCTCGACGGCGATGCCGCCTGCGGTCGGGACACCGATTTCCTTGACCCTCAGGACGCCGCACGAGCAGGAAAAACGCAGTCGGCCCCTTCCCCGGGGGGTAGGGGCCGACTGTGTGGTGTTCACCGGTGGATGCCGGTGCCGATCGCGTCAGGCAATCAGGGGGTGCCTTTGGTGCCGGGGGTGCCGTTGGCGCTGCCGGAACCGGTTCCGGTCGCGGACGCGGCGCCGCCGGTGCCGCCGGTACCGCCGGTCCCGGCGGGCCCGGCATTGCCGCCGTTGCCGCCGTTGCCGCCGGTGGCGAAGGAGGTGAGCCCGACGGCGTCGGCGAGCCCGCCGTTGCCGCCGTTGCCGCCGGTGCTGCCCGCGGTGCCGTCGCCGTTCCCGCCGGCACCGCCCTTGCCGCCGACGGCCTTTGTACCGATACCGGACGAGGACGACAAGCCGCCGGCACCACCGTTGCCGCCGTTGACCCCGGACCCACCGGCACCGCCGGTACCGGCGGTGGCCACGGCCTTGGGCGAGGTCTTGGTGGCGTAACCGCCGTCACCGCCGTTACCGCCGTTACCGACCCCGGCGGTGCCGCCGGCACCACCGGCACCACCGTTGCCGCCGTCACCGGCATCCGGGGAGCCGCCGCTGCCGCCGTTACCGCCGTTGCCGTACGTGCCGCCGTTGCCGCCGTTGCCGCCGGCACCGCCGGTACCGGTGCCGCCATCAACAGCGTTGCCGCCGTTACCGCCATTACCGGACACGATCGCCACAGCGCCGTTGGTCCCCTTGGCGCCCCCAGTGCCCCCGGTGCCACCGGTACCGGCGGCCCCGCCGGTGCCGCCGTTACCGGCGTAGGGCGCGCTGGCGGTGCCGGCGTTACCGCCGTTACCGCCGGCGAAATGCGTGAGGGTGCCCTCGGCACCGGCACCACCGGAACCGGTGCTACCGGAGGTCACCCCGCCGTTGCCGCCCTTGCCGCCGGTCCCGTTGGTCCCGCCCACCGCAGCGTTACCGCCGGCGCCACCGGCACCACCGTTACCACTGAGAGCCGAGTTGCCGCCCGCCCCGCCGGCACCGTTGTTGAACGCGAACGTCGGGTCACCGGCAGCACCACTGCCGGCGTTGCCGCCCGAGCCGCCGTTACCACCGGCACCACCGTTGCCGGCCACACCGGTACCGCCGTAACCACCGGTGCCACCGACACCGCCGACCCCGCCGCCACCACCGCTACCGCCAGCACTGCCATCGGTCAGACCTGAGGCGTCAAACCCGGTGCCGCCCTTACCGCCGGTACCACCAGCGGCACCACTAGTCGCTGTCCCCAGAGCTCCGTTGGCACCCGCGCTACCACCTTTTGCCGCCGCGCCACCGGCACCCCCGACACCACCGGAGCCGCCGTTACCGCCGGCGCCACCGGTGCCACCCGCGACACCGTCACGCGACCCGGACGTGCCATTGGCACCCGTCGTACCGGTCGCACCCGCACCCGCGGTTCCGGCGTTACCACCATTACCGCCGGCACCACTGGTGACGGGGACGGCATTAGACCCGGTACCCGACTTACCGCCGGCACCGCCGGCACCACCGGAACCGGCGTTACCCCCGGCACTGCCATCCGCCAACGCCGAGGCGTCAAACCCGGTGCCGCCCTTACCGCCGGCACCGCCCTTACCACCGCCACCGCCCCAGCCCTGGACCCCGTTGAAACCGTTGGCCCCGCCAGCATTACCGGTGCCGCCCTTACCGCCGGCACCGCCATCGCCGGCGTTACCACCGGCACCG
>CAZVST010000088.1:0-14248 GCA_964629725.1 uncultured Mycobacterium sp.
GCAACTACAAATCAACTGATCAGCACTGTCTCATTTGACTTGACAAATACCGCATTCGTGGAATCCGGTGGAGTTTCCGATGGCGAGGCGCCATTCAGTCTCTTTGGCCCCGTCGGGCAATGAAGGCAGTTGGTAGACGCTGGTGGCGGCCTGCAGAGGCGCGTAGACCTCGCGTTCGACCTCGACGCGGGCGGCCTCGGGCAGGGGCGCAGCATATTCGGCCCAAGTGCGAAGCCATGTTTCGGCGCCAGTTGCGCTGACCGGAACGAAGGAATCTGTGGTGATAGCCGCCGCCCGGTACGGGCCGTGAATGGTGAGGTCCTTATCGCCGGTTCCAATGGAACTGCCTCGATAGCCTGGGCTGTTGATCAGCGCCGCCAGGACATCGCGATCCGCGGTTTCGACGCCGGGCGGCAGGGCGAAGTGACGCAGGTCGATGAACTGAAACGTGTTGTTGCGGAATTGAATAGCGATCGCACCGAGTTGGGTGAGCTGGCGCCCGGCCGGTGGCGTCGCGGGATGGCTGCCGGCGGTCATAGTCCGGAGCCTCCTCCTTCGTCCGAGTGGTCAGGATCCGCCGCAAGCGCGGTCACGAAGCCCTCGTGAACCGCTGCAGTGAGCTTCTCAACGTCGGCGGCCCACTGCGGGGCTCGCATATCACCACCACCGAGGCGGACTGGATATTGAGCCCGACTCCCCCAGCCACGATCTGCGGCACGAGGACTGCACCGTGTCCCGCCTTGGAGAATTGATCCACCATTTCCTGGCGTTTGTTTGGAGCCACCGAACCCATGAGTGACCCGAACACCCGGCCTGGTAAGGCGGCAGCGACCTGCTCAAGGACGTCGCGGAAATAGGAGAACACCACCACGCGGCGACCGTTGTCTTCAGCGCGACGTCGCTCAACCGCAGGATCCAGGTCGTGGTTCTTCGAGATGGCCAACAGGTATCGGTGGAGTGCCTGCCCCGCAGCGTGAGGAGTTACGGCTAACCACAGTCGCGATCAGGACTCCGCCGCCGCCATTTCCGCCCGTTTGGCCAGCGCCAACTCCCGGATCTTGGCCAGGTCCTCGTCGGTGTAGACCCCGTTGACACCGGAGATCGCGGCGAGCTTCATGCCGTGCTTGAGCCCGAGCCGATAGATCTCCTTGACCTTCTCCCATTCGATGTTGCGTCCGACGGTGAACGTCTCGTAGCGGCCCTCCAGCGCCAGGACGATGGTCTCGGCCAGGCAGGCGTAGGCGACGCCCTTGGGCAGGCCGATTCCCTTCATCTGCGGATCGCCGGGCAGTTCGATCTCCCCGGACTCGATGACCAGCACATCCGGCCGCTTAGCGACATCCTCTGCCGAAAGGTCCAACGGCCGCGCGACGTCGGTGATGACACAACCCGGCTTCACCTTCATGATGTCGAGCACCTTCTTGCCGGCCCCCGAGGTGGCCGTGACGATGACGTCCATGTCGGCGATGTGCTCGTCGGCGTCGGCACCCACGTGGATCTTCGCCCGCGGGTTCTCCCGCTCGATATCTTCTTTGAGCGCCAACAACTTTGCCGGTTCGATCGAGACCAGCAGCAGCTCGTCGGCGGCCATCGCCAGCAGTCGCGCACACACCGAGCCGATGGCGCCGGTCGCGCCGACCACCATCGCCTTGCCCTTGATACGTCCCGTCTCGTCCACTTCTGCCATGCCGAGTCGGCGCACCGCGTCATGGGCGGCCCACAGCGCACCCGAGGCGCTATAGGAGTTGCCCGTGGTGATGGGAAGCGGTGCGCGCTTGGCCACCGTGACACCGGCGTCGCCGACGACCTTGGTGAACGCGCCGAGGCCCATGATCTGGGCGCCCATCTTCTGTGCCATGTCGGCCGCCGCGAGGAGCCGCGAGTAGGTGAACTCCGGATCGTGCGACATCAGTTCCTTGGGGGTGCCGCCGACGGTGATGAGCCAGCCTTCGACCTCAGCGCCCGTCGGCGATTTGATCCCGGTGACATGGCTGTAGACGAACGGCGGCGCGTGCGCCATCAGCTTCTCCACGCCATCCATGAAGATGCCCGGTGTCACGTCGGCGACGGCATCGAGGGCCTTCACATTGCGGAAGTACTCCTGGGACAGCGGGTGAATCACGAAAGCGAACCGGGACCTCCGCTTGAAGCCGCTCGGGTAGAGGATCCTCGGCTCCAGCTCAGCCGACTGGATCATGTCGAGCAGGTCGTCGTCGGTCAGGCGTGACTCCTCGGCTTCGCCCGCCACCAGCATTAGCGCCTCAAGCGTCGCCTCATTGACCACGACCTCATCGAACGGCTGCGGCACATCATCGAGGATGAGGTCTATTCCACGCTCCCGCAGGCTGTTCAGCCGCTCGGAGTCGATGGACGTCGAGATGAGGGTCTTGCCCTTCAGATCGTCCAACTCGAACTGGGCGAGTTCGGCGAAGGTCGCCACCACAACGTCGCAGTCCTGCAGGGCCTCGCGGACCCGGGACTCGATGAACTTCCGGGCCGGGCCGGTGGCCGCCGACACCACCGCGGAGGGCATCCTCTCCACAAACCACCCCGAGGCCGACACGACGCGCTCGAACACCTCGAACGGGGTGTGAATGTCGGACAGGCCGTACTCCACCGCCGGGTCGGCGAAGCGCAGGTTCTGCGTGCTCTCCGAAAGCACCCGAGTGGTGCGGTAATGGTTTCGCCCGCCCAGCACCACCACGCGCGCATTCGCGAAGTAACCGGGCATCTCGCCGGCCAGATGCCGAATCGTCCACTCCTGCAACACGTTACGCAACCTGTGCCCATCGGTGACCACCGCCCCTGTCGAGGCATCCATGGCCTTCCGAAGCTTGCCGAGATTGCCCTTGAGCGTTCCGGATACCTCAGCGTCGTGGACTCCGCTGACCCCGATGGCCGCGGCCTGGCTGGACCACTTGCGCAGTTCTTCGACGGCCCGCTTGACGCTGCCGCCGGTGCCCACCCGGACGATGCGGAAGGTCCCTCCCAGGAATTCCACGGTCTGGTCGTAGTCCCGCCCGGGGCCGCTCAGGCTGATATTGACGACCAGTGATGGCGTTTGCTCAGTCATGGGATCTCTCTCTAGACCATTGCTTTGGAGTCGAACTCCGGGTGGGCCGCCATGAAGTCGAGCAGCTTGTCGGCGTAGTCGCGGAAACGGGGGCATGAGACCCCGGTGCCTTCGAGGTCGGCGACGGTTTGCGACGTGCCATACGTGGTGGGAAAGGCGAAGTAGTCCAGGGTCTCCGCGGGCAGACCGGTGAGCAGTTCCATTCCGGGGACCGTGTCGAGCAGTCCGCGCACGGCCGATACCGGGATGGGCAGCCAGATCAGCCGCTTTCCGAGGTGCTTGCCGAAGATCTCGGCCACCTCGCGGGCCGACGGCGGATTGGGGTCGGTCAACTGGTAGGTCTTGCCCTCGGAACGGTCGAGGACGCTCAGTGCGTCCATCGCCGCGATGACGTAGTCCCGCGGAACCAGCGATGCCATGACGGTCTTGTTGACGTTCGGCAGGAACGTCGCGCCGGGCAGGCGCTTCATGTAGGCGGCAACGAAGTAGGGCCCGTCGTACTTCTGGGTCTCGCCGGTGCGCGAGTCCCCCACCACGATGCCGGGGCGGTAGATGGTCGCCGGCAGCCCCTCGGCGATCGCCGCGCGCACGAGTCGCTCGGCTTCGTATTTGGTTTCCTCGTAATGGTTTTGGAACTTCTGACCCTCCTCCAGCATCTCCTCGGTGAACTCGCCGTCGTAGGCGCCGGAGACGTAGCAGGTGCTCACGTACTGCAGTCGACGGAAGTTCGACCGCTCCCGGCAGAACTGCAGGACGTTCTCGGTGCCGACGATGTTGACCCGCTTGGCGATGTCCTCAGGCACAGAAAGGTCGTACACGGCCGCCAGGTGCCAGACCTCGTTGACGTCGTTCAAACTCTTGGGGTCCACCGGGACAGAATCAGACAGCCCGAGGCCCGGCACCGTGATGTCGCCCTCGACGAGTTGGACCCAGTCCACGGTGTGGGGATGGGCTGCCTGAATCTCGGCCAGCTTGGCCTTCGCGGCATCCATGTGCCTCGCCTGCACGACGCAGATGGCGGTGGTCCCTTCCCGCTTGGCGAGGATCCCGGGGAGTAGGGCCGACCCGAGGAAACCCGGGAACCCCGTCATCAACACTGCACTCATTTTTCCCCTCGCATTCGGTTCCCGAAGATGGGCGCTCCGCGCCTGACGCAGGTGTGTGCCCCTTAGACGCCATGCTTCCAGAACACGCCCTGCGAGACATGGGGAACGGGCATGGGTGGCTTCATGCGGGCATGCCGCGGCACCGGTTCAGCCGAGGGCTTGCAGCCCGGTGGCAGCGGCGACGGCCGCGCCCGCGAAGTCGCTGTCGCGAAGTTTGGGTTCGATCGTATTGCGCCGTAGGTCATTGACCGCCTGTTCCGACCCGTTTGCGGCGGCCGGCGCGACCAGGAAGGCATACTTCCGCTGCTGGGTCGCGATGGCGAGGATGGCGTCCCGGTCCCCCATCTTGGTCAGGGAACCGGTCTTGCGGGCCCACTCCGCGGGCGGGCCGTCGAAGGCGTCGACGTAGACCACCCACATGCGGACATCGCGGGCCGTCTGCAGGCTCTTGACGGCAGACTTCACCTCGGCGGTCTGCTCGCTGTTCAAGGCCCCGGCGGAATCGGTGACCGCCAGGCCGAGCTTCATGGGCGCGGTCAGCGCTGTCGGCGCTGTCGGCTCCTCCGAGGCCCCACGCGCCGTCGGAGCCTGCGAGCCCCCGGGCGCCGGAGGTGCGGACGCAACCGTCTCCTGGCTCGTGGTCGCGGTCCCGTCTTTGTGGAGAAGGGTTTTGACCCCGAAGCCGACCCCGCCCACGATTGCCAGCCCGGCGGCGATGACGGCGATCCGCTTCGGCCAGACGTACTTGATCGGCGGGCGCGTCCCCAAGGACTGGCCGTCGACAGTGCTGTAGGGATTGGGCTCGGGATAAGGCCCGGGGTATTGCGGGGTGCTCACTCTCGCGCTCCGATCGCTCCACGGATTATGCCGATCATAACCGGACAGCGCTGGTCAGCCGGACGCTGATCCCGCGGTGGCATCGCTTAGGGCTGCTGCTTGGCGATCTCGACCCGCAATCCCTTGAGAAGGGCATCTCGCTGGGCTGCAAAAATTGGATTGTCCGGGTTGGTGGTCTGCAGGGTCACCACCGCCACCCAGCGGACACCGTCCTGCCCGTCGACGGCCGTCAGCAGTCCATGCTGCGGTTGCGCCCCCGCGGTGTGGGTGGAAGAGACCCGTGCGGGCCGTTATCACCAGTAGTCACAAGCGAAGCCTAGGTCGTCGAGGAAATCAACCGGGCTACTTGAAGCCCGCGCGGAATCCACGGACCAGGGCCTCGCGCTCGATGAGGTAGTCGCGTTGGTCAGGGTCGCGGGTCTTGATGCTGGCGATGGCAACCCACCGCGTGCCGGCCTCGCCCTCGACGACGGTCAGCAGCGATGTGCCGGAGCGATCCCCCTTGCCATCAGGGTTGTAGCCGGAGGTGTCCGCCTGGTACACCGCGTTGCCACAGACGGTGTCGGTGGTCTCGTTAGACACCTTCATCATCGCGCGCGCCTTGGTGAATAAGTCATCGGCGATCGCAGAGGGGGAATCGGTGGAGGTGGTGGGGACCATATCGACCTGGATGACCGGAGTGAAGTTGTTGTCGCGGATCGACTCGTTGGAGTACAGGCCCCGCAGGTTGGGGGTGTCCTCGGAGGAACCGGGGGTGACGGGCTGCTCGGTCCAGTCGGGGTGAAGCGGCAGGAAGACTGTCGGCTCGTCGGCCGTCTTCTTCGGGAGGGCCACGATGCGGGCGCCCTCCACCGAACAGTCGGTGGTCTCAGCCCGCGGCGCACTGCCGACCTCGGGCGCCGGCGACTCAGCGCCCCGATGGGTGCTCTGATACGCCGGGACGGCTGCGGCACCGGCGAGAGCAGCCAGCCCGACCGCCGCGTAGCGCCACCCGCGCCATCGCGACGGACGGGCCGCCGGAGGTGGCGGCTAGCCGGGCGGGATCTGAGGGCCTCCGCCGGCAGTGGAGGGCTGATCCGCACCGACCGATGCGGACCCACCGAGCAGCAGCCCCTCCACGCGGTTCAGCAATGCCGGATCGTGGGGGTCACCGTCTTTCCACGCCTGCAGAGCTGCCAGGAGGTCGGCCTGCTCGACGGTCACCCACATCGCGTTGGTGGTGTTGGTCGGGCCGATCAGCACCAACGAGGGCGTCCCCGGGATGGAATCGTTTGTGAGATAAGCGATCTGGGTGACCGGTCCGGTGTCACCGTTGCGGCGGGCTCCGGTCCCGCCGGTGATTGACACGATGCGTTCGCGGGGAATCTCGGTCAGGGCATATCGGTGTGCGGGCATGGCCACGGTAAGCGAGTCCGGTGTGATCCGCAGCAGGCAGCGCCGCCACTCCCGCAGGCAAAGAACCAGACCCACTGCGACCATCCCCAACCCGGCGAGGGCCAGGAGCCGAAGCCAGCGTGTCGGCTGACCCACCATGTAGAGCAGCATCCCTGGCATGGCGACGAGAAGTAGGTACAGCGAGCCTTCGCGTACGGGGTTGTAGCGACAGGTGATTCCGTCGGGTCCACGGGTGACCGCAGGCCGGTAGACGCGGCCACGAGCGACGAGCAGCAAGGCGATACCGCCGACGAGCAGACCCACCGCGCCGTACCAGTTTCGCAGCAGCGCAGAGATGGCAGCCAGCAACAGAAAGATGTACCCGCCGACGCTGGAGCTGACCGCGGACGGCTCGGACTTGTCCTGACGAACCGGCATCAGCGCACTCCTGCCGGGCCTGCTGTGGGTGCAGCAGGGAATGCCGCGGGCGCGCCGGGACACTGAGGGGAGGCGGGGGGCGCCACGGCCTCCCAATCGGGAGGCACGACGACCTCGACGAGATACCCGTCGAGCTGATCGACCGCCGCAAAAGGGATGCCGTTCTGGTGGACGAACTCGTCTAAGCGCACGAACGAATCACCGGCCCCACCGTGCAACCTTCATCGCAGCCCCCGGACCGCCCGCTTCGGAAAAGGCCTCCTGGGCCGCCACGAGGGGCTCCCACACCACGTCGACGCCCGCAGCCGTCAGATTCCCGGCACCGCTACCCACAACGAGGCCCGCCGGGATCCCCACTACCGACGCATCGAACGGCGCGGACGCAAGAGTGCCGACAACCAGGGCCGCGCCGTTTCTGACGGCGGCGTGTGCCGTCGTCATGCCGGGCTTGTTCTGATCGATAAGGAAGGAAACGCCCGAAGCCAGACCCGACACCCCCAAGCCGCCAGGGGTTCCGAGGGACAATTTCCCGAGTTTGACTTCTCCGACGGCCTTTTGCACCAGCGCGGGCGCGCCCTTGACTCCCGGCCGGGCGAGTTCCGCCGATCCATCGATCAACTTGCCGGCATAACCGGCTGGGAGGCCGATGAACCAGTCCTTTTGCTCCCCCAACGCCGCCTTCCCGATCTGGTAGACGGCCGCCTGCGCGGCGTCATTCGCGGTGCTGCCGCCGCCGGCGACATTGGCGAGGAGGGAATCGGACAGTGGTTGCTGATCCGGGCCGCCGGCGGCATTGCCTAGGAGGGAATCGGTGAGCGCCTTCTGCTCGGCCACATTCCCCAACAGCGCGTCCGTGACCGCATTCTGGTCGCCGACGGGAGCCGCCGCCGACTCGGCGAAGTGCTCCTTACCAAGTCCGGCGGTCGCGGCGGTGATCTCCGCGGAGACCCGCACGTCTGTTGTCACCAAGTCGGCAACGGCGGCGCGTAGATCTTCGGCGTACCCCTCAGCTTTGGCTTGGCGTAAGGCCGCGGCCGCCCGGTTGTACACGTGGTGGTCGGTGACCGAAAAGTCCTCTCCCACAGTGAAACCGTCGTTCTGGGCAGACTCGACGCTGCGCAGCACAAGGCGCTGAGCTTCAGCAAGTTGCAAGGCCCCGATTCGAGCGATTTTCGACGCATCGTGGAGTTGATCGGCCAGACCGACCACGATCAGGCGATCCGAATGAGCCCGCTGCTGAGCGGCTTCCGCGGCCTCGCCTTCCCATGGAGCGCCCCCGGGATTGAGGATCTGGGTCGCTAACTGGGTGAAGCGGTCCTCCCAGCTCGTGGCCGTCTTGGTCCAGTGGTTGGCCGCCTCGGTCAGGTGCTTGATGTCCCAGTTCTTCACCTGCGAGAGCGTCGGCGTCATGAGGCGCTCTCCCACCAGGCAGCGACCATTGATGACGGCAATGCCAGAGACGCTGCCAGCAATGCAGGCCAGGCAACAGCAACCCCCAGCAAACTCATGGACGGCAGTCTAGGGCAGCCAGACAAAAGTGACGAGTCACGGCCGCACTGACCGTCCATCGACACGTGAGTGTCAAGGATCAACCGGATAAACTGTCAAGCATCAACCGAAGTAAGGCTGTTCCGCGTTGAGCGCCGGCATAACCGGTGAATAAGCGGTGACCGATGCGTGCCCTCCGCGAAGTCCAGCAAGCCCTAACGCCCACCGGACTTGCGTCAGCCTGCAGCGCGGGTTGGTCTGGCTAGGAGTTCACCACTGCTGGGATATGAGTCGACGCTCAACATCGCCGGACCGCGGGAAGTGAGCAGCCCGGACTTTACGACGTCACCCGCGAACTGCTGAACCTTGTCTTCCAATCCGATTGGGAGGAAAACGGGACCGCTTCCATCACGGTATTCCGGCACCGGCCCATCGGGGGTGGTCTACGCCGAAATCATCGGCGGCGAGCTTCTCACACGCCGGACGCCCTCCGCGAGCCAGCGATAGCCTAAGTCCATGGGTACAGTTCTCACGGTCAACATCGCCCAATCAATGCCGAATCAACTCGGGCAGCCGATGCTGACGGGCATCCACAAGGTGCCGACTGCGCAGACCGTTGCTGTTCGCGCTCCAGGGCCCATGGACGGCGGCCTGGGCAGCGGACTCGTCGGGGACGTCATCGGCAACCACAAGGTCCACGGCGGCGATGATCAAGCCGTATACGCCTACGCGCGAGAGGATCTCGACGCATGGGAGACCGTGCTGCAGCGTGACCTGACAAATGGCATGTTCGGCGAGAACATCACAACACTGGGCGCGGAGGTCAGCGCGGCGTTGATCGGCGAGCGCTGGCAGGTAGGTGGCGACGGCCTCGTGCTTGAGGTGTCGGCACCTCGCATTCCATGCACCACTTTCGCGACGGCCATGGGAGAACGGGGCTGGATCAAGACCTTCACCAAGGCCGCGAAGCCCGGGGCATACCTACGGGTCTTATCGCAGGGGACGGTTCAGGCCGGCGATACGATCTCGGTCATCCACCGTCCGGACCATTCCGTGACGGTGGCGTTGGTGTTTCGGGCCGAGACGCTCGAACCGCAGCTGTTGCCTCAGCTACTCGCTGCCGACGCACTTCCCGATGAGACGAAAGAGATGGCGCGCCGGCGAATCGGCTCCCTCTGACGGACTTGAGGCAAGCCCACCGTCCTCCAACGTGTCGGCCGGCACGAGGAACAGGGATCCAGTCATCGCCCCCCAGTATGCGCCCGCGGTCCAGCGCTGCGGCCGACCAATGCGGCCACAGATGCTCAGCCACGCCGATCTCATTCAAGACGGGAGTGTCAAGGACCAGCCGATACAAAGCCGAAAAGTCCGGTACCAACCGCAGTAATACAGGACTGACGTGGGGCGGGCGGGGCTCGAACCCGCGACCTACGGATTGGCGGACGAGGGTTCCGGTGAATCTCTCGCGATTCCTGTTATCGCTTATGCCTCAATAGGTTTCGAATTCTTGATACCTGGACGGAACTCGACGATTCCGGTCGTTTCCCGGTCATATCCGGTGACCGCCACGCTCACCTTTTTCCGGCTTTGCTGGGCCTACGCAGGACTGTCACCAGAATGACATGGCCTCGGCTGGGTCCAGTCAGAGACTAAGCCTCGTTCGGTTGAGTTGCTTCAAGTGTGTTCAACATGTCACTTTTCGGGACCCACGCAAATTGCCGACTGATCTTCGTTCGCTCGAGCAGACCTCGCCGCTCGAGGTCGTACAAATCGTTACGGGCAGTCTGCTTGGACACCGCGTGGTAGTTCATGTGGGATTCGGCAGTGTAGTAATTCGAGGGGTTTCGAGTAGCCGATTGCAGTAGAGCCACCTGGCGATGGTTGAACCCGCCTGGACCGCCGACAATCAGGGCCCGCGCACGCTTCAACTCGAGCGACTTCTTGTTCAGGTATGCGTCTAGCGCGAGCAAGGCGCGCCTGATCACGTCGAGGTGGTAGAGCAGAAAGTAGGTCAGGTCACCCTCGTCCTGTTCGGTGTAAATGAATGATCTGGCGTACCTGGCGGGCGCCTCCTTCAAGATCAGCGAGATCGCCAAATGCTCTGTGAGCCAGTAGCCCTGCTTGAGCATGCTCCAATAAAAGAGCGCCCTCGCGGTGCGGCCGTTCCCATCTTCGAAGTAGTGGTCATAGCCCATCATGAAGTGGACGGTCAGCGCCCGAGCGACCGCTGGGACGTAGGGAGTCGAATCGCCGCTGGCATTGGCGAAGGCGCACAGCTTCTCCAGACGATCCGGCAACTGGTCGACAGGCGGAGGCTGATGAAGAAGCCGATCCTCTTCGTCGAGGATCTTCACTCGATCGGCGGGATCGGGGTTGGTTTGGATTCGGCCGGCAGCATCCGGATTGTCGAGGGTCTTTTCCGTGACGATTCGGTGGACTTCGCAGACCCGCTCCGGGGTAAACGGCTCGTCCCTGATCTCGCGGATGAACTGCATCGCGCGGTAGTTGTTGAGGATCATTTGTTGGCTTCGATCCTTCGGCGCCTCCCCGTACGCCAGCATCCTGCGCGCTTCACGGCGCGTTGTCGAGGCTCCCTCAAGCTGGCTTGAGCTGATGGCTTCCTCGACGAGCGACTGAATCACGTACTTGTCGCGCGACGTCTTGGACATCACCTGCTCGGGCAAAAGGATCTGACCGCTCGCACGTTGCGAGACGTAGTCCAACTCGCGCAGCACCAAATCGGGAAGTGCGTAACTGATTTGCCGACCATCGATCATCTCCAGCGGCAAGTAGCGAAGGTTAGACCGCCGCCGCAACTTCAAGCCGGCCCACCACTCCTCGTGGGTCAGACCTGCGGGTGGGGTTTTGTACCGCAGCTTGTCCCAGGGTAGGTGTTCGTCATCGTCCCCAGTCGTTGAGATGAGATCGAGCAGCCGCTTGGCGTCGTTAGCGAGGTCTTCCATCACACTAGCAAGCGTCGGAGGCGGCATGGGCGTCTTCATTCCTTCGCGCACCCTCCTATCGGCCCGCTTCAGCAGCTAAACTCCAACGAAAGCCCAACTTGACTGGACTTTGACATTCCGGCCCAGGATACAGTAAAGTCAAATCTGCTTAGACTTTGATTTTAGGACAATTTCGGTCTGAGACCTTTTGAGCTGGGGATACACCAGATGTCAGCTCAGCGCACCAGCCCCGTGTGAAGCTAACGATGAGCGTATTCGCTCCGAGCGAACGGCCAACACGCATGTCGCCGCGTGGCGACCTGGTCGGCCCCCGGTGATGAGGTGCAGCTCAGTCCTGGATGATCAGATCCGGGGGCCGCAGCCGCTCGACGGGACGCACTGTGGCCGCCGGGTGGCTGCCTGTGACCGGGTGACTCGTGGTGATGGTGCAGCCGGCGTAATCGGAATGGACGTAGCCGTGTCGAACACAGCGCCGACCGACGTAGCCGAACAACGACGCGGCTTCACCTTCCCGGGCTAGGCGCGCGAACTTGTCGACGGTGGCGATCACGAACGCCGGCGTCAGCCGGTAAATCTCCTCATCGACGGTGAGCACAGGCAGGCCTTCACTGACGGCTCCGCCCTTGGCAAACGGGCAGCGAGCAAGCTCGTCACCGCAGTGGACGTACACCCGCCGAGTGGTTGCATCGGCCTTAACCTGAGCCGCCGTGATCGGCGTCCCGCACCACGGACAACGTTGAATCTGCAACACCGTCAGCCGGTGCGAACCAAACTCATTGGCCTTCCGCAGCTGCTCGTCAGCTTTCTCGAAACGCTTGGGGCTGACGTCGGTCCCCACCCACAGCCCGATGCGGAACGGCTCACTACCCCAGGTCTGCTCATCGGCGCGGCGAGCCAGTTCGGCGGCACACACAAGGGCGATAGCACGCTGGAACTGCTGGGCTGTCAGCAGCCGCAGCGTGTAGCGCATCAACACCGCAACCCCATCGCGGCCATCGAGCGGGCCGTCGGCGGACTCCACCACACCCTGTCGACGCCTGATCGCAAACGTGTGGGCGGCCAGGCCGAGGTACGCCTCAGTCTTGCCACCACCGGTGGGGAAGAACAGCAATTCCACCCGGGCTTGGTGCTCATCGCTGCGCAAAGGTGCGATTGGATCGGTCAGCGCACCGAGCTGCATGAGAATGAACGCCAACTGGAACGGACGCCACGACGCCGCCCCTTCACCCAGCGAAGCCACCCGGTCGCTAGCCTGCTCCAGTGTCAAAGCTGGGTCCGATGCCCGTTCGGCTGCGATCTGCGACGCGATGCGCTGATCGCGCATCACCTGATTCATAATCCGGAAGCACCGCAGCGCTTCAGGATCGGCGAGCAGATGATCCAGACCGGCCTCCAGCCGCTTCTGAGTCTGGCCTGCCTCCCACAACACCAACTCCGCCGTCGAACGCAGATGCTCGGGCAACTGCTCAGCCGTGGCCCGCTGCTCGTCAATCCATCGCCCATACCCAGAGATCAACGGCTCCAGGCCCGTCCGCAGAGCTTCGGACGAGGCCTCTGCCAACCCGTCCATCGAAAGCAGGGCATTCTCGACCGAGCGCGCTTGGGTCTGGGGAGTCTCGGCGACCGGCAGCCAAGTGGTCCAAACCGATGTGGCCCGGCGTGCACCTGGCTCGACCGCCCAGTCAACCGAGCAGGTCCTCCCAATCGCGAACTCCAAGCGGTTGCGGTACTGCAGATTCAACCGCTGCATCTCTGTATCGGACTCCGCCCAATCCTGTTCCAGCGGATCGTGCACGGGAAGCAGAGCGGAAGCGCCACCGGCAGTCACATGGAGTTTGGTCTGGAACATCCACATTGCGGTCGGAACCGGCATCGGGGTCTCCCGATCGTTGCAGAGTGCAATCTCGATCAGCACCCGGCCAAGACCTGGATCGTTGTAGCGGTCCACCCGCAGGCAAATCGGCTCGCGCAGCGGACCCGATACCGTCCGGCCAGAGGGCAGATCCGCCAACCGGAGGGTGCGTGACTCCTCGACCGGTGTGCGCTGGAAATGCCTAATCGGCCGACCGGCGTATCGGGGGGACTTTCCTTCGGCGATCTTCTAGTCGTAGTAGGCGCGGCCTGCGCTGGCAGGCATCCGGATCTGGATCATCGCGATGGTGAAGATCGCGGAGTTCAGCTGCCGGTCTCCGTAACGGGACAGCCGGTGCTGTGCTCGGATCGAGTCAGCGCTGGCGATCTGCACGGGTGCGGTGCCGGTGTAGTTCGCGTACGCCGCAGCCGAGGCGAACCTGCCTGGGGAGCCGGTGCGGCCCAGCAGGCGGGCGGCCAGGACCGGGCCCACACCGTCGATCTCACGCAGCCTGGTGCCGTGCTCATCGAGCAGCACGGCCAGCTTCGCGGCGTTGGCTTTGAGCTGCTCATCGAAACGCCGGACGTCTCCGATGAGCTCTTTGGCCAGCTCCACCCGGACCCGGTCCGGGCCGGTACGGGGCCGGAATCCGCGGAGCGCCGCAGTAGCTTTGGCGGGGGTGAGCGAGATCGGTGCGCCGCCGGCCATCAGCTCACGGAACAACGCGTGCAACTGGTTAACGAACGCAGACCGGAGGGGTGACACACCCCAGGAGGGTCAACCCGCACCGCGGGTGACAGGAATTACGCGAGTCATTCCTCCGGTCTGCTACGACACGCTATGGGCTGCAATCCCACTCACCATGCCGTGACACCCATACAAGTCGGAATTACGTGACCGCGGACACTCTGGGCTGGCGCAATTACTCCCGATTCTCAGTCAGCCAAAGCCGCAGCGCCTCATTTCCGATGTCCCGCTTATGCTTTCGCGACAAGCCTCTGCTTCGAGCCAGCCGTCGGACCTCGTCAACAAGCTCGGGCGCCAACTGGCCAAGGAAAATTCTGGCTCTCCTGACTTATCCGTGGGTGGTTTTTCGGCCGGGTAGTGCGGGTCGGTG
>CAZVST010000089.1:0-13952 GCA_964629725.1 uncultured Mycobacterium sp.
TATCCATTGCAGGACAGGCACTTTCGCGTATCAACACCCAGCTACATCGGTATTCCGCGAAAAATCCGGGTTAGTGCTCCTCGAAAGGCGATTAGCCCCCAAACCTTGGTTGTTGACGGCGACGACTCCCTCACCGAACCCACCCTGGGGATACCCATCCCGGTCGGCGATCTGTTCCCCGGAGTCGGTACGCGGCCACTGCTGTCGAGCCAGGGAGTGCATTGGCCTTTTGTGATGTGCGCGAGGTCGATATCGGCCTGGACGGTGGCAGCTTCGTAGAGGTCGAGTTGGTTGAGGTCAGGCTCTGTGGTGTTGGTGGTCATGGTGCTAGCTACCTCTCTGTAGGGGTTGCTAGCTCACCGATTGCTACCGCGAGGTCACGTTCAGGTCATGCGCCCCGATTTGGAGGAGTAAAACCTATGCTGACGTGCGGTAATGCTGGTGCGCGATACTGGGATTGAATAAGCTCAGAGCATTTGCTAGCTTGGTTGATGTACCTGCGCAAATAGTGGTTCTACCTGCATCGGCACTAGTCAGTGTACATGTACCAAGCGGAACCATGCGGAATTGTCGTACAGTCTTGTTAGCCCAAGTCTGGCCCACGCTGGCCCGCATGGGCCAAATCAGTACGCCGCGAACTATCGCAGGGGAGACCGACAAGCATGGGCCAAACCGTGGGCCAAGAGGGCGAGAAGAGGCCCCGCAAGAAGCGTCAGGCGGGCACGTTCGGCGCTGTCGAAGCTCTCCCGAGTGGCCGCTACCGTGCCCGGTACCGAGGCCCGGACGGACGCCGCTACACCGCGCCGACGCTGTTCCTGACCCAGCGGGACGCGCGAGGGTGGCTGGCGCTACGGCAGGCCGAGATAATCCGCAACGCATGGCAGCCGCCCGGCGCTACCGAGAAGCCCATGGTCAAAATGACGTTCGAGGCCTACGCCTACGGCTGGCTACGGCACCGTGACGTGAAGGACCGCACCCGCGAGCATTACCGCAAGTTGCTAGATGAACACCTGATACCGGCATTCGGCGCGTTACCGCTGGCGTCCGTCACTGCCGACGACGTACGCGAGTGGCACGGCAAGTGGGGTCGGAAGGCGCCGACGCTGCGGGCGCATTGCTACGGCCTACTGCGCACCATCATGGGCACCGCTGCCAGCGATGGGAAAATCAGCACGAACCCGTGCGTCATCCGTGGCGCTGGTGCGACCCAACGCAAGGTGAAGATTCGTCCGGCATCGGTCGAAGAGCTGCAAGCACTGGTATGGGAGATGCCCAAGCGATACCGGGCGATGACCGTTCTGGCCGCTTGGTGCGCGCTGCGGTTCGGCGAACTGACCGAGCTGCGCCGTAAGGATCTCGTGCTGACCATCCCGAAGGACGGCAGCGACGCGAGCGGAGTCGTTCGCGTCGAGCGGGCAGTCGTGCGCACCGAAGCCGGTTTCAAGGTGACGACGCCCAAGTCCCAAAGCGGTGCGCGTGACGTCGCCGTGCCGCCGCATCTAGTTCGGCCGCTACAGGAGCACCTAGACCAGTTCGTTGGACCGGAGCCCGACGCCCTGCTGTTCCCGGCCGAGCACGGCGGGCACCTGGCCCCGGCGACGCTCTATCGGTCGTTCTACCGTGCCCGGTCGGCAGCGGGCCGAGAAGACCTGCGCTGGCACGACTTACGCCATTCCGGTGCCGTGCTGGCCGCCGCGACGGGTGCCACCCTGGCCGAACTTATGGCCCGATTGGGCCATGCCACCCCGGCCGCTGCGATGCGCTACCAACACGCTGCCCGCGGTCGGGACAAGCAGATTGCGGCCATGCTGTCGAAACTCGCAAGCAACGGCTAGTCAAGAGGGAGCGTCTTTCAAATGCCCGAGTACCCAAGTTTCACCATCGTGTGTAACCACAATGCCGTCGGCAGGATTCTTGACACCATTGCCCGCTTTGACCATCATCAGTGACGAATCCGATCCGGCGTTCTTCGCCGAGGGCAACTGGCGTATGCCTCCCCAATTCGCGGACATTCGGTTAACACTGCTCGCGGGTGACCGGAAAGTGGAGCTACACAACGGGGAGAAGCCGGGCCGTCTGCATCTTGAGATCATTTGCCCGGCAATCGGTTGCACGCGCCGCCCATATAGGACGGGCGAAAGTCAGCTGATGAACCTGTTCAGCGCAATCTCAAGCGATCCGCAATTGCGCGCGGTAGCCGTATCGGCCACGGCGGAGGACATCACGATCACTCTCGACGGGCTGCACGCCACACGCGACGCGGCCCGCGCGAGATACCGCTTAGACGTATGAGGCTCTGCTAGACTCCGTAACTAGCCGGCTTCGATCTCGGGCATTTTTCATGCCTTGAGGAGATCGAATGTCAACGAGACGCTACGCAAAAATCGCGGAAGCGGCCGACTATCTGAACGTCACAGACCGAACCATCCGGCAGATGATCGCCGATGGTCGTCTGACCGGCTATCGCAACGGCAATCGCCTTGTGCGCGTGGACCTCAACGAGATCGACGCCGCCATGCAGCCGTTCGGCGGTGCCGCGTAATGGCCGACATACGACGAAGCGGCGGCCCCGCCAGGGAAACCGCCGCCACGCCGAACATCGACACCACCGCTAACAGCCTAACAGCGTCGCCGCGTCGAGCAGAGAACACGATTCAGCCCATGCCGCAGCTGACGCCCGAGCAGCGCGACGCCCTGCGGGCCGACATCGCTGCCAATGGCGTCCTGGTGCCGGTGGTTAAGGATCAGTACGGGCGCATCCTCGACGGCAATAACCGCGCCGCCATCGCCGCCGAACTTGGTCTTGATTACCCGGTCACGGTGTTCAAAGTGAAGGACGACCGCGACGCCTATGACCGTGCGGTAAGCCTGAACTGTGCCCGGCGGCATCTGAGTCGGGAGCAGACGCGGAGTCTTATCGCATCCGAAATCCGGCGCTGCCCTGAGGATTCCGACCGGGCCATTGCCCGGCGGGTCGGATGCTCACCGAGCACGGTCGGTTCGGTGCGCGCCGAGCTGCGCGAGCGTGCCCGGGAATTGACCGCGCGGATTCAGCAAGAGGTCGAGCAGGTTCGTGGGCAAATCGCCATGCACGCGCAATTGCGGCACCGCGACAAGCGCGAACCATGGCAGACGGTTGGCGATGTTCTAGAGCGCGCTTACTGGGGTCAGGTGTCCAACTTGGACACCGAGGAGGCGAACATCTGGACAGAGCCGGAGGGGTTCGCCGTCTTCGGCTTGATGTGGGGCGGACTGTTCGACGCCATCCGCAGCTATGACTGCCCGCCTGAGTGTGAGGTCTGCACCGAGACGGACAGGGCATACCGCGAGCGTCATCCCCAGCAGGTCTACCGGTGGACCGAGGCCCCGGCGGTGGCCCATGGGTAGCCGTCAAATCAGTGCCCTTGCCGTAGTCGATTTCCTGCTGGCCCACTTGGGCGCCCCCGGCCTTATCCCGGGGACGCCGCAGTGGTGCATGCTGAGTGACACCGACCCACGAAAGTGGCAGGCGTGCGGGTGGGCAGCAATCTGGTGGTGCATCGCCGAAGAGGGCCGCCAGGAGGCACTGGCCGAGGCGTCCAAAGCCGTTGCCGCATCGGCAGAGTGGCCCAAGGGTGCCCGCGAGATTCAGCAGCTCGACGCCGCCCGTAAGTCCGGTGTGCGGATCGAGCGGGTGAGCGCCCATGGCTGACTACACCGTGACTAATTCGCCCACGATGACGCTGGCCGACGCTCACGCCGTATTCACCCGATGGTTAGGCGACGACTACGACACCGACGCACTAGACGCCGTGCTGGCCGCCGCCGCGGTGGAACGGCTCGACGGAGACCCGTTGTGGCTTCTGCTGATCTCCGGCAGCGGCAATGCGAAGACCGAGACCGTGCAAGCCCTCGACGGCATCGGGGCGATTGTTACCAGCACCATCAGCAGCTCCGGTGCGCTGCTATCGGCGACACCACGCAAGGAACGCACTAAGGCCGCCACTGGTGGTCTGCTGCGCAAACTGGAGCCGCGCGGGATTGTGGTCGTCAAGGACGTGACCTCGATTCTGTCGATGTCTGGTGAGGCCCGCGCGGAAGTACTTGGCGCACTGCGGGAGGTCTACGACGGGCGCTGGTCCCGCAATGTCGGCACCGATGGCGGGCAGACGCTCGACTGGGCCGGCCGAATCGCGGTAGTCGGTGCGGTCACGACGGCATGGGACCGGGCGCACGCGGCGATTGCCTCGATGGGTGATCGGTTCGTGTTGGTGCGGATGGACTCGACCACCGGCAGGCAGAAGGCGGGAAGGCAGGCCATCGGCAACACCGGCTCAGAGACCCGGATGCGCGCCGAGCTGGCCGAGGCGGCGGCCGGTGTCCTGGCAGGCATGGAGATCGCGCCGATGACGATCAACGACGCCGAAACGGACGTTCTGCTAGCCGCCGCTGATCTGGTGACGCTGGCACGTACCGGAGTCGAGTACGACTACCGCGGAGACGTGATCGACGCGCACGCGCCGGAGATGCCGACGCGGTTCGCCAAGCAACTAGCCCAGGTGGTGCGCGGCGGTGTCGCCATCGGCATGGATCGCACCGACGCACTACGGCTGGCGATCCGGTGCGCCCGTGACTCGATGCCGCCGCTACGCCTGGCGATCATCGACGACATTGCCGAGCACGGCGATTCCTCGACGGCCCAGGTACGCAAGCGCATCGGTAAGCCGCGAGCGACGACCGACCGGCAACTACAGGCCCTGCACATGCTGGGCGTACTTGAGTGCGACGAGCAAGAGACCGAGATTGCTGGCAAGCATGTGACGCTCTGGATTTACCGCCTGGCCGATGGCACCGAACCGAGCGCACTAGACCCTAATTCGATACCAGATTTAGCGGTACATACCCCTAACCCCCATAGAAGTAGTAAGGGCGACGAGCCGTCTCTACGCATGGGTACCGCTAAATCTGGCACCGTGCGACCTGCACAGACGGACGGCAATTCGCAGGTTCACTGCGTTTGCGGAGTGCAGCTCGAATCACCCGAATCACTGGCCCTTGGTGCCTGCGCCGAGTGCCGCCAAATCAACCAATCAGAGAGGCAGGCATGACACCTATCGACATTGCCCCCGCCGATTGGCCTGACTTCTGGGCCAATCTTTCCCCTGAGTACCGCGCGCTGGTGACCCGGCTGATTGGCAAGTACGCCGATCTCATGCCGTCGTGGTTTCGCACGACGACCGAGCCGCGCCCGTGCTGGGAGACGTTCTGCGAAGCGATGACGTGGCAGGACATCGAATGCGACGTGCTCGACGTGCACGCGGCCTGGCTGGCCCGAACCAGGGCGATGTTCGAGCGTCGCGGATGGCCCTGGACCACAACGGAACTCGCCGCCCGCGCGCACGTTCGTGAGGTAGGCGAATGACCGCCTGCCGCCCGCTGTGCGTGGCCTGTCACCGGGCAGCCCGCCAGCCCTATAGCCACCGGTGCCGCGATTGCGGACCCGGCCGGATCGCACGGGCAGGACCGCGACCGGGTGACCGGGGGCGGGGGCACCTGGCCATCGTGGCACCGCCCAGCCGGGCGACTCCGGGCCTCAGTCGCGCGATCTACCTACGACGTTTTTCCCACACCAATTACGAGAGGAACTTTCACGATGAACCCTGATGAAGCGCTACGCGAGTTATTGCCGATCCGCGACCTGATCGCGGCAGCCACGACCGCGCTTGATCCGCAGGATCAGGCCGCGCGGATCGCGTGGTGCCGCCAGACCGGCCAGCATGGCGTTCGGGTGCATGTCACCGACGCCGATGACCTCCTTGATTTTTGGTGGGGGGGCCGCCGGTTGGCGATGGTGCGCCGCGCCGATCTGTTCAGCGGTGAACCATTGGCCGCGAGTTTCGTCCCCGATTGCGTGCCAGATGCGGTGCCGCCTGAATGGGGTCAGCAATGATCCCCGCGGAGCGGCATCTGACCGAGCCTGAGCGCCAGTCGGGCCGGTGCGCTAAAATGGTGGTCAGCTCGGTATCTTTCAACCGGCGCCGGAACCGCAGGGGCGGTAACCCGGACAGGTCGAGTCACCATGCGACGTAAGCGTATTCGCACGTCCAAAGGTGAATCCCGTTGAGTAACATCCTTTTTCGCAATTCGACAATCGGCGCTGTTGAGGGTCGCACGATCCACGGCATAGCGGTGCCCTATGAACAGGTCACCGCGATCAGCGAGCGCGACGAGCGCGGCCAAGTGGTCGAGTACCGGGAGAAGTTCAGCTACGGCAGCTTCGCCCGGTCGATCCGTGAACGCGGCCACAAGGTGCGACTTCTCATCGGCCACGAAACGCGCAAACTCCCGGTCGGTCAGGCCTCCGAGCTTCGGGAGGAACGCGACGGACTTCACGCCGCGTTCCTCGTCGCCGACACCACCGACGGGAACGACCTGCTGACCCTGGTCCGTGACGGAGTGGTTGACAGTTTCTCAATCGGATTCACCCCGATCCGCGACCAGTGGAACGGCGACGTGCGGGTGCATCTTGAGGCTGGTCTGCGGGAAGTGTCCGCGGTGAACTGGCCGGCGTACCCGGGTGCCGCCATTGCAGGCGTGAGGTCGGCATCGGCATCTCTCATCATCCCTAGATCAGTCGCCGCCGCGCGACTGTCATTACTCGATTGGTAGACAACATGATTGACATTGACCGTATGACCATCCAGCAGGTCCGCGCCGCCGCCCAAGAGCTGCTTGACGGCACCACCGGCGACCTGGCCGGCTCGGACGCCGAACGGTTCCAAGCGCTGACCACCCGAGCCACAGCACTCCGGGAGCAGGAGGAGAGGCGCGACGCTCAACATCGGGAACTCCTGGCCGGGATCGCATCGGGGAGCTACCTCCTGGAAGGCGAAGGCTCCCGTATCGGCGGCACCTACCACCGCCAACCCGACAACGCCATGCGCGGCCGGGACACCGCTGTCACCGACTGGTCGACCCGCACCGCCGCTGCCATCGCCACCATGACCCGCGGCGAGCGCGCCGTCGTGTCCGGTTCGGTCGATGCGCCCAGCATCGTCACCCCCGAGGTTTATGCCAAGCCCCGGCCGACTCGGCTGACCGACCTACTGGTCACCCGCACCACGGTTCCCGGCAACGCATTCGAGTACTTCCGGCAGACGGTGCGGACGAACCTCGCGGATGTGGTGGCGGACAACCAGGTGAAGCCCACCAGCACGTTCACCGTCGAAGGCGTCGAGGACCGTTGCCGGGTCATCGCGCACCTGACCGAAGCGATTCCGCTGCGGCTGCTGGCCGACCACGGCGCACTGGTGCGCTGGCTCAACAGTGAGTTGGGTGAGGGTGTCCTCGACGCCCTGGAGCGCGAAGTGATCCGCGGCGACGGCACCGGCGAGCACCTAACCGGTGTGATCAACACCGCCAACGTCACCGAGGTCACCTACATCACCGACCCGATTACAACGCTTCGGTCCGCGCTGACCGCGTTGCAGGTGCTCGGTGTCGAGCCGAACGCGTGGGTGCTCCATCCCGCCGACGCCCAGACCGTAGACCTGACCCGCTGGTCGACGCCCGGCGGGTTCCTGGCTGATGGATACGCCAACGGCACAGCAGCCTCAGGGAACATCTTCGGCGACAACGCGATTCAGCGGGTGGTCAGCCCGGCGGTGCCGCAGGGCCGGGCCATCCTCGGCGACTGGACCAAAGTCGGGCTATTCATCCGCGAGGGTTTCCGCATCGACATCGACGCCGGCGGTGAACTGTTCACCAAGAACCAGGCGATTCTGCGCGGCGAGGCCCGCATCGGCGCCGGTGTGCTGATGCCGCCCGCGTTCGCCGTGATCTCCCTCGGTCCGGTGGGCTATACCGCAACACTGACCGATGCCACCGGCGGCACCTTCACCCTGACGTTCGGCGGGCTGACCACCTCGGCTATCGCCTACAACGCGTCGGCGGCCACGGTGAAGTCGGCGTTGGTTGCCCTCGATGACGGCTACAGCGCCTCGGACTGGACTGTCACCGGGTCTAGCGGTGGCCCGTTCACCATCACCACCCCCGGCGGCACCCTGACCGGATCTGGTGCCAGCCTGACCGGCGCCGGTGCCAGCCTGACCGTGGTGGCCGCCTAACCCACAGACCCGCTGATCTTTCCGCGAGCGTGGCTGATGAGGCTGTCCGCCATGGAACAGGGTGCGGCGGGCGGTGTTTGGTCGGGCCGCCCGCTCCTTTCCGAATCCCGCATAACCGCAGGTACAGGGGGGTGATGGTGTGACGCGGATCTTTCACCAGCCGCGACTCCCGTGCCTATGGCCATTTGCACCCAGTGACGTTTTGAGTCACCGTGACCGCGAGGCGTGACGCACAGCGGCCCGCCACCCCCTCACCCGGTGGCGGGCGCTTGTGTGGTGTCCCCCTTGAGACACAACGATCCCCAAACAGGTGCAGACGGTTTTCCCGCATCAAGCGCAGCCTTGTCCGGCAAGGGTCCCATTTGCCAGGCTCGATGAACTTATCCGGGTTGCCTGTCCTTGGTGCGGACGGCCATCGCCAACGCAACAACCCAGCCGACCAGGGTCCAGCCGAGGAACAGGTTGATGACGATCACCGATGCGAGGTTCCGCACCCGTCGGAGGATCGCGATGAGCGAGGGCAGGAAGTAGAAAAGCGCCGAGAGCACGACCAGCCCGAGCAGGGCCGTGCCGCCGCTCTCGTCGGTTGTCGCAGTGGTCTCCGCGAGGATTTTCTCGATCACATCGTCCCCCTGTTGCCTGAACTACCCGATGCCCTTGGCCGGGACCCTTGGCCTGGGACCCTTGGTCGGGATGAATCCTAGGACAGTGCACGCGCGTGGTCCTTCGATGGTCGAGCCGTCATCAATGGTTCGGCCGTCGAGCGCCCAAATCGCGGTCGGCCGCACACTGATGTCTGGTCGAGCCATGATGACTCCCCGGCTGGTGCCGAGGACGATGCGGTATTCGGGACGGTCCTCCCAGTAGCCTGCCTCAAATCCGGCGGGCTGACCGACGCGGGGGATCGTGGCACGCGATGAGCCGGTCAAGCGCATCGTCGGGGATGCCGGCCCCGTTGTCGTCGTTGCGGACCAGCCGCGGCGCCGCGGTCACAGGGCACCGCCAGTGCATTCCGGCCCGTGCCCGCCGATGACGTTGCAGCACGAGCGGGTGGCGGAGTCCACCGGCCACGGGTTGCCGTCGATGGCCTTTTCCAGATCGTCGGCCGCATTCTGCAATGCCGTGGCCAGCGCCCGCGCCTGCGCAACTGTCAGCCCCCCGCCATCGCGGTCCGGGAGGTTATCGACCGAGATGCCCCATGGCGTGCTCAACCTTGCCGGTCTCGGTCTGGACGCCGTGCAGGTAGAGGCTGACCCCGGCGACGTTGTAGGTATTGCCCTCGAACTCGCGCGACCAACGGCCCTCGGCGTCATGGTCGGCCGTGAACATCTTCACCGCACCGGCCGGAATCGGCAGATCGCCGAAGCGTTCAACCTCGGCGGTGTTGCGCTTCACCAGATCCTCGGCTTCGACGCGCAACCAGCCGGGCTCGCCGGGAAAATCGACCTCGTAGGCCTCGAACCGCGCGAGCTGCTCAGGCGTCAGACGATCGGCGTAGTCGCGCCAGGTCTGCGGTGCGGTGGTGGTCGTGGTGGTGTCGGACATGGTTCTAGCTCCCTCATTCTCGGGTGCTAGCGCGCGCTCTAAGGGTTAGCCCATATCTGGCCCATGTGGTCCGGTTTTGGTCTCGAAAACCTATCCTGACCTGCGTAAATGCTGGTGCGCGATACTGGGATTGAACCAGTGACCTCTTCCGTGTCAGGGAAGCGCTCTCCCGCTGAGCTAATCGCGCCGGGCGTACATCGGAGGTGGAGACGGGAATCGAACCCGTGTGCACGGCTTTGCAGGCCGTTGCCTCACCACTCGGCCACTCCACCGTGGGTTTGATGCCCTGGTGCACCTTCGAGCGGATGACGGGATTCGAACCCGCGACCCTCACCTTGGCAAGGTGATGCGCTACCAACTGCGCTACATCCGCGAAAAGCCCAAGAGAAACTCGTCTCCCGTTGCGAGACACGACAGTAATGCACGGGGCGCGGAGCCGACAAATTGGGTGCCCCATCCGCGGAATTCGGCGCACATGCCGACCGTGCTAGTCTTCCTCCTCGGCGCGACGAGCGCGTCTGCCGTCGTCGAGGTCCCGTGGCTCAGTGGGAGAGCGTCCGCTTCACACGCGGAAGGTCGCTGGTTCGATCCCAGCCGGGACCACCATAGATTTGCCGTCTTAGCAGATGTCGGTCTGACCTTGCCGGGTTGGAACATCCCACCGCGACCGAAGATTCTGATCCGCGCGTAGCGATCGCCTGGCCGCCAGCTGGACTGGCTCCCGTCTCATTGAGGCTGGCGATTGGCCGCGGTGGGCCTCCCGGGCGTCAACCCGGGTTGGCCGTCCACTGAAAGCTGTTGACGTACTTGCCCATGTCCTGCCCGATCTGCAGATTGGCAGGCGACGGGCGCCCAGGTCCGAAGTCGGGCCCGAACTGGTGGAATGGCCCGAACGCCGACGCGATGAGCGCGACGTCGTGTTTCACCGCGACGATCACCACCGCCCGCATCCGCACCGAACTTGTGTCCAGATCCAGGGGAAAGACGTCAGCCACCTCTCCGTAGCCGGGCTCGAACCCGAGGATCGCGTTGGGGACCTCGTAGGCCTTGTTCGCGGTGGGAAACGTCGCGGCCATGAACGCCTTGACGACGTCGCGCGCGGACCTGCCGTTCGACGGCTCTCCGGTCAGTCGCATCTCCCCGCCGTCGCCACCGGTGAATTTCGAGGTCACCCCGACGGTGAGCGCCGGAAGCCCGATGCACAGGGCGGAGACGACCACCATCGCAGCCAGCCACGTCCCGAGCACCGGCAGTGGGGACTGGCGTCTCACCCGTTCTACGGTGTAGGTCGACGCCGGCACCGCGAAGCCCGGCCACAGCGGCGGTGCCGAGCCCTCAACCACCGCGTCGCCCTCGACAACCGCGTCCTGGTGGGGCGCCACCCGCCGCCGTTCCGTGCGTGACCGCGACGGTGAGGCGCGACTGGCCGCCCCGCAGGACGGGCAGAAGCCCATCTCCGGTACCACCTTGCGGCAGTGCAGACACAGCAACGGCGTCCCGGCGGCCGGTTCCGCAGCCTCGTGTAGGACGGCGACCTGCAACCCGATCCGTAGGGCCGCGATCGCCATCAATGCCATCGCGATGTGCCAGCAGAGCACCGTGACCCGCGAGGTTCCGTCGGTGTCGGCCCATCCAACGAGCGCGTAGACACCGAAGATGCCGACGGCCAGCCCCGCCAGAATGGCGATCACCGTCGGCCGACTTAGCCGACTTGTCACCCGGGTTCGGCTGAACCACAGGGCCGCACGCGACCAGCCCCCCGAAACAGGCCGATTTCAGCGGCACCGTGACGCCGCGCAGCGCTGCTTCGAAAAACAGCCAGCCCACGGGCTGATGGCGGGTGACCGGAGCCGTCCCGAACTGTGGGGCGAGCCGGGTGAGGGTCACCGAAGCGGCGAATGCCAGCGCGCTGAGGACGCCGATAGCGAAGCCCTGCAGCGCATCCCGCTGAGTGCGTCGCCACAGTGCTCGCACGGTGAGCATGGGAACCAACATGACCGCCGCTGCACCGTTGGAGATGCCGAATCCCTGCCGAAGTGCCCGCCTCCCTCCTGTCCGGCTTGGAACGGTGAGGCCGCGCTGCGCATGACGTGATCATTGGTGAGCAGAACCCGGCCGATTCCGAGGCCGATCGCCAGCACGACGGCCGCCCACACGGCCCAGCTGGGGATGTCATCGAACACTCGGGAACGGCGCCAGTAGATCACCAGCAGAAGGGGGAGGCCCAGTGCCGCCACCGCGATCAATCCGCCGGGCAGGCGGAGTTCCACCAGACGGCCATCGCCGCGATCATCAGCAGAAGGCCGGCGTTGAACGGCCGGCGGGTCAGCTCCGAGAGTTGGGGCAGCAGCGAACTGGCGAGCGAGGGACGCAGCACCGACTCGTGCGGTGCAGCGAAGAGGTCACCCGCCCGCAGCCAGCGCGGTCCGTCGCCGGGGCGCGGGGTCAGTCGGGCACCGCACTCGCCGCAGAACGGGCCGGCCGAAACGGTGCTTCGGCAGTTCCCGCAACGCATCGTCGCCACGTCGGCGACCTCGGCCGCTTCGTTCATCGGCTCATCGAGCGTTGCACGGCCGCAAGGTTTTCCGCCAGGTTGGCTACGTTGGGTGAGCCCAGGCCCGTCACGAGGTCGTAGCCGGGATGCGCGCGGTCGACGGCGTTGGCCCCGCGCGGAATGTCATGGAAGCCCGGTAACCGGGCGGCCTGGGCCACTTCGTAGAGCATCGGGTTGAGGTCACCCAGTAGGTGGCCGCCGTTGGCGATGACGTATTGATCCACCACCGCGGCGATACCCGCCCAGATGGGGGCGGCCAGCGAGGTGCCCCCGCCCGCAATGATCCGCTGGCTGAAGGTGATGTTGACGGCGGTGTCCGGGTCGGCGACAGCGGCGACATCCGGTGTCAGACGGCGGTTTTCGTCCTTCCGCTCCTTGATCTGGTCCTGCCATTCCGGTCGGGAGAACAGGTTGGAGATACTCCCGCCCGTTCCCTGCGACAGCGGAACGTCGAACCATGTCTGCTCGGCGAGCCAGGTGCCCGAACGGTCGGTGCCCAGCGTGGTGCCGCCGACATCAGTCATCTCCGGAACCGAAGCGACGGCGTCCAAACCGATCTCGTCGACACCGGGCGGGGTGGACCAGTTGTCGCCGCCCTTGCACTCCTGGCCGGCGAGGTCGCCGCTGGCGTCGAATGCGGTTGTCCCCAACGTGTGCGCCGCGGCCAGTGCCGCGCGGACCGGTGCGAGATCTGCTGCGGTGATGAGTTTGTCGCAACCCCAGCCAATGGACAGGCTCCATACCGCACCGGGATAGCGGCGGCTGGCCTCGTCGAACATCGTCGCTATCCTCTCGTAGGAAGCGTCGCCCTCGACGGTGACACGTGCGTTGACGAGTACGGTCTTGGCGTCCGGGGCGATGGCGTGGATGGCCTCCAGGTCCATGGTCGCCTCGCCACTGCGCTGGGAGGCCATGGATCCCATGGTGTCGGGGGTGAACCGGGGAAGTGCGAACGTATCGGAGAACCGATCGAGGTCGGACTGATCGAAGCCGTCGAAGGCGAAGACCACCACGGTCACACCCTTTCCGGTGTACCCCTGCTCGGTGAGTGGCGTGACGTTGTACGCCTGTCGAAGCGCCTCGGGGCCCAAACCGCGCTCGGGGGTGAGGTCACGCGGTGCGATCTCGCGGTGGGCGTTGTGGAACGGCGTCCAACCGAGAATCCGTCCCAGTTCGCCCACCTCGCCGCCCACCGGGCCGGGGACCTGCGACGATGCGTAGAACACCTGGCCCTGCCGGCCGCGATAGTCATGAACCGACACATTGAATGCCTGGGCCAGCGCCGACGGCGGGCCATCGAGCACGGCCCAGTTCTACCCGGTGCGCCAGCGCACCGACAGGCCGACGTCGTGGGCCCATTGCATCAGCCTGAGCGGACGCAATGAGCTGCGCAGCGCCGCGGTGATGTGCGCGCGCTCGGTGCCCGACGGCCCCAAATCGGCAGAGGCGGCCAGCAGCGCCGCGTATGGACCGGCGATGGTGTTGGGTCGCACCGGCTCGGAAGCCGGCACCGGCAGTGAGCATCCGGCAAGGCCCAAGCACACCGAGATCGCGGCGATCCGAAAGGGCGTACGCCACCTGCGCATGCGTACCCTCAACCCGTTGTCCTCTGCTCACCCCGGGCAGTGATGCGCCGGCCGGCCAGATCGGATGATAGGTCTGTTCTGGGGCCCGTGGCGCGATAACCGGCGGCTTTAACCTGGATGCACCGATTCGGTAGCGGTGCGGTATTGAATTCCGTTGTGGGC
>CAZVST010000090.1:0-13919 GCA_964629725.1 uncultured Mycobacterium sp.
CGAGCGCCATCCAGCACCAGACAGCTGCGCCCCTGTTAACTCGGAAGAGCCGGATTGCGTTGGTACGCGGTCGCTTTGCTGCTCTTCCCGCTCGGGGTCGTAGCACTCACGTGCGCGATCAAAGGACCGCACACGCTGCGCGCGTTGTCCCGTCTGCCCTGGCGCTCTACCCGGCGGCGTTGCGCTACCCCGCATGCAGCAGCGGTTCAGCCCGATGCGCGCCACCCTGCTGCTGGGTCTGCTGTGGGCGGCCTGGCACTTCTTCCTCTACCTGCTGGCCTGGCTCACCGCGGGCGCGTCGGAGGCTCTCATGGGCGCGGCGAGCTTCACCGCGCTGATTACCACGGTGTCGGTGGTGTTCACCTGGCTGTCCAACAACACCCGCGCCAGCCTGTTGCTGGCCATGCTCCTGCATGGGACGGTCAACGGCACCGCCACCTACCTTCAGATCCTCGCCGAACGCGGCGTGATCCCGCCGCAGGCCGCCGCGTTCGCGCTCGGCGTCGGCACGCTGAGCGTCACGTCGCTGGCCGCGCTGGCGCTCACGGCGTTGACCCGCGGAAAGCTGGGATATCCCCGATACCGCACCGAGGCCGAACACCTGGACCTCGAACCGGCGCTTCCGACACCGGCATGAGAATCACGACTCGGCCAAAAGCTCCGCTATCTGAATGGTGTTCAGCGCCGCACCTTTTCGCAGGTTATCCCCGGAGATGAACAGCGCGAGCCCGCGACCGTCCGGAACTCCCGGATCCTGGCGGATGCGGCCCACCAGCGAGTTGTCAGCGCCGGCTGCGGCCAGCGGAGTCGGCACGTCGACCAGCGTGACGCCCGGCGCGGCGGCCAGCAGTTCGCGAGCCCGATCCGGTGAGATCGGCTGGGCGAATTCGACGTTGATGGACAGCGAGTGGCCGGTGAACACCGGGACGCGCACGCAGGTGCCGCTGACGGCCAAGTCCGGGATGCCGAGGATCTTGCGGCTCTCGTTGCGCAGTTTCTGGTCCTCGTCGGTCTCCCCCGAGCCGTCGTCGACCAGGGAACCCGCCAGTGGAATCACGTTGAACGCAATCGGCGCCACGTACTTCTCCGGCGCCGGAAAGTTCAGCGCACCGCCGTCATGCACCAGATGCTCGGCGCCGTCGATCACCGCACGGGCCTGGGTGACCAGTTCCTCCACACCGGCGATGCCACTGCCCGAGACCGCCTGGTAGGTCGACGCGATCATCCGGACCAGCCCGGCCGCGTCGTGCAAAGGCTTGAGCACCGGCATGGCAGCCATCGTGGTGCAGTTCGGATTGGCGATGATGCCCTTGGGCAACGTCTTTCCGCGCACATCACGGTCGAAGTTGACCTCACTGACCACCAGGGGCACGTCCGGGTCCTTGCGCCAGGCCGACGAGTTGTCGATGACGGTGACCCCGGCGGCGGCGAACCGCGGCGCCTGCACCCGCGACATCGTCGCGCCCGCAGAGAACAGTGCGATATCCAGGCCGGCCGGATCGGCGGTCTCAGCGTCCTCGACCTCGATCTCCCGACCGCGGAAGCTCAGCTTCTTGCCGGCCGACCGCGACGAAGCGAAGAATCGAATGCTCGTGGCGGGAAAAACCCTCTCCTCCAGGAGCTTTCGCATGACGACGCCGACCTGGCCGGTGGCGCCCACAACTCCGATATTCACCATCAGCGGCCGGTCCCGCCGTAGACAACGGCCTCTTCCTCGCCGCCGAGGCCGAAAGCGTCATGCAGGGCGGCGACGGCCTTGTCGAGTTCGGAGTCCTTGATCAACACCGAAATCCGGATCTCCGAGGTGGAGATCAGGTCGATGTTGATGCCCACTTCGGCCAGCGCCTCGCAGAACGTCGCGGTGACGCCGGGATGGCTGCGCATGCCGGCGCCCACCAGCGACACCTTGCCGATGTGGTCGTCGAAGATCACGCTGGTGAACCCGATCTCGTCCTGCAGCGAGGTGAGCTTCTCCACCGCGGTCGGCGCGGAGTCCCGCGAGCAGGTGAAGGTGATGTCCGTCTTGCCGTCCTCGACCTTGGAGATGTTCTGCAGCACCATGTCGATGTTGACGTCGGCGTCGGCGACGGCGCGAAAGACCTTGGCGGCGTAGCCCGGAACGTCCGGAACCCCGACAACGGTGACCTTGGCCTCGCTGCGATCGTGGGCAACTCCGGTCAGGATGGCGTCTTCCATGGTGGTGTCCTCGATTGATCCGGTGACGATCGTGCCGGGCTTGTCGGAGTACGACGACCGGACGTGGATCGGCACGTGGTAGCGGCGGGCGTACTCCACGCAGCGCAGCATCAGCACCTTGGCGCCGCATGCCGCCATTTCGAGCATCTCCTCGAAGGTGACGGTGTCCAGGCGCCGGGCGTTGGGAACGATGCGCGGGTCGGCGGTGAAGATGCCGTCGACGTCGGTGTAGATCTCGCAGACGTCGGCGTGCAACGCCGCGGCCAGCGCGACGGCGGTGGTGTCCGATCCGCCTCGGCCCAGCGTGGTGACGTCTTTGCTGTCCTGGCTGACCCCTTGGAACCCGGCTACCAGCACGATCTGGCCCTCGTCGAGCGCCGAGCGCAGCCGGCCGGGGGTGACGTCGATGATCTTGGCGTTGCCGTGGGTGCCGGTGGTGATAACACCGGCCTGCGAGCCGGTGAACGAGCGGGCCTGCGCGCCGAGCGACTCGATGGCCATCGCCACCAGCGCGTTGGAGATCCGCTCCCCGGCGGTCAGCAGCATGTCGAGTTCGCGCGGCGGCGGTGACGGCGCCACCTGTCGCGCGAGGTCGAGGAGTTCGTCGGTGGTGTCGCCCATCGCCGAGACGACCACGACGACGTCGTTGCCCTGCTTCTTGGTCTCGACAATGCGCTCGGCGACCCGGCGGATCCGCTCGGCGTCGCCCACCGAGGATCCGCCGTACTTCTGCACGACGAGCGCCACTGTCCTACCTTTCACCGAGATTGTTTCTAAGGATAAGGGTGCTGCCGGGCCTGAACCTGCCGGGTAATCTCGCAGCGATGCCCGAGCAGCCCGCCGACCGGCTCGCCCAGACCACCGTCCCGGTCCACCCGCCGATCGCCCAGCGCTGGAGCCCCCGCGCGTTCGACCCGGACCACGAGGTCACCACCGAGCAGGTGACGGCATTGCTGGAGGCGGCCCGGTGGGCGGCCACCTGGGGCGGACGCCAACCGGTGCGGTTCCTGGTGGGGGTCCGGCGGGCAGGAGCGAAGCGACCGGGGGAAATGGCCAGCCGGGCAGGAGCGAAGCGACCGGGGGAAATGGCCAGCCGGGCAGGAGCGGAGCGACCGGGGGGTGAATCCCGCCCGGCCCCGTCCGACGAGACCTACGACACGCTGGCCGGGCTGCTGAGCAGAGGCAATTCCTATGCCAAAGCCGCCGGTGCGCTGATCCTGGTGTGCGCGGACGAGGGCGACGACGCCAATACGGCGTTGTACAGCGCCGTCGACGCCGGCGCTGCGGAGGCCAACCTGATCATCGAGGCGGTGGCCCGCGGTCTAGTCGCCCACCCGATGGCCGGATTCGACGCCGACGGCGCCCGGGCCGCATTCGCGATTCCCGATCAGGTGCGTCCGCTGATGGTGATCGCCATCGGCGCGCTCGCCGACTACGCGACGGTCGACCCCGAGATCGCCGAACGGGACCACAAGCCCCGCTCCCGCCGGCCCCTGGAGGGGGTCGCGTTCGGCGGCACCTGGGGTCAGCCCTGGTTCGGCTGACTCAGCTAGTCGCCGGGAGCGGCCGAACTGGCTAACTGTGCCCCGATGACGAAGGTCGCTACGACCAGCAGCAGAGCCAGCGCCGGCCAGACCCACATCGTGGTCCTTCGCCGCGCGGCGGCGATCATGCCGACCACCGCGACCACGGCGGCCACCGCCACACCGCCCCAGGTCACCGCGTAGGCCCAGGTGACCATCGAGTCCCGGCAGTTGTCGTGGCCGCAGGAATCGGTGGCCATGACGAAGAACGGCGAGAAGAACAGCGATACCAGCGTTGCCATCACCGTCATGGTCACCAGCACCACGGTGGCTACCCGGTCGGCGGGCGAACGGTGGTCGATCGGGCCGATCGGGGGCGTCATAGCTGCGACTATGCCCGTCTGCGCATCCGGAGTACAGTGATCGACGTGCAGCGGGTGCTCCTTCTCGGACGCCGCGACGGGGTCTGATCCAGACCGGCTTCCCGTCGCGGGTTGTCGCGATGCGGCCGGTCTTCCCGTCGCGGCTGCCGCGACGGCCAGGTCTGAAGTCCCACCACCACTTCCCGGAGCGAAATCGTGAACACCCATTCTGAAGCGTCGATAGACGCCTACGTCTCTGCCCGCACCATCAAGACCCCCGCCGGCCCGCGCGGCGAGCACCAGCCGGCGTGGAACGCCCAGCGCAACACCGCGATGGCGGTGAACCGCTATCGGCCGTTCGCCACGGAGATCCCCGGCGGTTCGCCGGCTGCCCCGTTCGACCGCACCTGGCCGGACACCGTCATCACCCAGGCCCCAGGGTGGTGCGCGGTCGATCTGCGCGACGGCAACCAAGCCCTGATCGACCCGATGAGCCCGGCCCGCAAACGGCGCATGTTCGAACTGCTGGTCAAGATGGGATACAAGGAGATCGAGGTCGGCTTCCCGTCGGCCAGCCAGACCGACTTCGACTTCGTCCGCGAGATCATCGAGCAGAACGCCATTCCCGACGACGTCACCATCCAGGTGCTGACGCAGTGCCGTGACGAGTTGATCGAGCGCACCTTCGAGGCGTGCGACGGCGCGCCGAACGTGATCGTGCACTTTTACAACTCGACGTCGATCCTGCAGCGCCGGGTGGTGTTCCGCGCCGACCGCGAAGAGGTCAAGGAGATCGCCGTCCACGGCGCCCGAAAGTGCCTGGAAGAGCAGGCCAAACACCCCGGTACCCGGTGGCGTTACGAGTACTCCCCGGAGTCCTACACCGGCACCGAACTGGTCTACGCGAAGAAGGTATGCGACGCGGTCGCTGACGTCCTCCAGCCCACCCCGGAGTGGCCGCTGATCGTCAACCTGCCGGCCACCGTGGAGATGGCCACCCCGAACGTCTATGCCGACTCCATCGAATGGATGAGCCGCAACCTGAATCGCCGCGACTCGATCATCCTGAGCCTGCACCCGCACAACGATCGCGGAACCGCCGTTGCCGCAGCCGAATTGGGGTACCAGGCCGGCGCCGACCGGATTGAGGGCTGCCTGTTCGGCAACGGCGAGCGCACCGGCAACGTGTGCCTGGTGACGCTGGGGCTGAACCTGTTCTCCCGCGGCGTGGACCCGCAGATCGACTTCTCCAACATCGATGAGATCCGCCGCACCGTCGAGCACTGCAACCAGTTGCCGGTGCACGAGCGTCATCCCTACGGCGGCGACCTGGTTTACACCGCGTTCTCCGGCAGCCACCAGGACGCGATCAACAAGGGTCTGGATGCCATGAAGATCGCCGCCGACGAGGCCGACTCCGACGTCGAGGACATCCTGTGGCAGGTGCCGTATCTGCCGATCGACCCCAAGGACGTCGGCCGCACCTACGAGGCGGTGATCCGGGTCAACTCGCAGTCCGGCAAGGGCGGGGTTGCCTACATCATGAAGGCCGACCACGGCCTGGTGCTGCCGCGGCGGTTGCAGATCGAGTTCAGCCAGGTGATCCAGAAGATCACCGACGGCGAGGGCGGCGAGGTGTCCTCGAAGGAGATGTGGGACGCCTTCGCCGACGAGTACCTGGCGCCGATTCGGCCGTTGGAGCGGATCAAACAGCGCGTGATCGGCTCGGAGGTCGACGGGGGTATCGACGTCATCGAGGCCACCGTCAAACTCGACGGGGTGGAGACCGAGATCCGCGGTGAGGGCAACGGGCCGTTGGCAGCGTTCGTCGACGCGCTGGGCACGGTCGGTGTCGACGTCCACGTCCTGGACTACTCCGAGCACGCCATGTCGGCCGGCGAGGAGGCCGCCGCGGCAGCCTATGTCGAGGCGTCGGTGGGCGGCCGCACGGTCTGGGGTGTCGGTATCGCCACCTCGATCACGACGGCGTCGCTGCGCGCGGTGGTGTCGGCGGTGAACCGGGCCGCCCGACTGGGCTGACGCCCCATTCGTCAAACATGCTCTGACGGTCGCTCCGGCACGTAACGTTGCCTCCGCAACGATCCGATTGCCGACGGCGCTGCCCGAGGAGTTCTGTTGAATGCTGCGTCGCGCGTCCCGCAGGTTCCGCAGCGGATGACCGCTGATCGCCACGGACGGCATATCGGCCGGGTCGGCGCGCTGGCGGTGGCGGTGGGCATCGGCTACGCCGTGGCAACTCCGATCGCCGCCGCGGACACCCGCGGTGCGGACGGCGCTTCGGTCGAATCACCAACAGCACCAGGCAGTTCGGGCGACTCGCCCGCGCAATCGCCGCGCGGGCGGCACTCCCGGTCTGACGTCCCGTCGACGGCAGCGACGACGGGTCCGGATTCCGCTCCGGCGACACATCGCGGCAGTCGGGCTGCCACCGATGACCGTGCCTTCGAGGGTGAACCGTCCAGGCAGAGGGCGTCGAACAGCGATCCGACGACTCCGATCGCCGACGACTCGGATGCACCCATCGCGAAACCGCCTCCGGCGATACAACAACCCGCCCCGGCCGCATCTCCGGCGGCAGCGGAGTCTGCGGTGGCCGATGAGGCCGAATCAGTAGCGGCGCAAAGCATCACCGCACGGGACGCCGGGGCCGAGTCGACGGTGACAGACCCGCCGATTCCCCCGCCTGCCGGGATTCCCCCGGTGCTCGACCTACCCGCGATTCCACACATGGTCGCCGGCGACGGATCGGTGACCGCCGTGCACACCGACCTGCTGTCCTGGTTGCAGGGCGGCCGCACCGGCGGAGCACCGGCGGCGGATCCTTTCAGCTGGGCCGTCCTCGCGGTCACCCGACGCGACTCCGACAGCCCCGCCGTCGCAGTCCAGCCCGCAGCGTTGACGCAGGGCGAGCCCGCCACCCCGACGATCGCGTCGGCAACCGTCGCGCACGTCTCGGGTGCCGATCCGATCGGCAGTCTCATCCACGTCTTTTTCGGCAACGGCACCGCCGAGAACCCCAACGCCGGACTGCTTTTCGGGAACGGCTACAGCTACACCAGCGGCGACTGCCCGAACGGCGCGAAGTCCTGCAACGGCGGCAACGGCGGCCTGATCGGCAACGGCGGCAGCGGTTACAACGGCGGCAACGGCGGCTCGGCCGGCTGGTTCGGCAATGGAGGTGCGGGCGGAGCCTCGCTCACCCAGGGCGGCACGGGGGGCAGCGGCGGCGCGGGCGGGCTGTTCCTCGGCAACGGCGGAGCCGGCGGCGTCGGCGGCGCGGCGGTGGGATCCGGGGGAATCGGCGGCGCCGGTGGCGATACCGGCCTCCTGTCGCTTTACGGATTCGGCGGGGCGGGCGGCGCCGGCGGAGCCGGCTCGCAAGGCGGCGACGGAGGTGCCGGCGGGGCGGGCGGCAGCGCAGGAATCCTGGCGCTCTTGGGTTTTGGCGGCGCGGGTGGAGCGGGCGGGGCTGGAACGGCCACCGGAGGAAAGGGCGGGGCAGGCGGCCGCGGCGCCCTGTGGCTCGGCGGCGGCGGTGCCGGCGGCGTCGGGGGCGTCGCCCATGTCGGCGGCATCGGGGGCAACGGTGGAAGTACCGGAGCCCTTTCGGTCTGGGGCAACGGCGGCAAGGGCGGCACCGGCGGTGCCGGCGCCGCCGGGGTCGCCGGCTCGAACGGTGCACGGTCTGGGGCAGACGGAAACCGTGGCGGCGATGCGGGCTCCGGCGGCCGGGGTGGTGACGGCGGAAACGGAAGCTGGATCGTCGGACGCGGGGGCGCCGCCGGCTCCGGCGGCGCCGGCGGCGTCGGGGGCAACGGCGGCGACGGGGTGCGCGGTGTCGACGCCACCGCGCCAAGAACCGACGGCAGCGCCGGGGGCAACGGCGGCCGTGGGGGCGCCGGCGGCGACGGCGGAGACGCAGGCACCGCCGGTAGCGCACGCATCCTTTTCGTGTTCAGCGTCAACGGAAGCGCGGGGACCCAGGGCGTCGGCGGTGCCGGCGGCGCGGGCGGCAACGGCGCATCCGGCGGCGCCGGGGCCAGGGGCGCCAACGGTCTGGTGCCGGGTGCCGACGGCGACGCCGGGGGCAACGGCGGCCGCGGCGGAAACGGCGGGATCGGCGGCACGGGCGGTTCCGGCCCGACATCCGGTCCCGACGGCACCGGCGGCAACGGCGCGGTGGGCGGTTCGGGCGGCACGGGCGGTGACGGGTACGCCGGTGGCGGGCCCACCAACGGCGGGCCAGGCGGCAATGGCGGCGCGGGCGGGGCGGGGGCCGTTGGTGACCCGAACGGCACCGGTGCGGCGGGCGGCGCCCCGGGCGCCGGCGGCCGGGGCTACAACGGCGGCAGCCCAGGTGCCGCAGGAACTCCGGGAACGCACGGAACCGATCCACTGCAGTTCGCCGTGGTGAGTATCGGCAATCCCGGCAATCCGTCGGACCAGACACCGAACGGCAGCTTCGGCTCCGTCGACTACACCTACGACCTGGCGCGAACCGAGACGACGGTCGCCCAGTACGCGCAGTTCCTCAACTCCGTCGCGCGGTACGTCCCGGACGATCCGCAGTACGCCTACCTGCTGGACCTGTGGGACAAGGAGATGGCGGTTGCGCCGAAGGGCACGATCGCCGACAACGGCGCCGTCCGCAGTTCCGTTGTCGGCCAGCAGATCATCCGGACGGGAACGTCCGGCAACTACGTCTACAAGGTGGCGACGGACGCCGGCCAGCTGCCCATCGCCAACGTGAGTTGGTTCAACGCGGCCAGATTCGTCAACTGGATGAACAACGGCCAGCCGGTGTTCACCACGTTCGTCACCGATCCTGGCACCGAAAACGGGGCCTACACCCTCGACGGGAACAGCACGGCGGTGATCACCACCCGCAACCTCGACGCGAAGTACTGGATCCCCAGCGAAAGCGAGTGGTACAAGGCCGCCTACTACGACCCGACGAAGGACGGCAGCGGCGGCTACTGGAAGTACCCCACTCGCAAAGACACCGAGCCGTACAACGGCATCACACCTCGGCAATTCGATCGAGTGAATGCGGCGAACTACAACGTCATCGGGCACTCGGGAGAGGTGCCGCGGCTCACGCCGGTCGGGTCGTATGTCAACAGCGCCTCCTACTACGGCACCTTGGATCAGGCAGGCAACCTCTGGGAGTGGAGCGACAGCTACATCAACGACTACCAGAACAATCTGAACTCGATGCTCATGCGCGGCGGGTCCTGGAGCCTGGGAATCCTCAACCCGGACAAGCAGGTTCGGCGCGACTACACCCCCGACGAGGTTGACGATGACATCGGCTTCCGCATCGCGACGTCGAAGCAACTGACCGTGACCGCCGCACCGGTCACCGATCCGGCAACGGCGCCAACAACTCCCACCGCCGCACCGGCGGGACCTGCCGCACCGGTGGCGTTCCGGAGTGCACCCGGCGACCGCACCATCGACATGGTGACCGTCGGCAATCCGAATAATCCCGGCGATGGCAACACGTTCGGGAGCGTTCCCTACACCTACCGCATCGCGAAGTACGAGACCACCGTCGGCCAGTACGTCGACTTCCTCAACGCGGTCGCCACCAGTCCTACCGCGCCGGTGTACATCCAACAGCTCTACCAGGAAGAGATGGCTTCAAAAAAGGAGAAGACCGGCGCCCTGATCGTCAGGACCGACAATCCGGACGGCTCGTATTCCTATGCAGCGGCTGAAGATCCGGCGACCAAACAGCCGCGGGACCAGCTTCCGATGGCCTGGGTCAACTGGTTCGGCGCGGCTCGCTATGCCAACTGGATCAACAACGGCGGCACTGCCACCTCGGAGACCGAGACCGGCGCCTACCTCCTCAACGGCGCGGTCACCGGGGTGTTCGAGCGGGAGAAGACCGCCAAGTACTGGATCCCCAGCGAGAGCGAGTGGTACAAGGCCGCGTACTACGACCCGACCAAGAACGGGACTGGCGGCTACTGGACCTACGCCACCCGCAGCGACACGCTGCCCGACGACACTCCCGACCACTTCCTGGGAACCAACTCGGCCAACTACGACATCCAACGTAAGGCGGGCTTCGTGTTAACCCCGGTCGGCAGTTACGTCAACAGCGCCTCGTACTACGGCACCTTCGACATGACCGGGAACCTCTGGGAATGGAATGACGGCATCGTGCGCTCGCCGGCACCCGGCACCGACGAACCCGATGCCAGGATCGTCCGGGGCGGCTCCTGGAGCCAGGGCCTCATCGCGGTGTCCAGTTCGACGCGGCGCGACTATCCCACCGGCTACCATATTCCCGGCTACCTGTACTACACCGACGATGACACCGGCTTCCGGCTGGCCGGTGCGGTGGATCTGAGCACCGCTGTCTAGAACACTCGATCACACGGAAGGGACAACAGCGTGCGCACAACACAATTGGTCATCGGCGTCGGCATCATGTCGATCGGACTGGCCGGCTGCGGAGGAGGGACCAAGGCAGCCGACACGACCACCATCATCAACCAGACGGTGATGCCGTCGTCGGCCTCGGCGGCGTCAGCGACCACAGCCGCGTCGGCGTCAGCTTCGGCGAGTCTGTCACCATCCACGACCGCATCATCCGGCGCCGCTCAGCCCCAGGCGACGGACCTGCCGCAGCCGCCGGCCGGCGCGACACAGGTCCAGACCGGTACCGACAACGGTGTCGCCAAGGCGAAGTACTCGATCGCCGACCAACTCCCCGACCAGGTGATGGAGTACTACACGAATCTGTTGCGCAACGACGGCTACACGATCGTCACCTCAAAGAGCGGCCCAGACTCCGGCCGCAAGGGCGGCGCCACCGCAGTAGCGTCCAAGAACGGCGTCTTCGTGGGAGTCGAGGCCGACGCCGACGCCGGTGAGCCGACTCACTTCGACGTGTGCCAGGGTCCGAACGAAGCTGCGGTTCGCGACTGCATCGACTGACTCGGTCAGCCGGGTGGGTCGTCGGCGAGGGCGGTCCGGATGTCGATCTCGGACGTCAGCGTGCGGTGTACCGGGCACTTGTCGGCGATCTCCAACAGCCGGGCCCGGGTGGCGTCGTCCAACTCGCCCTGCAGGGTGATTACCCGCTTGATGCGGTCGATCTGCCCCTGTTCGGCTTCGCAGGTTTGACAATCGATGGCGTGAATCTTGCTGTGCTGCAACGCCACCGAAACGTGTTCCAGTGGTAGCCCTTTGCGCTCGGCGTACATTCGTAGTGTCATGGAGGTGCAGGCACCGAGCGCGGCAAGGAGGAGGTCGTAGGGCGACGGACCGGTGTCGAGGCCGCCGACGTCGTTCGGCTCGTCGGCCAGGAGGCGGTGCGCGCCCACGGTGACACTCTGCTGGAACGTCCCACTCCCGGTCTCGCTGACCACCACCTGCCCCGGCTCCCCGTCTGGGGCCGGGCCGTCGGCCGGTGATGCGATGTAGCGCTGGGACCACGCCGCGATCACCTCGCCGGTGTAGCGGGCGTCACCGCGACGCGATAGCAGATGGTCGGCGTCGTCGAGGGAGACGAAACTCTTCGGGTGCCGGGCGGCGGCGAAGAGGGTGGCCGCGTTGTCGATCCCGACGATCTGGTCGGTGGGCGAATGCAGGATCAACAGCGGTGTGCTTAGCGTTTCGACGCGGTCGAGCAGACGCTGCTCGGCGATGTCATCGAGGAAGTCACGCCGGATCCGGAAGGTTCGCCCGCCCAGCTCGACCTCGCCCTCGCCGCGCATCTGGATCACGTCGACCTGGTCGCCGAAGAAGTTCGCGACATGGCTCGGGTCCGACGGCGCGCCGATAGTCGCCACGGCCCGAGTCTCGACGATGCGGGACGCCGCGGCCAGCACGGCAGCCCCGCCGAGGCTGTGTCCGACCAGCAGTGCGGGCGCGCGATAGGTATCGCGGAGGTGGTCGGCCGCAGCGACGAGATCGCTGACATTCGAGGAGAAGTCGGTGTTGGCGAAGTCGCCCTCGCTGGAGCCCAGGCCGGTGAAATCGAACCGGACAACGGCGATTCCGCGGGCGGCAAGGGATTCGGCGATCCATCGGGCCGCGCGGCTCTCCTTGCTGCACGTGAAGCAGTGCGCGAACAGCGCGACGTCGCGGGGCTCCCCGGCCGGTTGGTGCAGCACCGCAGTGAGTAGGTGGCCTTGCTCGTTGGGAAAGTCGAACCGCTCGGTTCTCATGGGCACCTCCCCTCGGAACGGGACGCTACTAGGCCTGACTTTCTCGCTCCTCCTCCGCCTCGTACCTCGGCGGCATCTGTCGACTCGACTGATATGGGGATTGATTTGTCAAGGGGCAGGGTGAAGCGGCGGCCGTAACCGTCGCCACGGCCGCCGCTTCGTTTGACCCAGGTGAGTGTTGGTGGCGCCGAGCGTGTCGTGTCGACGCGTTGTCAGTCCGATATACGCGGGTTGGTTACCGCAGGACGGGACTTTCGAGTCGGAGTTGGCCGCTGTCTAAAGTCGAGCGTGATCATGTTGTTGGACAACAGGATTGCTCATAGTCGAGTCGCGGGTCACTCCAAGACGCTTGCCGTCTCCACCAGTGTGCTCACCTGGGGTGTTCATGGGTGGCTACTCATCGAGTACCGCCAGTGACCAGCACCAGCCGGCCAGTTCCCGGGCCACGGCCATGTTGGCGACCACCGAACGCTTCTTGCGTTCATCGAATTGGGCCCACCGCTGATGCAGCCGCCGGTTTGCGGCCTGACCACGAGACCGCGCAGCCGGGGACGCCAGGTCCCAGCGACGCCGCAACACGGTTCCGGGGCGGTACGGGCTGCGATGGTGCCATGCAGCTTCGACCAACAGGCGGCGTGCGTGCCCGTTGCCGGTCTTGGTCACCGCCCCCTGGGCCCGGCTACTGCCGGAGGAGTATTCCGAAGGCACCAACCCCAGGTAGGCGCCGATCGTCCGTCCGGTCAACCGGTGCCAGTCCCCGATCTCGGTGTGCCAGCCCGAACGCGGTCAGCGTGGCGACCCCCCGCAGGCAGCCCAGTCGCCGCACCACCGAGGTGAACTCGCTGTCGGCGGCCATCGCCTCGATCGCCGCCTCCAGCCGTTCCCGCCGGTCCAAGCACGCTGTCATAGCGTCGAAGGCGGCGTCGTAGGTCAACTGCAACGCCGGATTGTCAAAACGCTGTCGGCGTAGCCACAGCTCGTGGCGACCGGTCCAAGCCTGCCCGTCGTAATACACGATTCCCTGGCGCAGAAGCAGTTTCGAGATCCGATGCCGCGCGGTCATCAGATCCCCGCGGCAGTCCTCCCGGGCACGCACCAGATCCCGGGCGGCTTCCTGATCGGCGGTGGGAACGGTGACCGCGGTGATCTGGCCCAGATGCAGCAGCCACGCCAGATGTGCCGCATCGCGCGCATCGGTCTTGACCCGATCCCCGGCCGGGCGTATCGACTTCGACGGGGCGGCAACCTGACACACGATCCCGGCCGTCTCCAACGCCCGCGCCAGACCGAACCCGGTCGGGCCGGCCTCGTAGGTCACCGCCACCGGACCTGGCAAGCCGTCGATCCAGTCCAGGATTTCGCGGTGATCCGGGCTCAACCGCCGCTCGGTGATCTCACCGGTTTCCCGGTCCAACCCGCAAGCAACGACCGAACGCGCATGCACATCCAAACCAACACTCGTACGCTGAGCTATCACTGGGGCCTCCTACATCTGCGGCTCTACCGGCCAGGACCCAATTCCTGTCGGCAACCCACGTTCACATGCAGTGAGGCCCCAGCCTCCCCATACCGTCTAAACCTGGATGCACCGATTCGGTAGCGGTGCGGTATTGAATTCCGTTGTGGGCCTT
>CAZVST010000091.1:0-2529 GCA_964629725.1 uncultured Mycobacterium sp.
CCTCACATGAGGCAACGATAGGGGTTACGCGGGCATTTTCGATGAGTCAACGCGAGGGTGCCGCCGCACGCGGGGTGCGGGCAACTGATCTCGCACCCGGCCAGGGGCGTGCTCGGCCCACTCGTGCGGTCATCGTCACCACGCCGCCGCCCAGATCCTGCCGAGCCGTCCTCACCGTCAACGACCGAACCCCGCCCGCACGTGCTCAACGCGAACGCCCGTCAACAGGCGGGGGTGATTCGTCGCCCGGATCGGAAAGCTGTCGGCGATCTCGCCACCGAAGCACCGGCGGTGATCGACCGCCAGTGGGTGCTCGCCCATCTTCTGGACCGCGGCGTCGACCACCTCGGTCTGGAACCCGCCGGGATGATCGGAAGCCTCGACGCGTGCCAGGTGTGCGGTGACCCGCTCTCGTGGTGCCCCGAATGGGTGTACCGCTGCCCCGAATGGGTGTACCGCTGGCCTCGCCTGTCCGACTCCCGCGAGTCGGTTTAGGCCCCGAAACGAAATGGAGGACAACACAATGACCACTATCGGTACTGAGGTAGTTACCACTGCGGAAGCAGCAGCCAGCAGAGGGTGATGTGGTGAGCACACCCTGCTTCTTCCGCCGCGGTATCCGATCCGGTGCCGTTCCGCATCTACCAGAGTCTCCTGGCGTACCTCTGCGACCGAAATGTGGTCGATCTCGGCCCAACGCAACAATGCATCGCCGAGTGGGGTCCGCCCGGCAGCGAGGGCCACTCCGGCGACGGCGACTGGTGGCCCTTCGACCGACTCTGGGGTCGGCTGACCCCCGCAACGCCGCTCCCAATTGGAGGACTTCGCTGGCCGCTCGATCGAGCCGGTGCTGAGGAAATGAAGCGGTCCGTGAGACAAATAGCGGCTGAAACACTGTGAGACAACCTGAAGAACCGCAGGTCGAGAATCCGCCGACCGACGGAAGGGTCAGAAGAGCCATACTCAGCTGAATACCGGCTGCCTCATGCCCCCGCTCACGATCCACATACCGTAGCGCGTTGGATCAGCGAAAAGCTGCGTCGCGAGTTGGATAGAGCTGGCCTCGGCTTGGCCCCTGGTCGGGAACGGTCCGAGACGGCCGTAGGTGTACGTCGCATCTTCCTGAGGGAAATTCCGCATGGTGCGTGCCGGATCGTGCAGGTCCACAGACCACGAGATGTTGCCGTTCATGCAAATTTCCCGCTGCTGAGTTGCCTTATTGGTCCGAAAAGCCACGTACCAGAACTCCACGGCGCCCTCGCCTCCAATGGTGTATCCCAGCCGTCGGTAGTAATCCTGCATGTCGCCCGGCGGTGCGGCAGGGGGTGGCGGTGGAGGCGGAGGCGCAGGAGGCGGCGGGGGCGGCGGCGGAGGTCCTGGCAGAGGCTCTGAAACGGGCGATTGGAAGAGAAACTGCACATGCAGCGGCTCATTTTCGAGTGGTCGATTAACTCGCACCAGAAAGGTGTACTGCTCCTCCCGTGGCGTGACCAGTAAGGAATTCCATACCTCCGTGGCCGGATCCAGATCAGGCTGGAATTGCAGTCCCAGTGGTGGGTTGAGCGGAGCGACGGTGATCTTCGTGTCGAATGGAGCGACGATGACGAGTCGGTAGGTGCCCTTTTGGAGATGTTGATTGATCTCGTAGGACGAAACCGTCGAGATCATGGTGACTTGCGCAAGAGTGATCCCCGCGTCATCAGCATCTGTCATAAAGCACCTTATCCTCGTTTCCGCGGACCCGCGATGCAAATACAACGTCACATCGCCTCGCGTTCGACGCGGGGTGTTTCCAGCCCACCCCAGCCCGAGAAGAATCTCACGCATTCGATGTGGACAGCGCGTCCTCGTGCCCAAATCGTTTGCGGCTCGGTCGGCACCGGCGCAGCGCTGCTCACTTGGACAGCAGGGCAGCCACCTTGTCGATGTACTGGCGCATCGCCTCCTCTTTGGTCAATCCGGCAAGTTTCGTCCATGAGTCGTACTTCGCACGGCCGACCAGGTCGAACCGCCCCGGCTTGGACCCGGTGACATCACCGACCGTCGCTTGTTTGAAATGCCCGTAGAGGAACGCCAGGTCATCGTTGCCGGGCCGTTTCGTCAAGGTCTTGACGTCCTGCTGCGCCTTCTCGAACCCACCGCTGAGATCACTCATGTGCGGAAGTCTGACGGAAACCGCGAACAACTGAAGGCCGTTTCCCCGGCCTGCCACAGTCGACTGAAAGAACTCCGACTCGAGGATCGCCGTTTCGACATCTTGTTGGTGATGTGAAGCGGACTGTTGTGCGCAATGGCGGGCGCAGTACGTCATTCAAAGTCGAACCTCGCTGAGCCGGCAGGCCGGAAGCCTTCTGCCGCAAGCCACGCGTCCGCCCGCGCTGGCGTTCGTTCGATAGTAGGTAGTACCGCTGCAGCTCCTGGGGCCACCGTGAGAGCACATCTTTGAATCGCCGGAAAGCGCCCCTCCCCGTGATACTGCAGGCATTCGCCGGGCGGGAAGGCCATGCCCGTGTCAACCGCCGGCACTCG
>CAZVST010000091.1:2629-13820 GCA_964629725.1 uncultured Mycobacterium sp.
GAAGGCGGTGTGGACCTCGGCTCGTGGGTCGCGGCGCAGAGAGTCAATCGGGAACACTCGGAAGGCGGTGTGGACCTCGGCTCGTGGGTCGCGGCGCAGAGAGTCAATCGGGAACGACTCAGCGCGGACCGAAGGGCGCAGCTGGAATCTCTGCCGGGGTGGACTTGGGATCCGCGGAGCGACGACTGGGAGCGCGGTTATGGAGCGCTTCGCGTATATGCCGACCGTGAAGGCCGCGCCCGACCACCTGTTGGGTGGGTCGAAAACGGGGTGAACATCTATCTGGTGTGGTGCATCGGAACGAAATACGACCCGAACACGGATGTGGGAGCCGTACCACCCCTGACGGTTAGGCCCGCGAGTGTCCATGTCATGTCGGGACGTTCTCACGACCCACTAACCCAGGGTTAGCGCGTCAGGCGTACTGCTTGGCCAGGAAGTCGTCGATCATGGCCCAGGTCGTCGCCGGGGAAGAGCGTCCGGTGAGCACTCCGAGGTGCCCGCCGGGTGCGGTCTCCATGCGGACCGTCGGCGAGTTGGGCAGCAGCCCACCGACGTGGTGCGCGACGTCGACGGGAACTAGCACGTCGCTGCTACCGGCGATGTTCATCACCGGCACGCGGATATCGGAGAGCTTCACCAGCTTGTTGGGCCCCTGGATGACGCCGTCGGCCAGATCGTTCTGCTGGACCAGCCGCTGGTAGACCTGCAAGGTCGCGCGACCGGGGTAGGCCAGCATGCTGTTCATCAATCCGTCGACCGCCTCGACGTGACCCAGGAACTCACGATCGTCGCGGCGCTTGAACATGGTGACCGGCTTCTTGAGGTAGGTCGTCAGCGACGTCGCCTTGAACGCGGGCCCGACGATCGCGGCCGGCATACCACCCAGTGCTTTGAGTGTGCCGCCGATGATCTTGCCCCCGGTGTACTTCCCGGCCGTCCGCAACGGCGCGATCATTTTGTGCTTGCTGAGGTCGACGGGGCTGGCGACCATCGCGACCGACTTGATCGGTAGTTCCGAGTAGGCGGCCGTGGTCAGCAGCGCGATCAGCCCGCCCAGGCACCAGCCGATGAGATGCACCGGCCTACCGCCGTTATCCTCGGACGCCTTCCGAACGGCATTGGGTACCACCTCCGACACCCAGAACTCGATCCCGAGGTTGCGGTCCTTGAGGCTCATCTCGCCGTAGTCCACCAGGTAGGTTGGGCGGCCCTGGCTCAGCAAGTGCTCGACCAGCGAGCAGCCGCGCCGAAGGTCGAAGCAGATCGCTTGGGATCCCAGCGGCGGGACGAGCAGGATGGGGTCGCCGGTCAGCGGCACACCGTCGACCGGCAGATAGCGGTGCAGCGTGGACTTGTGGCTTTCATCGATGACCACCGAGGGCATCCGCGTGGTGTCGGCAATTCCGCCTCTGACGAAGAAGTCGAAGAGGTTGGAGACGGCCTGCCGGCGTTGCTCCGGTGTCCGGGTCCGGTCGAATATCGAGCTCATGTGCCGAGGATAGAGGCAGGCAAACTCGCCGCGAACCGCTTTGCGCGACGCAATTATGTTTTGCAGCCGTCAGTGAAACGCAGCGGCGATACAGTCGGCATCGTGCCCGCTGTGCCGCGTACCAAGAACGGCCATCCTCCGAAAATCTGCCAGCGGTGCGCGCGGCCATTCGAGTGGCGAAAGAAGTGGGCACGGGACTGGGACAACGTCCGCTACTGCTCGGAGGCCTGCCGCCGGCAGGCCGGGTCGACCGTCTCTAGTCCACCCGGGTGAGCTCCTTGATGTGCGCGACGATGTGGTCGGTGAGCCCATCAGGTACTTCCATGGTCATGGTGACGTCGTCGAGGGCGATTACCTGATCGCCCTTGGTGTAGGGAAGTAGTTCCTGGGCCTCTGCGATTCGGGCGCACACGGTTGGGATGAATTGCTCGTATCCGAGCAGCGGGCACAGCGTGAAGGCGCCCATGTCCGCAACGAAGACCCGAGCCTCGGGCATGACCGGTGTTTGCAGGCACGTCTCCGCCTGGGCGAGGAAACCTTCGTGGTAGTCCATCAACCGGTTGGCGGCCGCGATGATGGCATCAGGGTCGGCGCTGCTCTGTTGACCGGCATTGCCGATCGCTCCGGTGAATGCCGGGCTGAGGATGTATTGCTCGGTCTGCGCGACGAGATCGGCGGCGTTGTTCATCGCGGTGCGGGCGGTCTCGCAGTACGCCCGCCCAGACAGCGGAGCGATTCCGGGCCGCGGCTGGTACCCCGAGACGCGTAGCCGAAGTCGGGACTGCACGGCATTGCGGCGCTGCACAAGTACCGAGGCGAAGACCGCCCACGGCCAGGCAGGGGGCTTATCGGAGATAAGCCGCGACAGTGCATCCTTGGTGGTGGCGACCTTGGCAATCGTTGACGAGCGTTCATCTGGGGGCAGCAGGCTCTGGCGTTCCGGTATGGGGTCGATGGCCCGCGCCATGCTCTCAGCCCGTGCCCGGAACTCCGGCGGCCACGGCCACGGCTCGGCGGTTCGGGGGGTGGACGTCGCCGACAACAGCTTCCGGCCCGCAGGGATGATGAGGGCCAGCGCGATGAGGACCCACAGCGCCGACCGGTCTGCCAGCGCGATGATCAGCAGAACCGATCCGCCGATCAGGCTCCATCGGGCGCCGCGGGACAGCCCGCGGAACGTCGTTACAGCATCCATGCCACACCCCCGTTCGCACGTTCGCGAGGCTAACCCCGCATACCGACATTTAGCTTCGGAGTGAGCCCGCGGGTGGCCGAACCGACCGGGACACCTGGTGATCCCTGAGTATTGAGTGGTCACCCGCGGGCTCGGTGTCTGGTCGAGCGGTGATCCTTGTTCGGGAACTTGGAGCCAGCCTGCGGGTGTGTGATGTGCCCTGGGTTGCACGGAGTCGGTTTGTTTGACTTTTGGTCATGACGTCCGCTGAAGGAGCCGTGTCCGTGCCCAAGCGTTATCACGAAGAGTTCCGCGGCAAGGTGCTCGATCTGGTGGCCGCTGGCCGCCCGATCGCCCAGATCGCTGCCGATCTGGGTATCAGCGACCAGACCATCTATGGCTGGCGCAAGCAGGAACTGATCGACACTGGTCAACTGCCGGGCCTCAACCGGGCCGAACAGGCCGAGCTGGCTGCGGCCAACAAGCGCATCCGCGAGCTCGAGACCGAGGTGGCGATCCTGAAGAGAGCCCGTGAGCTGCTGCGGGAGCCGCACGACCCAAAAGGCTGTACGCGGCCACAGCCGCTATGGCCGCAGAAGGATTACCCGTGCAGACGGCCTGCCGGCTGTTGTCGGTGGCCCAGTCGGGTTACTACGAATGGCGGCGCCGCCTGCCCTCGGCCCGAGCGGTTCGTCACGCGTGGTTGGCCGAGCAGATCCAGGCCGTCCACACGGCCTCGCGCGGGACCTACGGGAGCCGCCGGGTACACGCCGAGCTGACACTCGGCCTGGGACTGCAGGTCGGCCACACCCAGGTCGAGCTGCTGATGGCACGCGCGGGGATCAAGGGCTTGCCCGGCAACCGGCGGCGGCCCCGGCCGCGTCACGAGACGCCGACGGCCACTGATCTGGTCGAGAGGATGTTTACCCGGGAGGCGCCAAATCGTTTGTGGGTCACCGACATCACCGAGCACCGCACCTATGAAGGCAAGCTGTACTGCGGACCTCACCAGCTGGACCGACACGGACCTCCGGGCCGTGGCCGTGGCAGTCAACTCCAGGCCACGCAAGGTACTTCGATGGCGTACGCCTGCCGAGGTCTACCAACAACAGCTATCCTCACTGACACAAGCCGGTGTTGCATCGACCCCTTGAACATGCCCAATTCACCTCCTGGGCCTTCACCGACCGCGCCAAACGGTCCGGACTGGTGCCCTCGATGGGGTCAATCGGAGACTGTTACGACAACGCGATGATCGAATCTTTCTGGGCCAGAATGCAATCCGAGCTACTCAACCGGAAACGATGGAAGACACGCATCGAGCTGGCCAACGCGATCTTCGAGTACCTGGAGATCTTCCACAACCGCCAACGCCGTCATTCCGCCCTCGGAATGCGCACACCAGTAGAGTTCGAATTGCTAAACCAATCCGCCCTACCCGTGGCCTGAAACCCAAGCATGACGACACCACCGAACCCAGGGCACATCAGAGCCTCCAGGATTTCCAGGGCGATTCAGGTACTCGAATACCGCTAGTGTTCGTCCAACGTCGAAGGGGAATCGTGAGCGTCGATCATCCGTCGTTTTCCGAGTTGCTGAACTCGGATCTGGCCGGCACCTATCCAAGGACCGCGAGCGCGGGCGCCAGCGTCGATCCCGCTGTCGTCAGCGCAGACTTGGCGCAGGTGGAGCGGGACGGGTACGTGATCCTGCCGAACCTGCTGACCTCCGAACAGGTCGACGACATCAAGCGCGATGTGACGCCGCTGCTCAACCTTGAGGGTCGAAATGCCTTCGAGGGCCGGGCCACCCAGCGGGTCTACAGCGTGCTCAACAAGACCCGCGCCTGCGATCTGATCGCCGACCATCCGCGGGTGCTGGCGCTGCTGGATCGGCTGTTGCTGCCCAACTATCTGTTGTCGATGCTGCAGGTGATCAACATCCTGCCCGGCGAGCAAGCGCAGATGCTGCACACCGACGACGCCTTCTACCCGCTGCCCCGGCCGCGAAAGGCCCTGGGAGCAGCCACCATTTGGGCGATCGACGAATTCACCGCCGACAACGGCGCCACCGACATCGTGCCGGGGAGCCATCTGTGGGGCCAGGAGCGTCCCGACCCGGCCGAGCGTCAGCCGGTGGTCATGCCGGCCGGCTCGTGTGTCTTCTTCCTCGGCACCCTGTGGCACGGCGGCGGCGCCAACCGCTCACAAGACCCGCGGCTCGCCGTCACGGCGCAGTATTGCGAGCCGTGGGTGCGCCCGCAGGAGGCGTTCATGCTGTCGATGACCCGCGACACCGTTCGGGCGGTCTCCGAGGACATCCGGCGAATGCTCGGCTACAGCATCCACCCACCGTTCATCGGTCAGGTCGACGGCATGCACCCCAAGAGGCTGCTCGAGACGGACGGTCGCTAGGACCTCTGCCGCGGCACTCCGCCACGCAGAAGTTCATGGGTGGTGTTTGTGGGTGATTTCAACCACAGGCGCAGAAGGTGTCGTCGCGGGGCCGGATCGTCCTCGTCGACATAGGCCTCGCGGGAGTGCAGGACGGTGGTGTTGTTCAGAAACTGGATGTCGCCGGGCTCGAACCGCATCTCGATGTGGAAGGCCGGGTCGTTGGCGATCGTCTCGACGAGGTCGAGGGCGCCGCGCTGCTCGTCGCTCAGTCGCGGAGCCTGCGGGTGGCGTTGTGAGTCGCGGATGTACCAGGCGATGAAGAACAGTCGCGGAAGGCCGGCGATATCGACGATCGGCGGCAGCTCGAAATATGGTGGCTCGCCGGGGCTCTGCTCGTCATTGCGGTCCCACGGCATGGGTCGGTACATGACCTCCACGAGGTCCGGAGCGCGGCGCAGCATCTCGTTGTAGAGCGCGTGGGCGCTGACGATCCGGGATTCGCCCCCGGATCTGGCGGGGTGGAGACAGAGCAGTCCGACGAGATCGGACCCGTCGCTGTGGAAGTCCTGCCGAAGGTTGGTGCGGTACTTGCGGATTCCCGGCGCCGCGGGCAGTTGTTCATCGCGGATGTGGGTCACGATGTTGGCATCGCGGTCCTGGCCGACCGGTTCGCCGAGAAGCCCACCCAGGCCGAGGTAGGCCCGCTCGGTTTCTGACTCGGTGAGCGCGGCAGTCGGGAAGCGCCGCAGCCGTACGAATCCGGGTCCGGAGGTGAGATGGTCCGCCCAATCGCCTGCGTTCTCGGCGAACTGGGCTTGCAGCTCCTCAAGGACCCCGCCACGGGCGTAGGTGATCAGCGCATCCCGGTCGGCGGGGGAGAGATCGAAGGACCAGGTGTCTTCGCAGGGGAAATCGGCGCTGTTCCACACCGACGTCGCGCCCGGGTCGACCGCTGTTCTCATCGCTGCGGGAAGAAACGGCGCAGCGCCAGAGCGACGTAGACCAATCCGACGAGGACAGGCACCTCGATCAACGGGCGGACGACACCGGCCAGCGCCTGACCCGAGGTGACCCCGAAGGTTGCGATCGCCACCGCGATGGCGAGTTCGAAGTTGTTGCCCGCAGAGGTGAATGCCAGCGTGGCGGTTCGGGGATAGCCGAGTTTCAGCGCCCACCCGACGACGTATCCACTGGACCACATGATCGCGAAGTAGGCCAGCAGGGGAAGCGCAATGCGCACCACATCCAGCGGACGCGACGTGATCTGTTTGCCCTGCAGAGCGAACAGGATCACGATCGTGAAAAGCAGTCCATAGAGCGCCCACGGACCGATCCTGGGCAGGAAGGTCTTCTCGTACCACTGCCGCCCCCTTACCTTCTCGCCGTAGCGGCGGGTCAGGTAACCGGCGACCAGGGGGATGCCGAGGAAGATCAGCACCGACTTGGCGATCTGCCAGGTGGAGAAGGAGATGTCGGTCTGTTTCATCCCGAGCCAGCCGGGCAGCACCGAGAGGTAGAACCACGCGAGGACGGCGAAGAACAGCACCTGGATCACCGAGTTGATCGCCACCAGCACGGCGGCCGCCTCACGGTCGCCGCGGGCCAGGTCGTTCCAGATGATCACCATCGCGATGCAGGGCGCCAGGCCGACGATGATGATCCCGGTCCGGTACTCCGATAGGCCCGGGAGGAAGAGCCAGGCCAGGGCGAACATCAGCGCCGGGCCGACGACCCATACCAGAAACAGTGCGCTGGACAACAGCTTTCGGTCACGGGTGACGGTGTCGAGCTGGTCGTAACGCACCTTCGCTAGGACGGGATACATCATCACCAGCAAGCCGATGGCGATCGGCAGTGAGACGCCGTCGACCTGCACCGCGCTCAGTGCCTTACCCAACCCGGGGACGAGCCGGCCCAGTAGCAAGCCGAGTCCCATCGCGGCCGCGATCCAGACCGGCAGCAGTCGGTCGAGGGTCGACAGTCTTGCGCTGAGGTGGTCGGTCTGCGAGGTCGAGGTCACGCTCCGCAGCACCCGCCCGGCGCGGCCGCGACGGGCTCGACCGGAATGGTTCCGAAGAACGTTTCCGAATCGGCCAGCACGGTGTAGACCTCCCAGCGTTCCCCGCCCGGACCCGTGACCCAAACCTTGTCCTGGGTGGCGAAGCAGCACGTCGTGCCGATCTCCTCCTCGGTGAACATGCCTTCGTCGGTCAGTCGCGCGATCTCGGAGTGCACGACCTCGCTGGACTCGACCTCAACGCCGAGATGGTTGAGCGTGCCGCCCTGCCCCGGGTTCTCCAGAAGGACCAGCTTGAGTGGGGGATTGGCGATGGCGAAGTTGGCGTAGCCGGGCTTGACCTTGGCGGGTTCGGAGCCGAACAGCTTGGAGTAGAACGTGATTGCGGCGTCGAGGTCGTCGACGTTGAGTGCGAGTTGTACGCGGGACATGGCCACCCCTCCGGAGTCGTAAGACATATGTCGAACTACCTGCTGGCGCCAGCATGCACCACCGCTTTGATATATGTCAATATATCTGGCAGGCTTGGCGCATGCCGAAAGCGTTGCCCGTCATCGACACCACCGCGCCGGTGTGCTGCGCCCCGGTGGCCTTCGGTCCGATGAGCGACGACGACGCCCTTAATATCGCGTTGCGGCTCAAGGCATTAGCCGATCCAGCGCGGGTGAAAATCATCGCCCACCTGTTCGGATCACCTGACGGTGAGGAGTCCTCCGGTCACCTGGCGACGGTCCTGGGCCTCACCGAATCCACCGTCAGTCACCACCTGACCCAACTGCGCAAGGCAGGCCTGGTGCTGTCGGAGCGACGGGGGATGAACGTCTTTCACCGGGTCCGGCCGGAGGCGCTGCAGGCGCTGTGCGTGGCGCTGGATCCCAACTGCTGCAGCTAGTTCGCGCATTCGACGACGTTGAGCAGGGCTTGGCGCGCTGCGGGAATCCGCCGTCCTTGACGTGATTCGCGAGCGGCGATATCGGCTGCGGCGAGGATGACGATGCGGGCTGTCTCGCGCGGGTGAGCCGCACCGGTGAGATCGGTGCCGAGGATTTGCGTCGCCTGACGATTGCGGCTGTCGACCTCGGCCGCAATAGCGGGCTCGGTTCGGGCGTCGAGGATCAGCGTTCGCACGCCGGGGAGTTCGCGGCAGGCGTCCAGGAACGCGATAAGGCGCCGTCGTGCGCGTTCGGGGCCCGGTTCGGCGTCTGCGGTGGTGCTGAGCACCTGTTCGAACACCGTGTCGTGGAACCACCTGTGCAGCGCGACCAAGAGGGCGGTCCGGTCCTTGAAATGGATGTAGAAGGTTCCCTTGGCGTGGCCCGCCGCCGCGGTGACATCAGCGATGGAGAGTTCTCGAAGGCCGGTGCGTTCGGCGAGTTCGATTGCCGCGTTGAGGATTTCCAGGCGGGTGGGGTGGTTCTCATCGGCCCGGCTGCCGGGCCCGCGCCGTCGTGGTGGTGCCGGCTCGCTCACCGGGCGGCCACGTCGCGCACGCTCGCCAGGAATGCTGCGGTGCGCGCCAGGAATTCGGTGGGCCTTTCCAGGAAGGGCTGGTGGCCCGCGCCGCGGAAAGTAACGGTTTGCGCCTGGGGCAGTGCCGTGCGCGCGCGCCGGCCGTCGAGTTGCCAGGGCAGGATCGGGTCCCGGGTTCCCCAGGCCAGCAGAACGGGGCAGTCGATCGAGGCGGCCAGACGGCGGGCGTCATGGTCGGTGTCGGTGAAGCTGCGCCAGAGTTCGGCGTAGACCTCAGCGCGATCCGGGGATCGGGACGCCTGCGTCGCGCGCTCGATCGCGGCGGTGACGCCGGCGTTGCGATCCCGCAGGTACAACCGCGGCAGGCTCCGGTAGACGACGGGCGCCAGTTGTCGCGATCCGAAGGCCCGGCAGGCCAGCGTCGTTCCGATCCATCGGGGCGAGAACCCGCCGGGGGAGACCAGGACGAGACCGGCGACTCGTTCGGGCCGATGGGCGGCGGCGTACAGAGCGGCGAAGCCGCCCACCGAGTTTCCCAGCAGGACATGCTCACCGCCGAGTTCGTCGAGCGTCGCGACCAGCAGTTCGCCAAACCCGACCGCTGTCTCCGGCGAGCGGCGCGGGCTCTGCCCGTGTCCCGGCCAGTCGAGTGTGGTGACGCGCCAGCCTGATTCCACCAGGGCTGGTGCGACGGCGGCGAAGTCGCGATGGTCGCCGCCGTTGGCGTGCAGCAGCGCCAGCGACGGGCCGGATCCCTGGGATTGGACGTGGAGTTCTGGCGGTGCAGTCATGGAACGAAAGTACATGACCAATCGGTCATGTACTAGTGATTGGTCGCGTTGTCGCTGTTCCCCAGTGCGTCAATGCACTTGGCAAGGTCGTCGCGGAGCCGGCACTGTTCGTCTTGACTCAGTCCGCTCAGCATCTGATGTTCGACCGCGCGGACCGCGGTGCGCGCCGCATGAAGCCGCTTCTGTCCGTCGGCGGTGAGTTGGGTCGGCAGCGCCCGGCCGTGGGGCGCGGTCGCCGGGCGGGTGACCAGGCCGCGGTCCTGCAGGCCGCGCAGGACCCCGTTCATCGACTGGCGGGTTACGAAGGCGCCGCGGGCCAGTTCGGCATTGGAAAGTCCAGGGCGGCCGTCGAGGAGTTCGAGGCATGCGTACTGCGGCACGGTGACATCGAGGGGCCGCAGAACGGCATCCATCGCCGCGCGCAGCGCTGTCGCCGCCTGTTTGAACACGTATCCGACCACCTGATTCAGGTCGTTGCCGGTCTGCCCGTCATCGCCGCGAATGCCGCGGGATCGACTCATGTCAGCCTCCTGACATGACCGTATGTCAACATCCTGACAATTTGTGGAGTTTTCCATCATGACCGTCACCGGACCCGACTTCGTCGCACTGCAGGTTCGCGACCCCGAGCGTTCCGCGGGCTTCTCCGAGACGTGACTGGGCCTGCGCCGCCAGCCCTTCAGTCCGCCGGGCGCCGTTGTCTTCGACACCACTCCGGTGCCCTTTCGCCGTCCGTGAGCCGTTGCTCGGGGTCGATCTCGACGCCGCCAGTCCTCGGCAGGGAATTGGGGTGGCGCTGTGGTTGCGCGCCGACAACGCTCAAGCCGTTCACGACGGACTCGCCGATGCCGGGGTCCCGATCGCGGTGCCGCCCTTCGACGGACCGTTCGGACGGACCTTCACCTTCACCGACCCCGACGGCTATGCCGTCACGATCCATGGCTAGGAGCCACGACGTCAGCGTCGACGTACTTGGGCCGTGGTCGCTGGCCACCAGTCGGAAGTTCTGGGAGGGATTTGCGCCGGCGACCCTTCGATCCCAGGGAGCCGACGCAACCCTTCACACCGTCTTTCGGGTGGACGCCGACTGGTCACGAGCCGAGACGTGGGTTCGGCAGGAGGGTGACACAGCGCACATCTCGATCAGCGGGGTAGGCGACCTCGAGGCCGCCGCTTCGCAGGTCTGCCGGTTCCTGTCCCTCGACGTCGACGCCCTGGGCTGACCCGTCGGAAGTCGCGACGCCGCAGTGGTTCTCGGCGCGGCATGGGGCGGCGCGTTTGTGGCGCGTGCCATCTCGGTCGTCGTCGATAGTTCCCGCTCCAAGGAGAATGAGGACGGATTGGCCATCGAAGCCGCTGTCGCCGCGCTATTCCTCTTCTCACGACCACGATTCCGGGTGGAAGATGCCCTCCGGACCAATGACGTCAGAACGCTTCCTCGAACGCTTCGGGGACGTCGGTGGTGCGGCCGATCCGGACAGGTACGAGAACTCTTCGATCCGGACGAGGGCACGGTGCTTCACCCCGGAATGACGGCCCCGTTGCATCGGAACCATGTGCGGGCGTACCTGACCACGTACTTGGCAGGGGTATCGGATTTCCGTATCGACATTGCATGCTGCGCCGAGCGCGACGGCCCGATGTTCGTCGAAGCCCACAACAGCGGACGGCTCGTGCCGAAAAAGTGTGTAGGTCCCGTTTTTCGGTGGCACGATTCCGGTTCTGATGGCACACGGATGACGAAATTGCCGGAATCTTCCTACCGAAGCTAACCGCACATTGACGGCTGGCCCGCTCTAGCCTCGATTTTTCGCGCCGGTGGGGTTCGGGGGCGCTGAGCCACGGAAGACG
>CAZVST010000092.1:0-13080 GCA_964629725.1 uncultured Mycobacterium sp.
GGCCCACAACGGAATTCAATACCGCACCGCTACCGAATCGGTGCATCCAGGCTAAAGCTGTCTAGGCTGAGCGACGTGGATTTTCGCGTTTTCGTCGAACCTCAGCAGGGTGCAACGTACTCACAGCAGCTCGCGGTGGCGCAACGCGCCGAATCCCTGGGATTCTCCGCGTTTTTCCGCTCCGACCACTATCTGGCCATGAATGTCGAGGGCCTGCCCGGGCCCACCGATTCCTGGGTTACCTTGGCCGGCATCGCCCGGGAGACGTCGGCGATCCGGCTGGGCACCCTGGTCTCCTCGGCGACGTTCCGCTATCCCGGACCGCTAGCCATCTCTGTGGCCCAAGTGGACGAAATGAGCGGCGGCCGAGTCGATTTCGGCATCGGCGCAGGCTGGTTCGAAGCCGAGCACCAGGCCTACGCCATACCGTTCCCCAGCCTCGGTGAGCGCTTCGAGCGACTCGAGGAGCAACTCGAGATCATCACCGGCATGTGGGCGACCCCCACCGGGGACACCTACGACTACACCGGCAACCACTACACCGTCGTCGACTCCCCGGCACTACCCAAACCGGTGCAGCGCCCGCACCCCCCGATCGTCATCGGCGGCGGCGGCCCCAAGCGCACTCCGGCGTTGGCCGCGCGGTTCGCCACCGAGTTCAATCTGGCTTTCCCGGCACTCGATTTCGTGCCGGTGCAGTTCGGTCGGGTCCGCGCCGCGCTGGAGGCGGCCGGCCGGGCGGCCGACGACATCGTCTACTCCGCGGCGTTCGTGGTGTGCGCGGGCGAGGACGAGTCTCAGCTCACCCGGCGGGCGGCGGCAATCGGCCGCGAACTCGGCGAGATGCGGGCCAACTCCCCGTTGACCGGCAAGCCGGACGAGATCGCCGAGCGGCTGAAGACGTTCGCCGATGCCGGGGTACAGCGGGTATACCTGCAGCTTCTGGATCTTTCCGACCTCGCGCACCTCGAGTTGTTCGCCGCGGAGGTCATGCCTCGATTCCAGACCTGACGACTACGATTGGAACGCGTGGCGCGTAACGGTTACCCCGATGACCCGAACAACTACTCCGAGGGCGACCCGACCCAGTACGCCAACTTCGGCGGCACCGGCGGGCAGGCCTACAGCGAGTATGACCAGCCCTCGGTGTACAACCAACCGACGGGCTACGACCAACCACCGACGGGCTATGCGCCGCAGACCGGGTATGGGCCCTATCCGCCCGCCGAGGTGCCGCCCGCCTGGCATCACCGGCCCGCGGTGCTCATCGGCCTCGGTGCGCTGACCGCCGCGTTGCTGGCGCTGCTGATCTACGCCATCGTGAGCTTCACCACCGCCGGCTCGTCCTCCACCACGCCCGCCGTGACGTCCACCAGCGGCGCCGCCACCACGGCGGCACCCGCTCCGGCGCCGTCGGACACCGAGACCCCGCAGTCCACCGTCACACAGACCGAGGCGCCGTCGCCGAACACCAGCGCCGCGCCCCCGCCACCTCCTGCGCCCGAGCCGACCACCGTGACCAGCACCGTCACCCCGACGACGACGGCCGCGCCCACCACCACCGAAGCGCCCTCGCCGACCACCGTCACGTCGGTCACCACATCGGTCACGACGGTCACCCAGACCACCACCAAACCGCTGTGGCCGACGATTCCGCGGCCTACCCCGAGGGCTCCGACGCTCCAGGAAGCCCCGCCGGCCGGTTAAGGCCGCCCGGCATACCAGGCCACCAGCGCCTCGGCGCTGCGGACCGCGGCCCGGCAGGCCCGGGTGGTGAACGGATCGTTGAGCGGATGGTCGGCCCGGCGCCGCCAGCGCTGCGTCGCGGCGAACGCCGCCCGCGGTCCGTCGTTTGCGCTCAGTTCGGTCAGGCCGAGGCGACTGGCCGCGTCGGTGCCCGAACCGCCGAGGATCCGGCGCAGCGAAGCCATCTCCTCGATATTGAATGTGGTTGATCGCGAACGTAATTGGCTGAGCAGGCGCAGTTCCTCGAAGGCGTGGGTGTCGGCCAGCAGCGGTTCGATATCGGCGAGGATGCGCGGCGTCGCAGGGGTGGGGTGCAGTTGGACGAATCGGCGCAGGGCCACCAGGGCGGTGTGCGACTTGAGCAGGTCGGAACGCTGCGCGAAGTGCTGGTCGATCTCGTCGCGCAGAGCCGGCAGACCGCTGCGGTCCAACAGGTCCTCGGCGAGGGTGGCCGCGTCGGCGACGCCGGAACGCAAAAGCGCCAGCGAGATTCGCAGACCGAACATCCCGAATCGGTCCAGCAGCGCCGCCCGGGTGGCGCCGTCCACCGGCAAGCCGGGATCGTCGCGGACGAACCGGTCGGCGCTGAGCATCGCCTTGTTCAGTTCCCCGGCATCGACGGCGGCGAGAATGTTCAGCGCGTCGAACTCACTCTGCCGCAACGTCTGTGCCGTCAGCGCCAGCAGCCCGGACACCGGCACCACCGCCTGACAGATACCCGTGCGGTCCAGTTCCCCGGTGAAGCGCTGGGCGACGTCCCTGGCCGAGAGCATCGCGTCGATCCGCCCGGCGCCGATTTCGTCGGCCCGCGACGCCACACCGATCACCCCGAGCGCGCCGGCCGAGCCGGCCGAGCCGCCGACGAGTTCACCGATCTGCTTGAGCAGAGCGATATCTGCGGCGTTGAGGGTGCGCAGCAGGAACACCACCGCATCCACCCGAGGGACTCCGTCGGGGGGAACCAGCAGCCGTAACGTCCGTTCGGAGACCCCCTGGGTCAATGACGACGTACCCGGGGTGTCGACGATGGTGGCGCCGGCCAGTTGCGGCGACGGCCACTCGACATCGATATCAACGACGTCGCCGTGGCTCAGTGCACCGAATTCGAAACTAAGACCGCCACCTTCGGCGCCGGAGCGGATGATCGGCACGTTGGTCCGCCGTCCGTCGACGTGGTTGGCGGTGGCCCTGGGGACTGCGCCGTGCCGGAACCAGGTGACGATGCGGGTGGCCTCGGTGGCGTCGGTGGGCGCGATGCACTCCCCCACCAGGGCGTTGACCAGAGTGGACTTTCCGGATTTGAGCGTGCCGGCCAACGCGATCCGCAGCGGGGCATTGAGCCGTGCGCCGATGTGCTGCAACTGATATGCCATGTCGGGGCGCTGCCGATAGGCCGGATCGGATTGATAGACGGGCACGGTGGCGTTCAGGATCGCCCTCACCCGGTCGCTGAGCCTCATCTGCGGGCGGATCCGGTGGAGCTGTTTTCCCCGGTCGCTGCGCTCCTGCCCGTCGAGCCGAGTTTGTCGGCGTTGTCGATCACCTGACGCAGGATATTGGCCTGCCGCTCAAGTTCGCGGGTTCGGTTGGCGCGCTCGGTTTCTTCCAGACGGGCCGCCGCCAAGGTGGCCTGCAGCGACTCGTTGAGCGATCGGGTGGTCTGGTTGGCGATGTCGCGATAGTGGTCGCGCAACTGCCGCTGAATCGCTTTGAGCCGGTCGCGGGATTCCTTGCTCACCACGAACATCACGTCGTCGATGAACCTGCGCAGGTTGGTCTTGGCCTCGTTGCGCACGCGCAGCATCCGGTTGTCCAGGTCTTCGTGGTACGCCTTGCGCCCGAGGAGCAGACCGGCGCCCAGCGAGATGGGGTTGAACATCCCCAGCCCCGCGACCGAGGTCAGCATCCCGAACATCAGCACCCCGCCGTAGGACCCGCGCATGCTGGTGATCACTTTGTGGCCCTTGCCGATCGGCTTGGATTCCAGGTCGGCCAGCGACTTGAGCCTGCCCAAGGAACCGGCCGCGTCGCGGGCACCGAGTTCGGGAATCCGCACCGAATCGAGTCCGGCCTCGACGAACGTGCGGGCCACCTCGGCGGCCAGCACCTCGGCGCGCTGGTAGGCCCAGACGAAGTTGTCCCCGACGGCGTCGGCGACATCGCTTTCGACCTGGGCTCCGATCTCGGCCCACTGCAGGGTGGGATCGCAGGAGTCGATGACGTCCTCGGCGTGCTGGGTGATCGCCCGGAAGCGGGCCCTCAGGTCGTGATCGACGTCAGCGGTGAGATCGGCGAATCCGTCGCCCAGGACCTGCTGCCACAGCGCGGTTTGGGCGAGGGCGTCCTGTGCCTCGTCCTTACGCCGTTCCAGGTCCACGGCCAGCCTGCGGGCTTGCAGCGGATCGTTCAGCGCGGATAGCTCCGAACCGACGGTGAGGTTGAGATGTTTTGCGGCCGAGCGGATTTCGGAGAGGACCTGGTCTCGGACCCGGTCGTTCTCGCGGGAGAGCACCTTCTCGGACAGGAATGACACGACGGCCGGAAAGTTGGATTCCTCGTTGAGCTCCTTGTCGGAGGTCGCGACGGCATGGCTGCGCAGCAGCGACGAGACTGGGAGCACCGGCAGATCCAGACCCGCCCGGCGCAGGTGTGCAATGTCGGCGTCGACGACCTGGCGCCAATGCGGATACAGGTCGGTCTTGGTGACCACCGTCGCCGCGATCGGGCAGATCTCGACAGCCTGCCGGAGGAACCGCATCTCCGGTGCGGTGAACTCCTGGCTGGCGTCGCTGACGAACAGCACCGCGTCGGTGTCGGGCAGCAGGCCCAGTGTGGCCGACAGGTGCGGCTGGCCCTGACCCCCGACGCCCGGGGTGTCGATGAACGTCAGGCCGCCGGTGAGCAGCGGGCTGGGCGCGTCCACCTCGACGCGCAGCACCGGGCGGCCGGCCGCCCGTGGATCGCGGCGCAGATCGTTGCGCAGATCGCCGACCGGGATGTCGATGCACTGCTCACCGCCGCGGCCGTCGGCGACCACGAGTCGCGCCGCCGGTTCGGCGCCGTGGGCCACCACCGTCACCAGAACCGTGCTCTCGTCGTCCCCGACCCGGGCGACCGGGATGTTCAGCAGCGAATTGAGCAGTTGACTCTTGCCCTGCTTGAGCTGACCGGCGATAACCACCCGAATGGCCGGGTCGGTGATTCGGCCCCGGGCCACCGTCAACCGGGCCGAGATGTCGGCCCGGTCGTTGAGTTCGGCGATGGTGCGGGTGTGGTCGATCAACTCGACGATCACCGGAACCTGGCGTCGGTCCTGCGGCTGGCTCACCTGTCCTGTTGCCCTTTCTCCGACGTTGCTTCCCACGGTATGCGCTGCACACGCGAACGCGGCGGGGACCCGGGGGAGGGATTCCGGGTGCCCCGCCGCGCCGCCGGCCGTCGCGGCGGGCAACCGGGGGAGGGAGGTCGGGGTGCCCCGCCGCGCCGCCGGCCGGGTTAGAAGCCCAGACCCAGGAGGTGGTTACCGGATGCCAGCGACGGGTCGCTGTGCAGTGAGGTGTCGTTATGTGACGCCGTGTCGTTGTTGCTCAGCAGGCTGGTGTCGAACAGCGAGTGGTGCGACGAGTCCGTCGTCGACGCGTCGGTGACGGTGGCCTCGTGCACCGAGTGGTCCGCGTTGTCCGTCGTCGTGGTCGTGGTGTGCGTGACCTCCGTACTAGAAACAGTCGTGGTCGCCTCGTGACCATCGGCCGCCGTGGTGTTGCCGGTGCCGCCGACCGTGGTGGTCGTCGAACTGCCACCGATCGAGGCGCCGTTGTGCAGGCTGTTGTCCGCACCCTTGATCACCGTGCCGGAGTCCGCGGTGGTGATGGCGTCGGCGCCGGCCGTGGTGGTGGTGCCGCTGTCACGGATCACCGCGGCCTGCCCGGTGGAGATGTTGGCGCCGTGGTCGGCCCGGATGTCGCCATTGGTGAGAGCGTTGTTGTTGCCCAGCACCGCCCCGTCGCCGCTGACGATGTCGCCGTTGCTGTCGCCGCCGGTGACCACACCGTGGCCGGTCGCGCTCTGGGTGGTCTTGCTACCCAACGTGATGTCGCCGAAGCCGAGGTTGAAGGCGCCGTTCTGCGCGTTGGCGCCGGCATCCTGCGGCGGGCTGAACACCGGTGTGCTGTTGTGGCTGGCCAGGTCGGTGGTGTTGTTGCTGGCCAGTTCCGGGCTGTTGTGGCTGGCCAGATCGGTGGTGTTGCGGCTGGCCAAGTCGGTGGTGTTGCGGCTGGCCAAGTCGGTGGTGTTGCGGCTGGCCAGATCGGTGGTGGTCTGCGGTGCGAACATCGGCGACGCGAACGCCGGCCCATACGTCTGGGCCGGCGCGGACGCCGGAGACGACACCCAGAACGGATCGGCCGACGGCGCGTACGCGGGGGCGAATCCGTACTGGTTGGACACGGCGCGCTGGAGGCCGGCGATCGGGTCGCCGTCGCCGAGAACCAGGCCTGGCACAGCGGTGGCCGCGACCGAGGACAGCTGTGCGGCGGTGACCCCGGTGACGCCGGCGTCGCGCATGGCCTGCTCCGGTGCGGCGACGAACGCACGGGCGGCGTCCTCGCTGCGGAACAAGCTGAGGATGAAGTCGATGAGAGCGATCATGGCGGGCCCCTTTCGTTGCTTTGCTTGCCGGTCCGTCCGGCAACCTGCAACTCACGGTATGACGCGGGAAATCAGCCGGAAACGGGGTTGGGACCCATCCTTCGGGATACCCCACTAGGGATCTGCATCATCCCCTATTAGGGGATACGGGGATGGCGGCAGACATAGAAAAACCCCACGTCGTGGTCGACGTGGGGTCTTCGGGAGGTCCGCTTAGAACAGGTCGAAACCCGGGTGATACGCCGGCGGATGGTCCGGCGGGAGATCGTGGGTCTGGTGCCAGCCGCCGTCGGCTGCCCAGTCCCCGGCGGCCGGGTCCAGGGGCGGGTGGTCGAGCGGGGCGGCGGCGGCCGGGTCCAGGGACGGCAGCCCGTCCACGAACGGTTCGGCGACGGACGGATAGGGCGCCGCGTCTGGCGGCGCTGCGTCGATCGGCGCCACACCGAACTGCGGCAACGCTTCGCGGACGACCGGGGCCGGATGCGGGACGTGGAACGCGTCCAGCGCTGCGGCTGCCGCCCCACTGGTCCAGACATTGGCGGCATCGACGGCGTCGCCGAACGACGGTGTCGTCGTCGCGAACGAATCGGTGACCACGGGGATCAGGTTCTGGACATCGGTGACGGTCACCCCGGGCAGTCCGGCGGCCGACAGGGCGCCGGCCGGGTCGGCGGCGTACCGGGCGGCAGCCTGCGGGTCGCGGACCAGCGCCATGACGAAGTCGAGCAGCGCGTTCCCCATGGCTGTCAGGTTAGTCAGCGGTGGGGGTCGGCGGAATCGGTGCAATCCCCGGGCCCGACGCTCCGGCCGATAGGGGGTATGCCCATAGGGGAAAGTGACTCACTAGGGGATTGCTGGGACGTCATCGGGGCCGGGGAGTTATGGTGGTTTCCGACCGGCAGTTGCAGGCCGGGGACAGCGAGGAGCAACCGCGTGAGCGACGCACTGGGCCTGTCGATCGGGACGATGAATCTGGTGGCGGCCCGCCCGGGCCGGCCGCCGGTCAGCCGCCGGTCGGTCCTGACCCTCTGGGACGGCAACCGTCCGCCGGAGATCGGGGTGCCGTCCCAGAATCCCGAACTCACCAGCCCGAATCTGTCGGCGATGGCAGTGGTGCTGCGCGGCTTCGTCGAACGGGTCGGCGACCCGGTCCCGATCGTGGCGTCCGACGGGTCCGCATACCGCGGGGAAACTCTGCTGACGCTCGGTCTGGACGCGATGGCCCGCAGCGTCGGTCCGGAGCCGCCGCCGGCGGTGGTGGTCGCGGCGCCCGCCCACTGGGGCCCGGCGGCGATCGGCGCACTGCGCGGTGCGCTGCGCACTAACCCGACGCTGTCACCGGGCGGTGTGCCGCCCCTGATCATCTCCGACGCCACGGCCGCACTGGCCGCGCTCCAGGCCGATCCCGGACTGCCGGCCCGTGGCGTGGTGGCACTCTGCGACTTCGGCGCCGGCGGCACGTCGATCAGCCTTGCCGACGCCGGCGCGAACCTCGCGCCCATCGGCGAGACCCTGCGCGTCGCCGAATTCTCCGGCGACCACATCGACCAGGCGCTGCTCAACCATGTGCTGGCCGGCATCCGCCCAGCCGGCCGGGACGACGCCACCGGAACCGCTGCAATGGGGCCCCTGACCCGCCTGCGCGAGGAATGCCGGCTGGCCAAGGAACGGCTGTCCACTGATGTCGCCACCACCGTCCCGACCGATCTTCCCGGTTGCCGCTCCGAGGTCCGGCTGACCCGAGCGGAGTTGGAAGACGTGACCTCCGGACCGCTTGAGGTGTTCCTCGATGCGCTCGGAGATGTCCTGGAGCGCAATGGAATTCCGGGGGCGAGCCTGGCAGCAGTCGCCGCCGTCGGCGGCGGAGCGGCGATGCCGCTGATCAGCCAACGGCTTTCCGAGGCGCTGCGCGTTCCGGTGATCAGCAGCCCTGGACCGGGACTCGTCGCCGCGACGGGGGCTGGACTACTGGCCGCCCGGGGGACGGCCCCGGACTCACCCACCAGCATCGCCGTGACTGCCGCCGATGCGCCCACCGGATTGGCGCCGGCCGCATGGGCCGCCAGCACCGCCGGCCGCGCAGCCTCCGAATCGGCCTCCGACGGCTCTCCGTCGGCCACCTACCGGGCACTGGCCTGGTCCCAGGACGACGATGTCGGCAAAGAGCCCGTCCCCTACGCGGGCGAGGACTACCAGCCGGTGCCCCAGGAATCCGCCCCATACCCGGACCCCGGCGTCCGCGCGCCAGTCGATGTCCACACCGACGTGCACGGTTATGCCGCCGAACCGGCACTGCTGCCCTGGTACCGGCGGCCGGCGCTCATCTTCGGGATCGCGGCCGCACTGGCGGCCCTCGCCGTGGGCGGTCTGGCTATCAAGCTCACCGACAGCGAAAGCACACCGACCACGACGACCACCCGGGTCACCAAGCCAGGCGAAGGTCCCAGCAGCGGATCTCCGGCACCGCCGCCCCCGCCCACCACGATCACCGTGACGGGCGACAACGGACAGACGACGGTCAGCACCGTCACTCCTCCGCCGACGACGACGGACGCCCCGCCCCCGACGACGTCGGACACGACCAGCACCACAACGCCTCCCACCACCACGACGACGACCACCACCACCACCACCACCACGACGACCACCCCGACGACGACGACGACCACCACGCCGACCACCACCCGCACCACGACGACGACTCAGCCGCCGACCACCACGACCACCGCTCCGCCGGTCACGACGACAACTCAGCCGCCGCCGACCACGACCTTCCAGCCGCCCACGACGACGGCCGCCCCGGTGGTCACGACGACGGCTGCCCCGGTGGTGACCACCCAGGCCGTCGTGCCGGAGTCGGTGCCGACCACCCGGCCCGCGCCGGAGGGATAGCCGGCGTGTCGGCGTCGGAGGTCGGGGCCCTGGGGCAGTCCACCCGCACGGTGCTGGCCGCGCTGGGTCCGGGGGTCAGGCTGCTCGTCATCGGCGGGGTCGGTTCAGGTAAAAGCACTGCGCTGCAGGCTGTTCGGCGATCACTGAGAGAGTCCGGCCAGGCCGTCGCGACCCGGCTTCCCAACGGGAGCGACGCCGACGCCGCCGTGGTGATCGACGACGCCCACCTGCTGGGCGACGACGAGTTGCACCGCCTGGCGGAGATCGCCGACGAGTCCGACCGCACGGTCGTGGTAGCCACCCAGCCCCGCGATCACAAGCCCGGCATCGCCGGCCTCACCGCGATACTGGAACGCGAACATCCACGAATCACGTTGGACCCGTTGAGCACTGGTGAACTGCTCCGAGTGCTGGCCGACCCTTCCGGCCATCCGCCACTGGGCGATGTCTTCGATGCCGCGACGACGGCCACAGCCGGCATCCCGTTTCTGGTGTCCGCGGCCGTATCGCAGCCACGCTCGTCGAGTGCGATCACCCGGGCCGCCGATCGTGCGCTCAACGAGCGGTTGCGCCGCCTGGACACATCGGATCTGGAAGTGCTGTTGATCACGTCGCTCAGTACCGATCTCGGGGCGTCGGATATCGCGGCGGCGCTGGATGTCACGGCCGCCCGCGCCACCGAACTGGTCGACAACGCCCGCGGCACCGGACTGGTGGAGCCGTCACACCCACCGGGGTTCCTGCGCGCGGTTCACCGGGCGGCGGCGTCGATCCTCGGCGCAGCCCGCCACCACGATGTCGAAAAGTCCCTACTGGGAACACAACTCGCGTCATCGACACTGTCCGAATACCTGGCCGTTGAACTGGCTGAACATGGTGTGCGCGACGACCGGCTGGCCGGCTGGCTGCGCGACCACGCCGGGCATGACCACGACCCCGCCGCCCGGGCGCGCCGGCTCCGCGCCGCCGTGGATGCCGGCGCCAGCGACCTGCGTGCCGGATTGGCCGACGCGCTGGCACTGTGCGGGGAGTGCACCGCCGCCGCGGCACTGGCCGACGACCTGCTGGCCTCGCCGGAACCCGGCGAACGGGTGGCCGGGGCGCGGGTGGCCGGCAGCGTCGCCGCCCACGACGGCAACACCGCCTACGCCGCGGAGTTGTTCACCTGGCTCGGTCCGGTGCCCGACGCCGCCGTCGGTTCGGCCGCGGCGATCGCGCACGTGGCGTCCGGAGATCTGGCCGCGGCACGTCAGGCCGTGGAGATGGGGCACTTCGGGCCCCCGACCGCCGCCGCGCGCTCCGCTCGCAGCCTGGCCGACGGCATCCTGCTGACCGTCGAAGGCCGCTACCCCGCCGCGGCAGCCCGGCTCGGACAAGCCGTCGCCGGCGAATACCTCGGAGCGCGCCTCGCGATGCCGGACAGCGCACCGGCTTTGGTGACCCTTGCCGCCCTGAACAGCGGTGACGCCGTGCGCGCCCGCAGCGTGATAGGCCGTACGGTGCGGGCTGGTTCCGAACCGGTCTTTTCCGCACGGCATCGGCTGTTGCAGGGCTGGGTGCGCATGCACGACGGTCAGTGGACAGCTGCGGCCGCCGACGCCGATGCTGCCGTAGATGGGTTGCACGGCCGGGATGCGCTGTGGGCGTCGGCGTTACGCACGGCGATCGCCCGCCGCGGCGGCGACTCGGGTGCTGTGCAGCGGCATCTGAGCGCCGGCCTGGATGTGCTGGCCGAGTATTCGATCGACCTGTTCTCGCTGCTGCCGCTGGGCGAGCTGTGGATGGCCGCAGCGCGGATGCGTCAGCAGGATCGCCTCGCGCCAGCCCTGGACCAGGCGTTCGGCGTACTCGACGCGCTGGGCCGGCCCGCGGCCTGGTCACCGCTGCTGCACTGGGCCGGAGTGCACGCCGGCATCCTGGCCGGCGATCCCGCCGCCGTCGCACCGCACGGGCAGGCGTTGACCGCGCTGGCCGAAGTGAGCCCCTTCGCCGCGGCGCTCGCCGCCGCCGGTCGGACCTGGCTGCAGGTGTTGGCCGGTCAGGTCGACGCCGACGCGGTGATCGCCGCGGCCCGCGGCCTGGCCGGGCACGGCCTGACGTCCGATGCCACCAGGCTGGCCGGGCAGGCTGCGCTGCAGACCCCCGACCCGAAGGTGTCTGCCCTGATGCTGCAGGTCGCGCGGGATCTCAAGCTCACAACCATCGGCGACGGCCCCCTCGACAACGCAGAGGCGGCCCCGGCCGCGCGTCCCGGTCCAGCCGCCAGCGCGTTGTCCGAACGGGAACGCGAGGTGGCCGAGCTGGTCTTACGCGGAATGACGTACCGCGATATCGGCGCCCAGTTGTTCATCTCGGCCAAGACCGTCGAACACCATGTCGCACGTATCCGGCGACGGCTCGGCGCGCAGTCCCGCTCGGAAATGCTGTCCATGCTCAGAGCGATCCTGGCCTGACGGACGGGCCACGTCAGCGGCTGTTAATGCGACCTCGCTCGCGCGCCAGTCGCTGGAGGTGCGACTATGAACCATCGAATCTGGGTCATCCGTGTGCACAGTGCGCACCACGGGTGGACCCTCACACTCAAAAAGAGGGAACGTCGTGGAAACGCAGACTCTCATCCGGCTGATCGTCGGTCTGACGATGACCGCCATCGTCGGGCTGCTCGCCGTCAAGCGCGTGCTGTGGCTGACCAAACTGATCAGCTCGGGCCAGCCCACCGCGGACGAGCGCGGCCGCAAGAACCACCTCGGTGAGCGGATCGGCAACCAGATCAAAGAGGTGTTCGGCCAGACCCGGCTGCTGAAGTGGTCGATCCCCGGCATCGCGCACTTCTTCACGATGTGGGGCTTCTTCGTGCTTGCCAGCGTGTATCTCGAGGCCTACGGCGTGCTGTTCAACCCCAAGTTCCACATTCCCGTCATCGGCAAGTGGGGCATCCTCGGCTTCCTGCAGGACTTCTTCGCCGTCGCGGTGCTGCTGGGGATCATCGCCTTCGCGATCATCCGGCTTCGCTCCGAACCCAAGGAGTACGGCCGGGCATCCCGGTTCTACGGTTCGCACACCGGCGGGGCCTGGCTGATCCTGTTCATGATCTTCAACGTCATCTGGACCTACGCCCTGTTCCGCGGCGCTGCGGTGGCCAACGGCAACCTGCCCTACGGCAGGTCCGCGTTCTTCTCCCATGCGATGGGGGCCCTGCTGCGTCCGCTGGGCCTGCACACCACCGAGATCGTCGAGACCGTCGCCCTGCTGCTGCACATCGGCGTGATGCTGGTGTTCCTGCTGATCGTGTTGCACTCCAAGCACCTGCACATCGGCCTGGCGCCGCTCAACGTCACGTTCAAGCGACTGCCCAACGCGCTCGGCCCGCTGCTGCCAGTGGAATTCGAGGGCAAGTACATCGACTTCGAAGATCCCGCCGAGGACGCAGTTCTGGGCCGGGGCAAGATCGAAGACTTCACCTGGAAGGGCCGCCTGGACTTCACCACCTGCACCGAGTGCGGCCGCTGCCAGTCCCAGTGCCCGGCGTGGAACACCGGAAAGCCGTTGTCTCCCAAGCTCGTCATCATGAATCTGCGCGACCATATGTTCGCCAAGGCACCCTACTTCTTCGGTGAGAAAGACGTCGCCAAAGACGCCCTGACCGACACCGAGGGCGGCCTGGAACTCGGTCACGAGGACCCACACCATGTGCCGGAGTCCGGCTTCGAGCGCGTTCCCGCAGACTCGCCGCTGCAGGCCACCCGCCCCCTGGTGGGTGACGCCGCATCGCTCGGTGTGATCGATCCCGACGTG
>CAZVST010000093.1:0-12662 GCA_964629725.1 uncultured Mycobacterium sp.
TAAAGCGTGAACCACGCCAGATCCGAAGTCCACCACTCCACGGGACGCTATCCCCTGAACACGCTCGGTGAAGGGCGGAAAATCCGGATGTCTTTTCCCGGACAAAGGATTCCACTCAACGTCGCCGCTTACGACCATGACGCCACTTCCCGCATGACTTGAGCGTTGCGGTTTACGCGCGCACGTTCCCCGAAAGCCCACAGCAGTTCGCTGGGAAAGGCTCAATGGTTGCGTGCTCTACTTCAACCCGGTCTTGCAGACTCGCCTGGGTCCGGGGAAAGTCGCGCAATGGTGACGCTACGCGCACCTATTCGGTCGCGCAAACGTGCGTCATGTGTCCGGAATGATCGCAGTGGTGTCGCCGTTCTCCACCACGGCCTGGGCGACGTCGGCGAGTCGTTGACGAGTTGTGCGGGCATACGAGCGCAACAGCGCGAAGGCTTGATCCATCCCGACATCGCCTCGTTCCGCGACAACGCCCTTGGCTTGCTCGATGACGATCCGACTGTTCAGAGCGGTCTGGAGTTGCTGATTGATCACGTCGGCTTTGTTGAGGATGCGATGGTGCAGTATTCCGATCGTTGCCACATCAGCGAGAGCCTGTCCTACTGCGAGGTCCGAGTCCGCCAGCGCGCCCACCGTGTTACGGAACAGGTTCAGCGCGCCGACGCGTTCATCCCGGTGCCGCAGAGGCAACGCGCACACTGATCGGTAGTTGTATTCGCCTGCCTGATTGGCGAATTCAGGCCAGCGCTGAGAATCCACCCGGAGATCGTCAACGAGCACTTGCTCACCGGTTCGGTACGCAAGCAGACATGGACCGTGGTCGGCCTCGACTTGAAGCAATTCCAGCAGTCTGGTCTCCTCGCTGCTCGATGCGAGAACGTGGAGCTGACCTCTCAGGTCGCCGATCAGGATCCCGGCGGCCGAAATCGGCAGAAGAACCATGCAACTCTCGATGAGTTGCTGCGCGAGTTCGATGGCGTCGTAATCCTCGACCAGCGTGTCCGCTAATCCGACGAACGCTTGGGCGAGCCGTCCGTAGTTGTCCATGTTCGTCCCTTCGCTCTTGGTTGTCTGGTCGTTCAGCACCTCGGCGCCTCCTGCCCTGGCGTGAGCCCCTCGTCGGAATCCGGATGGAACCGCAGGCTGCGGCCGACGACGCCACGCGCCACATCGTTGAGGAGTCGCCGGTTCCCGAAAGCAAAGGCCTGCAGACGGAAATATGCCGATCGCGCGTCGATGCCCAGTTGCGCCATGACCATTCCGGTGGCCTGATGAACCTCCCGGGTGCTCAGCGGTTGATTCCACCACGGTCCGAGCGAATCGGGAATCCGCCCATCCGGGCCGATGCTGAGCAGAACCGCGGTGAGGATTTCAGCGATCGCGACACCGTCGGCCCGGGGCTGTGCGCACAGAGTGTCACCTGTAGCGGAGTAGAGATCCAGGGCGCCGACCTTGATGGCACCGACACTCAACGGCAGGGCATAGATTCCACCGAGAGCGAGGTTCCTGATCTCGGAGAGGAAGACTGGCCAACGGTCACTGCGACCTAGGTCGACGAGTGACATCGGCACACCGGCTGCGATCGAGTCCACCGCCGGCCCTTCGCCCAAAGTGACCTGCGTCCATTCGACCTCCTCGGCGACCGCGTCGCTGGCGGCGAGGACTTCCAGACCGATCCCGGACACGTTCAGCACGATCCCGGCCCGCTGGACCGGTAGGCCATCACGCAGGCCGCGCACAACCGCTGCGGACCGTCGCCGAGATAAGTGATCGCATCGATGGCCGTCAAGAAACGGGCTTTGGCATCGCGCGGGAACGCGTTTCCTGTGGAGTCCGGGAACGACGGCGTCATGGAACGCTCCCGTCTCGGTGGACACCCCAAGAACTCGGGTGGACCATGCCGAGAAGCATACTCTCCACAAGGCCGGCTGAGACCTCCGTCCACGGGCGATCGCGGCTTCGACCATGGCGTCCGAAGCGCTGGCAGATTCCCGCGGTGCGTGGTAGCGGATCGCCGGTCGCAGAGAGATTCCGGAGCCAACACGGCCCGTCCGGCAAGCGAATACTGTTGGCGGGAGATGCCATTGTACCGCGGGCCTAGACGTCAGGCCTGCGCGAGAAGTGCCTTCAGATTGTGGGTCAGTCGCCGACGAAGCCTTTCCAGTTGGCCATGTAATCGAGGAACTCCGGCCCCAGTCCCTCGGCGACAAGGACCTCCCTCGCAACGGGCAGCTCACGCATCGCCGCCGTGGGATTCGCCTGCAGCAATTGCGGGAAGTCGTGGTTGGTGATCGCCGCTCGGCCGATCGCCACGATGTCGGCGCCAAAATCCAGTGCGCGTTGCACGTCCGATCCCGAGTAGAGATGACCGGCCACTGCCAGGCGAACCGAACCTCGGTCGAGGTCGGTGAACAACTTGAGCAGCGGACGCGGTGCGTAGTCCTCGTCGATTGCGGCTCTGAACACGTCCCAGAGCGAGAGGTCGATGAAATCGACCATCTCCGTTGCCACCAAGCGCTCGAAGGCGTCGATGACGTCGGCCGTGGCGAGGCCGAATCGCTCCGGCGAGAGCCGCACTCCCAGAAGGAAGTCCCCACGACAACGCCGGCGAATGCCCGAGATGATCTCGTCGAAGATGCGGAACCTCGCCTCTCGGCTGCCGCCATAGTCATCGGTTCGATCGTTGAACTCGGCGCTGAGGAACTCGCACAGCAGGTAGTCGTGCGCACCGTGCAACTCCACGCCGTCGAACCCGGCCTTGTCGCACCGGACCGCAGCCGCGATGAACGACTCGATGACCTCGTGCACCTCGGCGATCGTCAACCGCCGTGCGCCGGTCTCGGCGTCATCGGCGGGCGCAACCGGGGACGTGCCGATGAGCTCAGCCGGTGCCCGACGTCCCGCGTGGTGCAGCTGGACCATGGCGACACTCCCCTGTGCGCGAATTCCCGCCGCCAGGCGAGTCAAGCCCGGGAGTTGCTCGTCGCTGTAGCAACCCAACTGCCCGGGGAAGCCCTGGCCGAGCCGGTCGACGTGGCTCGCACATGTCATGGTCATGCCGAACCCGCCCGCCGCGCGCATCGTCAGCCACCGCTCCTCGTCTTCGGAGAGCGTCCCGTCGGCATTGCTCTGCTGATTGGTGAGGGGGGACAACATGAATAGGTTCTTCATGCTGGCCCCGTGGACGAAAGCGACAGCGTCAAACGGTGTTGACATGAGCATCTCCTCGACGATTAACGACTGGATCTGAGCGCACGGACGCCAGTCCGACCTTCTTGTCAGCCCGTCGGATTCAGAGGCACCCGAATAGTTGCCAGAAGGGCGCGGTGGTCCGAGCCCCTGACAGTGACGGTTTCGATCGACGATGCCGCGGCGTTGCGGGTCAGCACATGGTCGATGGTTATTGCCGGCGGCAGCCAACCGTCAGCTTTGAAAGTAGGGGCGTAACCCGAACCGGTCTGGTCGACGGCGTCCCGATAGCCGTTGGTCAGCAGATCGCGGAACTGTCGCATATCCGGCGTGCTGTTGTAATCGCCACTGACGATGACGGCCCCTGGACCGGCCTCCTTGGCGAGGTTGTTCAACTGAGCCTTGGCGCCGGCCATGCCATTGCTCCATTCCGCGACGGTGTTCTGGTCTCCCGCGACCGGGGAAAACACGTGCACGCTGGCCACGACAGGTTCGAACCGCAGTCCCGGAACCTGCACGCGGGCCGCCGGAATCGTGGCTCCTCGGTGGCCGGCGGTGGACATCGGGGTTACCGGGTACCTGCTCCAGATACCGATACCGCCCGGGCCCGGGGCGGGTCGCAGCAGCGAGTAAGGGAAGGCGTCCTCTAGCCCATGCTGGAGGTTTCCATCGATGCCGGGCCATTCACCCCGGCGACGGAGATCGGCGGGAGTCCGGTCGCGGCGGGCGTCACGGGCAGCACTAATCAGAGCATCGTGTTCGGGAAGAAATACGTCTTCCGCATCACGAATCCGGTCCTGTTGAATCATGTGCTTGCCAGCGTTTCCGTCCAATCCAGGGAACTGCTGGGGTTGCCCGGCGGAGTCATCGACGAAATCAAGAACCGGATACCCCTCACCCAGGGAATCACCAATGTGCGGGTGTTTCCCGCCATCGAGTCAGTGCGGATCACGTTCAAGACGCGACAGCCGACGGTGCCCTTCATCGATATCAAGGACGCGGCAACACAGGCGCTGAGGGGCGCAGCGTTCCCGTTCCTCCAGGGCGCAAGCCAGACGCACGACTACGCATTCCCGCTACCGCAGAACAGAGACTTCACGTTCCACATCCTCGCGCCCACCGCGGCCGGATCGCTGTCCAACAAGGCCGCGGAGGCGACCGGTCAGTTCCGCACGGGAAATCGCCAGGCGCAGGTGTTCTTCGACCACATCTTCGTCCACACCGACGGCGATCCGGGCTGGCTCGGCGATGGGGACTTCACGTTCTACATGGGTGCCGGCGACATCGAGAGCCAGCAGATGCTCGGCGCGACAGCGTACATCGCCGACATTTCCGGCGGTGATGATCGCTCGATCAATCAGAGCGTCGCTATCGATGCTGCGCCGGTCGGGCTATGGGTAAAAGTGGAGGCCGAAGAGGACGACAACGTGATCCCCGCATTCGGCGCCCCCCCAACTGTCAGTTTCGCTGCCGAAGGATCAACGTGGACGACTATCGCGTTTGGTGAAAAGGCCACGGTAACGAAGTGGTTCGACTTGAGCGACGCCGGACCGGTGCCGCAGGAGATTCCGTTCACGCTGGAAACGGGTCCGAGACACATCGATTTCTCACTCAACTGCCGCCTGCGGATGGAGGCCGTGCCCGGCGTCAACCTCGCGCCCATGGTGACGAAATCGACCAAGCCCATCGTGCAAGCCAAGACGGTGGCGATGCTCGGCGTCGGCGCGCGCGTCGCAGTGGCGGGGCGCACAACGCACGTGCTGGTGCTGGGGCCGGACGGCGGGCTGTATCACGTCACTGCCCGGGACCTCACGGATGCGGCCGCGTCGGCGCGCAACACGCAATGGACGCGTCTCGCCGGAGAGGTGCCTGCACCGTTGACCGTGGTCGCTACCGAGGACGTGCTGCATCTGCTTGCAGTCGGTTCCGACGGCCAGGTCATGCACCGGCCCATTGCGCCGGAAGCGGTGCAGTCTGCACCCGAAGACGAAAAATGGCATTCCCTAGGAGGCCACGTGGTCGCGCCAGTGGTGGCTGCCGCCGCCGGCCCCGACGTCGAACTGTTCGCGCTGAACGCCGAAGGTTCGGTGTTGCATCGATCACTCAACGGCGAGGCAGGACACGACTGGCGCAGCATCGGCGATGGCATGACGGGGTCGCTCAATGCATTGACGACCTCGCGCGGCGACATCGGCCTTGTCGCCTTGGGCCACAGCGGGGACGTGACGTTCCTGCCATGGTCCGCCGGGCACGCACGCGACGAGTCGGCTCAGTGGCGCTCGATCGGCAAGGCGCCGCAGGGCGTGCTCTCGGCGGAATTCATCGACGACGTGGTTGTGCTCGCCGTGCTGAGCGATGACGAAACCGTGCACGCTGCGCCATGGCGCGACTATCCGGAGCCACCGGCGAAGCTGGAGTGGCAAACGCTTGGCACGATGAATGATCTGATCAGTGCACGCTTCTCATTGATGAAGGCGGAGTAGACATGCCCGCCGACATCTCCGCCAACCCGAATCCCGTTTTCGTCTCGATCTGGACGATGAGTCAGCAGAAACCCACCACCATTACGTGGGACACCGGGGACCCGGCGGTCGAAGGCACCGTGTGGATCACTGACGACGCCGGGACGCGGAAGTTTGTTGACCGTTCAGGCAAGGCGGCCGTCGGGGTGACGGGGAGTGCCCGCTGGCCGATCGGGCTGGGACAGCAGGTGTTGTTCGCGCTCAAGCGCACCGACAATCCCGCGATCGATCTCGACACGGTCTTGGTCGTCGGACGCGAGCAACTCGGACTTCCGGTCGGTGTCGTCGACGCAATCAAGAATCGGCTGCCGCTCTACCAGGGCATCACCAACCTGCGGGTGTTTCCGGCCATCGAGTCAGTGCGGATCATGTTCAAGACTCGCCAGCCGACGGTGCCTTTCATCGATATCAAGTACGCGGCAACCCAGGCACTGGCCGGCGCGGCGTTCCCCTTCGTCCAGGGCGCAAGCCAGACGCACGACTACGCATTCCCATTGCCGCAGAACGAAGACTTCGCGTTCCATATCCTCGCGCCCACGGCGCCCGGATCGCTGTCCAACAAGGCTGCAGAGGTGACCGGGCTTTTCCGCACGGGAAATCGCCAGGCGCAGGTGTTCTTCGACCACATCTTCGTGCACACCGACGGCGACCCCGGATCGCTCGGCGACGGTGACTTCACGTTCTACATGGGCGCGGGCGATACCGACAGCCAGCAGATGCTCGGCGCGACGAGGTACAGGGACGATATTTCCGGCGGTGACGATCGGGCGATCAATCAGAGCATCGCCATCGATAACGCGCCGGTCGGGTTATGGGTGAAGGTGGAGGCCGAAGAGGACGACACCTGGTATGGCCGATGCGGCCGCGACCCCGCCACCGTGGAATTTGCCGCGGAAGGATCGACGTGGGACGAATTCGATGGCGGCGACGTTGAAATCGCTACGGTCACCCGCTGGTTCGATCTGAGCCCCGCGGATCCGGCGCCGCAGGAGGTCCCATTCACGCTGGAAACAGGCCCCAGGCATATCGACTTCTCGCTCACGGGCCGAGTGCGGATGGAGGCCAGGCAGGGCGTGGTCGTGCAGCCGACGCTCACGAAATCAGCCAAGGCGACACTCCTGCCGAAGGCCACGGCGATGCTCCTCAACGGCGAGCGCGTGGCTGTGAAAGGCCGCGAGACACACCTCTTGCAGCTCGCGCCGGACGGCGGTCTCCTACACGCGTATGCCAACGACCGTACGACTCCCTGGACCCGCGTGGCCGGCGACCTTCGGCCGCCAGTGATTGTCGTGGCGTCCGACAAAGCGTTGCACCTCTTCGCAGTCCGCGACGACGGGGAGGTCTCGCACCGGGCTATTTCGCCGGACGCCGACCCACGCGAGTCGGGTCATGCCAACGGGCGCTCACTCGGAGGTTCGGTGGTTTCGCCAGTTCTCGCCACAACGGCCGGCAATCGCATCCAACTTTTCGCTTTGAGCGCCGAGGGCGCCGCATTCGCGCGCACTGCCTTGGAGGCTTCCGACTGGGAGCGCATCGGTGAAGGCCTTGCAGGTGACCTCAATGCGTTCACGACGCCGCGCGGCGAGGTCTGTCTCGTCGCGCGCGGGCGCAGCGGCGACATCCAGCATCTGTCATGGTCCGTGGAGGACGGCACCGGGGGCGGGTCTCAGTGGCAGACGATCGGGACCGCGCCGCCGGGGGCCTTGTCGGCCGAATGTATCGATGACGTGGTCGTGCTCGCGGTATTGAGCGAAGACGAAACCGTACACGCTGCGCCGTGGCGCGACTATCCGGAGCCGCCGCCAAGACTGGAGTGGAGAAACCTGGGCACCATGAACGAACTAATCAGCGCTCGTTACTCCCTGCGGTCGATGGATGGGGTTCCGGACACCGGCTCACGCGCTGCCCAGGACGGGTAGCACGCGCCCGCGCCGACGACAGCCGTGACAACTACTCCCACCGTGCCGAGGCCCGCGCCCGCGCTGCCGTCGACAGCTGGGCGATCTGCGCGTAACGACTGACGGGGTTCCCGCTGTAGATACAGGCTCAGCGCGGTGTCGGCGCGGGCCGCCTCCACCAGGGGAGGAGTGGTGGCAGATGCGCACTAAGAAAATCTTCGCGGGTGTGTTGCTGCCAATCGGCTTCGCGGTCGCCGGTATGGCGCCGCTGTCCGCCGGAGTCGCCGAAGCAAAAGAATGGGGAGATGGAACTGACGGCCCATTCTCCTGGTGCCCCGGCGATCCGCCCGTCCCCACTGGAAACATTCGGGTAAACCCGGTGATCTGGGACAACAACATCTGCCACGAGTGGTGGCTGGTCGATTACGGGATGGGCAACGTCGCAAAAAACATCTGGGACGGCCCCAACCCGCCGCCAAGAGCACCCACCCAGGGTTACGTGCCGCCGCCGCCGCTGCCGCCGGGGTTGTGCTGGCCCACTGGTGGCACCTTCATCCCGGTGCCGATCCCTTGCCCCTAGCACAACACCGACGCGACGTTGAATGGACTGGCGCACGCGGGTGGGCTATTTGTAACACCTCGGTGCTGCACACCCCGGCGGCGAAATCGCACATCGCACATAGCTGGTGAGGGTCAACCGTGAGGGTCAAACCCCCGAAAATGACGAAAGCCAGAGGGCGAAACACCCTCTGACCTGCGTCGGGCTGACAGGATTTGAACCTGCGACCACTTGACCCCCAGGAAGTGGCGGTAGAACGTTTCCGCAGGTCGCCGGCGGTTTCCGGCGTCAAGACGCGAGGCGTGAGGTTCACTGACGCGCAGGTCGTTTAACATCGCGCATGACGTGCGGTCCCAAAGCGGTCCCCGCAACCTCGCCCGACAACATGCGGGAATCATTTGTAGCTGATATCAGTTCTAGCTGATAGAACCGCTGACGTGCGGAAGTGGGAGGTTGATCTAACCCTCATCGAAACATGGATCGACAGCCTCGACGACGAGGAATACGAGAACGTGAGATCGCCGCCTTGGAGCAGCTGGAGGAGCAAGGACCAGTTACGCGGTCTTAGCCCTGTCTTAGCCCGTCTTAGCCCAGGGCTAAGACGTCTTAGCCCCCAGCGCGGTGGAGAACACCCAACCTTCATCCACCCACCTATCCCCCGCCTGGAGTCGCTCGGCGGCCTGGGCGGCCTTGTGGGCCTTCAGCATGCCGACAACCGCCGGGGTCAGTGGGATGTCTCGCCGGGATCGCTTCGTTTTCGGCGTGGAGGTCACCAACGCGCCGTCGATCCGGTTCAGGGCGAGGATCACCGTCGGGTCCGGGCACAGGCGGTCCCGGACCACCTTCCCAGTCTCCTCATCGATCGCGTGCGCGACCACCGAACGGGCGTGCACATCCAGCCCAACATTCGTACGATAAATATTCACCGGGGGCCTCCAGACCTCTGCAATGTGGCTCTACCAGCATCAACCGTCTGGCAACCCACGCTTACCTTGCAGCCGAGGCCTCCGGCCCCAACCCCTCATATCGCCTAGTCGTGCGGCTCGCGCTCGCCAGCGCGGTGGGGGATGGCCTGCTGGGCAGTAATCCGGCAGTCAAGATCACCACACCGCAGGTTGACCGTGAGGAAGCTGTCTTCCTGAACGCCCAAGCAGTCGCGGGCACTGCTGGCCGCTATCGGCGACTTGCGCTAGGGGGTCGCGGTCAAGCTGGCGCTTGCCACGGGGATGCGCCGCGGTGAAGTCGCGGGGCTGAAGTGGAATGACCGGTATCTCGACAAGGGTTACCTGAAGGTGCGTCGGTTCGGACAGATCGCCATCACTACCCCCTAGCCGAATATCGCAATCTAATTGGCTTTAGGGAAATCTGCCTGGATTGTTGCCACACCCGAGGACTTCCTCTCAAGTTTGCGTGGCTCCACCCATCCGCGCCCGTGTGGCCCGTAACCCTTCAGGCAATAGCACGTACATTCGATTAAATCGATTAGACTACCTAATCAAATACGCCTGGGTGGTGGAGGGAAAAATGCCTGAAAGTCCGTTGGGGTTGTCCCGCCGACAGTTCGATGACGCGGTCACCGCGCTCGCTGATCGGCAACCTGTATGGCATGACGGTGTGGGCCGCTGGTCTGACTCTTTGTACGTCCGGTTGCGGGGTGCGCTGCGGGGTTCGATGAAGGCAGGACGGCACCGGGTCGCAGGTTCCCACCTGCCCTGCCACTCTGCCGTGTTGGCGCTGCTAGTCGACGTGGATCAGACAGTCGCAAAGTGGCAGCCTGAAGGTGCGGGCACCGTGGACCGGCTTCGCCGTCTGCGAGTCAATAAGTGGCGGCCCCAGGATGTGGAACTCATCGACAGCTACACCGCACAGTTGAAGAAGCTCACGGTAGAGGCGGTGGAGCTACTCGGCGACAAGGTCGAGGTTGCGCTGCGGATGCCCTGCCCGTCGTGTGGGAAAAAATTCGTTTACAGGCCGGCGGGAAAAGGCGACTCGCCGGTTCGGGTGTGGGCACTGCGGGCCGGGGAGAACGGCGCACGGTGTCTGGGATTCAATGCGGCGTGGGAAGTCGACCAGTTGGAGTTCCTGGCGACGCTGTTGAACTGTCCACCGCTACCGGGAAGCTAACGGACTTACCGACTTCCTTGAACGGCGGCCTGGGGCCCGCTCGGCCGCGGATCTCACTCGACCGAAAAACTGCTCAACGACCGAACTGCTCGACGATCCCGCCCACGGCCCCTAGCGCCCAAGAGTGGCGTTGACAGCGCACCGCTTCTCGTAGGGGTCGGCTGCGGGCATCCGGAATGCGGGGTTGTCCTTGGCGATGTTCTGGGCTTGCTCGTAGACGTCGAGACACGGCTTTGGCGCCTGGCGGTCGTTGACCCACCGGGTCACCTGCAGGCTCCAGACCGTGGCCAGTGGGGCAAGCAGTCCAAGCAGCAGCACAACTCCCACGCCCTTGGCGGACGCCGTACGGGAGCGCCGCAGGGCGAACGCGTAGCCGATCAGGATCAGGCAGATGACCACACTGGCGACGATCAGCAGAAGCGAGGTGCTGCCCGTCGTGCTTTTCGCGGTGAAGACAGTCGGCGTCTGGGTGATCACGTAGATGTTGGCGATCAGGAAGACACCGCCGAGCAGCAATGGCAGCGCGAACAACGGGCTCTGCCGCGCCCCCGCTTCGGAGGGAAACTGATGAGCGCCGCTCTCGACGACCACGCGTTCCCCCTCGAGTTCTCCGTCGGCGACCCCACCGACAGTTTCGTCCGCAAACGACCTACCCAACTCCCCGGAATTCGACATGCAGAAAATCCTAGCCGAGGCCGCTAAACGGCTTGTCAGTCGTCCATCGGACGCTTGGCTGCGCTGCAGCTGTCTAGCCAGCAAACACGTTTGACCCCCGCCCGAAAGCTAGTTGGGGTCAAACCGTGGGGTCAGGGCACAGAAAAGGCGGCCTCAGGACTCCTGACACGGTCGCCGTCGCTTTCGGCGGCTTATTCGCCTGAGCTGCCGTTTCCTGGTGAATGAGCTGCGCGACCCCGACTCCACTGCGCAATAATTCGTGAAATTCATGCAGGTTGATTTGCCCGGACTCGACCGCGGTTGGCGCTGGTCGCGCGACCCCCGATGCCGTTCGCCGCCCCGGCCACCGCACACTGTCGACGTATTGACACACACCAATTTTTGAGTCGTGTCAGGAGTCCTGGGCCTCGGATCGCTCCAAAACCGCCTCTGAACTGCTGTCGGGCTGACAGGATTTGAACCTGCGACCACTTGACCCCCAGGAAATGGGTCTAGCACGTTGTGCCTGCTCACGCCCGGTATGCGCGTTATTCCAGGTCCGCGGATCGAGCGTAAACGTGCAGGTCGTTCAGGAGCGCGCAGAACGTGTGGTCCCAAATTGGTCCCAAGGCGTTTTGGCTGGTCCCAGGTCCGCGGTAGTCGTTCCCATAACGCGCAGAGCTGACGCGCGGTTGAAGCAACCGGCTTCGATCTGTCAGCGCGTCCAATTAGGTTTACCGCATGCCGAACCACGTTTGTTGGATGTGTAAGGCCTACACCGGCCATGAATTGATTGGCGATCCAACGATTGTCCGCGCTGAGGTCGCGCCAGCATCTCCGAGCGGCAAGCAATTTGTGTGCGCGCCCATGGCTTGCTCCATCTGTCGCGGCCAGTCCATTGCCATGGCAACCGTTGGCCCCGAGTACGCCATGATGCACCTCCGCCCCTTCTTCGACAATGCAAGAGGCGACGAACTGCGCTGGCGTCCATCCGCCACTGAGTCGCATGGATATCCAGATGTGCCGCCGCATATCAGTGAAGCCGCGACAGAGGCATTCGAGTGTCAAAGCTCTGATCACTATCGTGGTGCCATCCTCCTCGCCCGCGCGGTGATCGAGGCAACGGCAAAGGATGTCGGAATCACCTCAGGCAAGCTGACAAGCAAGATCGAGGCGATGGCTTCCGCTGGACTGATTCGAAACATCATCAAGGAAGCGGCACATCGGATCCGACAACTGGGCAATGACATGGCTCATGGCGACTTTGTTGACCCGGTCAGTGCCGAGGAATCGAGATTAGTCATTCGCCTTATGGAGGACATCTTGAATGATGTCTACCAAACTCCGGCAGCCATCTCGCAAGCAGAGCAGGCAGTGCAAATACGTCGACAATGCGCCGCCGATTCAGAGACGAGTTAGGCAGTACTGCCGATGCCGTCACGCATCACCGACCTCAAACCTGATACCCATGAGTGGCGAGTCGCTGTCGCGATGTACGCCCATCAGTTTTTCGGCATCGTCCACGATCCGGCTATCGCGAGAGTCATCGGTAAGGACGTCCCACCCGAGATCTCGGCGGCGGAGGGTTCGCCGAAAACTGGCTCTTGTGACCCTTCCGTGGGTCGGTTTTTGGTCTGTGAGGGCGCACGTCGTTGTCGCTTAGGGTTTTTGGCTTGTCGACGGTCAAAAACCAAGGAGGCGGGCAACGAC
>CAZVST010000094.1:0-12499 GCA_964629725.1 uncultured Mycobacterium sp.
CTGTCGACGTATTGACACACACCAATTTTTGAGTCGTGTCAGGAGTCCTGGGGTCTAGACCTGCCCCAGCTGGACCATCTCACCCCTGCATGGGTGGCGGATGCGCAGAAGCCCAGCAAGGCGCACTTGGCGATCGAGGCACTCAAGGCGAGCTTGCTGCAGCAGGCCCGCGAGTCGACCCGGGGCAACGACGTGCGCAGCAAGCTGTTCTCCGAACGCATCAACGATCTGCTGACCAAATACGCCAATCTGCAGCTGACCGCGGCCGAGGTGATCGCGCGGCTGGTCGAACTGGCCGAGGAGGTAGTCGCTGAGGCGGATCGTGGAAAGCGGTTCACACCGCCGCTGGCCACTGACGAACTTGCCTTCTACGACGTCGTATCCCAAAACCCTTCGGCTGTGGACGTCATGGGCGATGACGTACTCGCCCAAATCGCGAGGGATTTGGTGGCAACAATGCGTCGCGATACCCGCGTCGATTGGACTGTGCGCGAAGACGTCAAGGCTAAGCTGCGAGGATCGATCAAAAGGCTGCTGCGAAAGTACGGTTACCCCCCGGATCAGCAGCCAGCCGCGATTGTCGCGGTGATGAACCAGATGGAGTCTCTGGCGCCGCGGTACGCCGAGGAGTCACGTGCTTAGCGCAGCGGCGCTGCGCGCCTTAGGCGAACGCCTCGTCGAGGATCTCCTGCTGCTCGACGGCATGCACCTTCGACGAGCCCGATGACGGCGCCGACATCGCCCGCCGGGAGATGCGCTTGATCCCGGTCAGCTTGTCCGGCAACAACTCCGGCATCTCCAGGCCGAACGTCGGCCATGCGCCCTGGTTGGCCGGCTCCTCCTGCACCCAGAAGAACTGCCGCGCATTCGGGTAGGAGTCGAGCGTATTGGCCAGCCGGCGCTTGGGCAGCGGCGCCAACTGTTCGACCCGCACGATCGCGACGTCGTCGCGGCCGTCCTTCTCCTTGCGTGCGGCCAGTTCGTAGTAGATCTTGCCGCTGGTCAGCAGAACCCGGGTGACCTTGTTGCGGTCGCCGTCGCCGTCGGTGTAGGTCGGCTCCTCCAGGATCGAGCAGAACTTGCGCTCGGTGAAGTCCCGCAGATCGCTGACGGCGGCCTTGTTGCGCAGCATCGACTTCGGCGTGAAGACGATCAGCGGCCGGTGCACCCCGTCGAGGCCGTGCCGGCGCAGCAGGTGGAAGTAGTTCGCCGGGGTCGACGGCATCGCGACCGTCATCGAGCCCTCAGCCCACAATTGCAGGAACCGTTCGATACGTCCGGAGGTGTGGTCCGGGCCCTGGCCCTCGTGGCCGTGCGGCAGCAGCAGCACGACGTCGGAGAGCTGGCCCCACTTGGCCTCACCAGAGCTGATGAACTCGTCGATGATCGACTGCGCGCCGTTGACGAAGTCGCCGAACTGCGCCTCCCACAACACGATTGCCTCGGGATTGCCCACTGAGTACCCGTACTCGAACCCGACGGCGGCGTACTCCGACAGCGGCGAGTCATAGATCAGGAACCGGCCGCCGTTGGGGGTGCCGTCCGGGTTGAGCGTCAGCAGATCCAGCGGGGTGAACTCGGCGCCGGTGTTCTGGTCGATGATCACCGCATGGCGCTGGGTGAAGGTGCCGCGCTTGGTGTCCTGGCCCGACATCCGGATCAGCTTGCCCTCCGCCAGGAAGGTGCCCAGCGCCAGCAACTCGGCGAACGCCCAGTCCACCTTGCCCTCGTAGGCCATCTCCCGGCGCTTCTCCAGCACCGGTTTCACGCGCGGATTCACCGTGAATCCCTCTGGCACGGTCAGGTGCGCGTCCCCGATGCGAGCCAGCAGAGCTTTGTCTACGGCGGTGCTCATCCCGCGCGGGATCATCTGCGCAGTCTCCACCGACTCGCTCGGCTCGACCTCGTGCTTCTCCAGTTCGCGGACTTCGTTGAACACCTGCTCCAGCTGGCCCTGGAAGTCGCGCAGGGCGTCCTCGGCCTCCTTCATGGAGATGTCGCCGCGGCCGATCAGCGCCTCGGTATAGCTCTTGCGAACACCACGCTTGGTGTCGATCACGTGGTACATCGCGGGGTTGGTCATCGACGGGTCGTCGCCCTCGTTGTGACCGCGGCGGCGGTAGCACAGCATGTCGATGATGACGTCCTTGTCGAACGCCTCCCGGAAGTCCGTCGCGAGCCGGGCCACCCAGACGCACGCCTCCGGATCGTCGCCGTTGACGTGGAAGATCGGCGCCCCAACCATTTTCGCGACGTCGGTGCAGTATTCGGATGACCGCGAATACTCGGGTGCGGTGGTGAAGCCGATCTGGTTGTTGACGACGATGTGGATCGTTCCGCCGGTGCGATAACCCTTGAGCAGAGCCAGGTTCAGCGTCTCGGCCACCACGCCCTGCCCGGCGAAGGCGGCGTCGCCGTGCAGCATCAGGGGCATCACCGTGAACTCGCGCGGATTGCCGTCGGCGTCGACGGGCGAGATCAGGTCCTGCTTGGCCCGCACCAGACCCTCCAGCACCGGGTCGACGGCCTCCAGGTGCGACGGGTTGGCTACCAGCGATACCTCAATGTCGTTGTCGCCGAACATCTGGATGTACGTACCCGTCGCGCCCAGGTGGTACTTCACGTCGCCGGAACCGTGCGCCTGCGACGGATTGAGGTTGCCCTCGAACTCGCTGAAGATCTGCGAGTACGGCTTGCCGACGATGTTGGCCAGCACGTTGAGCCGGCCGCGGTGCGGCATGCCGATGACCACCTCGTCGAGGCCGTGTTCGGCCGCCTGATCGATGACGGCGTCCATCATCGGGATCACCGATTCGGCACCCTCCAGCGAAAAGCGCTTCTGGCCAACGTATTTGGTCTGCAGGAATGTCTCGAACGCCTCGGCGGCGTTGAGCTTGGAGAGAATGTATTTCTGCTGGGCGACCGTCGGCTTGTCGTGCTTGACCTCGACGCGCTCCTGCAGCCACTTCTGCTGCTCGGGTTCGAGGATGTGGGTGTACTCCACCCCGATGTGCCGGCAGTAGGCGTCGCGCAGCACCGACAGCACGTCCCGCAGCTTCTTGTACTCCTGCCCGGCGAAACCGTCGACCTTGAAGACCCGGTCGAGGTCCCACAGCGTCAGTCCGTGGGTCAGCACGTCGAGGTCCGGGTGCATCCGGAAGCGGTTCTTGTCCAGCCGCAGCGGATCGATGTCGGCCATCAGGTGCCCGCGATTGCGGTATGCGGCGATCAATTCGATGACGCGGGCGTTCTTGTCGACGATCGAATCCGGATTGTCGGTGCGCCAGCGCACCGGCTCGTACGGGATGCCGAGGTCGAAGAAGATCTCGTCCCAGAAGTCGTCGGAGAGCAGCATGGTGTGGATGGTGCGCAGGAAGTCACCGGACTCCGCGCCCTGGATGATGCGGTGGTCGTAGGTCGACGTCAGGGTGATGAGCTTGCCGACGCCCAGTTCGGCGATCCGCTCCTCGCTGGCGCCCTGGAACTCGGCGGGGAACTCCATGGCGCCGGCCCCGATGATCGCGCCCTGCCCGGCCATCAGGCGAGGCACCGAGTGCACGGTGCCCAGCGTGCCGGGATTGGTCAGCGAGATCGTCACGCCGGAGAAGTCCTCGGCGGTGAGCTTGCCGTCCCGGGCGCGCCGCACGATGTCTTCGTAGGCGGCGACGAACGCCGCGAATTCCTTTGTCTCGCAGCCCTTGATAGCAGCCACCACCAGGGAGCGCTTGCCGTCTTTGCCCTGCAGGTCGATGGCCAGACCGAGATTCGTCTGCGCCGGGGTGACGGCATTCGGCTTGCCGTCGATCTCGGCGAAATGGCGGTTCATGTTCGGGAACTTCTTGACCGCCTGGACGATCGCGTACCCGAGCAGATGAGTGAAGCTGATCTTGCCGCCGCGGGTGCGCTTGAGATGGTTGTTGATGACGACCCGGTTGTCGATCAACAGCGTCGCCGGGATGGCGCGAACGCTAGTCGCCGTCGGGAGTTGCAGCGAGGCATCCATATTCCGGACGACGGCGGCCGCCGCGCCGCGAAGCACCTGGGTTCCCTCGGCCGGTGCCTCGGTCGCGACGGACGTAGTGGCGGCCGGAGCCGGGGTGGGGGCCGGAGCGGGAGTTGGTGCCGGTGTTGCGGGGGCCTGGGCGATGCGGGCCTGGGCAACGGGGGCCGGTGACGGCGGCGGCGTAGGTGCTGCCGTGGGCCGCGGAGTGGGGGCCGGAGCCGGCTTCGCTGCGGCGGCGGGCGCGACTGGGGGCTGACCGTTTCCGCCGCCGGCTGAGTGTCCGGTGGGTTCGGGCCGGTAGTCCACCAGGAATTCATGCCAGCTCGGGTCGACCGACGCGGGGTCTTCGCGGAACTTGCGGTACATCTCCTCGACCAGCCACTCGTTCTGGCCGAATGGTGAACTTGTGCTGCTCACGGAGTCGCTCGCCTCGATTCTCATGCCCTGATGCCTGCACGCGCCGCTGTCGCGACGCGCTCGCCGGACCGACCGAACCCGGGCGGCCGACGATGCCTCAAGGCTATCTCGTCCGCGGTGTTCCCGAGGCGCGTCAGGCGCATGCCCCGGCAGGCCGACAGCGCCGTTAGCGACCGCCCTCGATGATGGTCACCTCGTCGGAACCCGGGAGCACATGGAGGGTCACCGGCCAGCGCGCGGGCGCCGGGCCGAACGCGACGCGCGCGTTCTCGACGATCTTCTTGCCCATCATGCGGTTGCCGCCGCCGCCCACCGCGGCGCCGATCCCGACCGGCAGCAGCTTGCCGAACATCATGGCGGTCCGCTTTACCGCGTACTTCTTGACGAAGTAATGCATCATCTTGGTGTTGAGCTGGGTCACCACCGGCAGAGGCAGCAGTTCGGCCTCGGCAAGCCAGGCGCCGCTGGTGCGGCCAGCGCCGAGCAGGTCCTTGACCGCTCCCTTTCCGTCGTCACCGACGAGTGCCGCGAGCACCAGATAGCGCCGCCGCTCCCGATCCTCCAGCGGGATGCCGTGCACGTCGGCGACCGCCAGCACGAAGGCCGCCGTCGCTTCGAGGAAAACCACGGTCTCGCCGGCCACCGCGGATAACGCGACCATGGTGCCGATTCCGGGATAGGCCGCCGCTGAACCGACAGCCGCTCCGCTGGCCATGACCGCCGAAAGATAGTGCTTTTCCAGTTTCGTGACGAGCTCGGCCGGGCTGGCTTCCGGGTTGTTGCGACGCAGCCGGGCGACATAGGCGCGCACGGCCGGAGCCTGGACCCGGGCGCTGGACTCCAGAATGTGGGACAGCATCTTGGCCGACATCCCCGAGTCCTCGGGCCGGGCGGGCAAGTTGTCCGGCGTCGTCTGCTTGCGGCCAAGCCTCATGTGGGGCCTTCCAATCCGGGCCAGAGTCCCTCTGGTCTGTCTAATCGCTCAGGCTAACGAACGGAACCGGCCCCGGAGTGCCCGACGGTGACGGTTGTCACCGCTGCCCGGTGTCGGCGTAGCGAAGAACCGCGCCGACGCCGTCGGTCAGCGTCAGACCCTCAGCCGCCGGGACTATCGCCGCGCCGGTGGCCACCGCGAGCAACGGCAGGGCCTCGTCGGCCGGCAACACCCGGTCGGGGGAGCCGCCGAGGGCCGACACGGTGTCGGCATCCGGGCCGGCGAGCAGCAGTTGATCGTGGTCGGCGACCACCGTCGCGTCGCCGACATCGCCGATGATCAGGGTGTCCACCGCCCCGTCGCGCAACGCCGCGGTCACGTCGGCGAGGCCTTCGACAGCAAGCCCGGTGCCGTGGCCGGCGGCGAACCGCTCGGCGGCATCGGAGATGAGGGTCTGACGGCGGCGGGCGAACTCCTCGGCAACCTCACGCTGAACCTCGTCGGGATCGGTTCCCGCGGTGCGTCCGCCGCCCTGGAGTTGCACCGCCTTTGCCGCGACGCGCTCCGGCAGTTCGGCCAGCAGTTCGGCTCGCGCGGTCACCTCGCCGGTCACGAACACCACGTCGGCACCGGTCTCATCGACCAGATGCGTGACCCGGTCGGCTACCTCGCGGATGTTCTTGCGGACCGCTTCCTCGACCCGGCCCTGCGGACCGCCGTATCCGGCGGTCTCGGCCTTGTGCGCCGCATGCACCGGATACCCCGACCCTTCGACTGTCTCGGTGGCGGTGCCGCCGTCGTGCAGCGAGATGTCGGCGCCGGTGTGGTCGACGGCCACCATCAGCGACGAGGTATGGGGCACGCCGTGCTCGACGACGGGGACGATGAACGGCAGGTCCGATACCCGGATCAGGGTGGTCACCGGCGGCACAGCGAGATGCTGGTCGAGCAGGATCGCCCCCGTGGTCGCCGAGGCGACGAGCCCGCGGCCGCTGCGGCCGACGGGCGGGTGCTTGGCCCGCACGCCCGCCTCGATGCCCTCGATCACGCTCGCGTCGATCGCCTGGTCTTCGAGGTTCTTCCGGATGTCACGCAGCCGTGCGTCAAGCTGGGCGCCTGCGTCGGCGGTGTCGTGCGAATCGTCGAAATAGACCGAAATGAACGGGCCTTGAGCGTCGACCAATCGGCGGAAACGATCTGCGTGCATTGCTGCCCCCTGATGCGGTTGTGTCAGCGGGGCATGTTCCCCGCCCCGACAGAACTTAACAAGGCGCCCGGTGGCAGCATCGTCCGCTATGGCCGGTGCGACGATGCAGGCGGACGCGCGGACTGACTCGGGCGGCCTGCCGAACCCGTGGCCCGCGCTGTGGGCGATGCTGGTCGGCTTCTTCATGATTCTGGTCGACTCGACCATCGTCGCGGTGGCCAATCCGAGCATCATGGCCGCGCTCAATATCAGCAGCTACGACACCATCATCTGGGTCACCAGCGCCTACCTGCTCGGCTACGCAGTGCCGCTGCTGCTGTCGGGCCGCCTCGGTGACCGCTTCGGTCCGAAGAATCTGTATCTCGCCGGATTGGCGGTCTTCACCGCGGCCTCGCTGTGGTGCGGGCTGTCCGGGTCGATCGAAATGCTGATCACCGCGCGGGTGGTGCAGGGGATCGGGGCCGCGCTGCTCACCCCCCAGACCCTGTCGACGATCACCCGGATCTTCCCGCCCGAGCGTCGCGGGGTGGCGCTGTCCCTGTGGGGTGCGACGGCAGGGGTGGCCACCCTGATGGGACCGCTGGCCGGCGGGGTGCTCGTCGACCATCTGGGCTGGTCCTGGATCTTCTTCGTCAACGTGCCGATCGGGATCGCCGGTCTGGTGGCGGCGGCCCGGCTCATCCCGGTGCTGGAAACGCATCCGCACCGCTTCGACGTCCTCGGCGTCCTGCTCTCCGGGATCGGCCTGTTCATGATCGTGTTCGGCTTGCAGGAGGGGCAGACGCACGACTGGGCGCCGTGGATCTGGGCGATGATCGGCGCCGGGCTCGTGACGATGGCGGTGTTCGTCTATTGGCAATCGGTCAACTCCCGCGAACCGCTGATCCCGCTGACGATCTTCCGCGACCGCGATTTCAGCCTGGCCAATGTCGGCATCGCGGTCATCGGGTTCACGGTGACCGCGATGATCCTGCCGGTGATGTTCTACGCGCAGGCGGTGTGCGGCCTGCCGCCGACCCGCGCGGCGCTGCTCACCGCTCCGATGGCGGTGGCGACCGGCGTGCTGGCGCCAGTGGTCGGCCGGATGGTCGACCGGGCCCATCCGCGGCCGATCGTCGGATTCGGCTTCTCAATGCTGGCGATCGCACTGCTGTGGCTGTCGGTCGAGATGACGCCGACGACACCGATCTGGCGCCTGCTGCTGCCGTTCACCGCGATGGGTATCGGGATGGCGTTCATCTGGGCACCGTTGGGCGCCACAGCAACCCGCAATCTTCCGCCCAGGCTGGCCGGTGCCGGCTCGGGTGTCTACAACACCACCCGGCAGGTCGGCTCGGTACTCGGCAGCGCCGGCATGGCGGCGTTCATGTCGTCGCGGGTCAGCGCCGAGTTGCCGGCCGGGCCGCCCGGGGCGGCGCCGCGCGGGGAGTCCGACGTGATGCATCTCCCGTCGTTCCTGCACACCTCGTTCGCCGCCGCGATGTCGCAGTCGATCCTGCTGCCGGCGTTCGTCGCGTTGTTCGGTGTGCTGGCCGCCATCTTCATGGTCGGCGCGGTGCCGACCCGGATCCCCAGGAGCGAAGCGACTCGGGATGTGATTCCCGCCGATGAGATCACCGACCGGCTTCCGGTGGTTGACGAATCCGAATTCGACACTGCCGCAGCCAGTTACGGCAGGGATGCCACCCGTCAGTCGAACAGCACCGCCGGATTCAGATAGCCCGTCGGGTCCAGCGCATCCTTGATCGTCCGCATGACGGCGATATCGGTGGGCTGGCGTGACATCGTCAGAAAACCGCGCTTGCGGCTGCCGACACCATGCTCGGAACTGACGTTGCCGCCGCGGGCGGCAATGAGTTCCATCATCTCAGGGTAGATCCGGGCTTCGCTGCCGCCGTCGCAGCGCAGGACGTTGAGATGCAGATTGCCCTCGCCGACATGTCCGAAAAGCAAGGGGATGGCCTGCGGGGCGCGCCGCGCGATCAACGCATCTGCGTCCCGGGCGAAGTTTGCGATCTGCGAAAGTGGCAGGGAAACATCGAATTTCACCGGCGGACCGAAGAGGGCGACCAGCTCGGCCATCGACTCCCTGAGCTGCCAGAGTCGCCGCTGTGCCTGCCCATCGATGCCGACCGCCGCTGCGCCCGTGCCTGCGTTATCCAGTGCGGTGGCGAGCCGGTCGGTGAGATCGTCTGCTGAACCTGCCAACTCGACCAGCAGCAGCCAGTAACCGGAAACCGGCGACCCGAGGCCGAGGTGTTCGGTGGCCAGGACCCCGGCGCGGCCGTCGATCAATTCCAGTGCGGCGATGGACTCGATCTCACGAAGGTCGCGTCCGGTGGAGACCAGTGCGTCGAGGTCGGCGAAGCCGCAGACCGCGGTCACCCGGTGGTCGGGCTGCGGGTGCAACCGGAGGTCGACGGCGGTGATCACGCCGAGGGTGCCCTCGGCGCCGACGAACAGAGCAGCCAGGTCATATCCGGTGTTGTCCGATCGGACGTGCGACTGCCGCTGCACCAGCGACCCGTCGGGCAGGGCGACTTCCAGTCCGAGCACCTGTGCGCCCATGGACCCGTAGCGCACCGTGCGCAGGCCGCCGGCGTTGGTCGACGCCATGCCCCCGATGGTGGCCGAGTCGCGGGCGGTCAGGTCCACCCCGAACAGCAGTCCGGTGCGGGCGGCCACCTGTTGCACGGTGGCCAGCGTCACGCCGGCTTGTACTCGGATCTGCCGTTCGATCGTGTCGAGGTGGCCGATGCCGGTGAGGCGTTCGGTGGAGAGCAGGACGTCGCGGTGTTCGGGCACGGTCCCGGCGACCAGGGAGGTGCGCCCACCCTGAACGGTCACCGCGGCGCCGGCGTCGCGGCAGGCTCGAAGCGCCGCGCCGACCTCCTCGGGGCTGCCCGGCCGGACCAGTGCGCTGGCGGTGCCGCGGTACCGTCCGGTCCAGTCGACGGTTCGGGCGGCCAGCACATCGGCGTCGGTGACGACATGTTCGGCGCCCACGATGTCCGACAACCGGCCGAACAGCGAGGTCATAGGGCCACTCTAGGGAAGGCGGGACGTCAGCCGGTGGGGTCTTTGAGGTCGGGCCAGCCCGGTTCCAGAACGATGATGGTCGGAGCGTCGGGCGGCAACACGAAGGTGTCGATCAACCGGACGTCGTCGGTGCCGAGGTTTGCGGCCGTCATCGCGACGTCGGGAGGCATGTAGTAGCACGATCCCGCGGAAAAAGTGGCCGGGTCTTTGCCTTCCACGAAGTCGGTGATCGTCCCGCTCAGAACGCAGGTATGGCCGCCGAAATCGTGGGAGTGGATGGGCGCGCGGGTACCCGGTTCGCGGATGCCCTGCTGCACCAGCAGGCGCTGGCCGTCGGCCTGGACGGTGTCGAGCATCACCGTCATCTCCGACAGCGAGGCGGCGGTCCCCGGTGGCGTCGTGCCGTTGACGGTGGTGGTCGATCCGAGTTCCGCACCGGCGTTACCGGGGGCGGCCAGCATCGCGACGACGCCCCCGCACAGCGCGAGGGCGCCGCGGGCGGCGTTCATCTGCCGGGTCATCCGGTGTTGCCGATCAACTCGACCCCGTTGCCGTTCCACCGGAACCGCACCACACTCTGGAGTCCCATCCCGCCGGCATAGGTCAGCGCGACGGTGTCGCCGTTGCTCTGCGCGGGGTCGAAACCGTTGAATCCGTAGGTGTCCGGGACGCCGGTGGGGATGTACTTGCCGAGATGGAACATCACCGCGCGGGTGTTGGGATTGGCCGCGTTGGTGTTCGCTTTGACGATGACCACCGACAACGGGGCGCACTCGTTGTAGTTGCCTGCCAGCGGCTCGGGGTTCCAGCCCTGCTGACTGCGCGGATCTTTCGGCAGGTCCGACACCGCTTTGGCGACCGCCGGCGCGGCCAGATTCACCGCACACGGATCGGGTGGGGGCGGATCGGGCGGCGGCGGGGGTGCGGCCGGGGTGGCAGCCGCACTGGTGGCGGTGGTCGACGGCAGCGGCGTCTTGGACACTGTCGAGTCCCCGGAACCGCACCCGGCCAGCGTCGCGGCGACGGTCGCTGCCAGGGCAGCGGCTACCGCTGTGGTTGTCAACCGATCCCACACACCGCAGCACGGTACCGGCGCGAACCTCCAACACCCGCTCCGACGCGCATAGGCACTAGACTTCCAGCCGATGACAATCCCCGCCGAACCGGCAAATACCTTCGCCGAACTGCAGATTCACCCCGCTGTGCTGCAGGCGGTCGTCGACGTGGGCTACGAGACGCCGTCGGCGATCCAGGCGGCGACGATTCCGGCGCTGATGGCGGGCTCCGACGTGGTGGGGCTGGCGCAGACCGGCACCGGCAAGACCGCGGCGTTCGCGATCCCGATCCTGTCCCGCATCGACCCCACCAGCAAGCAGACTCAGGCGCTGGTGCTGGCCCCGACCCGGGAATTGGCCCTGCAGGTGGCCGAGGCGTTCAGCCGCTACGCGGCGCATCTGCCCAAGATCAACGTGTTGCCGATCTACGGCGGCCAGTCCTACGTCGTGCAGCTGGCCGGATTGCGGCGCGGCGCCCAGGTCGTGGTGGGCACCCCGGGCCGGGTGATCGACCACCTGGAGCGCGGCACCCTCGACCTCTCGCACCTGGACTATCTGGTGCTCGACGAGGCCGACGAGATGCTGCAGATGGGTTTCGCCGAGGACGTCGAGCGGATCCTGGCCGACACTCCCGAGTACAAGCAGGTGGCGCTGTTTTCGGCCACCATGCCGCCGGCCATCCGCAAGATCACCACCAAGTACCTGCACGACGCCGTCACGGTGGCGGTCAAGTCGAAGACCGCCACCGCCGAGAACATCACCCAGCGCTACATCGAGGTCGCCGGGAACCGCAAGATGGACGCCCTGACCCGCGTGCTGGAGGTCGAGCCGTTCGAGGCGATGATCGTCTTCGTCCGGACCAAGCAGGCCACCGAAGAGGTCGCCGAAAAGCTGCGAGCTCGCGGGTTTTCCGCGGCCGCGATCAATGGCGACGTCGTGCAGGCCGTGCGCGAGCGGACCATCTCCCAACTCAAGGACGGCACCATCGACATCCTGGTGGCCACCGACGTCGCCGCCAGAGGCCTTGACGTGGAACGTATTTCGCATGTGGTGAACTACGACATTCCGCACGACCCGGAGTCCTACGTGCACCGCATCGGGCGCACCGGCCGGGCTGGACGCTCAGGCAACGCTCTGCTGTTCGTCTCACCGCGGGAACGTCATCTGCTCAAGTCCATCGAAAAGGTGACCCGCCAGCCCATCACCGAGGCGGATCTGCCGTCCGTCGACGACGTCAACGCCCAGCGGGTCGAGAAGTTCCGCGAGTCCATCACCGACGCGATGGGTGGTGCCGGATTCGACGTCTACCGCAAGCTCGTCGAGCAGTATGGGCGCGACCATGACGTCCCGATGGCCGATATCGCCGCCGCACTGGCCGTGCAGGCCCGCGCGGGGGCGGAATTCCTGATGACCGAGCCGCCGCCGGAGAAGCGCCGCGAGCGCACCGAGCAGCCGGATCGTGAGCGTGCGCCGCGCAGGACACGCGAGGACCTGGCCACCTACCGCATCGCGGTCGGCAAGAGGCACAAGGTCGGGCCGGGCTCGATCGTCGGCGCCATCGCCAACGAGGGCGGTCTGCACCGTAGCGATTTCGGGCACATCACCATCAAGCCTGACTTCTCGCTGGTCGAGTTGCCGGCCAAGCTGTCCAGCGAGACCTTGAAGAAGCTGGAGAACACCCGCATCTCGGGGATGCTGATCGATCTCAAGCCCGACCGCAGCTCGGGGTCCATGCGCCCGACGGGGGGGAAGCCGCGGCGTCCCAAGCCATGAGCGCCGACGTCGGCCAGGGAGGCGTCCAAGGGGCTGAGGGACGAAGCCCCGCCGGAGCGCCGACTCATCAG
>CAZVST010000095.1:0-12481 GCA_964629725.1 uncultured Mycobacterium sp.
GTGGTCCCATCCCCCTGGCAATCAGGTGGTCCCATCACCGTGGCAAGCGACAGAAACACGCCTTTGCCGATCCAGCTTTTCTTTCTGTACTACGCCATGCCGACGTTAGGCATCAAGCTGTCCGGCGGACACCGGGTGGTGGGGCATCCGTCGGGCACCGCCACCGAGATCGAGGACACCATGCGCTTCGCCGTGCAGTCCGGTGTGCGGGCGCGCATTCGGGAAATGCCGCTGACACAGGCCGCCGAGGCCTATGCGGCGATGGACCAGGGCCGCGCACGCTACCGCGTCGTCCTGACGATGTCCCGCCTCTATAACCTATGTGCGGCCCGGCAGGCGCATGACCGTCCGAACGATCGGCAGCAGTGATTTCTGCCAAAGCTCGGCGGGCATGCCGAACGGCGGATCCAGATTCAGCACACGGGCGGTGGCGATCGTCTGGGACTCGGTGTATTTCAGCAGACCTTCGGGGCCGTGGCGACGGCCCATTCCGGACATCCCCATCCCGCCCATAGGGGCGCTGAGGCTGCCCCAGGCGAATGCGTATCCCTCGTTGACGTTGACGGTGCCTGAGCGCAGTCGGGCGGCGATCGCCTCGCCTTCCTCTTCGGAACCGGCCCACACGCTGGCATTGAGCCCGTATTCGGTGTCATTTGCCTTCGCGATGGCCTCCTCGACACCCGAAACCGGGTAAATGGAGACGAGCGGCCCGAACGTCTCGGTGGCGGCGCACTCCATGTCCGACGTGACCTCGGTCAGCACGGTCGGTTCGAAGAACAGCGGACCGATGTCGGGCCGTGGCTTGCCACCGGCAACCACCTTGGCGCCCTTGGCTTTTGCATCTTCGACATGGTCGGTCACCGTCTTGAGCTGTCCTTCTGAGATCAGACTGCCCATATCCGCGGAGAAGTCATATGCGCTGCCCAGCTTCATCTTCCGAACGGCGTCGCCGAATTTGCGGGTGAACTCAGCGGCGGCCGATTGCTCGACGTAGATACGCTCGATCGAGATACATAACTGGCCGGCGTTGGAGAAGCAGGCCCGGGTAGCGGCTTTGGCGACCTTGTCCAGGTTCGCTCCGGCAGTCACGATCATCGCGTTCTTGCCGCCGAGCTCGGCGGAAAACCCGATCAGGCGACGGCCGCACTGCTCAGCGAGCTGGCGGCCGGTCGCCGTCGATCCGGTGAACATCAAGTAGTCGCAATGCTCCAGGATTGCGGTGCCGACGATGGATCCGGGCCCGGGCACGATCGCGTACAGCGCCCGCGGCAATCCGGCCTGGTAGAGCAGTTCGGCACACGCCAATGCACAGTAAGGCGTCTGGCTGTCTGGCTTGAGCACCACGGCGTTGCCCGCGATCAGGGCCGGCACCGAATCCGACGCCGTCAGGGTCATCGGGTAATTCCACGGGGAGATCACGCCGACCACGCCCTTGGGCTGGTGGCAGACCGTGGTCTTACCGATGGCCGGCAGCAGCGCCTGGACCTTGTGTGGCTTGAGCAGGTCGGCGGACACCCGCGCGTAGTAGTTCGCGTTGGCGATCAGGTCGATCATCTCTTCCTGGGCCGCCCACCGCGCCTTGCCGGCCTCGGCCTGCAGCAGGTCCATCAGGAAGTCGCTGTTCTTGACCACCAGATCCCGGTAACGCTCGACGACAGCGAGCCGGTCGGTTACCGGCCGGCTAGCCCAATCCACCTGCGCTGCACGCGCTTTGGCGAAAGCAGCCACGACATCGTCGGCGGTGCCGACCGGAATGGCGGCAAGAGGCCGACCCGTGAAAACCTCTTCGACGGTTCGGGTGGTACGGGCGCCGGCATCCTCGATGGCGACGAGGGAACGGAGACGGTCGAAGACGGCATCAGACGGAACGGGCATAGCGGTCACCTCAGGTTGACGGGTTATCCCACCAGACTATCCACCGGGCCGATCGCCTCGGCGGCCTCGTGAAGCGCGGTCAGTTCGGACTCGGTCAAGGGTGTTTCGACGATCCGCCGCACCCCCTCGCGGGCGATCTCCGCCTCGACGCCCAGGTAAGTGCCGGTCACACCGTACTCACCGGCCATCCAGGCACAGACCGGCATGACCTCGCCGGAGTCCTCGAGGACGGCCTTGGCCATCCGGGCAGCAGCGGCCGACGGCGCGAAGTAGGCCGAACCCGTCTTGAGCAGTCCCACGATCTCGGCGCCACCGGCGCGGGTGTGTGCCACCAGTTCGTCGATGTCCTGTGCCGACAAGATGCCGGTCAGGGGCGTGCCGTCCACCGAGCACCGCGACGGCACCGGAACCATCAGGTCGCCGTGCGAGCCGAGAGTTAGGGTGCTGACCTGGGCGATCGGCACACCGATCTTCTCGGCGACGAAATGGGCGAACCGGGCGCTGTCAAGAACACCGGCCTGTCCCATCACCCGGTGGTGCGGAAAGCCCGTCACCAATTGGGTCAGCGCGGTCATCTCGTCGAGGGGGTTCGACACCACGATGACCACGGCGCCCGGAGCCTGGGCGGCGATGTTGGCGCTCACACCGCGCACGATCTCGGCATTGACGTCCATCAGATCGCTGCGGCTCATGCCCGGTTTGCGGCCGACACCGGCGGTCAGCACCACGACAGCCGAACCGGCGAGGGCGTCATAGCCCGAGCCGTCGGCCGATGTGGTCACCCCCGTAACGCGCGTCTCGAATCCCTCGACGGGACGCGACTGGCTGATATCGAGCGCCAGTCCCTCGGCTTTGCCTTCGACGATGTCGGTCAGCACGACCTCGTCGAGGATGTCGAACTGCGCCAGGCGCATGGCCGTGGTCGAACCGATGGCCCCCGCTCCGACGACGGCGGCCTTCCGGGCGGATGTCATGGGCTAGAGCATGCCATCGGCCGCCTAAAAGAACCCGACGGCTTTGTCGCTGTAGGACACCAGCAGGTTCTTGGTCTGCTGGTAGTGATCCAGCATCATCTTGTGGTTCTCCCGGCCGATGCCGGACTGCTTGTACCCGCCGAACGCGGCGTGGGCCGGGTACTGGTGATAGCAGTTGGTCCACACCCGACCGGCCTTGATGTCACGACCGGCCCGGTAGGCCAGATTCCCGTTGCGACTCCACACGCCCGCACCCAAGCCGTAGAGGGTGTCGTTGGCGATCCGGATGGCGTCGTCATAATCGGAGAACGACGTCACCGACACGATCGGCCCGAAGATCTCCTCCTGGAAGATCCGCATCGCGTTGTCCCCGGCGAAGATCGTCGGCTGCACGTAGCAGCCGCCGGACAGCTCACCGCCGAGGTCGGCGCGCTCACCGCCGGTGATGACCTTCGCGCCCTCGCTGCGTCCGATCTCGATGTAGGACAGGATCTTTTCGAGCTGGTCGTTGGAGGCCTGCGCGCCGATCATCGTCTCGGTGTCCAGCGGGTCGCCCTGGCGTACCGCCTTGGTGCGGATCGCGGCCATCGCCAGGAAGTCGTCGTAGATGTCGGACTGGATCAGCGAGCGCGACGGACACGTGCACACCTCGCCCTGGTTGAGGGCGAACATGGTGAAGCCCTCCAGCGCCTTGTCCTGGTAGTCGTCGTTGGCGGCCATCACGTCGGAGAAGAAGATGTTCGGGCTCTTGCCGCCGAGTTCCAGTGTCACCGGGATGAGGTTCTGGCTGGCGTACTGCATGATCAACCGGCCAGTGGTGGTCTCACCGGTGAAGGCGATCTTGGCGATCCGGTTGCTCGACGCCAGCGGTTTACCGGCCTCGACACCAAATCCGTTGACCACGTTGAGGATTCCGGCCGGAAGGAGGTCGGCGATCAGTCCGATCAGGTACATCACCGAGGCCGGGGTCTGCTCGGCGGGCTTGAGCACCACCGCGTTTCCAGCGGCCAACGCGGGAGCCAATTTCCACACCGCCATGAGGATCGGGAAGTTCCACGGGATGATCTGGCCGACCACACCGAGCGGCTCGTGGAAGTGGTAGGCGACAGTGTCGGCGTCGATCTCGGAGATCGAGCCCTCCTGGGACCGGATCGCGGCCGCGAAATACCGGAAGTGGTCCACCGCCAGCGGGATGTCGGCATTGAGCGTCTCGCGCATCGGCTTGCCGTTGTCCCATGACTCAGCGAGGGCGATGGCCTCCAGATTGGCTTCGATGGCGTCGGCGATCTTGTTCAGCACAACGGCACGCTCGGCGACCGACGTCTTGCCCCACGCCGGGGCGGCGGCGTGCGCGGCGTCGAGCGCCTTCTCGATGTCGGCGTCGGTGGACCGGGCCACCTCGCAGAACACCTGGCCGTTGACCGGGGAGACGTTCTCGAAGTACCGACCGCCGGTCGGCTTCACCCATTCCCCGCCGATGAAGTTCTCGTAGCGGGACTGGAAGGACATCAGGGAGCCATCGGCTCCGGGCTTGGCGTAGACGGTCATGGCACTCTCCTGCACGGTGATGGCGGCGATCTATGTCGCACGTCACTCCAACCTAAGCACCGCAGGGTTGCAGCACGGTTGCACGCCTGCCGCCGGACGCTCAGGCGAGGTCGAAGTCGAGCCCGGCGAGGCGGCCGTGCGCCTGTGCGTGCTGCACCGATCCGGGCCGGGCCGCATCGCGCAGGGCGCTCCAACCGGCCCGGACACCTCGTCGACATCGGGTGTGTCCAGCCACCGCTTCAGCTCTCCGGCATTCCCGCCGGCCAGGACCGCCTGCCGCAACGTGGTGCACAGTTCGGTCCGCATCCGGGCCACCGCCGGCGAGGCGGACTGCGGAAGGATGGGCCCGCTGTAGCGGTCAAGTGCGCCGCTGAGGTTCCCGGATTCGATGGCGTGGTACACCTCGTCGACATCGGTGCTGATGGGAGCCAGCAGTCGGTAGGGGCGCGAGTCGATGAACTCCGCGCCCACGACCTTGCGCAGCCGTGACATCTCGGCCCGGATCGTGACGACGTCGAGGTCGCGTTCGTCGAGCAGCATCGCCAGGTGGTCGGCGCTCAAGCCCTCGGGGTGGCGGCTCAGCAGCAGCAGGATGTCGGCGTGCCGTCCGGTCAGGGATGTCGCGCGGAGGCGCCCGGCCTCGTCGGTGACCAGCCATCGCGGGCGCTCCGATCCCAGCGTCGCCAGCCGCGGCTTGCGCGGTGCCGCGCGGAACACCGATCCGGTCAGTTGGAGAAGTGCCAGATGGTTCTCCACCGCCACCACGGTGGCGCGCACCAGGGCCAGCGCCCGCGGGGTGGCCACCCTCGGGCCGCCGGTCAGGTCGATGGCGCCCAGCGGCGAACCGGTGCCCGGGTCGTGGACCGGTACGGCTGTACAACTCCAGGGTTGCACCATCCGGGCGAAGTGCTCGTCACCGCGGATCTGAAGTTCGGTGTCGAGCGTGAGCGCGGTACCCGGGGCGTTGGTGCCCACCCCGGCCTCGCTCCAGTCGACGCCGGGCACGAAGTTGATGGCTTCGGCGCGGCGGCACGCGGTCTGATCGCCTTCGACCCAGAGCAACGTCCCGTCGGCGGCGGTGACCGCGACCATGGCACCCGATTCAGCCGCGTCCTCGACGAGCAGTCGCCGAATGAGCGGCAGGGCCGGCGCAAGCGGATGGGCATCGCGAAGCCGAGCCAGCTCCTCGGAGACGGCCCTCGGTTGCGCCGGCCGATCCGGGTCGACGCCGGTGGCCAGACTTCGCTGCCAGCTTCTGGCGACGATGGGGCGGACCGATGCCGAAGCCAGATCCTCGGCGTCGGCGTCGCCGACGACGAAACTCTCGTAGATCCGGCGCAGCGGTGAGCCTGCGACGGGGGAACCCCCCGCCCGCGTCGGCCTGGATACGCCCATCGGCTCTACTTCCCAAACGGTCCGCACGACCGCCTCATCCACCGCCACGATAGTCTGAAACCGCTGGTCCGGCACGAAAAACAGGGGCAGGGCGGCCGACCCACACCGGCGGGCACATCTGTGTCTGTTGCACTCTTAGTGCGTTATAGTGCACCGATGGACGACAGCGCGGCCGCGTTGGCCTCGACGATCGGGGCGCGCGTGCGAACCGAACGCCAGGCGCGGGGGTGGACGCTGGACCAACTGGCACAGACCGCTTCGGTGAGCCGGCGAATGGTGGTCAGCGTCGAGCAGGGCGAGGTCAATCCGAGTGTGGGAACCCTGCTGCGACTCAGCGATGCCCTCGGAGTGGGCTTGCCGGCATTGGTGGAGCCAGCCCAACCGAAAGCTGTGAAGATCACCCGCCGCGGCGAGAGTGCGGTGTTGTGGACGGGTTCGGCTGGGGGGCAAGGGATTCTGGTGGCCGGCACCGCTCCTCCCGACGTCGTGGAGCTGTGGGACTGGACCCTGGCCGCCGGCGAGGAACACCTCAGCGAGGCCCACTCGCCGGGAACCCGGGAGTTGCTGCACGTGCTGCAGGGAGTGGTCACCATCGAGACGGGCGGCCAGACGATCGATCTTCAGACCGGTGACGCCGTCGCGTTTCCCGGTGACTCCGATCATCGCTACACGAACCCGGGGCGGCGCACCGCCCGCTTCTCGCTGGCGGTGTTCGAACCGGGAGTTCGCCCTACGGGCCCGGTCGGACGCGCATGAACGCCATCGCAGCGCTTGATCGGTTCCTGGCCGGCGCGCACGTCGACAGCGCGGTGTTCACCCTGCGGCCGGACTACCGGGCGCTGCTCCTGGCGGTCGACGGGGTCACGCCCGCCCTTGGCGACGCCGACAGCGGAGCGCTCCTGACGCGCGCGGAATCCCAAGCGCGACAGGCACTCAGCGTGGCACCGATGGAGGATCTGCCGCATGTGGCGGCCTGGCGGGAGGCTTACCGAGCATTCGGAGCCAAGCCGCAGCGCACCCGCAACAGCGTGGAAGCACTGCTGCGGCGAGCCGAATCCGGCCTGCCCCGCGTGAATCGGCTCACCGACCTGTACAACGCGATCTCGGTGCTGCACCAGATTCCGCTGGGCGGTGAGGATCTCAGCCGCTATGCCGGATCGCCGCGACTCATCCGCGCCGACGGCAGCGAGTCGTTCGACACCGCCGCCGGCGGTGATCCCGTCGTCGAACACCCCGACAACGGCGAGGTCGTGTGGTGCGACGACGCCGGGGTCACCTGCCGGCGATGGAACTGGCGCCAGGCCCGCCGCACCCAACTGCGTGACGACACCACCACCGCACTGTTCATCCTCGACGCACTCGCCCCCGTCAGCGACGCCGCCGTGACCGCGGCCGCCGACGAGTTGACCGAGCACGTGCTGCGACTGGGCCCCGATGTCACCGTCGCCCGGCGGTTCCTCGCGAATTCCGTTGCGCCCGATGACCGATAGGACCGCGCTCTCCCCCGGATTGCCGGTCCCGGCGTGGATATTGGCGGTGACCGCCATGTTCAGCGTGCAACTCGGCTCCGCCCTGTCGGTGCCGCTGATCTCGAGCGCCGGCCCCGCCGGCACGGCCTGGCTGCGTCTGACCGCCGGCGCCCTGATCTTTCTGGTGATCGCCCGGCCGGGACTGCGATCGGTGGACCGCGGCGACATCCCGGCCCTGATCGCTTTGGGGGTCACCATCGGGGCGATGACGTGTTTGTTCCTCGCCGCCATCGAGTGCATCCCCCTGGGCACCGCGGTGGCCATCGGATTCCTCGGGCCGCTGAGCGTGGCGGCCCTGCGCGGTGGGACCCGCCGAGCGTTGCTGTGGCCGGCCATCGCACTGGTGGGGGTGCTGATGCTGACCGAGCCGTGGCACGGGTCGGTCAATCTGGCCGGCATCGGCTTCGCCGCCGGAGGGGCCATCGGGTGGGCGGTCTACATCCTGCTGACCCAGCACATCGGAGACCGCTTCAGCGGGCTGACTGGACTCGCCCTCACCACACCCATCGCCGCAATGACGGCCGCCGTCGTCGGCATCCCGCAGGCGGCCGGCCACCTCAGCCCGGCGATTCTTGCCGCGGCTCTCGGCCTGGCCCTGCTCCTTCCGGTGCTGCCATTCGCGCTGGAGATGACGGCTCTGCGACATATGAATCACGCCGCGTTCGGGACACTGATGGCCCTCGAACCGGCCATCGGCGTCGTCCTCGGGCTGGTGGTCCTGCACCAGCATCCCTCCGTGGTGCAGGTGCTGGGCATCGTGATGGTCGTCGTCGCCGGAGCGGCGGCGCAGCGAAACGGCCGTCGGCAACCGGCCGGTGCCTATCTGACTCCCGAATGACCTCGGATGGCCGGCGTGGACGACCGGGTCGCCGACATGATGAATGTCGTCATGAACTCGATCAGTGCTTCGCGTTCGATGTCGAGATCCCCGCGCAGCCACATGGCGCCCAGGTCGAGGCCGCCGCTCATGATCGTCAGCGCCATCAGTCGGGAGTACTCCTCCGACGGCGCGTCGTCGCCCAGCAGCGGACGACCGGACTGCATGACGATCGCCAGGGCGGTCACGAGGTCCTGCCGTTTGGCCCGCAGTTCCTCGGTGGCCTGCGACTCGATCAGGATCCGGCCGCGGCGCGGATCGTCGGTCACGAAATCGACGGCGGCGGACACGCAGGCCCGTAGCCGGGCGTTGGCTTCCGGCTCGGTGGTGGCAAACGCCAGGGAGATCGCGCCGGTACCCTCGACGATGAGGTGGTCGTAGAGCGCCATCAGCGCTTCATCGCAGTCCCGGAATTGCTGGTAGAAGTACCTGTCATTGAGTCCGGCGGCGTTGCAGACGGCCTTCACCCCGAGCCCTTTGACCCCCTTGGCGGCGACCACGTCCAAGGTGGCGTCCAGCAACGCGGCGCGACGACGGCTGCGCCGCTCCTCCTCGCTTGCTCCGCCGTAGGTTCGGGGCGCCTGACTTGTCACTGGGGTGTCCTCTTGACAGATCCGACCATTGTGGTGAAGCCTAGCACCAGAACAAAATCTGGTGCGTTGCTTCACCACTCCAATGGGAGGTGTTCGGGTGGCCGAACTTGTCGATCCGCCGCTGTTCCGGGAGTTCCCCTTCAACGTGTGGGTGCGGTTCCTTGCCCCCGGCAACATCCGGCCCACCGCCGAACAGCGCGACAGCTATCGACGGTTCACCCAGATGGGCGATCCGCTCGCCGACGACCTGGTGGAGGCGTTCCGGCGGATGCCCGCCGGCGTCGGGCGCGCCCAGTTCGAGACCGCGATCGAGCATGGCATCGACGCGGTGGACAATCCCTTGCCCGAACTCGTCGCCTTCTTCGAGCAGGTCGACAACCGGCCGTACTGGGTGGACCAGAAGAAGTTGGACTACGCCGTGCGGGTCTCGGCGCGGGTCGGCTTGTTCCCGAGTCTGACTGCGCTGTCGATGTTTTCGTTGATGGGCGGCTATCTGGCCTCACGGGCCGACAAGACCCTGGTCGCGACCGGAGACCTGGAGGCCATGGCGCCGCGCCGGTTGGCCGAGACACTCAACTGGGTCGTCGACGTCACCGGCCCCGGCGCGCTGGACCGCTCCGCCGGCGGCTTCACCAGCACCCTGCGGGTGCGGATGATGCACGCCATGGTCCGAGCCGGGATGGCGCGGCGTCCGGACTGGGACTTCGAGGACTGGGACTACCCGGTGAACCAGTCGACGATGGCCGGGACGCTGATGCTGTTCTCGCTCGGCAATGTGCTCGGTTCCCAGGCCCTCGGCGTTCAGTTCAGCCGCAAGGACAAGGAAGCCCTCTACCACTTCTGGCGGTACGTCGGCTTCCTGCTCGGCCTCGACCCGGAGCTGTTGCCGGCCGACGAAGCCGACACCTGGCGCCTGCTGTGGCTGCAGGCCGACTACGAGTTCAGGCCCGACGCGGACTCTCTGCGCCTGGGCCAGGCACTGAAGTCCGCACTGGGACCGCTGGCGATCGGGAGCAGCCAGAATCCCGCAGCCGCGGCCGGCCGGAAGCTGGCCACCGAAATCCTCTGCGCTTACAGCAGATTGATCCTGGGCTCCGCCAACGCCGACGCCTTGGAACTGCCGGATAACAAGGTGGCTCAGGTGGCGGTCGCGGGCCTCGCGGCGACCAACTTCGCCGCGCGCTACCCGATCAAGATCGTGCCCGGCCTTGATCGGGTGGCCGAAGCGGTGGGCCGATACACCATCGAGAAGTTCGCCAAGCAATCGATGAGCCTTCACCGCGGGGACCGCAAGTACAGCCGCCATGACGCACTCGGTACCGCTTCGGCGCGCAACCGACCGAGAGTGGTCGCCGGCGGCTGAGTCAGCCGTCTTTACGCACCCGGGCGCGGGCCACACCGGCGGCGCCGTTACCGGTGATCAGCCACAGCGTGGTGAGTTCGTTCACCAACTCGTCGACGGTCACCGCGGCGGAGCCGTTGACGAACGCCAGGATGGCTTCCGCCGTGCCCCCCATGACATAGGCGGGGGCGACCTGCGCGAGCGGATCGCTCTCCAGTTCCACGCCGTGGATCAACCGGGCGTGCGCGATCAGAATGTGGGTCAGCCCGTTCATCACCGCGGTTCGCCTGGCCTGCATGGCCGGGGTCACGGCGACTCCCCCTAGCAGAACCCGTGCCCGCCGCGGATCGCGAACCAGCACCTTCACCAACGCTTTGACACTCAGAAACGCCTGCCGCTCAAGGGGTTCGGCGAGCGCGCCGGCGAAGGCGGCCATCGTGGCCTCGCCCACCTCGGCGGCGATGTCGTCGACCACCGCCGCTGCCAGCGCATCGAGATCGGTGAAGCTTTCGTAGAAGTAGCGCTTGTTCAACCCGGCGACTTCGGCGACTTTATCCACGGTCGCCGTCCGCCACTGGTCGGCCGCCATGATCTCCAGCGCCGCATCCACCAGGCGGCCGCGCCGCTGCAGCTGCCGGTCCGCGGCCGAGACGCCGCGGTACTTGCCCTGCGAGGTGGTCACGGCGTTCATGGTGTCATCCGGCGCCCCTGGCATTCCGGCCTCCCCGACACCACCCGCTTATTCTGACACGGTCTCGTACCAGAGTTACCCTGATCGCAAAGGAACGCCTGTGCCGATCCAGTCCACCCCGACCGTCAGAACGGCCAGTCCCGTCGTTTCGACTGGTGCCGAATTTCTGGGCGCCCGCCGCTCGCTGCTCGACGAATTGCGCGAGCTCGCGACGTCACCGGTGCTGGCCCGCACTCAAGGCTGGGATTACCTGCGCGAACTCGGCGCAGCGAGCAACTATGCGCAACTGGAGGCGCTGTTCGCCCGCGGGTACGCCCCGGAGGGACCCGACGGCGCGATGGAGGACCTGATCGTCGGCCCGCTGTAAAACATTCCCGAGGCCTACCTGGCCAACCCGCTGATGAAGATCGACCCGACGTGGCGCGGCAAGACCTTCGACGCCGCGGCCGGCACCGGCTTCAACCGCCTGGCCCCCATCGCCAAGTTCGCGATGCCGTTCCTCGCACCGCTGTACCGGGGGCTTCGCCCGCTCAAGGGCGATATGGTCGGGTTCCACTTCAACCACACGATCGACACCGCACCGGTGGAGCCGAAGATTGCGGTCCGTGCGTTGGACTACAGCGTGCCGGAGTACCGCAACCCCAGCGTGCGAACCTTCCCGATGAAGCGGACCCGGGATGAGATCGTCGAACTGCTGCCCGGCCTGTACCTCGGCCGCGCACTGCTGACGATGCCCGACGGCGAGATCCGCAAGATCGCCTGGTTCGCGCTGCGCGAGTTCACCAATGAGTCGACGCGATGATCGATCTGCGCGGTGCGGTCGTCTGCGTCACCGGTGGCGCTCGCGGCATCGGCCGGGCGACGGCGGACGAGTTGCGACGCCGGGGTGCCCGGGTGTGGATCGGCGATGTCGACGAGGCCCAGGCCGCCCTGACGGCCGATGAGATCGGTTGTCGCTGAGCGCATCTTGACGTCACCGATGCCGACAGTTTCGAGCGTTTCCTGTCCCTCGCCGCTGCCGAGCGGCCAGTCGAGATGCTGGTCAACAACGCCGGCATCATGCGGATGGGATCGTTCATCGAGTAGAGCCTCGACGGTCATCATCGCGAGGTGGCGATCAACCTCACCGGGGTGATCAACGGTATGCACCTGGTGCTGCCCGGCATGCTGGAGCACAACCGAGGCCACATCGTCAACGTCGCGTCGATGGCGGCCAAGGTCACCACACCGGGATCGCGACCTACTGCGCCACGAAGTTCGCTGTGGCGGCGCTGTCCCGGGCCGTGCGCGCCGAGATCGCCGGCACCGGGGTCAGCATCACCACCGTGATGCCCGGAGCGGTGAAAACCGAACTCACATAGGGTGTTTCGCTGGATCTTCAGCCGGTACTGGAACCCGGGGAGGTCGCCAGAGCGATCGCCGACACCGCGCGCCACCCTGGCCGGGAGATCACCGTTCAGCGCTGGCTGGCGCCGTTCGCGACCCTAGAACAGGCCGCCCCCGAACCGATCCTGGAGACCGCCAAGCGGCTGTTCACCCGCAACCGGCCGCCCGGGGACTTCGACGAGATCGGACGGCGCAGCTACATCGACAGGATCAGCGGTTAAGCCTGGATGCACCGATTCGGTAGTGGTGCGTGGTGGGTCGTGACAGCGAA
>CAZVST010000096.1:0-12456 GCA_964629725.1 uncultured Mycobacterium sp.
ATCCAGCGACAGCCGCTTAACACCCCGTGGACTCAAACACCTTGACAAATTCCGTTTCCCCCCGATGCCGCCAGCCTGCTACCGGGCCTCCTGACAGTTACCCGGACCGGACTCACACCGGCAAGCGACGACGAGCTTACGACTGGCGATGAATCACCTACATGACCAACCTCCAGTCTTCTGGACGCACAATGGAACAAGATCGAACACCGGCTGTTCTCCGCCATCAGCCGCAACTGGCGCGGAGGCCCCCTGCAATCCCACGAAGTTGTCATCGAAACCCTCAAAGCAACAACCACATCCACCGGACTGACCGTCAACGCCGTACTCGACACCACCACCTACGAACGCGGCATCAAAATCACCGACAAGCAGATCGCAGCCCTCGAAGCCACCCAGCTACACCGTCACGAATTCCACGGCGACTGGAACTACACCCTCACCGCCGACCACACCGCGACACGCCAAACAGCACCTACTTAATTACTGCGCTGTTGCTTAGTCGGTCGATACAGACTTAGTCGGTCGATACAGACTCAGCCGGTCGATACTGACATAGTCGGTCGATACAGACTTAGTCGGTCGATACAGACTCAGCCGGTCGATACAGACTCAGCCGCCAGGCGGTGTTGGGTAGCCTCGGCGATCGCTTCCCGGGCGGCCCGGCGGCGCAATTCGACGGCGTCGCCGATCTGCCGGGCCAGCCGATGATCGCCCTGCACGATTGAACTCATCGCCTCGGTGGACACGGCGATCAACGTGGCGTCGGTCTTGGCGATGACTCCCACGGTCATCTTCTGCCAGGTGAGCGCCGACCCGCCGATGAAATCGCCGGGTCCGAGATCACCGATCGGAAGCTGGGCGCCTTCGGAAGTCGTCGCGAAACATGCTTGCCGCGCCCTCGGCGATGAAACACATGGCTGTGGGAACTTTGTTGACGGGCTGAATGGTCTCGCCCTCCGCGAAGGGCATGACCCGCGACGAGGCCAGCATCGTTGCGGCGGCATTCGAATCCAGGCCCATGCCCGAAGCGAGCATCCCGACGTGTTCGGCCAGATAGGCGCTCTTGCGGCTCGTCCGTGACTTCCCGCTGTTCAGACACAAGCCGGCCCGTTGCGCGGCGTACCAGGCCCGGGTGCGCAGCATCGAGACTGCGCCGTCGAGCGGTCGATCTTGGCGACGAGCACCCAGGTGAGGCCGGGCAACTTAAGCGGCGCGTACGCCAACAGAGACTCCGGCCCGAGGTGGCTTGGCGATCGTCACCCCGGACTGCCCGGACAACGCCAGATTCACCGCCGTCGTATTGATCGGCTGCAGAAGCACACTGTCGCCGGTCTCCACCTCCCGCTTGGCGACGGCCCCCCCGGGGTGCCGTTGGCGACCACCTTGCTCAGATACTGCTTCGGAGACATCAGCAGTTGCCGGGAGGCCGAGCGCATCAGCCGGTCCGGGCCCGGCCAGGTAGGTCTCGCCGGTCTCCCCGAGACCTTCCTTGACCCACTCCCGTTTGCCGGTCATCACGTCGTTGATCTCGTCCACCGACAGCTGCAGCGCCAGAACGCCGTACTTGCCGCCGCCGTCCCCGAATGGGGTGAACACCCACGGGGTCGGCGCGCCGTAGGCCGGGGCATAGGCCTCGCAGTCCTCAAGGAACACATCGTCGACCGAGGCCGCCAGCATCGACTTGCGGAAGCCGTCGGACAGGTTGGTGTTCTTGTAGGCGCCGTTGAACACATTGGCGCCGAGGTTGACCTGCTTGTAGGTGGAGTAGACGATGTTGCCGTCGGAGTCGATCATCATGACATCGTCGAAATTGAACCGCTTGGCGAAGTCGGCGAAGAACGGCTGATAATTGGCGTTCAGTTTGGTCTAGGTGCTGGGGTCGCCGGCGTTGGTGATTTTCACCGAGTCGTCGAAGTTGCCCTTGGCCGGCACGGTGTACAGGAACTGCAGATAGGTCTGCGCGTTGGACGTGGGCCGGTACAGCGCGGGATCAGCGGACTGCTCCGTGCCCTCCTCCAGCTGCGCGTTGGTGATGCTGTCGAAGTACGACGTGATCTCCCGGTCCCGGGATTCGCGCAACTGGACCAGTCGATGAAACTCGGCGTTGCGCGCGAGTTGGTGCCGGAGAGGTAGCGCAGGATGCCGGCGATGAGCACCGAGATCACGCTCACGCTCAGCAGCATGATCAGGAGTCTGGACTGGAATCCCAGGGACCGCAGGCCGCGCGGTTGCGGTCGTCGGGCCACGGAGTCTTTCCCATCTGCAGGTTGCTGAACGCGCGGATCTTAACCCAGATCAGACCGTCTGGCGGTCAGTAACATCACGCCGATGACGGCGCCGGCCCCGGACGGGGATACCCCGCTGTGGCTGTTCGCCGATCAGCTCGGTCCCAGCGTCCACGGCGGGGCGCACGCGCACCGGCCGATTCTGCTGATCGAAGCTGACTCGGCGTTGCGGCGGCGCCGAACGCACCGCCAGAAACTGCACTTGATCCTGTCCGGTCTGCGCCATGCCGCGGCCGACCTCGGGCCGAGGGCCACGCTGCTGCGCGCTGCCACCTACACCGATGCTCTTCGCGACTACGGCCGGCCGGTGCTCGTGCACGAGCCCACCTCGCACGCCGCGGAGGCGTTCGTGCACCGTCTGCGCCGTGACGGCCTGGTCGCCGACATCCTGCCGGCAGCCACATTCGCGCTGTCCCGCCAGGAGTTCCGGCAGTGGGCAGGCGACCGCACCCGGTTCCGGATGGAGGACTTCTACCGTAGGCAACGCCGTCGTTTCGGCGTGCTGATGGACGGGTCCGAACCCGTCGGCGGCCGCTGGAACTTCGACGCCGATAACCGGGAGCGGCCTCCGAAGGGGAAGGCGGCGCTCGATGTCGGGGTTCCCTACCGGCCCGATGAGGACGCCATCGACGCGCAGGTCCGCCGCGACCTCGACGCCATGGACCTCGACAGCGTCGGCGTCGACGGGCCCAGGCTGTTCGCGGTCACCCCCGCCGAAGCCGCGGCGGCGCTGCGGCAGTTCATCGCCGACCGGTTGCCGACATTCGGCCGCTACGAAGACGCCATGCTCAGCGCCGACTGGGCGATGGCGCATTCGCTGCTGTCGGTTCCGCTGAACCTCGGGGTGCTGCACCCGCTGGACGTCGTCCACGCCGCCGAACAGGCCTACCGCGACGGCGGCGCCCCGCTGGCGGCGGTGGAGGGATTCATCCGGCAGGTCCTGGGCTGGCGCGAGTACATGTGGCAGCTCTACTGGCACTTCGGCCCGGAGTACCTCCGGAGCAACCACCTCGGCGCCGATACCGCGCTACCGGACTGGTGGGCCGCCCTCGACGCCGACGCCGTAGAGGCTGAATGCCTGCGCCAAGCGCTGGCCGGGGTGCGCGATCGCGGCTGGGCCCACCACATCCAGCGGCTGATGGTGCTGGGCAGCCACGCCCTGCAGCGCGGCTACCGGCCGCGGGAGTTGTCGGACTGGTTCGCCTCGTCGTTCGTCGACGGCTTCGCCTGGGTGATGCCGACGAATGTGATCGGCATGAGTCAGTTCGCCGACGGCGGACGTGTGGCTACCAAGCCGTACACCTCGGGCGGCGCCTACATCAGCACGATGAGCGACCACTGTGGGCACTGCCGGTTCGACCCGAAGAAACGTCTCGGCCCCGACGCCTGCCCGTTCACCGCGGGATATTGGGCATTCACCCACCGGCACGCCGACGTGCTGGCCGCCAATATGCGTACCGCCCGCGCGGTGTCGTCGATGAACCGGCTCACCGACCTCGATGCCGTGCTCGAACAGGAACGCCACCGGGAGTACTTCTGACCGACGACTGAAACATTCCTCCGACCAGCGGCGATACATCTGCCAGACGGATCTTGGACCAGCGCTGAGCTATGTTCGAGGTCAGACAGGAAGGCAGGGCGTTGAAGAAACTGCTCCTCACGGCGGGCTGCACGGCGGTTGCCGGTGCCGCGGCGATGGGCCTCGGTCTCGGGGTGGGCCTCGGGGCTGGCCACGCAGACCCGGGCGACAATTCCACTCTGAACGTGGTGGGTGAGCCCTATGCCAAGGCCGTGGCGATCCTGCGCGCCCAGGGAGTGAAGGCCACCTTCGGCGGTTCGGTGGGCAGCGATGTGCCGCAGGCGCAGTGCATCGTGGTCACCGAGAAGGTGCTCTCCGCAAGCCGGCACATCCAGCTCAACCTCGACTGCTCCGCGGCGGCTCAGCCGCAGCCGCAGCAGCCGGCCGCCACCGCCACGTCCGGGACAGCGTCCTCAGGAGCTGCCACGTCCGGCGCGCCAGCCACCGAGACCCCGCGGCCGACACCCGGTGCGCCGGGTGTCGTGACGGTCATCCCGAAACCGGTGGGCTGACCCTCCCCCCTCTTGACGTTGACCGGGTTTAAGCTCGGGTCAACGTCTCGTGCGGGAGGTGTCATGCTGCGGCCACGCCGTTTCACCCGGGAAATCGACCCCGGTCCGGTACAGATCCACGCCCGTAAGGTCGACTTCGACGTCGCCGGCATCCCGGTGCAGTGGATTCCCGGCCACCCCGTCGCCTCCAACATGGTCAGTCTGCTCAACGTCGTCTTGCCGGTCGCCGAGCGCTGGTTCGTCTCCACCTATGACGAGGCCCTGCCGCTGGTCAAAGACCCGAAGCTGGCCGAGGACATGCGAGGCTTCATCGGTCAGGAGGCCGTCCACGCCGACACCCACGACCGGATGCTGCACGAATGGATGGTCGCCGGCGGCGTCGATCCGCAGCCGATCCTCCTACAGATGAACCATCTCTTCGAGAAGACGTTGGCGCCCAGTACCTCCCGCGACCCGAAGCGCCGCGTGAACCAACTCTGCGAACGGCTGTGGCTGATCGCGGCGATCGAGCATTACACCGCATTGCTGGGCGACTTCGCCCTCAACTGCACCTGGGACGACTACGACGCCGACCCCACTCTGGTCGACCTGTTCCGCTGGCACGGCAGCGAGGAAGTCGAACACCGTTGCGTGGCCCAAGACGTCGCGACGTATTTCCACGACAGCTACCCGGCCCGCATCCGGGCGATGGTGATCGCCGCGACGACGATGGCCCTCTTCTTCGAACGCGGCACCTGGTACTTGTGCCGCAAAGACCCGGCGCTGCCTGGCATCACCTGGCGGGAGATGCAGCGGATGCGCCGCCGAGACTCCGAACTGGGCCTGCTTCCGATGTACCGGAAGTTGTTCGGCACCAACACCTTTGCCTACTTCCGCCCGGGGTTCCATCCCGACCACATGGGCTCCACCGCCCAGGCCGTCGCCTATCTGGCCAGCTCACCGGCGGCGCGCGCGGCCACTCTGTAAATGGTGCTGCACCGGTTGCGGTCGGCCCCGGCCCCGCTGATCTCCCTTGCTGACGCCGCCATCACCGGCTTGTGGGCGGTGGCCGGACTTCGCCGCCCCGGCACGCTGCCCGAGCGCGACCGCACACTGCGACTGCGCGTCGCCGGCCGCGCGGTGGTCGCCCGCGACGAAAATGTGGTCGCCCTCACGTTGACCTCCGCCGACGGTTCGGCGCTGCCGGCCTGGCATCCCGGCGCACATCTGGACATCCATCTGCCCAGCGGCCGGATCCGGCAGTACTCGCTGTGCGGCGACCCGCGACGCCCCGGCGAGTACCGCATCGCCGTGCGGCGCATTCCCGACGGCGGGGGCGGCTCGATCGAGGTGCACGACCGGCTGCCGGTGGGCTCGACCGTGACGACCAGCGGCCCGCGAAATGCCTTCCCGCTCAGCGTCCCCGGCTACGGATCACCGACTCAGCGGGTGCGCTTCATCGCCGGCGGAATCGGAATCACGCCGATCCTGCCGATGCTCGGGACAGCGCAGCGACTCGGCATCGACTGGTCGATGATCTATGTCGGGCGCAGCGCGGAGAGCATTCCGTTCCTCGACGAAGTCCGGCGGTTCGGCGAACGGATCGAGATCCGTACCGACGATGTGCACGGCATCCCCGAGGCCGACGACCTGCTCGGCGAATGCCCCGACGGCACAACGGTTTACGCGTGCGGTCCAGCCGACATGCTCACCGCCGTGCGGCAGTGTCTGGTCGGCCGCGACGACGTCGAACTGCACTACGAGCGGTTCGCCGCCCCGCCCGTCGTCGATGGCAGCCCGTTCTCGGTCACCATCGGGTCCACCGGGGCCCGGGTGGACGTCGCGGCGGAGGAGACGCTGCTGGCAGCCCTGCAGCGGGCCGGGGCCGGGGTCCCCTACTCGTGTCAGCAGGGTTTCTGCGGCACCTGCCGCACCCGTGTGCTGGCCGGCGTCGTCGATCATCGGGACACCCTGCTCACCGCCCCCGAACGAGACGCCGGGATGATGCTGACCTGCGTGTCACGCGCACCGGCCGGGGAGAACCTGACCCTGGATCTCTAACCGATGTCCCAGGCTTCGGCGACCTGCGTGGCGACGTCGATGATCTTCGCCTGCATGGATGCCGGGCTGTCGATCTCCTCGGCGACGTAGGCGGCGACGAACCGGCGGATCTCCCCGTCGACTCCCCCGATGATCCGAACGATCTCACCGCGAAGGGATTTCGACGTCACATGCACGGCGATGTCCGACGGCCTGGGCTTGGCGACGTCGATCACGATCAGCAGTGGTTCGGCGGCCCGAGCGGTGGCCCGCAGGGCGATGTCGCCGTCGACCATGAACCGCTGCTTATCCAGCCGCAGATCCACGATCAGCTCGATCAGCAGCGGGATGCGCACGGCGAACGTGATGGCCTCGCCGAGATTGCGGCGCACGTGCGGCTGCTGGATGCGGACCCGGGCGGTGACCTTCGCCAGGCCGGCCGGACCCTGCGACATCGGCCCCATGGTGATATCGCCGCCGGCGATCTCGGCGAACGCGGCAGCCACCCGCTCCTCGGTCACCGCCACCTCAAAGAACCGGCGACCGAATTCCTCGTAGGTGATGAAGCTGTGCGTCTGCATAAGCGCCTACTTTCTCACGTCCACGGCCGCTGGCGGGGCGCAGATCGGTAACAAATCACCTGCGTGTCATACGAACCGCCCGCTTCCTGGCAGGTCCGTGTGAGCGCGTGTGACTCCCCGGTGGGCGTTCGTTGCTGATCGCCGACTCACAACTCCAGCATCACCGTAACCGGGCCGTCGTTGACCAGTGCGACCTCCATGTGGGCGCCGAACACCCCCGTCTGCACGTCGGCGCCCAGGGCACGCAGCGCGTCGGCGAACGCCGACACCAGAGGTTCGGCCACTGCGGCGGGGGCGGCCCCATTCCATGACGGCCGCCGGCCCTTCAGCGTGTTGGCGTAAAGCGTGAACTGACTGACCACCAGGACCGGTGCCCCGACCTCGGACGCGGACCGTTGCTGGTCGAGGATCCTTAACTGCCAGAGCTTTTCGGCCATCCGACGGGCGAGGTCGGCGTCATCGGTGTGGGTCACCCCGACCAGTGCCAGCAGGCCCTGGTCGAGCGGGCGGATGGATCCGACCACCTCGCCGTCGACGGTCACCGAGGCGGAGGTGACCCGTTGAACCAGAACCCGCATCGACTCAGCCGGCGGGTTGCCCGTACCCGACGATGCCCTTGATCTCGAGGAAGTCGTGGAAGCCGAACTCGCCCCATTCCCGGCCGTTTCCGCTGTGTTTGTACCCGCCGAACGGAGCAGCGATGTCGAGGGCGTGATTGATCGCGACCGTGCCGGCCCGGATCCGCCGGGCGACGGCGCGAGCCTGGTCCGCGTCTGCGCCTGAGACGTAGCCGTAGAGCCCATAATCGGTGTCGTTGCCGATCGCCACCGCCTGATCGAGATCGTCGTAGCCCAGGATGCATAGGACGGGGCCGAAGATCTCCTCGCGGGCGATGGTCATATCGTTGCTCACAGTGGCGAAGACGGTCGGCCGGACGTAGTAGCCGACGTCCAGTCCGTCTGGCCGTCCCAGTCCGCCCGCGACGAGGTCGGCTCCCTCGTCGATACCGGTCTGGATGAGTCGCTGGATCTTGTCGAACTGGACCCGCGAGGCCACCGGACCGATTGCCTTGGGGTCGGCCGGATCGCCGACTCGAACCTTCGCGGCCGTCGCTGTGGCAGCGGCCACCGCCTCGTCCATCCGGGCCGCGGGAACCAGCATCCGCGACGGCGCATTGCAGCTCTGTCCGCTGTTGAGCATCATCGACATCACTCCGGAAGCGACGCTGCGCGTCAGGGTCTCGTCGTCGAGAACGATGAGGGGGCTTTTGCCGCCGAGTTCCTGAGCGACCCGTTTGACCGTGGGTGCGGCATTGCGGGCGACCTCGATACCGGCCCGGGTGGACCCGGTGAAGGACACCATGTCGACGCCCGGATGGCTGGACAGCGCGATGCCGACCCCGGGGCCGTCGCCGTGGACCATGTTGAACACGCCGGCCGGAACGCCGGCGGCGTGGATGATCTCGGTGAAGATCTGCGCGGAGAACGGCGCCACCTCAGACGGCTTGAGCACCGTCGTGCAACCGGCGGCAAGCGCCGGATAGACCTTGCAGGCGATCTGGTTGAGAGGCCAGTTCCAGGGCGTGATCAGCCCGCATACCCCGATCGGCTCCCTGACTACCAGCGTGGAACCGCGGGGCTCGTCGAAGGAGAAGTTCTTCAGGACGTCGATCGTGGTGACCAGGTGTCCGACGCCCATCTGCACCTGCGGGCCCGCCGCCAGCGCGGGCGGTGCCCCCATCTCCTCGTTCACGGCGTCGGCGAGATCGGCCGACCGGCGCTGGTATTCAGCGAGCAGGGCGCCCAACAGATCGAGGCGGTCCGCTCTGCTGCTCTGCGACCAGGTGCCGAACGCTCTGCGCGCCGCTGATACGGCGTCGCCCACATCGGCTGATCCACCCAGGGCGATCCGGCCGCACACCTGCTCGGTGGCGGGGTTCTCCACGTCGAGAAGCCGCAGTTCGGCGGGGTCGGTCCACCGGCCGTCGATGTAGAACTTCAGGTACTCGCGCATGAGGCCATCCTGCCCGACCGCCGATCGGGTGTCGCTCAAATCACACAAACGCCGCCGATGGCGTACCGCACTCTGGCACGAGAATCCCCCGCCGGTTCGAATGATCGAAATCCGGCTCGCTGCGTAACGTTACCGCATCGCCTGATGTCAAATGCTCTGCTAGTCGGTCTATTTGGCATTTCAATTACGTCTCGGTGTGGTTATCGCGTTGCGCGCGAATGGCTTTAGTCGAGGTCAGAGCATATGTTTTTCGAAAAGTGAGTCTCACCACAGACTTTGGAATACGTCCACGTTCGTTGTTAGCGTCGTTGACATGTTTGGTCTCGCAGCATTGCTGTCGCTTATTTCGCAAGTTTCCGGGACGCCCTACATTCCGGGCGGCGATTCCCCCGCCGGAACGGACTGCTCCGGACTGGCGTCGTGGGTCGCCAACGTGGCCTCCGGCAGACCGGCCTTCGGAAGCCGGTTCAACACCGGCAACATGGAGTCGGCCCTGCTGGCCCGCGGGTTCCACTACGGGTCGGCTCCCGGCGCCGTGGTTATCGGGTGGAACGGCGGCCACGCCGCGGTGACGCTGCCCGACGGCACGCCGGTCTCCAGCGGAGAGTCGAACACCGGCGTGCGGATCGGCGGCGGCGGCGCCTACCAGCCGCAGTTCTCCCACCATATGTACCTGCCGGTGGAGGCCCAGCGGATGGAAACCCCGGCCGAGGCGGCGCCGGCTCCGGAGGCCGCTCCGGCCGACGTGGCCCCGGCGCCCGAGGCGGCTCCCCCCGCCGAGCTCGCACCCGCGCCTGAGGCGGCTCCGCCTGCCGATGCCCTTCCGCCTGCCGAGGGTGCCGTCATCGAACTGACCGCGGCCGCTCCCCCGCTGGACGCCGCACCCGGCCCGGTCGAGACACCGGCTCCGCTCGACGCACCGGCTCCGCCGGCGGATCCGGCCGCGCCCCAGCCCGCGTAGCCCTTGACCACCCCGCCCCGAGAAGGCGCAGGCCACCCATGGTGGCCTGCGCCTTCGGCCTTCTCCTGCCGACACCCCGCGCCGGTCTCCCGCAGCCGAAGGAGTTAGATGGAAATCACATCCTCGAACGTCAGCTCTCACGCGCCTGAAGGAGCACCCATGTCCACCGTCGAGTCGCCCGCACCGACCCAGATCTCCGATGAGGTCGCCGATACTCAGCGATACGTCGACAGCCCCCGATTCCAGGGCATCACCCGGCTCTACACCGCACGCCAGGTCGTCGAACAGCGCGGCACGATCCCGGTCGACTACACCGTCGCGCGTGAGGCCTCGACCGCCTTCCACGCCCGGCTGCGCGAACTGTTCGCCCAGAAGAAGTCCATCACCACTTTCGGTCCTTACTCGCCGGGCCAGGCCGTGACGATGAAGCGCTGCGGCATCGAGGGCATCTACCTCGGCGGATGGGCCACTTCGGCGAAGGGCTCCACCACCGAGGATCCGGGCCCGGACCTGGCCAGCTATCCGCTCAGCCAGGTGCCCGACGAGGCGGCCGGTCTGGTGCGGGCTCTGCTCACCGCCGACCGCAACCAGCAGTTCCTGCGCCTGCAGATGACCGATGAGCAGCGGGCCGCCACCCCGGCCGTCGACTACCGGCCCTTCATCATCGCCGATGCCGACACCGGCCACGGCGGAGATCCCCACGTGCGCAACCTGATTCGCCGGTTCGTCGAGGCCGGCGTGTCGGGCTACCACATCGAGGACCAGCGACCGGGAACCAAGAAATGCGGCCACCAGGGCGGCAAGGTGCTGGTGCCGTCCGACGAGCAGATCAAGCGGCTCAACACCGCCCGGTTCCAGCTCGACATCATGAACGTCCCGGGCATCATCGTGGCCCGCACCGACGCCGAAGCAGCCAACCTCATCGACGGGCGGGCCGACGAGCGGGACCAGCCCTTCCTGCTCGGCGCCACCAATCTGGCTGTGCCGCCGTACAAGTCGTGCTTCCTGGCGATGCTGCGGCGGTTCCACACCCAGGGTGTCACCGAACTCAACGGCCACCTGCTCTACGCGCTGCCGCCCGACGAGTACGCCCGTGCCGACGCGTGGCTGGCCAGCCGCGGTGTCACCGCCCAGATCGACGAGGCCGCCGCCGCGTGGACCGCGTCGCGTCAGGGTTCTCTCGACGTGCTGTTCGATCGCGTGGAGTCGGCGTTCGTCGACGCCTGGCAGAACGACGCGGGGATGGAGACCTACGGCAACGCCGTCGCCGAGGTATTGCGGTTCAAGGACCGAGAAGGCGAGGCCCTGGCCATGAAGCCGGCCGAGTGGCTTGAGTTCGCCAAGACCGCGCCGTTGAACAACGCGCGGGCCAAGGCGCTCGAACTCGGAGTCGATGCGTCGTGGGACTGCGAATTGGCCCGCACCCCGGAGGGTTACTACCAGGTGCGCGGAGGCATCCCGTATGCGATCGCGAAATCCCTTGCCGCAGCACCCTTTGCGGACCTGCTGTGGATGGAGACCAAGACCGCGGATCTGGCCGACGCCCGCGAGTTCGCCGAGGCCGTCCACGCGGTTTACCCCGACAAGATGCTGGCCTACAACCTGTCGCCGTCGTTCAACTGGGACACCACCGGCATGACTGACGACGAGATGCGCGCCTTCCCTGAGGAAATCGGCAAGATGGGCTTCGTCTTCAACTTCATGACCTACGGCGGCCATCAGATCGACGGTGTGGCGGCCGAGGAGTTCGCCACGGCGCTGCGTCAGGACGGCATGCTGGCGCTGGCCCGCCTGCAGCGCAAGATGCGGCTGATCGAATCGCCCTACCGCACCCCGCAGACCCTGGTGGGCGGGCCGCGCAGCGATGCCGCCCTGGCCGCCTCGTCGGGGCGCACCGCGACCACCAAGTCGATGGGCAAGGGGTCCACCCAGACGCAGCACCTGGTGCAGACCGAGGTGCCCAAGAAGCTGCTGGAGGACTGGCTGGCGCTGTGGAGCGAGCACTACAAGCTCGGCGAGCGCCTGCGGGTGCAGTTGCGGCCGCGCCGGTCCGGCTCAAACCTGCTGGAGCTGAGCATCTTCGGCGACAACGAGGACGAGAAGCTGGCCGACGTGGTGTTCGACCCGATCACCGACAGGCAGGGACGCAGCATCCTGACCGTGCGCGACCAGAACACCTACTCCGCCAAGTTGCGCCAGAAGAGGCTCATGACGCTGGTTCACCTGTGGCTGGTGCACCGCTTCAAGGCCGACGCGGTGTACTACGTCACGCCCACTGAGGACAACAAGTACCAGACTGAAAAGATGAAGGCCCATGGGATTTTCAGCAACGTCAACAAGGACGTCGGTGAGATCATCGTGGCCGATGTGAACCAGGCCCGGATCGATGAACTGCTCGCGGCCGACCGGTCTGCCCTGCAGAAGCTGATCCGCAAAGAGGACTAGTTACTTCGACCTGAAAAAGTCAGGCTTGGATCGGGCTGAGCTGGGACGATGACCTCGA
>CAZVST010000097.1:0-11566 GCA_964629725.1 uncultured Mycobacterium sp.
GTGGCATTGGCCACCGAGACCGTCGGCGCGGTGACGGCGACGTCGTCGTTGGTGACGGTGCCGGTCGCGGTCGCGGTGCCCAGGGTGGCGTTGACGGCGTTGGCGAGTTTCACCGTGAAGGTCTCGGTAGGTTCGACGGTGGTGTCCCCGGTGACGGCGACCTTGACCGTCTGCGAGGTGACGCCGGGGGCGAAGGTCAGCGTGCCGGTGGTGGCCGTGTAGTCCTGGCCGGCGGTGGCGGTGCCGTTGGCGGTGCTGTAGCCGACGGTCACCGTTTTGGTAGCGGCCTTGGATAGCGACACCGCGAACGCCGCGTTCGTGGTCCCCGAATTGCCCTCGGCGACAGTGGCATTCGCGATCGACACTGTAGGGGCCTGCGCTGTCTGGGCGTTGCTGATGAGCGTCTGCCACGTGCTGACGGTGCCGGTGTCTTTGGCGACGATGTTGGTCATCTGTAGCTGGCTGACGGGGACATTGCTCAGCGTATAGCTGTGGTTGTTGCCGACGACGGCGATCACGGTGGAACCGGAATTCTCCGTGACGTCGAACTGGGTGGGGCCCATCCAGCCGAAATCCAGTTTGTCTGTGGTCGGGTTGAACGCCAGCACCGGGTTGGTGCCCCAATTCCAGGTGATCGTGGTCGTCGTGCCGGTAGTCGTGGCGGGCGCCGCGACCGTGGCGGCGGCCGCCACCTGTCCCGTCGTCACCGGGGACGCGACCGTCCGCCGGTTGGCGAACTGCTCGAGTCGGCGGCTGAAGGCGAGCACCGCCCAACCCAGGGGAGACTCGACCGGCGTGCCCGTCCCGTTCCCCGACAGCGGAGCCAGTAACGCCTCAAACGCGCCGATGATCGGCGCGACCTTCGCAGTGGACACCGGCACCGGTCTCGCTGCGCCGGCCGGTGCCGCCGCAGCCGGGGCGACCGCCGTTATGGCGGTCGGGGATACGGCGGGAACCGGTGCCGCGGCCGCGGCCGGCGTGAACGACGTTGGTGCGGCCGCCGCGACCGGAGGGCTCAGCCGATTGTTCAACGCAGCCGAAGGGACGACTTCTGACGGCTGCGGGACGGTCGGCCGCTGGGCGGCCCGATCGACCCCGGAGCCGATTGCATCGTTGTGCTCGGGTGTCGTCGGCACAGGCATGGCGCCAGTCCCCGCGGCGGCGCGTCCGCCGCGGGCGGTTGTCGGCACAGCCGCCGAACTGCCCCCTGCGGAAGGGCGCCCGCCGCTCGGTGGGGGCGCCGGGGCGCGCACCGGCCCTCTGCCGCGGGTAGTCGAAGCACCGGGATTGGACCCGGTCGGCGAGCCCGGGTCGGGGGTGGTGGAATCCTCCGACGCCGCCTGCCCGGTATCGGCTGTGGCGATGATCGGTGCGCCCAGAACCGAACCGATTCCCAGCGCGACGGCCAAGACCCCGATCCGTCCGACGAAGCGTGCGTAACTCGTGTGGATGTCCATCGGTCTTCTTTCTCCGCGCCCGCTGTCGACCAACAACCCAAATGTGTCGCGGATCACAACCCTAGACGCTGAGTGTGCCGCCGCAAAATGGCGATTCAGCGAATCTCCTTGTGGGCGAATGGATATATCCGCAGCTAGAGCGCTACGACATGGACGAACCTCCGATGTGTCGGGTCCTGGCGAAGTGATTTCGGAGAGCCGTCCGTCCCCCGCCGGAGCGCCGGGGTCAGCCCCCCTGAGTTCGGCGGCAACGCGGCCAGCAAACGGGATCTCCATAATTCATCCTTCCTCGGGTTGACTCGAGACGATCGCGCAGTCTCCAAACCCCCACGATGACTCCCCGGTGGGGGCTGGGTCGTCCGCCAATTGGACCTTTTGCCGGATGAGATGACTGTCCCCTGATCGGCGGACACGTCCTCGGCTTGGGAACTAGCCCCTGCCTGCCGTTAAGGTGTCACGAGCACCGGGGAGATGCCCCGACTCTGCGTAGAAAGCACACGCACAGCTCATGACAGAAACCAAAACGACCGTTGGCGTCGTCGCTGAGTCCGGCGCCGACGAACGCCGCGTCGCGCTGGTCCCCAAGGCGGTCTCAGCGTTGGTCAACAGCGGTGTCGCCGTCGTGGTCGAATCCGGCGCCGGTCAGCGCGCCCTGCTGCCCGACGATCTCTACACCGCCGCCGGCGCCACCATCGGCGACGCGTGGTCAGCCGACGTCGTGGTCAAGGTCGCCCCGCCGACGCCGGCGGAGGTCGCCCGGCTGCGCTCCGGCCAGACCCTGATCGGCTTCCTCGCCCCCCGCAACGCCGACACCCAGATCGGCGCGCTCAAAGCGGCCGGGGTGCAGGCATTCGCCGTCGAGGCGATTCCGCGGATCTCCCGGGCACAGGCCATGGACGCGCTGTCCTCGCAGGCCAACGTCGCCGGATACAAGTCCGTGCTCCTGGCCGCCAGCGAGTCCACCAGGTTCTTCCCGATGCTCACCACCGCGGCCGGCACCGTGAAGCCGGCCACCCTGCTGGTGCTCGGCGTGGGCGTGGCCGGGCTGCAGGCGCTGGCTACCGCCAAGCGCCTCGGCGCCCGGACCACCGGCTACGACGTCCGCCCCGAGGTCGCCGACCAGGTGCGCTCGGTGGGCGCGCAGTGGCTGGACGTGGGCATCGAAGCAGCCGGTGAGGGCGGGTATGCCCGCGAGCTCACCGAAGACGAGCGCGCCCAGCAGCAGAAGAAGCTGGAAGAGGCGATCAGCGGATTCGACGTGGTGATCACCACCGCGCTCGTTCCAGGGCGTCCCGCGCCGCGTTTGGTCACCGCCGCTGCGGTCGAGGGCATGAAGCCGGGCAGTGTGGTGGTCGACCTGGCCGGTGAGACCGGCGGCAACTGCGAGCTCACCGAACCCGGCCAGACCGTCGTCAAGCACGGGGTGACCATCGCGTCTCCGCTCAACCTGCCGGCCACCATGCCCGAGCACGCCAGCGAGTTGTACGCGAAGAACCTGACGTCGCTGCTGGAACTGCTCATCAAAGACGGCGCGCTGGCGCCGGACTTCGACGACGAGGTCGTCTCGGCCTCCTGTGTCACTCGTGAGGTGCAGAACTGATGTACGCCCAGTTATTGGCCAATATCGCGATCCTGGTGCTCGCCGGGTTCGTCGGCTTCGCCGTGATCTCCAAGGTGCCCAACACCCTGCACACCCCGCTGATGTCGGGCACCAACGCCATCCACGGCATCGTCGTGCTCGGTGCGCTGCTGGTGCTGGGCAACCTGCCGGGCGATGCGCACTGGGGCGTGCGGATCATCGCCTTCGTCGCGCTGGTGTTCGGCACGCTCAACGTGATCGGCGGCTTCCTGGTGACCGACCGGATGCTCGGCATGTTCAAAGGCAAGAAGAAGCAACTGCCTGAGGCCAAGGCGAAGGAGCTGGCCAAGTGACCTACCTCGTCGACGTTCTCTACATTTTCGCGTTCGGGCTGTTCATCTACGGTCTGATGGGCCTGACCGGGCCCAAGACCGCGGTGCGCGGCAACTTGATCGCCGCCGTCGGCATGGGCATCGCGGTGGTCGCCACGCTGATCAAGATCCGCGACACCGCGTCGATCAACTGGATCCTCATCATCGCCGGTCTCGCGCTGGGTGTGATCCTCGGCGTCCCGCCGGCCAAGAAGACCAAGATGACGGCGATGCCGCAGCTGGTCGCGCTGTTCAACGGCGTGGGCGGTGGCACCGTGGCGCTGATCGCGTGGGCGGAATTCATTGAGACGAAGGGCTTTTCGCAGTTCAAGCCTGATCAGTCGCCGACGGTGGCGCTGGTGGTCGGCTCGCTGTTCGCCGCCGTGATCGGCTCGGTGTCGTTCTGGGGTTCGCTCGTCGCGTTCGCCAAGCTGCAGGAAACCATCATCCCGAAGAACGTCGAGAAGGCGTTCGTCAAGAACGCCAAGTTCTTCCAGGCCGCGAACATCGCGCTGTTGCTCGCGGCCGTCGCCGCAGCGGTGTACATCGGGCTGCACGCCGGTTCCGGGCAAGCCCTGTCGATCTGGTGGATCATCCTGCTGCTGGTGCTGGCCGGGGTGATGGGCCTGTTCGTGGTGTTCCCGATCGGCGGCGCCGATATGCCGGTGGTGATCTCGCTGCTCAACGCGATGACCGGGTTGTCCGCTGCCGCAGCCGGTTTGGCGCTGAACAACACCGCGATGATCGTCGCCGGCATGATCGTCGGCGCGTCGGGTTCGATCCTGACCAACCTGATGGCCGTGGCGATGAACCGATCCATCCCGGCGATCGTGTTCGGGTCCTTCGGCGGAACGGACGCCGTCGGCTGCCCGGCCGGCGGGGACCAGGGACCGGTCAAGGCCACCTCGGCCGCCGACGCCGCGATCCAGATGGCCTACGCCAACCAGGTGATCGTGGTGCCGGGCTACGGCCTGGCCGTCGCGCAGGCGCAGCACGCCGTCAAGGAGATGGCCGATCTGCTGGAGAGCAAGGGTGTGGAGGTCAAGTACGCCATCCACCCGGTGGCCGGCCGCATGCCGGGCCACATGAACGTGCTCCTGGCCGAAGCCGACGTCGCCTACGACGCGATGAAGGAAATGGACGACATCAACGGCGAATTCCCGCGCACCGACGTCACATTGGTGATCGGCGCCAACGACGTCACCAACCCGGCCGCCCGGACCGATCCGTCCAGCCCGATCTTCGGCATGCCGATTCTCAACGTGGACCAATCCCGGTCGGTCATCGTGCTGAAGCGGTCGATGTCGTCCGGCTATGCCGGCATCGAGAACCCGCTGTTCTTCGGCGCCGGGACCTCGATGCTGTTCGGCGACGCCAAGAAGTCGGTGGGCGAGGTCATCGAGGAACTCAAGGCGCTGTAGGCGATTCGCCACTAGAACGGCGGTGGGTCGGCGGCCCAGCGGGCCTCGTTGAGGCTCCGTTCCCAACGGATGCGCGCGGAGCGTTCCTCGGCGCGGGTGCGTCGGCGGGTGGGCATCATCAAGCTTCGTCCCGGTGCCGAACCTCGTCGACCAGGGTCAAAACCCGCCCGACCGGAGCCCCCAAACACCCGCAACCACAGACACGCCTCGCCGGGCTGGGGCAGAGCCCCGTTAGCTATAGCTACTTCATGTGGGACTCAACGTTCGCGTTTGATCCTGCCTACGCTATCGTCGGCGGTTCTGGTTCAGGCGAACGGGTTCGGCGATGCTCGTTGTAGCACTCGATGTGGGTGCGGATCGTGTCGTGCGGGTTGGTGACGTCCGGTGCATGTGACCGGGAGCGATCTACGAACATCCGACGCCGGCCGGGCCGGACGGAATATCGTGCTACCGGATGGATGGGACCGCACCGCAGCCTCGGCGGCAATCCATCGGAGCGGCAGTGCCGGGCACACGATGAATCGCTGAGGGGGAGCCACCGGTGAACGCAGTCAAGACCGACATACGGTTGGCTTGGTGCGTTCGCGGAGCCGTTGCGTTGGTGCTCGTGGATTTCCTGGTGAATTGGCTGGGCTGGGCGACGGGAATAGAGCCGCTTAAGCGGATCCTGCGGGATTGGCCACACCTGACACCGTGGACGGCTGCGCTGCTGGCTACTTTGGCGACTTCAATTCTGCTTCAGGCAGGGCATGCGACGCGCGCTCGCGTCTGGACTGCGCGCGCCCTGACTGCGTTGACCGGCGCCGCTGCCGGGCTGTTCCTCGCTGAGTACCAAACCGGCCGGTCGTTCGGCCTTGACAAGATGTTGTTCACCGATGCCGTAAGTGAGTTGCAGCAAACCTGGCCGGGGCGTCCGAGCCCGTTGACCGTCCTGTCAGCCTTTCTTGTCGCGGCGGCAATCGCCTTGGCGAAACTGGAATACCGATGGATCCGGCTGGTCTGGCCGCTATGTCTGGTCGCCGCAATGGCCCCCGCCGCCGTCACAGGCATCGGATACCTGCACGACGCACACTCGATCAAGGGTTTATCGCAGTCCATGGGCATGGCCCATGCCACAGCGCTGGCCGTGTTACTCCTCGTTGCTGCCACCGCACTAAGCCGCCCTGACCTGAATCCACTGGCCTGGTTACTTGCCCGACCCGACAGGAGGACACTGTTGCGGTTGGCCGGCATCATCGCCGGCTTCCCGGCCGCGATAGCCGTCTGGCGGCTGGTGTTATCGCCGCTCACCCTCGAAGACGACGCGGAGTGGGTGCTGTCGATCACGATGGGCACGCTGATGCTGGGAGTAGCCACACTTTTCACCAGCCAACGTACACAACGACTGCTGATCGACAAGGAATTGCTCGCCACCCAGCGGGCCCAGGCTGAGCACCAGCGAGCAGAAGCTGAGCGACAGCGCGCTGAGGCAGTCGAGCGGTATCGCATCCTGGCTGACAATGCCGTTGATGTTGTGTTGCACCTGCGGGGCCGCGAGCCGGTGTGGGTGTCTCCGTCGATCGAGGCCGCTCTCGGCTGGGCCCCGAACCAGTGGATTGGCGCAGACCTCCTCGCCCACGTCCACCCTGCCGACGTTGAGGTGGCTTCGGCCGCCCTGGCTGCAAACACTCAGGGCGGGACGGTCATCGCACGGGGCCGCCTCGCGGCCGCCGACGGCGGCTATCACTGGGCCGAAGGCCGTGGGAAACGCTACATCGACGCCCAGGGCAACAACGACGGCGTGATCGTCTCGTTACGCATCATCGACGCCCAGGTCGCCATGGAGCAGGAGCTTCAGCGGGCGCGCGACTCGGCCGTCGCGCTGACCGAGGCAAAGTCGGAGTACGTGGCAACGGTCAGCCACGAGATCCGCGCTCCACTGCACGCCATACATGGGTTCGCCGAATTGTTGGAAAACCAGCTGTCCGCAGAGGGCCGTCCCGAGACGGCGGAGTGGTCAACCCGGGTCCGGGCCGAGGCCCAACGGCTTACCCGGCTCATCGAGGATCTCCTCGACTTGTCCAGACTTGAGGCCGGTAAGACAAAGATCGACTCCAAGTCATTCCAGCTTCGCCGGATGGTCGACGACGTGATTCAGATCGCAAGAATCAAGGCCGATGCAAAAGGCATCCAGCTCGACTCATCGATCGATCCGGCGATCGCCGACTGGCGATCCGGCGATCCGGACCGCCTGCACCAAGTGCTCATGAATCTTGTTTCCAACGCCACAAAGTTCACCCGCGAGGGCTTCATCGACGTCGAGATCTCGCCGGTGGAAAGCAGTGCTGTCAAAGGTAGTGTCCGATTCGCAGTAACCGACACCGGGCCCGGCATCCCTGCCGAGGAAATTGATCGCATTCTGCAGCCGTTCGCACAAGTATCCGTCGTCGACGCCGATCGCGGGAGCGGCCTGGGGCTGGCGATCTCGGACAAGATCGTCAAGACCCTGGGCGGTGAAGGGCTCGCCGTGACCAGCCTCGAAGGCCACGGATCCACCTTCCACTTCACCGTCCCGCTGCCGGAATCAGCACCCCAACAGCCTGATTCAAAACACCAGGGCGAGCCAAACGGAGCAGGTTCGATGAAGACGATCCTGGTGGTCGACGACAACCCGACAAACCAACTATTGGCTTCGGCGCAACTCAAGAAGCTCGGATACAGATGCCAAGTCGCTTCCGATGGGGCAAAGGCCTTGGAACGCATCGAAGCGGACCGCTTCGACGCTGTCTTGATGGACTGCAATATGCCGGTCATGGACGGATACGAGGCGACGCGCCGAATCAGGGCCGGTGAGCGGGGCACCGGCCAACACATCACCGTCTTGGCGCTCACCGCTTCTGCGATCGGAGCCAATCGCGATGCTTGCGTGAGAGCCGGAATGGACGGCTTCCTGACAAAGCCATTGCGCCTATCGGAGCTCGCCCAAGAGCTGAGCCACTTCCTCGACTCCCGTGGGCCCGGAGGTCTGGAAGCCGAAACCGGACGGGACGTTCCAGGTAAGTCCGGCGCACCCATCCTCGACGCCGCGCGAATCGACCGGCTGGTCGCAGAACTCGGCGCCGACCCGGTTAGAAAAGTCGCACATGCCTTCGCTACTGAGATACCACAACGCCTGGTCAAGCTGTGCTCGGTGGCAGCCCAGGGAGACGCCGACGCCGTACGGCGAGGGGCACACTCCATTCGTTCCCCCAGCACGATGCTCGGTGCTGACGCTCTCGCCGAACGCCTCGCAGCCGTCGAGGAGTCGGCGAACCCCGCCGCAACCGTGTCCGCGACACAGCTGGGTGACCTCGTCAATGCCACGCTGACGCAGTTGCGCGCAAGAATTGACCAATGCGCAGAGCACGTGGGGCCTCAGTGATTGGGCGACGCCCGGGCAAATTCTTGACAAACCAGATGGTCGCATGTCCAACGTCGCCGACGAGCGGTCATGCTCCAGAATGGCTGCTATTGGCGCCGATGAGAAACTCGTCAAGGGAGGGAAAATTGGTTGAGGGCGACCCGATGACTGGAGATTTGATCAACCACGAATTGCTGGCTGCGCTCGAGAGCGACCTCGGCGACCGGGAGCTGATTGCCGAGTTGATGCGGACCTATCTCGGTCAACTGCCCGCCCGGGTTGAAGGCCTAAGAACCGCCGCAACGGACCCGGCCGACACAGCACATGCTTTCTTTGTCGTGCACGCGCTCCGTTCACCCTCGGCTAGCCTGGGCCTCTCGCAGCTGGCTCAGCGATGCGCGGAGATCGAAGAGAACCTCGCCACGATCCCGCCCGGCGAGCTCTGCCTCCGCATTCGAGACCTCGTGGACTTGGCCGAGCGCACGGGCCACGCGGTCATGTCCTACCTCAGCATTTTCTAGAGCACACATGGCGGGCTTGTCAGAGCTGTGCACACCGAGTCAGCGGGGCTCGCTTGTCCGGAATGAGGCAGGACCGGTTATCTACCGCGACCTTGGCGGTACGTGCCGATGAAGGGCGTGCTATTCAACGTCGTAGAGGAAGCGATAACGTCCGCATGGGGCAGGCAGACGTGGGACGACCTGCTGAATGCATGCGCTCTGGAAGGTTCCTACACGCCCGTCGGAAGCTATCCCGAGGCCGACCTTGTGACCCTGGTCAATGCGTTGGCCGGCCGCATGAACTCTACGACCGACGATGTCATGCGGACGCTCGGAAGGCTCAGTTTCGAGCCCCTGCTCTCGCGAGCACCGGCCCTCGTCTGCGAACCGACATCGTTGCGCGAATTCCTCCCCATGCTCAACGGGTTGATCCATGCCGACGTGCTCAACCTCTACCCCGGAGCGACACTCCCGCGATTCGTGCTGCGCGACAACGGCGACGACGTAGAGATGGACTACCTATCGGTGCGGAACCTGTGCAAGTTGGCAGAAGGACTAATCATCGGCGTCGCCGACTTCTACGGCGAGACCGTCTCCGTGGATCAGCCCAGCTGCAAACGACGTGGCGATTCTCGCTGCACGATCCGGATCAAGTCCCGGCGACGAATCACCCGGCGTCATGAATTGGTTCGCCAGGGCAACGTGGGCCGGCGCTCTGTCGATGACCGACTGACTCCGGAAACCGAGATGCACCCTGCCGCAGATCAATCCGTGGCGGACGTCGCATCGGATCGCTTTGAACTTGGTCAGCAGCGGGAGAGAAAACTTGCCCTGCGAACTGCGGAATTGGATGCTGCACGGCGGATGGCTGCTGAAGCGGTGATCGAGCGAGATCGCTTCTGCTCAGAGTTGTCTCACGGCCTTCGGACCTCGCTGACCGCTTTGGTAGTACTGGCCGAGTCACTGTCCGACGATGCGCCCCCGAGCGCACAGCAGATTGCTGAACTGAAGAACCGGCTCTCCGAAATTGGAAACGCCATCGACTCGGCGGCACGCACTTCGACCGCGAGCGATACGCACGCGCCGCAACCGTTACCCGCGCGCCTGCAGACCGGACGTCAGAAGACACTCGCAGAAGTCGCCTCAGATCTGGAGCCGGGATGGCACCGGGCCGCCGCCCGCTCTGGCAAGTTGCTGATGCTCGACATCGAAACCCCGGCCAGCCAGCTGGCAGAGAGCGTCGATGAGGTCAACCAGAGTGTTCTTCGTCTCATCAACGAGCGGGCAACAACCCCGGACCCAGTGCTCGAACTACATCTCTCGGAGGAGGCCGGGCTCCTCGAAGTCAGGTGATACGACAAGTCGATTGTCAGCGGCCGGCAATAGCAATTGTCACTACGAACAGATTGCTGAGCAATGCGTCGCGTCGCCAGTCTGGGACACCTGGTCAATCAGTCACCTCTCGACACAGCGACCCACTCATAATCCAGCCGATACCGGAACACCAAACCCACCGGGAACGTGCGATGACTTTGGTAATCGCAGATGGCATCTGATGGCATTTCCCCATGGAAGGGCTAATCAAGTCAGACACGCCGCACAGACGGTGCCAAGCTACACAGAGGACCCACAGCTGAACCCTGACATAGTGATCGAACAACATCACTCGTGGGGGCCGGACTCCTCGAAGTCAGGTGATACCGCGAGTTGATGATCAGCGACCGGCAAGCCGGAAGCCCACTCCCCGAACAGTTTCAATTCTGCTGTCGTCGCCGGGCCTGTCGATCTTCTTGCGTAGGTTGGCAATGTGCACGTCTACCACGTGATCGTCGCCGAACCAGTCCGTACCCCAAACTCTTTCGCGTAGCGTCTCGCGAGTGTGAACAACCTTCGGGCGTGACGTAATCGCGTCGAGGAGGGCGAACTCCGTCTTCGTCAGGGCCACCTCTTTGCCCGCCACCGTCACCCGCCGGGCTTCCGGCTCCACCCGCAGTTCCCCGAATACTCGCGCAGCCAAAGCGGAATCGACCATCAACGCAGCGGTTCGTCGTCGCACGGCGGTGATGCGCGCCGCAACTTCCCTGGGATAGAAGGGCTTGGTCACGTAGTCATCGGCGCCCATCGACAAGCCGACCACACGGTCCACCTCGTGGTCCCTGGAAGTGAGCATGATGACATGAGCCGACGAGACCACCCGCAGTCTTCTGCACACCTCGAGCCCATCGACCTCGGGCAAGACCACATCGAGTAGCACGATCTCCGGCTCGAACGAGGCCACCAGTTCCAGTCCGGTCCGCCCGTCGCCGGCCACTTCGACCTCGTGGCCCTCCCCGACCAACACCGCCCGCAGCATCTGCACCACTTCCGGAGAATCTTCGATGATCAGGATGCGCACGCCTCTATTCTTGTGCACCCGTCGTCGATTGACCAAAGAACAGAACTACCGTTCTTTGCCAAGAACGTTGCGGCAGTGCGCTCACCAGCCTTGGCGCTCAGTAAGCTGAGCGGGCCAAAGCCGGTTGAGCAGGCGGTCGATCGCCACGCTCATTCAGCTGCTTCCCGGGTCAGCGGTTGCAACCGGACCCTATCCGCAAAATCGCGTCCGTGGGGGCCGCCGCCGAGAGAACAGCTTCCTGATACCGATAGGAACATCCGGGGGGGTCATCGAATCGGCATGCTCGGTGGGCAATGAGTTCCAAATGCCTCCCGGAGACAGGAACCGCCTGAGATCTGCCTGGTCGATGATGCGAGCTGCATCAGAACCCTCCTCAGGCAACAGCACCCGGACTGGAATGCCGATTCGTCTGCCTTCGGCCAAAAGGTGGGTGACGGCGGCCAATCCGGCGAGGGAAAGTTCCC
>CAZVST010000098.1:0-11335 GCA_964629725.1 uncultured Mycobacterium sp.
CCGCAACTACAAATCAACTGATCAGCACTGTCTCATTTGACTTGACAAATACCGGATCGAGGACATATAGCTGGCGGCGCTGTCCAGTTCGGCTTTCAACCGGTCGGCCTGCCGCTGGAGTTGTTGAGCCAGAACGCGAACCCGTTCGTTCCCCTCCACCTGGGCGGTGATGTCCCGCTGGATGGAGATGTGGGCCACGATGGCTCCGTCGGCATCGCGCACCGGTGAGATGTTCCACTCGACGACGTAGGGAACGCCGTCCTTGCGGTAGTTGACGGTGCTGCCCTCGAAGAATCCCCGGCCCGAATCGTGCGACGGAGCTGATCAATGAGCTGTCGATCGGTGTCGGGGCCCTGCAGGATGCGGGGGGACCGGCCGATCAGCTCCTCCTTCGTGTACCCGGTCATCGCACAGAAGGCGGGGTTGCAGTGCTGGATGTAGGGGTCGCCGTCGAAGTCGGCGTCGGTGATGACCATGGCGTTGTACGAGTGCTCGAAGGCGGCCACCAACACCGTCTCGCACGGGAGGTTGAATCTCGCCATTTCCTGCCTCACCGCACCTCCTGCCGGGAGCCGCATCGGCGATCGCCGGCCGGAGTAGCCGGAAAGCGCGCTCCGTCGAGTGCACCCACCGCCGGCCCCGCGGCGGAGACTCCTTTCGGGGTTCCGGGGCCGATGGGCCCCCGGTTCGAGGTGGTCCCCCGGTTCGAGGTGGTCCCCCGGTTCGAGGTGGTCACGGTGCCGGGTACACGCCGAATTCCGCACCCGTCCCAGAAACGCACTGGAATATCAGGGGACGGGTGTCGGCATTCCCGGTGAACCAGGTCCACGTGTCGATCGAGTCGATCTTCTGATACTTCTCACCCTGGAGGTCATACCGCGCGGCCAGCAGGTAGGCATCAGCACATGAGATGCCGCCGCCGGTGATCCTGATCTGATTGCCGCCCGTTGACGCGCACTGCTGGGGAGTTCCTGCCTGCGCCGCCGGGGTGTTGGCCGGGATCGACTCCGACGGCCCGTTCGCTCGGTCCATGCAGCCCTTCATGACCTCGTCGCGGTTCCACCACGACTGTGCCGTATCGGAGGCCGTCCACCCATCGATCACCGACTCGCAGGCCTTCTGCCAGGGTGTTCCAGTCCCGGTGAACTGGTCAAAAGCTTGATCACCGATGGCGTGGCGGCCCAGCTCGTAGGCCCTGGTCGAGGGCCCGGACGTCGTGGTCGACGTCGAGGTCGAGGTCGAGGTCGAAGGCGCCGATACCCCGGTGGGAGCCGGTGAAGATTCTTCATGGGTGCATCCGGTGGCCAGAAACGTCAAAGCAACTGTCGAGACGATCAGGCTGCGAACGTGCATGAACAGACACTATCCCCACCGCCACCTGCGCTAAGTCGTCCGTGTTCGCCTGATCGGGGATGGTCACGGCGGGGCGAGATGCCGAGTGTCCTGGTCGCTGTCCCCGAAGAGTCGGCCGTCGAGGTCGTCGGGATGAAGGTTCACCGCGACGACCTCTTTGGTCGAGCGGTCGACCAGGGCGTACGGGTCGTACCGGGTGTAGGCCGATGACGACCTGTTGTATTTGACCAACCGCAGACCCCGGCGATAGGCCCGGTAGCGCCACTGAGATTCAGAGTTCATCGATGATTCCCGCGGTGGGCGAGTGCGTCATCGCGGCACGGCTGGATACGCATCGCGTGGGGGACGGAGCGCCGCTTCCGTGCTGCGGTCGTCAACCAGCGTAAGTGACGTGCGCTGTCCGTGTCGGAACGCAGCTGCCACGTCATGAATTCCGATGGATCACACAGCGTCCGGCGGCGATTGCCGCACCGGTGACGCCGTTCGACGGGTGGGTCGGCGACGGGGCGGCCGGTTTCTCGCCGATCCGCCACCGTGGGCGGGCGGGACCGGGGAGCCTTACTGGTGCGCGATGAGCCGGTTCGGCCGGGTATAGATCGTCGCGTTTAAGATCGAAGTGCGCGGAGCAACTCGGGCACCGGCACGGTGGCGAACCCGATGGCGGCGTCGCCGATTCCGTAGGGGAGTACCAGTTTGTCTGCGTGGATGAGCGCGCCACAGGAATAGACCACATTGGGGACGTAGCCGTCCTGCTCGTCGACCGCAGGGCTCAGCAGCGGTTCGGCAAGGCGGCCCAGGATCGTTGTCGGGTCATCGAGATCCAGCAGGATCGCTCCGATGCGGTAGGTGCGCATCGGCCCTACGCCGTGGGTGAGGACCAGCCACCCGGCGTCGGTTTCGATGGGCGGTCCGCAGTTGCCGAGCTGCAGCACCTCCCAGGTCTGCAGCGGCTGTTGACAGGGCTCTGCGTTCGTCCATGCAAACGGACGATCCGAGTAGGCGATCGTGTTGGACTCACGGTCTGCCCTCGACAAGGCAGCGAAGCGTCCGCCGATGCGGCGTGGAAACAGCGCCAGACCCTTGTTGGCCGCGGCCCGTCCGACCAGAGGCGTGGATACGAAGGTCTGGAAATCGCGGGTCTTGAGTAACTGCTGGCTGATATGAGTCCCGCTATAGGCGGTGTAGGTGGCATAGAACGTAACGGAACCGTCGTCGTCAGTGAAGCGGACGAAGCGGGCATCCTCCATTCCGGCCGCCTCGGCCGGCATCGATGGGCGCAGCACACGTTCGGAAACAGTTGTCTGGCTGGAGAATTCGATTCCGTACGTCCGTCCGGCAATGGCCCGGATCTCGGCGATCGTCTCGTGCGCACGTCCACGTGTACTCAGGTGGTCCTGGAGTTTTTCAAGTTGGCGGGCCAGGTCGGGCCCGCTGAAGCGATCACCAAGTGCATCAAGGACGTAGGCAGCCGCCTCCCCGTCCTCCTCGAGCCGGGTAAGTTCGACGCGAAAGACGTTGGCCTCGAGCATGACCGCTACGGTTGTGCCAACCGTGGCCACCGGGGCGCATTCGTCGACGCTCAGGCCGCCCTCGGAGTCGATGACGCCGGTGCGAAATCCAATCGACGAGCGGTGCCCTTCGCCAATGCCTCGCACGCTCAGCACGAATCGCATGCTGCCGGCGGCCACTCCGGTCTGATCAGGATGGGCCACGATGCTGGGGTTGCACAGTGCGGCACCTTCGATGGCGTACTCACTGGTGAACACGGCGCCCAGCAACAGCATTCGCTCTTCGGAGATCTCGGTAGCGGGATCCAGACGATCAGCGATTTCAGTGGCGTTCCGGCGGAAGACGCCGACGAGATCGCGGTGTCTCACATCGAATCGGGTGATCACGTCCTCCAACGCCGACGCGACTTCCCCCTCGCTGAGCCGCAGGATGCGCGCCAAAACCACACCTGTTCGGGAGTCCTGGTGGTCGAACCCCTCCTGGCCGGGTATGAAGAGCTGTGTGACGACGCGCGCCGGGTCGGCCACGAGTCGAGTAGGGCTGCGGGTGACGAGGTCGCTCGATACCGAAATCACTGCGGCACAGTGCAGAGACGCGCTGCTTGCTGCAAGGTCGCGATGACCGCCAACGTCGACTCGGCGCCCTGGTTCCGGTTCACCCCGTCGGCGTGCAGCCCGTCGAATCCACCGCCCGTCTGCGGGTCCCACATCGGTAGGCCGGCATCATTGGCACCGTCGAACCAGGACGCGGCGAGCCGCACCGAATCAGGCCACATAGCGCTGGCGTCAGCGTCCGCGGCGCGGGAACAGGCGTCGGCAATCGTGGACACTTCGATCGGTTGCTGATCGAATCCCGGTCGAGCGTCCGCCGGCCCCCTGCCGCCGACGGGGGTCGGCGACAAGTGTCCGTGTGCTGTCTCGTGGTCGACCAGCCAGGCCAGCAGATCCAGGCCGCGCCGGCGCAGGGTGTGGTCCTCGAGAGCGACCCCGGCGGCGATCATCGCCTCGGGGATTACGGCGTTGGCGTAGGTCAGCCGTGCCTCTGGCCATGGCCAGGCAGGGTCGCCATTGGGTCCGGCGATGCCGGCGGCATAGTCGGTGATCAGAGCGCGGGCGCCACGATGCCCGGGCTGGGCGCTGAGAAGTTCGGCGGCTCCCAAGGCCGCAAACGCCATCGTTCTCGGCCACGGTGAGCGGACCCCAGCGGAGCGATCGAACTGGATGACAGCCAGCCGGCGAATGAGCGAGACCTCACTGTGTGCTGCTGCCGTTCCCAGGCCCCACAGACAACGGCCCCAGGCGTCTTCGGCCGCCGGTTCGTCGGTCCACTGCCCGTTCCGGTTCATCCGGTTGCGGCACTTTCCGCCAAAGGACTGCGCGTCGTTGAGGAACTGAACCGCGGTTCGGGCCAGGCCGTTCACCTCTCCGGCGGAGTCGGGCTGTCGGGCGGCGACGACGAGCACGCGAGCCATGTCGTCGGTGCAGTAGCCGTGCTCCCGGCGGGGTTCGGCTAAGTGGGCGTGCTCGAAGGTGCCGCGTTGGTCGGTCATTCGTTGCAAGTGGTCGAAGACCGCGGTCGGCGCGCGCATGGTCATACCAGCGCCGACCGCTCGGCGATCAGCCGATGCGCCAGTCGCAGATACTCCGCGGCTACCACCGACCATGCCATCCTCGGTGCCAGTCGGCGGGCTTCGGTCGCCATCGAGCCGGCGAGGTGGGGCTCGGTCACGACCCGGCGCAGGGCGGCCACCAGCGCATCCGGGTCGTCATGGTCGACGACGATGCCCGCGCCGCTGGCGAGTAGTTCGACCGCGTGGGGAAAGGCGGTGGCGACCACCGGCCGACCGCTCGCGATGGCGTCCACCAGGACGCCGGACGTGACCTGATCGGTCGAATCGTAGGGGAGCACGACGGCGGTTGCTGATTGGGCAAGTTCATTGAGCGAGGAGACGCTTCGATAGGTGTCGTCAAAGCACACCGAGTCGCCCACCCCGCGGTATCGGGCTTGCTCGACCCGGGCTGCGCGGTATGCCTCCCCATTGGCGGCCAGAACCTTCGGATGCGTCTGTCCGGCGACGAGATATTGTGGACGGCAGGGTAAATCGTGCAGCGATGCCATTGCGTCGATGACGCGCTCGACACCCTTCCCCGGCCCCAGCAGCCCCCACGTCAACAGTGTCGGCCTACCCGCACGTCTCGCCGGGACACCCCGCGGGACGGTCGCGCCGTGCGGGATCGTGGTGATTTTCGAAGCGTCGACGTCATAGCCGCGGCAGAGCCGGTCATTGGCGGCCTCGGACATCACGACCACCTGATCCGCCGAATCCACGATCGCCTCGAGAACCGAGCGCTGATGTGGCGTCGGATGTTTGAGAACGGTGTGAGCGACCACAATCGAAGGGACCCGCAATCCGCGGATGATCTCGACGACTTCGTCGCCGTCGGGGCCGCCGTAGATGCCGTACTCATGTTGGATGACGGCAATGGTGTTGTGGTTCAACAGTTCCGAACACGCCGTCACCGACTTCGGACGGCCGTTCTCCAGCTCCCCGACTACCCGGGCGTCCCGGGTGGACGGCCCGTCGGCTATCCGGATGACGTTGACCCCCGCATCGTTGGCGGATAGGCCGCCGGCCAGGGCCGCACTGAACGTCGCCAGCCCACAGACCGTGGGCGGGTACGTACCGAGGATACCCAACGTGGGCGAACTTGAAACATTCTGCCGCACAGAAGGAATCGACGAATTAAAGTGCGTTTTCAAAGTGTTCCCGTCTAACGTCATTCGGTCCTCGCACTGAGGATCGCGGCACAGCTGATCCTGGGCCTGCTTGTATTCCGCGGTGGCATCGCCGTAGATCAACCCATTGCAGTGAGCTTGCCGGGGACTGGGGAAAGCGTGCAATGACAACGCTACTCAGCAGTTGCCGCGGTTGCAACCGGATCGATGAATTGCCGATGAATTGCCGGGACTCGATGGTCTCCAGGCTGTTTGCTGATGCGCCGTTCCGCCGGCGAAGGCGGTGGGCGGCGGCCACCTGTTCCCCAACGTGTACAGCATGGGGTCCGACGCGATCCGCCTCACAGTGCTTCACAGTGCTCCACATGCGCCAGCACCTCTCCGCCGCCGACCAGCGACGGCCTGTCGGCAGTTGGCGCTGGCCTCCTGAGCTGAGGGGAACGAGAACGGAGTGGGAGTCGCGGGTGGGTTTCTATCTCCGCAAGAGCATCAAGGCCGGCCCGTTTCGGTTCAATCTGAGCAAGTCGGGGCTGGGGGTGAGCGCCGGGGTCCCGGGATTTCGGGTCGGGACAGGACCTCGTGGCAACTACGTCCACATGGGCCGGGGCGGCATCTACTACCGAGCGTCCCTCGGCGGCGGTCAGCGCGGTTCGTCCTCTGCGCCACCGCAGAGGGCGCCTGCCTATCCTGGTCGAATACCGGCCTACCGGCCCAGCGGAATCCTCATGGAGGACACCACCGGGTCGACCGCGGTCGCTTTGGACCCCACAGGTCCCGACGATCTCGTCGAACAACTCAACACTGCCGCAGGCCGGTTCACCTGGTGGTGGCCGACGGCGATCGCAGGCGCGGTGATCGCTCTGGCCGTCAAGGGAATCCTCGGCGTCGCCATCGCCGCGCTGTTCATCCCGGCCTGCCTCTGGCTGTACTTCAACGATCAGGCCCGCTGCACCGTCGTGCTGTTCTACGAGGGCGACGACGACGCCGCGCAGTGGTTCCAGGCGGTCCTCAACCAGTGGACATGGCTCGGCTACGAACACCTGACGGTCGCCCCCACCAGCGTCCGGTTCATCGAGTCCGATGCGCCTTCCGCCGACGCCACAATGGTCGACACCACGTGGCGCTACGTCAACAAAGACGGCGGCCCGGATCGCCGGTTCAACGACAATCGGCAACTGCTCGTGATGCTCTACGGCCGGGTGGCGTTGACCACCGCGACGGGCCTGTACTGGATCATCCAGATTTCCCGCCACCAGGGCGCTGAGCCTGTCGCCCAGGTGATCTCGCTCGGATCGCAGTACGCCGATCAGATCCGGCGGACGCAGAACCGCGCCATCTCCCTCGACGACGCGCAGATCGCCGCGTGCGCCGACCAACAGAACCGCCTCTACCTCAGCGGGGATACCCAGGGGGTCTACGGCCAGTACCGGCCGGCACCGCTCGACGAGGCGACGGACCAGCCCCCGCCGGCTTCGTCGTCGAAACTGGAACTGGTGTCGCAGTCGGGGAAGCCCCGGCAGTGGCCGGAGCACGCCGACCGCGACCAGGTGATGATCCAGCTCGACATCCGCCCGATCGTGCCCGATACGCGGTGGTGGGCGTGTTTCGCGAAACTCGTTGCCGAGCGACACATGACGGTGAAACTCGGCGAGATCGCCCGCGGGGGGATCGCGACGTCGGCGGCGAATTCCGCCGCCGTGCCGGCGGCGATCGCCGCCATCGACGCCGTGATCGACGATGCCAACGCGGTGTTCATCGACACCTACGCCCACGACGAAGTGGAATCGTATGTGGAGCAGCGACTCTCAGCTCAACGGGCACAAGCGGCGGCCCGTGCCCAGCTCGACCTGGAGAGCCTCGCGGAACTGCTGGCTAAGCCCGAGTCCGAGTGAGTGGGCGGGGCAATGACGTGGGCGGCCGTGCGGTAGCCCCTTCGGCGGGGTGGCTCTGGTCGGCCGGATTGACGGCGCCGGCGGTGCCTTTCACTGTCGCTTTGGCGCGGGTCTCGGCCTGGACTTTTTTGCCGTTGCGGGTGAATCCGGCAGGGCAGACCGCCGCCGATAGCAGGATGTCCTCGCCGGTGGTGAAGGGGTGGAATCCGACCCCGCCGCCGCCGCGGCCCTTGACCGGAATGTCGGTGCAGGCGGTCACTTTCCAGGCTTTGGCTGACACCGACAGGATCGCCTCGGTGTCGGCTCCGGTGATGGGCAGCGCGGCGATCACCTCGTCGCCGTCGGGGGCCGGGCGAACCCCGGCGACTCCGTTGCCGGCGGCGCCTTGCGGGTTGATGACCGCGGGGTCGATGCGTAGCACCTTGCCGCGGCGGGTGACCAGCGCCAGGTGCGTCCCGGCCGGCAGGACTCCTGAGCTGAGCAGTCCGGTGATGTCGGGGGCGACCGGCACGTCGCGGATGCGGGTCGGCAGGCCGGCGCCGGTGGTGAATTTGACCCGGCCGTCGGTCCAGACGGCCCAGCCCAGTCCACCCGAGAGCAGGTCGCCGTGGCTGTCGGAGAGGATGCCCTGGTGGTCGAGGCGCCATGCGGGGTTGGGCTTGCGTTCCCTGGGGCCGTCGTCGCCGGCGTTACCTGCGACCGGGGCGGCGTGCAAGTCCAGGGTGGTGCGCCGGTCGAATTCCGCCCCGTCGAACAGCGTTGCGGTCTGCACCAATTCGGCGTCGATGAGCACCTTGCGGGCCTCGGGGGAGGAGAGCAGTTCGGTGAGTTGAGCGTGCTCGGCGTCGAGTTGGTCGGCTTCGGTGCGCAACGCGATGACGTCCAGACGGGTCAGCCGGCGCAGCTGCAGCGCCAGCACGTAGTCGGCCTGCACGTCGTCGATGCCGAAGCGGGCGCACAGTCCGGTGCGGGCCTCATCGACGGTGTCCGAACCACGGATCACCGCGACGGCGGCGTCGATGTCGATGTGCACCAGCAGCAGGCCGGATACCAGATGCCTTCGGGCGGTGACTTTTTCCAGCCGGTGCTCGCTGCGGCGGACCACCACCGAGTCGCGCAGAGACAGGAACGAGGCGATCAGCTCGCGCACCGACCACCACCGCGGAATGCGGTCGGCGTCGAGAGCCACCAGGCTGGCGGCGAACGTCGACTCCAGCGGGGTGAGCGCCAGCAGCGAGGTGAGCAGCTGATTCGGGTCGTGGCCGCGTTTGGCGGTCACCACGATGCGCAGCCCGTTGCGGCGGTCGGTGAGGTCGGCCAGGTCGACCACCCCGGGCAGGTCCGCGCCGGTGATCAGGGAACGGATGCGTTCCTGGACAGTCGAACTCGCCACCCCCGGCGGCAGTTCGGTGATGACGACGGTGCGGCCCTGCACTTCCAGCCGGCCGCGCACGGTGAACGAGCCGCGCCCGGTGGTGACGTAGTCGCGCAACCCGGCGGTGCCGACCACTGATCCGCCGCAGCCCCAGTCGGGGCCGGGCAACAACTCCATCAGGGCGTCGTCGGACAGGTCCGGGTCGGCCAGCAGCGCGCGGCAGGCGGCCATCACCTCGCGCGGGTTGTGGGCGGGAACCTTGGTGGCCCAGCCCTCGGCGATGCCGACCGCGCCGTTGACGAGCAGCACCGGGAAGCGCGCCGGGAGCACGACGGGCTCGACCCATTCACCGTCGAAGGTCTCCGTCATCGGCACACCGTTGTCGACCAACTCCGCGGTCAGCGCCGCCCCGGCCGGCGATAGCCGCATCTCGGTGTAGCGGTCCGCGGCGGGGATGTCGCCCTGGATGCGGGGGAAGGCCCCTTGGCCGTCGATGATCTTGACCCGCTGGAAGTCGGCGGCCAGCAGTGCGGCGGCCCCGTACATGGCAACCCCGCCGTGGGGGTGAAGGTTTCCGGTGACCGCCGAGCAGACCTTCGAGGACTTCTGAGGCTTGTTGCCGGGCAACAGATTCGAGGCATGCATCTGGTAGAGCAGGCGCCGCTGCCCGGGCTTGAGACCGTCGTAGGCCGACGGGATCGCCCGGTCGCTGACGCTGTAGAGCGCGAAGAGCAGTTGGTAGCGGTTCCAGTACTCCTCCGCGGACAGATCGTGGATCAGTTCGGGGTTCTGCTCGATGACGGTCACCGGGAGGTCTCCTTAGTTGAGGTCGAGCGCGGCGACGTCGATACGGGCGGCGGCGGCGGCCATCCAGTCGCGGCGGCCTTCCGGCGGTCCGCCGAACAGGGTGTGGTGCAGGTCGAGGGCCTTGTCGTCGGGTCCGATGCGGTAGACCGTGCGCTGCGCGGGGTCGAGCACGGTGTTCCAGAAGTCGTCGGCGTTCATCTCCCCGAGGCCCTTGTTGCGCTGCACCTCGACCTTGCGCCGGGAGGTGGCGCGCAACCGGGCCACCGCCTCGTCGCGTTCGGCCTCGTCCTGGCAGTAGATGCGGGTGTCGACGTCGTAGACCACGAACAGCGGCGGCAGCGTCACGTACACCATGCCGGCGGCGATGAGCGGCCGATAGAAGTCGAGAAACATCGAAATCAGGCTGGAGTTGATATTGGCGCCGTCGGGGTCGGCGTCAGAGGCGAACAGGATCCGGTCATACCGGCACTTCTCCGGATCGCAGTGATCGCGCACCCCGCAGCCCAGGATGCGTTCGATCGCGTCGAACTCCTCCTTGCTGCGGGCTTTGGCCGCCGTCCAGCCAAAGGTGTTGGGCGGCTTGCCTTTCAGAGGGAACGCCGCCTGGAAGGTGGCGTCGCGGGCGGCTTTGACGGTGCCCAGCGCGGAGTCGCCCTCGCAGATGAACAACTCCGCGCCGCTGCCGCGCCCGCTTTCCCGGCTGGGCAGCAGCTTGGGCGGCAGGGACAGGTTGGTGCCCAGTCCCTTGGCTTTGGAGGCGGCCCGGGAACGTTCCTTGGCGCCTTCGGCGCTACGCCGGGCCCGCGCGGACTCCAGGGCCAGCTTGACCCAGGTGCCCAGCGCCGCGGAGTTGGCCGGGTTGGCCGCCCACACGGTGACCGCGCGAGCCACCTCGGGGGTCATGGCCAGGTTCAGCGACCGCGACGACACCGAGGTCTTGGCCTGGGAATCCCACGACACATCCGGTGCGCGGGTGTCGACGGCCAGAGCGGTGACCGCCGCGAAGTCCTGGGCCTCCGGGCCGTCCTCGCCTTTGGCCAGGCCCAGATCGCGCATGCGGCCGGCTTTTTCGGCCAGCGCCTCGCTCAGGCCGCGAACCGCCGCGGACAGATGCGAGCCGCCGTTGGCGGTGCGGACGGTGTTGCAGAACGCGGCCACGGTGGCCGGTTCGGCGGGTCCGGCCGCCACCGACCAGCGCATCGGGGTGGGTCCCCGGCCGGTGTTGTAGGTGCCGGAGCCCTCGACCAGCAGGTGCAGTTCCGGTGTGGGGGCGCCGGTCGCGGCGCACATCAGCTCCAGCACCGCGTCGGTTCCCCACGGGCCGTCGAAAGGCTCAAGAAGCAGCTGCGGAACCTCGCCCAGCAGCCAGCCCTCGTCGATCACCCGCAGCTGCACCCCGGGGCACATCCGCGCCGCGGCGTGGCCACGCAGCAGCACCTCGGCGATGTCGATGGAGCAGTCCGGGGCCACCAGCGGGTCGAACAGGATGCGCACCGAGGTGCCGTGGGCGTCGGGCCTGCGGTTGGCCACCCCGCGCAGCTTCTGGGTGTCATTGCGGACGAACTCGGCGCCTGCGTCGAACTCGCTGCCGCTGAAGGTACCCGGGTAGCCCTTGCCGAAGCTTTGGGTGTAGGTCTTGCCCCCGCGCAGCACCGTGACGTCG
>CAZVST010000099.1:0-11297 GCA_964629725.1 uncultured Mycobacterium sp.
AAACGTGCGATACGAGCGGATGCCCTCCGGAGCGTGTTCATCGAACAGGCTTCCGCGCCCCATCGCTGCGGCAGGCTCGACGTCATGCGGAATGCGATGCGCGTCCTCGGTGTCCTGATGGTGCTGTTCGGCGTGCTGTTCACCCTGCAGGGAGTGGGCAAGGTCCAGGGCAGCTTCATGAGCAACACCACCACGTGGACGGTGCTGGGGCCGATCATCGCGCTGATCGGCCTGGGGCTTGCGATCGCCGGTTCGTGCCGTCGCTGAGGCACCTGAAACGGCATAGGGAATCACCGTTGCCGATGGCTACGGCGGGAATGCAGACACCGCGGGTCGCCGGGCGACTACCGTGCGGTCAGACGGATGATCGGCAACTCGCGGTCGGTCTTCGATTGATAATCCGCAAAACGCTGGGACGCAGCGGTGATCCGCCGCCAGGCATCTTCTCGCTCCGACCCGTGAAGCTGTTCAGCAACAACAGATTCGCGCCGTCCGGCGAACTCAATCGAGACCTGCTCGGGGTGCGCGGCGAGGTTGTAGTACCAACTCGGGTTCTTCGCAGCGCCGGCAAAGGACGCCACGATCAACCAGCCCCCGTCGTTGGGAAAATACGCCAGCGGTGTCTTTCGCTCGAGCCCGCTCTTGCTGCCCACCGTCGTCAGCACCAGGGACGGCAGTTCGCCGAACTTCCCGGTCTTGCGGATCCGACCGGCTGAGTACTTGTTGAACAGTTTGAGGAAGCTCTTGAAAACGTTCGGCTGAGAAACGCCGCGACTACCGCTGGAGGTGTTGAAGCTCATGGACGACCTGCTCTTTCCCGACGTAAGTGGTGTGGGCCCCCGAACGTATCGCAGTCTGACCAGGAAGGCGGGTTTAGCGTGTCCCAATGAGCAGCAGGAAGATTCCCGGCGGGGTGGTGCATGACTTGCCGGCCGACTTGCGCACGGCGCTGAACGACAATGCGACAGCACTGGCGGCGTGGAATGACATCACTTCCTTGGCTCGGAACGAATTCATCTGCTGGGTCGAGGATGCCAAGCAGGCCAAGACCCGCGAGCGGCGGATCCGCCGGACCCAAGAGGAGCTTGAAGAGGGGCAACGCAGACCCTGTTGCTGGCCCGGGTGTAAACATCGGGAACGCACCGGGAGCTAGGAATTGGCCGCCCAACATCTAATGCACCGGAGAAGCGGCGATGTCCACCGTGACGTCATGGCGGGCCGCGGGATCCACGCGCAGGTGCATTCCCAACTTTGTGATCCGCCCGTCGAGGGGATGCCAGTCTCGGTCGGGCCGGGTGCGTCCAAGCAGTGGATGCAGGGCGTCGATCGTCGGCTTCCACAGGTTCAGCCAGTTCCTGCCGGGGCCTACGACGTAGGCCAACTCCAGACGACCTGACCGGGCGGCAAGTCCGCGGCGTCGGCAACAGCGTTGCGGATCTGAATCTTGTACTCCGCTGCCGGCGGGTTGGTGGTAGCGACGAGGACACCGGCCGATGGACCTGCCGCCGCAAGCGTAGGTGCGATCCGCACGAACGGCATCCCGCCGTGCTGCTTGGTGCACCAGGCCGACACCAGCCCCGAGTTGCCACGGTGGTGCTCAGCGAGCCGCCGGACGAGTGGACGCAGATAGTTGTCGAGGCCGGACAGGTCGAGAAGGTTCCGGTCCGTCCGCTGCGCTGATTCGCACATAGCACCGCCCCGCGTATCGATGGTTTGTTTTGCGGTACAGGCACTTACGGAGGACAGACCCGCCCAGCGGGGATGCCGACCGGAATGGTGATCAGCACTCTCGCCGGTGGTCCAGGCCGCACTCCGGGCATCGCGGCGGCTCAGGCTTATCGCCACCACCCGGACCGTTCGGCCCCAGTCGGACGTCGCCCAACGGGGTGAATCGGACATGGGGGCCGATCGCTGCCAGCATCGTCAAGCGGGTGGTGATGTGTTGGGCGAGTTCGGGTGAGCGCCGATAATTCAGCAATCCCGGTAGAAGTTCGCCTGCTCCTCGGCCCGGGACGGGGCCGAAACGAGTTCATCCCTCAGACTCATGGCGAGGATCCGTCGCACGGCAGCGACGCTGTCGGCCTGGATCGATTCGCCGGCGGCATGCGCCCAGGCTGCCACCTCATCGTTGGTGAGCCCGTTGGCATACCGACCAGCACCTGCGCGAAGCGGGTGCGTTGGTGATCGGTCATGATCGTCTCGATCTCTGCCCGCAACTCGGTCGACATGGTCACGCGGTTCTCCCTGGTGTCGTTGGTGCGGCCGTCGTCCGGCCCTCGGCCGGCCAGGATGCCGGGTCGACGATGTATGTGGGGTGTGATCAGAACGCGACGAGGTAGCGGTGAATGCCGCGCGGACTCGGGACTGGCGGGGTGGTGTGCGGCAAGCCGCTACTTGCCCAACCCCTTTCGGATGGTCAACCGATTCACGCCGAGATGCTGCGAGAGACCGACCTCGGTCATCCCCTCGGCGTGGGCGGCGACGGTGAACTTAGCGGCGAAATCCATGGCCTCGGCGAGCCGAGCGCGAGCGTTGGTCAGTTCCGGGATCAGGGTGGCGGCGATGCCGAACGCCACCTCGAAAACGCCGGCGGCGCCCTGGTCCATGACGGATCGTCGACGGAACAGGGCGCCGGCCGCCGCGCGACCGATCAAGCGGCGCAGCCGCGATGAGGAGCGCGGCAATCGGGTCCTAGCGTCGCGCGCTAGGTGCTCTCTTACTTGTCTTCGACGAACTTCGCGTCGTACTCCGCGTCGCGCACCGGACGGGTCGCCAGCTCTTCCCGACGCGGGAACAGCAGCGGATACAGCACACCGGCGATCGCCGCACCTACCAACGGGGCCAGCCAGAACAGCCACAACTGGCCGGGTGCGCCGGCGCCGTTGAAGAACGCCACACCAGTGGAGCGGGCCGGATTGACCGAGGTGTTGGAGACCGGGATCGAGATCAGGTGGATCAGCGTCAGGCCCAGGCCGATGGAGATCCCGGCGAAGCCCTTGGGCGCCCGGTCGTCGGTCGAGCCGAGGATGATCATCAGGAAGACGAACGTCAGCAGCACCTCGATGATCAGCACCGCCATCATCGAATAGCCGTGCGGGGAGTTCGCACCGAAGCCGTTGGCCGCCATGTGGCCGCTGGCGTTGAACTTCGGCCGGCCCTTCGCGATCGTCAGGATGGCCAGGCCGCCGGCCAGGCCGCCGAGGATCTGCACCAGCCAGTAGCCGGGCACCGCGGCCCATTCGACCCGCTTGGCGATTGCGGCGCCGAGGGTGACGGCGGGGTTGAAGTGCCCGCCGGAGATGGTGCCGAAGGCATAGACACCGGTCAGCACGGTCAGGCCGAAGGCCAGGGCTACCCCGAGGTACCCGATGCCGACGGACTTGTCACCGGCCGGGTCGGCCGCGAACACGGCAGCGCCGCACCCGCCGAAGACCAGCCAGAACGTGCCGATGAACTCCGCCGTGAGGCGGTGCGTCATCGTGGGAGTTGTCATTGGTGGAGACTCCTTACCTGTCGTGACCCCTGTGTCGTGCGACGGATTGCGACGACGTGCCGATCAGGGTCGCACCCAGCACACCGGCTGCGCACCGGGTTTTGCCGGAATTAGTCCGGACTGTTACCCGGCTATTGCCCACGGAGAAATTAGGCTCGCCTAAGTTGGCATCTCAGGCGCTGCTTGCCTATCGTTTTCGATATCTGTTGAACACCCACGGAAGGGCCGCCGTCCACCGACGCACGGAGGAACCCCGACGGGCCACGGCGCGCCGTCGTTGAATATCGCCGCGCGACTTGAGGTGAGGTGCTTTATGCCCAGTAGTGTCGGGCTCTACAACCCTGTCTACGAACACGATGCGTGCGGTGTGGCCATGGTTGTCGACATGCATGGCCGGCGCAGCCGCGAGATCGTGGACCATGCCATCACCGCTCTGGTGAACCTGGAGCACCGCGGTGCGGCGGGCGCCGAACACAACAGCGGTGACGGCGCCGGGATCATGATCCAGGTTCCGGACAAGTTCCTGCGCGCGGTGTGCGAGTTCGATCTGCCCGACGAGGGCTCCTATGCCACCGGTATCGCCTTCCTGCCGCAGTCCGCCCGTGACGCGGTGCTGGCGAGTGAGGCGCTGGAGAAGATCGTCGAGGCCGAGGGCCTGACCGTGCTCGGCTGGCGCGACGTTCCCACCGACGACTCCTCGCTGGGTGCTCTGGCCCGCGACGCGATGCCGACCTTCCGTCAGCTGTTCATCGGCTGGGGCGAGCGAAGCGACGGGATGGACCCGAGCGCCTCCGGGATGGAACTGGAGCGCAAGGCGTACGTGGTCCGCAAGCGCGCCGAGCACGAGCTGGGCACCAAGGGCCCGGGTCAGGACGGCCCCGGCCGCGAGACCGTTTATTTCCCCAGCCTGTCCGGCAAGACCCTGATCTACAAGGGAATGCTGACCACCCCGCAGCTCAAGGCCTTTTATCTCGACCTGCAGGACGAGCGGATGGAAAGCGCGCTGGGCGTGGTGCATTCGCGGTTCTCCACCAACACCTTCCCGTCCTGGCCGCTGGCCCACCCGTTCCGCCGCATCGCGCACAACGGCGAGATCAACACCGTCACCGGCAACGAGAACTGGATGCGCGCCCGCGAGGCGCTGATCAAGACCGACATCTTCGGCACCGACGTCGAGAAGATCTTCCCGGTCTGCACCCCCGGCGCCTCCGACAGCGCCCGCTTCGACGAGGTGCTCGAACTGCTGCACCTCGGCGGCTACAGCCTGCCGCACGCGGTACTGATGATGATCCCGGAGGCCTGGGAACGCAACGAGGACATGGATCCGGCGCGCCGGGCGTTCTACGCCTACCACGCCTCGCTCATGGAGCCGTGGGACGGCCCGGCCTCGGTGGTCTTCTCCGACGGCACCGTGGTCGGCGCGGTGCTTGACCGCAACGGCCTTCGCCCGTCGCGCATCTGGGTCACCGACGACGGTCTGGTCGTCATGGCCTCGGAGGCCGGCGTGCTGGACCTCGACCCGGCCAAGGTGGTCCAGCGTTTGCGCCTGCAGCCCGGCCGGATGTTCCTGGTCGACACCGCCCAGGGCCGGATCATCGCCGACGAGGAGATCAAGACCGAACTGGCCGCCGAGCATCCCTACGCCGAGTGGCTGGAGTCCGAGCAGTTCCACCTCGACGATCTGCCGCAGGGCCCCTACATCCGGATGCCGCACCATCGGGTGGTGGCGCGCCAGCAGGCCTTCGGCTACACCTACGAGGAACTCAACCTGTTGGTGGCGCCGATGGCCCGCACCGGGCTGGAGGCGCTCGGCTCGATGGGCAGCGACACTCCCATCGCGGTGCTCTCGGCCCGTCCGCGGATGCTCTACGACTACTTCCAGCAGTTGTTCGCCCAGGTGACCAACCCGCCGCTGGACGGCATTCGCGAAGAGGTGGTGACCAGCCTGGCGGCCACCCTCGGCCCAGAGAACGACCTGCTGAACCCCACCCGCGAGTCGTGTCACCAGATCCTGTTGCCGCAGCCGATCCTGCGCAACCACGAGTTGGCCAAACTGGTCAATCTCGACCCCGACGACGAGGTCAACGGCCATCGGCACGGAATGCGTGCCGCCGTCATCAGCTGCCTGTACCCGGTCGCCAAGGGCGGTGCCGGACTGCGTCGCGCGCTCGACGACATCCGGGCCGAGGCGTCCAAGGCGATCGCCGGCGGTGCCCGGATCCTGATCCTGAGCGACCGTGAGTCGAACATGGCGATGGCGCCGATCCCGTCGCTGCTGTCGCTGGCGGCGGTGCATCACCACCTGGTCCGGGAGCGCACCCGCACCCAGACCGGGCTGGTCGTCGAATCCGGCGACGCCCGCGAGGTGCACCACATGGCGATGCTGATCGGCTTCGGCGCCGGGGCGGTCAATCCCTACATGGCCTTCGAGTCGATCAGCGACATGATCGACCGCGGAGTACTTGCTGACATCGACAGGGACAAGGCCCTTTACAACTACATCAAGGCCGCCGGCAAGGGCGTGCTGAAGGTGATGTCGAAGATGGGCATCTCCACGGTGGCGTCCTACACCGGCGCCCAACTGTTCCAGGCCATCGGGATCTCCCAGAAGGTGCTCGACGAGTACTTCACAGGATTGAGCTGCCCGGTCGGCGGGATCGACCTCGACGACATCGCCGCCGACGTCGCAGCCCGCCACCAGCTGGCCTACCTGGACCGGCCCGACGAGCGCGCGCACCGCGAACTCGAAGTCGGTGGCGAATACCAGTGGCGCCGCGAGGGCGAATACCACCTGTTCAACCCCGACACGGTTTTTAAACTCCAGCATTCCACTCGTACCGGGCAGTACTCGATCTTCAAGGAGTACACCGGCTTGATCGACGACCAGAGCGAGCGGATCGCCTCGCTGCGCGGCCTGCTGAAGTTCAAGGACCCCAACAGCATTGGGCGCGCACCCATTCCCATCGAGGAAGTTGAGCCGGCTGCTGAGATCGTCAAGCGGTTCTCCACCGGCGCCATGAGCTTCGGGTCCATCTCGGCCGAAGCCCACGAAACGTTGGCCATCGCGATGAACCGCCTTGGCGCCCGGTCGAATTCGGGTGAGGGCGGCGAGGCGGTCAGCCGCTTCGAGCCCGACGCCAACGGCGACTGGCGGCGCAGCGCGATCAAGCAGGTGGCGTCCGGCCGTTTCGGCGTGACCAGCCACTACCTGACCAACTGCACCGATATCCAGATCAAGATGGCCCAAGGCGCCAAACCCGGTGAGGGCGGCCAGCTTCCGGGTCACAAGGTGTACCCGTGGGTCGCTGAGGTGCGGCACTCCACGCCCGGCGTCGGCCTGATCTCGCCGCCGCCGCACCACGACATCTACTCGATCGAGGATCTGGCGCAGCTGATCTACGACCTGAAGAACGCCAATCCGCAGGCCCGGATTCACGTGAAACTGGTCTCGGAAAACGGTGTGGGAACGGTGGCGGCCGGTGTTTCCAAGGCGCACGCCGACGTGGTGCTGATCTCCGGGCACGACGGCGGCACCGGCGCCTCGCCGCTGACGTCGCTCAAACATGCCGGCGCACCCTGGGAACTCGGCCTCGCCGAGACTCAGCAGACCCTGCTGCTCAACGGCCTGCGCGACCGCATCGTCGTCCAGGTCGACGGCCAGCTCAAGACCGGCCGCGACGTCGTGATCGCCGCGCTGCTCGGAGCCGAGGAGTTCGGTTTCGCCACCGCGCCGCTGGTGGTGTCGGGCTGCATCATGATGCGGGTCTGCCACCTGGACACCTGCCCGGTCGGCGTCGCGACCCAGAATCCGCTGCTGCGCCAGCGCTTCACCGGCCAGCCGGAATTCGTCGAGAACTTTTTCATGTTCATCGCCGAAGAGGTGCGTGAGCTGATGGCGCAGTTGGGCTTCCGCACCGTCAACGAAATGATCGGCCGGGTCGACGCGCTGGATACCAGCCGGGCCGCGGCGCACTGGAAGGCCCACAAGCTGGACCTGAGCCCGGTTCTGCACGAAGCGAATTCGGCGTTCATGAATCAGGATCTGTACTGCAGCTCCCGCCAGGACCACGGTCTGGACAAGGCGCTGGATCAGCAGCTGATCGCCCAGTGCCGCGAGGCGCTGGACAGCAAGACGCCGGTGCGGTTCTCGATGAAGATCTCCAACACCAACCGCACGGTCGGCACCATGCTGGGTCACGAGGTCACCAAGGCCTACGGCGGTGACGGCTTGCCGGACGGCACTATCGACATCACGTTCGACGGTTCGGCCGGTAACAGCTTCGGCGCTTTCGTGCCGCGCGGCATCACACTGCGGGTGTACGGCGACGCCAACGACTATGTCGGCAAGGGACTCTCGGGCGGACGGATCGTGCTGCGGCCGTCCGACAATGCACCCGACGGCTATGTCGCCGAGGACAACATCATCGGCGGCAACGTCATCCTCTTCGGCGCCACCAGCGGCGAGGCGTTCATCCGGGGCACGGTCGGCGAGCGGTTCGCCGTTCGCAACTCCGGCGCCCACGCCGTGGTCGAGGGCGTCGGCGACCACGGGTGCGAGTACATGACCGGTGGCCGGGTGGTGATCCTCGGCCCGACCGGGCGCAACTTCGCCGCGGGCATGTCCGGCGGCATCGCCTATGTGTACGACCCCACCCGCCGGCTACCGCACAACCTCAACCCCGAGATGGTCAACCTCGAGGAACTCGACGACACCGATCGGCAGTGGCTGCACGAATTGCTGGTGGCGCACCACGACGCGACGGATTCGGCGGTGGCCCAACGTATTCTGGGTGACTGGCCGAGACAGGCAGGAGATTTCGTGAAGGTGATGCCACGCGACTACAAGAACGTGCTGGCGGCGATTGCCGAGGCCGAGCGCACCGGCGCGGATGTGGACGAAGCGGTTATGGCGGCGTCCCGTGGCTGATCCCAGCGGCTTCATCAAGTACACCCACCGCCAGACCCCGACCCGCCGGCCGGTCCCGCTGCGCCTGCGGGACTGGAAAGAGGTCTACGAAGAATTTGAGCGTGAGACCCTCCAGCACCAGGCGTCGCGCTGTATGGACTGTGGTATCCCGTTCTGCCACAACGGTTGTCCACTGGGGAACCTGATCCCGGAGTGGAACGACCTGGTCTACCGGGACCGGTGGCGCGACGCGATCGAGCGGCTGCACGCCACCAACAACTTCCCGGAGTTCACCGGCCGGTTGTGTCCCGCGCCGTGCGAGGCGTCGTGCGTGCTGGGCATCAATCAGGATCCGGTGACCATCAAGCAGGTCGAGGTCGAGATCATCGACAACGCCTGGGACGAGGGCTGGGTGACCCCCAACCCGCCGCACCTGGTGACCGGGAAGTCGGTGGCCGTCGTCGGCTCCGGCCCGGCCGGCCTGGCCGCCGCCCAGCAGCTCACCCGCGCCGGCCACGACGTCACCGTCTTTGAGCGGGCCGACCGTATCGGCGGGCTGCTGCGCTACGGCATCCCCGAGTTCAAGATGGAGAAGCGCCACATCGACCGCCGTCTGGAGCAGATGGAGGCCGAGGGCACCAAGTTCCGCGCCGGCGTCAACGTCGGCCTCGACGTCACCGTCGAGCAGTTGCGCGACGACTTCGACGCGGTGGTGCTCGCCGGCGGCGCGACCGACTGGCGCGACCTGCCCATCCCCGGCCGTGAGCTGGACGGGATCCATCAGGCGATGGAGTACCTGCCGTGGGCCAACAAGGTTCAGCAGGGCGATCAGGTGCTCGGCGCCGACGGTCAGCCGCCGATCACCGCCAAGGACAAGCGGGTGATCATCATCGGCGGTGGCGACACCGGTGCGGACTGCCTGGGCACCTCGCTGCGGCAGGGCGCGCGCAGCGTGCACCAGTTCGAGATCATGCCGAGGCCGGGCGCCGACCGCGACCCCTCTACGCCGTGGCCCACCTATCCCCTGATGTACCGGGTCTCCTCGGCGCACGAGGAGGGCGGGGAGCGGGTCTTCTCGGTCAACACCGAGAAGTTCACCGGTAAGGGCGGCCGCGTGACCGGTCTGCGGGCGCACGAAGTGGTCATGAGCGGCGGCAGGTTCGAGAAGGTCGAGGGTTCGGACTTCGAGTTGGCCGCCGACCTGGTGCTGCTGGCGATGGGCTTCGTCGGTCCGGAGAAGCCCGGTCTGCTCAGCGAGTTGGGCGTGGAGTTGACCGACCGCGGAAACGTCTGGCGCAACGCCGATTTCGAAACCTCGGTGCCCGGCGTGTTCGTGGCCGGGGACATGGGCCGCGGTCAGTCGCTGATCGTGTGGGCGATCGCCGAAGGCCGCGCCGCGGCGGCGGGTGTGGACCGTCATCTGATGGGTCATACCGCCCTGCCGGCACCGATCCCGCCGACCGCCGCACCGCAACGTTAGTCACAACCATCTCATCTGTAACAGGTTTCCTCGGCGCGCCTGCATCGCTGTCATCCACGGCAACGGTCTAATTGCCGTGGTGGGGATGGCGCGGTACAGTGCTTCCCTGGTTGCCAAAGACGTCGACCGTTTTCAGGAGGGTCCTGTGTACCTCAATCCGATCGCCACCCCACCGCGCTCCCGCGTCGGTCGCATGGCATGGTCGCTGTTGCGCCACCCGGTCAAGAGCCGCGAATTCCCCGCGAAACGGGAACGTCTGGTCACCCCCGCCGACTTGATGTCCTACGGCTTCTAGGTCTCATCGATACTGACGGCGTGGAGATCGGCCTCCCGGGTGGGAGCGACGATCTGGCCGCAGAGTCGGTGAAGCGCTCGGTTTGATTGCCGCATTCCTCATCGCGGCTCCTTCGTCGCCGCTTGATCGTCATCCGGCTCGTTCCGATTGCCGCGTTCCTCATCGCGGCTCCTTCGTCGCCGCTTGATCGTCATCCGGCTAGGCGGGCCGCCACAGCCCGGAATCCCGGATCGTCTCGGCCAGCGGTTCGAGCACCGCAGGGTCGTAGGGCAGCGGCAGGTAGATGATCGCCAGATCCAGTCCCTCGGCACCCAGTGCGATCGCGTCCTCGATGACGCCGCGTGCCCCGCGATCACCGACCCGGATGTGCGCCGAGAGCATGATGTCCTTCGGGTTGCGCCCCACGTCAGCGCAATGCGCTTTGAGTGCATCGCGCTTGCGGGCGAACTCGGCCGGGGTGCCCCCGACGAAATTCCAGTGGTCGGCGTACTTGGCCGTGATCCGCAAGGTGCGCTTCTCGCCGTTGCCGCCGATACAGATCGGCGGGTGCGGCTTCTGCGGGCCCTTGGGCTCGTTGCGCGCGGCGGTGAGTTCGTAGAACTTCCCCTGAAAATCGAAGCAGTCGGTCGTCTCGTGGCTCAGTAGCCCGATGAGGACCTGGCAGGCTTCCTCGAAGCGGTCGAATCGCTCTGTCAGAGTGCCCAATTCGATGCCGTAGGCGTCGGACTCATCCTCGTTCCAGCCCGCGCCGACGCCCAGTTCCAGCCGGCCGCCGGAGATGATGTCCAGCGCCGCGGCCATATTGGCCAACACCGCGGGGTGGCGGTAGTGGATCCCGGTGACCAGCGTGCCCAGCCGCAACCGGGTGGTGGCCTGGGCCAGCGCGGTCAGCGTCGTCCAGCCCTCCAGGCATGGGCCGGCCGGGTCGGAGAAGATCGGGTAGAAGTGGTCGAAAGTCCAGCCCGATTCGAAGACCTCGATGTCGTCGGCCGCCCGCCACACCGCCAGCATGTCGGCCCAGGTGGTGTTCTGCGGTGAGGTCTTGAAGGCGAATCGCACCCGGCCAGCCTAAGCAACAGCGCAGTAATTAAGTAGGTGCTGTTTGGCGTGTCGCGGTGTGGTC
>CAZVST010000100.1:0-10156 GCA_964629725.1 uncultured Mycobacterium sp.
CCTCACATGAGGCAACGATAGGGGTTACGCGGGCATTTTCGATGAGTCAACGCGACGGGTTTACTTTGCCTGTCTCAACTCTGTCAGCGGAGTATCCGGCTGCGGGGCGTCCGGCACGGCAAGCGGAAGCACGGCCACGTCGGTCTCGTAGTAGGCCGCGCAGGTGGCGTGCAGGCGAGTGTTGAGCTCGCCTTCGGTCGCCAGCGCCCCGGCGATCAATCGGTGACCGGGGGGCATGTCGCGCACTTCGATCCCGTGGGTATCGAGAAAGGCCGTCACACCGGCCTCGCCCAATTCGGGCAGGTCCATGGCGGCCTCGATGACGGCGAGCGGTGAGGTGTAGCTCGGCCCCGCGGCGGCGATGGCAGGGGCGTTTGTGGCCGCTTGCTCAGCATCGGAAATTAGTGTGATCAGGGTGGCACCGTCGAAATACATGACTGTTCTTCCTTTCAGTTCCATCCGTGCCGGTCACGGATGCTTTCGATGTCGAGATGGCCGGTGCCATCGTCGTACGATTGGTAGCGCAGGTCGATCTGCGCTTCGTGGGTGACGCCGGGCGCGTTCACCGGGTCCGCATTCCCGATGTCCTCGATCAGTTCGGCCACCAGCGTGTCGAGCGCGGCGGCCGAATCGGTTATCGGCGCCACTCGTTTGACGGTCCCGGCTGCCATGTCGATGACATCCCCCGGGCCGGCGAAACACAGCTTGATGCCGGGTGCGCTGAAGTCGTCCCCGGCAAGCTCGGTCTTGAGCGGGTGGATCTCGACCAGGACGGCGCCGCGCGCGCCGATCGCGGTGAGTTGGGTGTTGTCGTGGCTGGCTGCGCTGGCGGCGGGGCTGTCGCGCGGACGTTCTCACCTATCCGAGCGGGCGGCCGTGTTCGCCGGATCCACCAGCGAGCTTCAAGGCCAGCTCGCACGCATCGCCGATGGCGCGGGGCAGCTGCGCGGGGCGCGCGGACGACCCTTGCCCGGCCGTGGGCTGGTCTGGGTATTCACCGGCATGGGCCCGCAAACCTGGACGATGGGTCGTGAACTGTACGCATCCGATGACGTTTTTCGCGCGGCTTGGGATGAAGTGAACTCCCTATTCGGATCGGAGTGTGGTTGGTCACTCGACGCTGCGATGAGCGCCGGGGTCAGCGAATTCGACACCGATTCCGCGCCGTCCGTCGCCGGTGGTCTGGTGCCCAATTACATCGCCCAGTGCGCCAACTTCGCCCTTCAGGTCGCGCTGACGCGAACGCTGCGGGAATGGGCCGTTCCGATGGACGCCGTCGTGGGGCACAGCGTGGGTGAAGTCGCTGCAGCAGTTGCCGTGGAGAGCCTCAGTTTGGCCGACGGTGTACGCCTCATTCACCATCGAGCCCAGACGACTCAAAAGGTGGTCGGCCATGGTCGGCTATTGGCCGTGGGCTGCGGCCCCGACCATCCGCGTGTGATCGAAGCGTGCAACCGGGACGGTATTTCGATTGCGGCTTTCAATGCCAGCGACTCCGTCGCCTTGGTGGGCGCCGAGTCCGCGCTGGCCGATATTGCCGGGGTGCTCGACGAGGACGGCATCTTCAACCGCCTCGTCGCCGGCGAAGTTCCCTATCACAGCCCCTTCATCGAGCCACTCCGAGAGGAGTTCCTCAGTGGTCTCAAGGAACTTAAGCCCCACTCGCCAACACGGCTTCTGTGTTCGTCGGTAACCGGCGACTTCCTCAGCGAACCACAGGACGGCGAATACTGGTGGCGCAATATGCGTCAGCCGGTGGAGTTCCGACGCGCCATGGACACGCTGGTGGCCTGGGGTGGCCGGCACTTTCTGCAGATCGGTCCACAGCCAGTTCTCACGACCGCGATCGTCAAGTCGCTCAGTGAGAGTGAGTGTGAGGGCGTGGCGCTGGGAACGCTGAACTTCAAGCAGGCCGAGGCCGAGGCCATCGAGCGCGCCATCAGTGAACTCTATGTCCACGGTGTGGCCCTTGACTTTGACGTGACCTGCCCCGGCCCGCGGACCGGAGCGCAGTTGCCGGGCTACGCGTGGCAGCGGCAACGCCTGTGGTCAGAGAGCGCGGCACAAAAGGCAATACAGCTGCGACGCAGCTCGGGCCATCCGATGCTGGAGGAACCCATCCCCTCACCCAGCTGGGGTGTGCGCACCGAACTGGACCGTTCGCGGTTCGGCTACATGCGGCATCACCGGGTCTCGGGGGAAGCGATCGTGCCCGGTGCCGCCTACGTGGAGGCCGGGCTCGCTGCCTACTTCGCGCAGTATGAGCGCCAGACGTGTGTGCTGCGGAACTTGGTGTTTGAGAGCCCGTTGGCGCTACCGGACGGTGAAGTGCCGCAACTTTATATCGATTCCGCCGTCGCCGGTGAATCCTTTTCTGTTCATTCTGAAAGCGAGGCCGGTGTTTTCCGGCGCCATGCGCACGGAGAATTTGTCTGCGACGCAAATTATCGCCCGCGTCCGGACTACGACTTGGCTGCTCTGCAGCTTGCAGCTGATCGGCACATCGGCGGCAGCGAGTTCTATGCAGCCCTTGCCGAACGCGGGTATGCCTATGGGCGTCTGTTTCAGACGGTTGCCGAGGCGTGGTACACCGATGACACCGCCATCGGGCGAATCGCTCACTCGCTTGGTTTCGCCAGTGACCGAGTTCAATACCTGCACCCGGCTGTCCTCGACGGCGCGCTGCAAGTCTTGGTGGGCCTTCCGTGCGCGGGTACCGCGACGTTCGTACCGGCCTCGATCAGGGAAGTACGCTTTTTCCGCAGCGGCTTTGACACCGTGTTCTGTGTAGCTCGCGTGACTGAGAGCAGCGACGAAATGTTGGTCGCCGACGTCGACATCGTCGATGCCGAGGGTGCTGTGATGGCCGAGTTGCGGGGGGTGCAATGCCGTCTTGTCGGATCGGCGGCCACCGACCAGGTTTCGGCTGAAGGCATGATCTACGCCCGACGCCGGGAGGCCGTCGAGGTCATCGGTTGCCCGGCCGAGGCGGGCGAGTCGTGGCTGGTGCTGGTGCCGCAAGCCGAAAAGGGCGAGGCGGTGGGCAACGCTTTGTTAGCCTCGGGTGCCCAATCGGTCGCAGTCCACGCTATCGGCGAAGCAAAGACGATCGCCGAACTCGTGCACGCCACGCAAGCGACCGCATTAGCGGTGCTGCTGCCGCCCCTTACCTCGGGGGGAACGCTGCCGACAACGCCGTCGGGCTTTCATGGTGTGAGTTGCTCAGCGGCCTCGTTCAGGACCTTCCGCCGCAGAGCGGGATACGCAGATTCGACATCGTCCTACCCTGGCCTGAGACACCCGCCCACGGCGCAGTTGCCGGGTTCTTCTGGGTGCTCGGCACCGAAAGGGTCGACTTGGCACCGCGGCTTATGACCGCGGCGGTCGACGACGCCGAAGATGTGGACCGGCTGGCGGCCGCGCTGAGCCGGCCTTCGCTGGGAGAGGAACTGGTCCTGCGCGACGATCTAGCCTTCGCCAGCAAGGTTGTCCGCATCCCCGTCCGCAATGACGAGGCCCGCAAAATTCGCCACCCAGCGTCGGCGGCTGCCTCGCGCAATGTGCTCTGCGTGCAAGACACTGGATCGATCGATTCCGTGGTCTTATCAGAGGCGCGGTCCACGGCGCCGGCGCCGCGGCAGGTTGAGATCGAGGTCGATTTCGCGGCGCTCAATTTCAAGGACGTGATGAAGCCACTGGGGCTGTTGACCACAGAGGACACCGCGAATACTTGGATCGGGACCGAGTTAGGCCTGGAAGGTTCGGGGCGCATCACGCGCCTAGTTATAGTTAGTCCCGGATTAGTCCGCGACACCCGAGAGTCCCTGATCAACCCGTCTCCGTGGAATGAGGCCGACGACCCGGCCCTGTACTACTACTTGCTCGATCTCGAAGAGAACTGGCCAGGCGCCGAATCCCGAGAGCCCGGCGAAAGCGATGACCTCATCTGGTGGCGCGGTGACCCGCGTTCGGGCCTTCCGGCCCATCTTTTCGAGCTTTCTGAGCAATACGGCTACACCTCGCCGCCGCCTGACCCGGCGTGGATCGATCACACCCAGCCGCCACACGTGGAACCGCGCCGCTCTGCAGACCCGAGCCGACCCCTACCTCCCGAGACGGGCAGCCGGCCCGCCATGTGACGCCGCGGCATAGGGTATGCCCGTGGCCGAGACCGCGCCCCTGCGCGTTCAACTGATCGCCCGGACGGAGTTCCTGGCGCCTCCCGACGTGCCGTGGGACACCGACGCCGACGGCGGCGAAGCACTCGCCGAGTTCGCCGGGCGCGCCTGCTACCAGACGTGGTCCAAACCCAACCCGCGCACAGCCAGCAACGCCGCCTACATCAAGCACATCATCGACGTCGGCCACTTCGCGGTGCTCGAGCATGCATCAGTCAGCTTCTACATCACTGGCATCTCCCGCTCCTGCACCCACGAACTCGTCCGGCACCGGCACTTCTCCTTCTCCCAGCTCTCCCAGCGCTACGTCCCCGAAGACGACGCTTCGGTGGTCCTGCCGCCCGGACTGGAAGATGACCCGGAACTGCAGGCCATCGTGCTCGCGGCCGCGGACGCCAGCCGGGCCGCCTACCTCGAATTGCTGGCCAAGCTGGAGGCCAAATTCGCCGAGGCGCCCAACGCGGTGCTGCGCCGCAAGCAGGCCCGCCAGGTCGCCCGGGCGGTGCTGCCCAACGACACCGAGAGTCGGATCGTCGTGACCGGCAACTACCGGGCCTGGCGGCACTTCATCGCGATGCGGGCCAGCGAGCACGCCGACGTCGAGATCCGGCGGCTGGCCATCGCCTGCCTGCGTGAGCTCAAAGCCGCCGCCCCGGCGGTGTTCGCCGACTTCGAGATCGCCGTCATGGCCGATGGAACCGACGTGGCCACCAGCCCGCTCGCGACGGACGTCTAGGCCCAGCAGGTAATCTAGAGTGCCGTGAGCCAAAGCGGATGTGACGCCAGCGCCCGGCTGGGCACGGTATTGACGGCGATGGTCACGCCGTTCGATGCCGACGGCCGTCTGGACACCGCGACCGCAGCCCGGGTCGCCACCCATCTGGTCGACTCCGGCTGCGACGGCCTGGTTGTGTCGGGCACCACCGGCGAATCGCCGACCACCACTGACGACGAGAAACGGGCCGTGCTGGCGGCGGTACTCGAAGCGGTCGGCGATCGGGCCCGCATCATCGCCGGCGCCGGCACCTACGACACCGCCCACAGCGTGCATCTGGCCAAGGCCGCCGCCGCCGAGGGGGCGGACGGGCTGCTGGTGGTCACGCCGTACTATTCTCTGCCCCCGCAGAGCGGCCTGGTCGCCCACTTCAGCACCGTCGCAGACGCCACCGATCTTCCTGTCATGCTTTACGACATCCCGGCTCGGTCGATGGTTCCGATCGAATGGGACACCCTGCGCACGCTGGCCGCGCACCCGAACATCGTCGCGGTCAAGGACGCCAAGGCGGACCTGCCCGGGGCGGCGCAATTCATGGCCGAGACCGGGCTGGTCTACTACTCCGGTGACGACGCGCTGAACCTGCCGTGGCTGGCCGTCGGCGCCACCGGATTCGTCAGTGTGTGGGGTCATCTCGCCGCCGGTCAGCTACGGGACATGCTGACCGCCTTCAACTCCGGTGACATCGCGACCGCTCGCAAGATCAGCGTCTCGCTCGGGCCGCTGAACGCCGCGCAGAGCCGCCTGGGTGGGGTCACCATGTCGAAGGCCGGTCTGAGGCTGCTGGGGATCGACGTCGGCGACCCGCGGCTGCCGCAGATGCCCGCCTCGGACGAACAACTCGACGAGTTGGCCGCCGATATGCGAGCGGCGGGTGTGCTTCGAACGAGTTCGCCGGCCGGGCGGCTTCAGCGGTGATTCCCGCCGATCTCTCGCCGCCTGCCCCGTTGGCACCGGGTGCGCTGCGGGTGACCGCGCTGGGCGGGATCGGCGAAATAGGCCGTAATATGACGGTTTTCGAGCACCTGGGTCGGCTGCTGATCGTCGACTGCGGGGTGCTGTTCCCCGGACACGACGAGCCCGGGGTCGATCTCATCCTGCCCGACCTGCGCCACATCGAGGACCGCCTCGACGACATCGAGGCGCTCGTGCTCACCCACGCCCACGAAGACCACATCGGGGCGATCCCGTTCCTGCTCAAGCAGCGCGGCGACATCCCGATCGTCGGATCGCGGTTCACCCTCGCGCTGGTGGCCGCCAAGTGCCGCGAGCACCGCATCAACCCGCGTTTCGTGGAAGTGGCTGAGGGCCAACGCAGTACGCACGGGGTGTTCGAGTGCGAGTACTTCGCGGTCAACCACTCCATCCCCGACGCGCTGGCGATCGCCATCCACACCGGAGCCGGCACCGTCCTGCACACCGGCGACATCAAACTCGACCAGCTGCCGCCCGACGGCCGTCCGACCGACCTGCCGGGCATGTCGCGCCTCGGCGAGGCGGGCGTGGATCTATTCCTCTGCGACTCAACGAATGCCGAGATTCCGGGCGTGGGACCGTCGGAAAGCGAAGTGGGGCCGACGCTGCACCGGCTGATCCGCGGCGCGGCGGGCCGGCGCGTGATCGTGGCGTGCTTCGCCTCCAACGTCGACCGGGTTCAGCAGATCATCGACGCCGCCGTCGCGCTGGGACGTCGGGTTTCCTTCGTAGGCCGCTCGATGGTTCGCAACATGGCGATCGCCCGGGATCTGGGCTTCCTCAAAGTCGCCGATACCGACGTCGTGGACATCGCGTCCGCCGAGATGATGGCCCCGGACAGTCTGGTGCTGATCACCACCGGCACCCAGGGCGAGCCGTTGTCGGCCCTGTCGCGGATGTCGCGCGGGGAGCACCGCAGCATCTCCATCACCGCTGACGACCTGATCATCCTGTCGTCGTCGCTGATCCCGGGCAACGAAGAAGCGGTGTACGGCGTCATCGACGCGCTGGCCAAGATCGGCGCCCGGGTGATCACCAATCAGCAAGCCCGCGTGCATGTCTCGGGCCACGCTTACGCCGGTGAACTGCTGTTCCTCTACAACGGAATCCGGCCCCGCAACGTGATGCCCGTGCACGGCACCTGGCGTCACCTTCGAGCGAACGCCAAATTGGCGGCACGCACCGGCGTGCCCGAGGAGTCGATCATGCTGGCTGAGAACGGTGTCAGCGTCGACCTGATAGCCGGGAAGGCGAGTATCGCCGGAGCCGTACCGGTCGGCAAGATGTTCATCGACGGCCTGGTCTCCGGCGACGTCGGCGACGCGACCCTGGGGGAGCGGCTCATCCTCAGTTCGGGTTTCATCGCGGTGACCGTCGTGGTTCGCCGTGGCACCGGTCAGGCCGCCGGCCCGCCGCATCTGTACTCCCGTGGTTTCTCCGAGGATCCCAAGGCTCTGGAACCGGTGGCGCGCAAGGTCGAACAGGAATTGGAATCCCTTGCCGCCGAACGCATCAACGATCCAGTCCGGATCGCCCAGGCGGTCCGTCGCACGGTCGGCAAATGGGTCGGCGAGACCTACCGGCGGCAACCGATGATCGTGCCGACGGTGCTGGAGATCTAGCCACCCGGAGGCGGATCGGCCTACCGCTTGTTGACGAACCCGGCGTCCACCGGCAGTGCCACCCCGGTGACGTATCGAGCGGCATCGGACACCAGCCAGTAGACGGCGTTGGCGATGTCCTCGGGTTGCAGGGTCTCCACCGGCAGCGCGTTCGACATGTCCGGACCGCCCTGTTGTTGCTGCGCCATCCCATCCAGCCAGGACCGGGTGAAGTCGTTGTCGATCATCGGGGTCTCAACACCGGCCGGGTGCACCGAGTTGACCCGGATGTTGTACAGGGCAAGGAAGTTGGCGTACGCGCGCATCAGTCCGACGATCCCGTGCTTGGCCGCGGTGTATCCGAGCGATCCGGCGATCGGCGCACCGATGCCCACCAGGCCGGCGACCGAACTGGTCAGCACGACGGCTCCGCCGTCACCCTGCTTGATCAGCGGACGCATCGCCACGTCGACGGTGTGATAGACGCCGGTAAGGTTCACGTCGATAACGTCCTGCCAGGCGCTTTCACCCGTCATCGGCGCGATGCCGGCGTTCGCGATCACGATGTCGAGCCGCTTCAGTTCGGTGATGCCCTCGGCCAGAGCCGTTTTCAGCCCGGCGCGGTCTCGGACGTCGGACTGCAGGGCGACGATCCGGGAACCGGTGGCCTCCACCAGCTTCACTGTTTCCGCCAGATCATCGGGGGTGGCCAGCGGATAGGGCACGCCGGCTATCTGATTGCACAGGTCGACGGCGATGATGTCGGCGCCCGCCGCGGCAAGTTTGACCGCGTGCGCCCGCCCCTGGCCGCGCGCCGCGCCGGTGATGATCGCGACTCGGCCCTTCAGTTCGCCGTTCGATGCGCCCATATCAGGACCGTAGTTGGCCCATCGACGGGTCGCCGGCCGGGATCGGCTCGAGCATTTTCAGGTCGGGCGCTCCGGCGAGGTGGTCGCCGATCTCGGCTAACAGCGTGCCGACCGCCGGCGCGGTGCTGTGGGTCTGCAGAGCGGCGGCGTCGGCCCACTGCTCGATGAAGACGAAGGTGTCACCGGTCTGGTGCAGTGAGTACAGCTGGCAGCCTGGCTCGTCATGCACCGCCTCGATGGCTTTGACGCAGGCGGCGCGCACTGCGTCGACCGATTCCGGCTTGGCGGTGAATGAGGCGACGATGACGACGGGCATCCGGCGGGCTCCGATCTAGGGGGTTTCCGAGAATCTACGGTAACGCGCGTTTGGCGAACCGCACCCCCACAGGCGAATTCGACGGTTAACTGATGGCCCGAAATCATCGACGAGCGGAGCACCGGATGACAGCCACCGCGGCAGCCGTCACGGCGAGTAAGCCGGCGAAGAAGTCGGGCAGCCATTGGGAGTTCCTGCAGGGCCTGGGCAAGACCTTCATGCTGCCGGTCGCCCTGCTTGCCTTCTGCGGCATCATGCTCGGCGTCGGCTCCTCGTTCGGCAGCTCCACGGTCCAGAAGCAGCTCCCGTTTCTTGCCTGGGGTCCGCTTCCGGTCATCTGGCACTGGATGACCAACACCGGACTGGTGGCGTTCACTTTCCTGCCGGTGCTTTTCGCGATGGCCATCCCGCTGGGCCTGTGCCGTCATGACAAGGGTGTGGCGGCGTTCTCCGGTTTCGTCGGATACGCGGCGATGAACCTGGCCATCAACTTCTTCCTCGACGCCCGCAACGTCGACGTCACCGACAAAGCCCAGATCGATCATTACGCCATCCGCAGCGTCCTCGGGATCCCCTCGATGGACACCGGCCTGTTGGGCGCCATCGCGGTGGGCATCATCGTGACGTACCTGCACAACCGCTTCCGGACCATCCAGATGCCTGACGCCCTGGCGTTTTTCGGCGGCACCCGGTTCGTCCCGATCATCTCCACGCTGGTGATGAGCGTGGTCGGGGTGATCGTCCCGTTCATCTGGCCGACGATCAATGGCTGGATCGGCGACCTCGGCCGCCTGATCGCCTCCGCCGGCGTGTTCGGACCGTTCTTCTTCGGCACCGGCGAGGCGCTACTGCGACCGGTGGGTCTGCACCACATCCTGGTGGCGATGTTCCGCTTCACCAAGGCCGGCGGCGACGCCGCCGTCTGCGGCACCGATGTCCAGGGCGCCTTGAACATCTTCTATGCGCAACTCAAATGCGGCCTGGACCAACCGATCAGCGAACCGGTCCGACATGCCACTACCTTCCTGTCGCAGGGCAAGATGCCGGTGTACCTCGGCGGACTGCCGGGTGCCGCGCTGGCCATGTACCACTCGGCTCAGGCGCGGATGCGTCCGGAGATCAAGGCGCTGTTGATCTCCGGTGTGGTCGCGTGTGTCGTCGGTGGCATCACCGAACCCCTGGAGTTCCTGTTCCTGTTCATCGCGCCGTGGCTTTACGCCATCCACGCGGTATTGATCGGACTGGGCTTCCTGGCCGCCGCTGTGCTGGGCGTGTTCATCGGTAACACCGACGGCAACATCATCGACTTCGTGGTGTTCGGCGTCATGCAGGGCACCCAGACCAAGTGGTACATGATCGTGCTGCTGGCCGCCATCTGGTTCGCTATCTACTTCGACCTGAAAAAGTCGGAGGGTTGATCCGCAGGTTGTCGGTGCTGATCT
>CAZVST010000101.1:0-9559 GCA_964629725.1 uncultured Mycobacterium sp.
TTCAATGGCTCGACCTGTTCAAACATCCTGATCGGCGCTGCTTGTTACAGATAAGGCGTCTCGTGGGTGCGGACGACGATCATCGGCTACTTGGGTGGGCATGAGGCATCAGGGTGGTCTATCACCCTTTGGACGAGGAAGGGGTCATCTCGTGTTGGCCCGCGGGGCACCGAACCGCAACTGCCCCACACGATTGCCCCGGCGTGGCCTCCGGCGCCGCGGTCACCGCCAAATCGAGCCCGACCGCCGCGACCGCTGGGAACACCGGTCATCGTCACCACGCCGCCGCCCAGATCCTGCCGAGCACGTCCTCACCGTCAACGACCGAACCCCGCCCGCACGTGCTCAACGCGAACGCCCGTCAACACCGCGCACCTGGCGTCATGGGCCGGGGTATGCCCAGACCATCACGAATCGGCCGGCAAACGCCGCTCCGGCAAGACCCGCCACGGCGATAGGTGGCTCACAAACGCCTTGGGCACCGCCGCTATGGCCGCGGCCCGCACAAAGGACACCAGCTACCTCGGAGCCTGCTCCGACGTCTGGCTTCTCGCCTTGGAAAGAAGAAAGCCATTGTTGCGGTGGAACACTCAATCCTGGTCGCGGCCTGGCACATGCTCACCAACGACGCCGACCTCGGCGGCGACCACTTCGCCCGACGCGATCCCGAACAGGCCATGCGCCGTATCGTCCGCCAAGCCAACGACCTCGGATTCACCGTCCGCTTCGACCCCATCCAAGCCGCCTGACCACCACCACCCGGCCAGGCAACCCGGACAACCCGGACAACCACCACATCACGTCAGGAGCCGCGACTCACCTTCCACTTTCGGACCAGATCCGAAAATGGGATGAGGCGGCAACGGAGCGTCCCAGAGGAATTCGCTGGTCGTCATGCCCTCATGCGGTGTCGGCCGAGGCGAATCGGCCCGGAGAACGGGTTGTGGTCAGCGGCGTCGATGGCGAATTCGACCTGCTGCGGTGTGAGAGGGGTATTCACACCGATCTCCTCCATACCCGCCATCGCCGCCATCTGGGCGGGCTCCACGCCGAAGCTGTCAGCTATCTGGGCAAGGGTCGTCACAGGCGATCACGATAGAACAATTCCGACGCTGCGGCGGCCCGGCGCGCCCTGCCCGGGGGTTGCGTCCAGCAGAGTGGTGTACGAGTCGGAGCTGATCCCGGTCACCGGCGTGTCGTAGCCGAGTGATTGAAGGTCATCGCGTGATTCTTCGAGAGACCGTCCAAAGTCACTCGAGCAAAGGAATCAACGCGATGACCACTGCCCACAATATCGACCTGCCGGCTGTGCTGGCCGAACGACTCACCACCGCCCATCCCGATGTGTTGCGCGAGTTGCTCGCGACGTTCATCCACGCCCTGATGGGCGCGGAGGCCGACGCCCTGTGCGGGGCGGGCTACAACGAACGCAGCAGCGAGCGCACGAACCAGCGTAACGGCTACCGGCAGCGCCAATTCGATACCCGCGCAGGCACCTTGGACCTGGCGATCCCCAAGCTGCGCCAGGGTTCGTATTTCCCGGACTGGCTGCTGGAGCGCCGCAAACGGGCCGAGCGGGCCCTGACCACGGTGGTGGCCACCTGCTACCTGCTCGGAGTCTCGACCCGGCGGATGGACCGCCTGGTGGAGACTCTGGGCATCACCGGTCTGTCGAAGTCGCAGGTATCGGTGATGGCCAAGGACCTCGACGCCGCCGTCGAGGCGTTCCGCAGCCGGCCGCTGGATGCCGGCCCGTACACGTTCGTCGCCGCTGACGCCCTGGTGCTCAAAGTCCGCGAGGGTGGCCGGGTGGTCAACGTGCACGCGTTGATCGCCACCGGGGTCAATGCCGAGGGCTACCGGGAAATCCTGGGCATCGACGTCACGACCGCCGAGGACGGGGCGGGGTGGCTGACGTTCTGGCGGTCGCTGACCGCCCGTGGCCTCTCGGGGGTGCGCCTGGTCACCTCCGACGCCCACGCCGGGCTGGTCGCCGCGATCGGGGCAACGTTGCCCGGGGCGGCCTGGCAGCGTTGCCGCACCCACTACACGACCAACCTGATGGCTATCACCCCCAAAGCCTCCTGGCCGTGGGTGCGGACCCTGCTGCACTCGGTGTTCGACCAGCCCGACGCCGAATCGGTTGCCGCTCAATATGATCGGATCATCGACGCGCTCGCCGACAAGCTCCCCAAGGCCGCTGAACACCTTGAGGACGCCCGCGCGGACCTGCTGGCCTTCACCGCGTTCCCCAAACAGATCTGGCGGCAGATCTGGTCGAACAACCCCCTATCCGTTAACCGGCCCTCACAAGACACGAGCCTGGCTGCGGCGTGAGATCCGCAGCGGTTCTGCGGGGGCAGGTGATGCTCTGCTGAGGAGTAGGGCATTAGCAGGAAGGTGGGGACCGGGCTGGTGGTGATGCGAGTGCGCGAGGTCGATGGCGGGTATCGGATCGAGGGCGACTGGGAAGGGCGGGACTGGGCGAATGCGTTCCTGACGCACTTGGCTGGGCGGGGGTTCAGCCTGGCGACTGTTCGGGCGTATGCCTTTGACGTGGCGAACTTGGCGCGTTTCCTCACCGAACAGCAGGTGGTGCTGTCGGCGGTGGAGGCCGCGCTGGTGTTCGACTGGATTGATTGGCAGGGGGTCCACCGTGCCGATCGGTCCCGGCCGAGGTCGGCGGCGGCGTCAACGGTGAACCGTCGCGTGGCGGCGGTGCGAGCTTTCTTCGAGTACCTGGTGATGACCGGCCGCCGTGGCGACAATCCGGTGCCCTCGGCGAGGCGAGGGCAGGGATTGCGCCGCTCGGAACGAGGTCTGCTGGGTCATCTCGGTCCCGGGCGTGCCCGTCACGGTGGGCCGGTTGGTGCGGCAGCCGCACCTGCTGCCGGAATCGTTGCTCGCCAACGATATCGACGCTTTCATGGCCACGCTGGGGACCCATCGGGATCGGGCTATGGTGTTGGCGATGCTGCTGGGCGGGCTGCGCTCCGCGGAGGTGCGGGGTCTGCTGCTGGCAGATGCCGACATGGGGCGGCGTCGGCTGCGGGTGATCGGCAAGGGCCGCAAGGAACGCCACGTCCCCGTGGATGCGGCGTTTTTCACCGAGTTGGCCGCCTATCTGCGTTGGGAGCGCCCACCTGGGTTGGCTACACCTGAGTGTTTTGTGGTGCTGCGCGGCCCCACGACCGGCGCACCGGTCACCGGGGCCGGCCTGCGCAGCCTGTTTCGTCGCCATCGCGAGCTCGCTGGGACGCCACGGGTGCGACCGCATCGGCTACGCCACACCTACGGCACCGAATTAGCCTCTGCTGGAATCGATCTGCTGGCGTTGCGGGCGTTGATGGGACATGCCTCACCGGAGACAACGGCACGTTATGTGCATCTGTCGATTGAGCAGCTTGCCGCCGAATACGGTGCCGCCCGCGCGACCTTGGCCGGGGCGTTGCGATGAGCGCGGCCACTGTTGGGGTTGGTGTCGATACCGGTGCGTTGCTGGATGCCTATCTGGAGCACGTCGCCGGTTTGGGCTTGAGCCCCGCGAAGTGGTCGGCGTCGCCGTGGGTGATCACGATGGGCATCCGCTACAACGGGTTTCGCCTCGCTGCTGCCCCGGGAACGCCGCTGCGACGAACCGGGCGAAGAGCTTGTTGTCGCCGCCATCGATGAAGATGATCTTGTCGTCGGGTGTCTGCAGGATCAGTCCGTCGCCCTGCTGGACATCGACCATCGCCAGCCGCAAAAGGCCGGACTCCCGTAGCGGAAGGCCAGCGCGCACATAGCCTTCCCACGCGGCGCGACCGCCGGCGCGCTGGGCTCGCACCCGCCATTTTCCCTCGGAGTCCTGGTCGGGAATCCGGGTGCAGACGTCACCCCAATAGAACTGTCGGGTGCCGCCGTTATCGAGACGCACATCGATGGTGTCGTCGTCGAAATACGTCGTCGTCAGCCATCGAGTCGTCCGATCATCAGGGTGGTGGGGCCATTGCCGGGGGTCCTGCTCGTTCCTACTCGCTCTCCCCCATCGGCACCAGCTCCGCTTGACCGTGGACGGCGACACCCCCATGGCCGCGCGGTGGTGGCGGGGGGACCTTTTCGCCGCCCTCGAGCAGTCGCCGGGTCATGCGGACATGAGACGGATCCTGGGCGATCGGGCGGCCGACGGGGCACGGCCGCGGCGGGCGCCCGCTGGTCAGGTCGGTCAACGGCAAGCATGAGCAGCACGCGGCCAGAATCGACGGGCGCCGCACGGCTGCGGTTAGGACTTCGCCGGTGGTTGGCCGCGCGTGGGCCGCGGCTTCTTCGCTCGCGGTGCGCGCTTGAGCTTGCGCCGCTGAGCGACGACAGTTGCGAGGGCGGCGAGGACCGCGGCCACCGTGCCGAGCGTCGCCGCAGCTGATTTCAGGACGTCGTTGGTGGTTTCCAGCCAGCCCAGCAGCCAATTAGGCTTCTCGGTCACACTGATCGTCACGTCTTCGGAACGAGCGTACGCGTGGTCGACCGTTTCGGCTGTAACGGACACGACGTATTCCCCGGGCTGGTCCGCGCTCGCCGTCCAGGACCACGACTGCTCGTTCTGCGAAGTGTCGACATTCGGTCCGGCCACGGTGATTCCGGGTGTTTTGGCCACCGCTGTCGCGCCATACCCGGCAGGCAGCGGGGCTCCATTGGCGCTTGTGGCTGTCAGGTCGATTCTTACGTACTTGCCGACGGTGGTGCGGGCCGACGGCATGTTCAGAGATATGTTCGGTTGGGTGACGTCCGGCCCCGGTGTGGACGGCTTAGATGTCGGTTCAAGGATGCCGGTGCGGGTGATCGGCGCGGGGTCGGAGGCGAAACCAGGAACACCGACAAGACGCGCAACCCCGAACACCGCGAGATAGGCGGCGGCGCCGCACAGCAGCGCCAGCGCGATTGCGGCGACGACGTCCAGCCAGGAAAAGCGACTTCGCACGTGTCCATCCCCCCGAGATCCGTGATGAAGCGGAGCTTAGCGTCCTGCCCGGACCACTCGGAAGTGTCCAAGTATGTTCATGGGAATCGCCACAGGCCCATGATCGAGGACTGCCTGTGCGATCACCCTGCAGCCGTGCCGAGGTTCTGAACCTGGCTCAGGAGGTCTGCGGTCCCAAACTGCAACCACATCGGACGCCCGCCTGATCTGACCCCGGAACTGTGAACGGCGTCGAAGGTGACGGGTACGAGGCGAATGTCGCGCTGGTCGAACAGATCCCATCCGGGCCCCGCTGCGGGCCCCCAGAAGAACAGTGCGTCGTGACGGGGGAAGTACGCCGCTTTCGCTGCATCCGGGTTTTGCAGCGCCCAGCCATCCCCTACGTCACCGGGGGTCTTCTCCCAGTCCGGAAGCACCATGCCGCGCCTGCTTGCCTCGCGCGCAACTCGCCGCGCCTCCGGTTGCAAATAGGTGGAGTCGAAACCGTCGTGGGTGAGCACGCTGGGATACAGAAGCATCCCGTACATCGCTTTGCGCAATTCCCATCGCTTCTGTAACTTCTGCACGCCGTCCATTCCGGGATCAGGCCACCTCGGGAAATTTTCTTCAGCCCAATGGAACTCGTCGGTAGCCTCCTGGCTTTGATGGATCAGCGCGGGCAAGGTGATCTCGTCGAACATGGCACCGTCGGGCACGGGTTTACGTGTCGGGGATTGACTCGGATCCGGATAGAACGACAGCACGCCGCTGAACCTCAGGACTGCGTCGTCGTGGTCGCCTCTGAGCCGCGACGGTGCCCCGACCCATACGAAGTTCGGCTTCTTCTGGTAGTTGTTCGAGATGATCGGGTAGAGGCGATAGGCGTTTCTGCCGATCAATTCCTGCGGGACGATGGTGTCGGTGGGGGTCAATCCTTGTCCACCATCGCGCAGTGGGCATTTCGGGTAGGGGTTCTCCTGGAAGTGGTACTGCCCGTTGTGCATGACGACGGGCACCACCCCGAACGGCGCCTTCTGGAGCCAGTCGTAGTTGTCGATCCAGAACCGGTAGTGGTCATACATCTGGAAGTTGTACTTCGGTTTCAGCAGAATCGTTTTCAGCTTCTCTTCCAAGATGTGCGGCAAGTCGAGATCGGCCGGCTTCGGCAGTTCGCCGGTCAGAAAGTCGCCGACCTCGTTGAGCGCTTCCCGGAATTCACTGGCCGCAACCCGTATCTGGATGTCGGGGCCGACAACGTCCGCAAAGTTCGTACAGAAGTCGAGGTACTGGGCGAAGGCGCCTCTGATCGAAAACCACACCAAGGACTGGCCGAGCATGACCTGGGAGGCTGTGCACAGTTTGCTGAGCCTCGTCAACTCCGGGAAGACATCCGACCAGGGCATATACGAATACCCGCTGGGGATGTACCCCTTGAGCAGGTGTTCCTCCCCCGCGTCGCCGCTAGGTGCAGCCGCCTTGACATCGCCCGGCGCTCGCGTCGACGGGGTGGGTGGCGGTGCCGGCTGCCTGTGGGTGAACGGTTGACCGGCCGGTTCGTTGATTTCTTTCAAGCCGAGCTCGGCCCGCTCCTTCAGCGCACGGAATTCCCTCTGCAGTGCCTGCTTCTTCTCGTCGTCACTGGGATGGGGATGCGCTGGCTTGTATTCGGCGGGAAGGTTGCGGTAATGCATTTCGCTGATCGCGCTGTCCAGCGTTCCTGGCGAGATGTCCGGTAAAGGCGTGAGCGGTGAATCCGCCTCCGACGACCGGAGGGGAATGGTGAGCCCGAGAACAGGGATCGATGTGGGGAGGGGAATCTTAGGAAGCGGTTTCGGGGAATGACCGGGGACCGGGGTTTGCTCGGCCTTGTCCATGGCTTGCTGCCACACCTCGGCTTTGATGCATTCGTCGATGCCCTTCTGGTTGATGGTTGCGGCCAGCTCCTCGGCCCATTGGGCAGGTCGGCAGTCCGCGGGACGGCCGTAGTGGCGGGTGTAGAACGTCGACTCGGAGTCCGCGTCGAATTCGGTCCTGCAGAAGTCTGCGGCGGCTCCGGCGCTGATGAGGGGAAGGGAGAATGAAAACCCTCCGCCTAGCCCGAACTTCTTGTCGGTGGAGGCGCTGCCGCTGTCCAGGTAACCCTCGAACACCCCGATGGCGATCTGATTGAGCTGGTGGACAAAGCCGGTGCCGAAGTCACGATAGAACCTCGTGAGCGCGTCGACCAGCGCTGTAAAGCTGGTGGAATTCTCGGGACGGAGATTCGCCGCGGCATTGAACACGTTGTTGACCGCGTCCCGGAAATCCTCCGTTGCGCACGCCAGATACTTCTCCCGATTCCTGATGATGTTCCTGGTCTCTAAATCGAGACGCCGGGAATTGTCCTTACTTCCAACAATTTTCATTTGCTTCGTGCGACGGCAGGCGTTCACGGTGTTGCGCACGTAGAAAGCTGCCGATGCGTCGACAATGCCCGTCTGCAATGTCATCGACGCGGATGCGCCGATGCCCCAAGCGTTTTGCGACTGCCGCAGAACGCTCTCGGCGCCCACGACACCGCCGGTTTTGGATTCCCCTTCCGTCAGCAGTCCGGCGTCGTGCAGGCGTTGCATGTCGAACGCCTCGTTGCCGATCAACAGCTCATTGGTGTCAGCGTTGATCGCCGTGCCAATGCGGATGCCATCAAAGTCGTCAAGAGGGGTCAGTGGGTCGAGATCCACTGACGGGTCCCCCGCATCCCATCCATAGTCACCTGTGTCCGACATGAATTCCCCCGTTCACACATGCTGGCCGATGCGAATCACGCTACGACGGGCCGGCACGAGCGCTTGTGGAAACGAGCCAATAGGTGCCAATGGTCCCATCGCACCGGGAAGTGCTGCCCGATCGCGGCGGCGCTGCGTGGCGTGAGTTGGGGTCGGGACGTAAGTCCCGAATGTGTGGCATCCACTGTTGAATGATCGCGAAGTGAATTTAACTAGCCGGATAGGCATTGAGGGACTGCGCGGTGATCGTTGACACGGGGGTTCGGACCATGAGGCCAGCTAAGAGGGTTCCGGTTGTGAAAGGGCGTCACATCCCTCTGTGCACGGGCGGATCCTCTCCGGAATCGTCCCAGTGACCGACGTTGTGGAGTGTGCCGCGTTGATCAGACACTTCGGGCCACAACGCGCGCTGTCGCCGAGTGTGTCGCCGATGGTCGCTACCGGCTCAGGGGCTTGCCCTGAGACAGACCTCGGAGCCTGAGATCCCGATGGCGGCAGGGAAGACCGTTCGAGTCGCGGCAACGAAGAAGAAGGCCACCAAGCCGGCTGTCGTCACCAGAGGCAGAAAGCCAAGAAGGGCGCAATCGGCAGCGGCGCCCGCGGACGGCACGACAAAAGACCCCGCACCGACGAAGAACGAGAAGTCCGCACCGACGAAGAAGAAAGGGGCTGCATCCCGGGGGAAGTCGGCCATGAAGGCCTCCAAAGACGCCGGCCGACAGTCCCTTAGCGCGGCTCCCGAGGCCCTGGTGATCCCGGACCCGCGACCGCTTACGCGAGGCCAGCACCGTGACATGGGCGTCGTCGCAGGCTCGGAGGGCCCTACGGCCTGTTTCAACGCGGGAGCCACCGACCTGTGCGAGATAGTCCCCGGTGGTCAGGTTGCTGTCGCAGGAGACACCTGGAAGGGGCCGAAAGCCTTCGCCGGGAAATGGAGTCCCTCATTGGCTCTGCACGTCAAATCCCTTGCCGGCAAGGTTGAATTCGACGGATCCTTCGGGTGGCAGAACCTCTACAGGGACAGCTGGGGGCCCGACGGCGGTCCCCCGCCGCCGGCATGCAGCCAGTTGCCGGCCGGAACGGTGCGGGTGGGCGCTATCGAGTACCTGATGGTGACAAGGACGCAGGATCTGAAACCCCTGGATTCACGTCTGGTGGTGATCGACCCCAAAAAGCCGGGCTGGAAGACGGTGCCGGGCTCACTGAAGCCCGCTTCATGGGAGAACTCCAACCAGACACAGATCAGCGGCTGCGAGGGGCCCGACGGGTTTGTCTACATCGTCGCCGACAGTTTCGACCGCAAGAAACACGTCGTGATGTACCGATGCCGCCCGGAGACGTTTAGGGATCGGGATTCCTGGGCCGGCTGGGGAATGGTTAACGGCGATTCGGCCCATTGGGGCTGGGGTGTCACACCACCGGCACCACTACATCCGCACCTGTTCGGGGAATTGAGCTTCCGATTTATCGACGGCAAATTCGTCTTGTCCGCGCTCAATGACACGTGCCATCAGATCGAGGTGCGTGTCGCTGACGTCGCCCACCAGGTGTTGAACCCAGGATCTCCCCACCTGCCGCCGACACCCTGCACCGTCGTCGTGGATTGGGTTGAACTGCCCTTCCTCTACGGCGGCTACATCGTTCCCGGTTCGACCCTCGATAAGGCACGCATTCTGGTCAGTCAGTGGCTGGACCCGAAAAAGATCGATGATCCCTACAACGTTCGGGAGTACGAGGTGAACCTCTACCGCTGACCTCCGGCGCCCGCGCCGCCTTCCCGGCGGCAGCCGCCCTGCGAGACAAACTAGTGTCCTGCGCCATTAATTCGTTTCATTAAGCGTGTGATGGATTGTAGGAT
>CAZVST010000102.1:0-9344 GCA_964629725.1 uncultured Mycobacterium sp.
ACAGTGAACTCGGGGAAGTCCGAGTGTCTCATCACAGCCTGACAGTGAGGGATGCCATCGAGGGTTTGCAGCCAATCCAAGGTTGAGGTGAAGCACCGCAAATTCGGGAAGAATCGCAAGAACCTGAGATCGGTGATGTGCGGGTTGCGAGTCGAGGCCAGCTGCAAGGCGTGCAACTTCTTGTCCGGATGCCGATCGAGCAGTTCAGCCAGCTGCCGGTATTCGTCATCAGCCAAGGGCTCACCGAACACGGTGCCCGCACAGTCCTCCGGCAGGGGCCCGAGCGCCTCCGGGCCAAGGGGCGATGTCACCTGCCGAGACAGGCGCGCGGGCTGACCTGTTGACACGGCGCTCACCCTATTCGCCGACGCCGACGAGCACGCCCGGCAGCCCGGTGGACCGCTGCCCCGCGGGCTACAAGCTGAGGTCATAGCCGTCGTCACGGCTGCGCTGGCGATCGCGGGCGCGGGCGCGCTGCTGGCTGCGCCAGCGCTGGAGTTGTTCGGCGGCGGCGCGTTCGTCGGCCTGGTGGGTGTCGATGAGGATGGCAGGGAGCCTGGACGAGCTGCCCGATCACGGTGCTGGTGGTCTGCTGCTGGGTGACGGCTGTCTGCTGGAGGTGCTGAGCGGCCCAGGGGGCGGTGGTGCGTAGCCACCAGAGGGTGATCGGGCGCCGTCGAGGACGATGCGGCTGCCTGGTGGGGGTTTCCACGTGCGCCGGCCCAGGGCGTCGTTGGCGGTTTTCCGGTCGAGTGGGTAGCGCTGGTAGGGCACTTCGGTGGCCTGGCCGGTGGGTGAGGTGGCGCCGAGCGTCGATCAACACCAGTTCGGGATCAAGGCATCCTGATGACACTGCCCGGTCCATCGCGATGGTCAAGGCGGTGGCGGGCATACTGCGGTGGGCCAGCAGGATCTCGATGAGCGCGCGGGTGCCGACGCGGTCACCGCGGGCACGGCGGGCGGCATCCCAGTAGGACTGATGCGAAGCGGGAACACCCCGCGGGCCCGCGTGAGAGCCAGTGCAGTGGCCCCGGGTAGTCCGCCGGGTTTGGCGACAAGGACCTCCAAATAGTGATCCAACACCAGGACTTCGACATAGCGCCCGACGGCGCGTTCGTGTCGGGCGATCAGCGCGGACCCGTCGTGAACCTCCCCGGTGCGGGCCGCCAGCCGAACCGTCAGGCGCCGCCCGACGTAGCGGGCGGGCACGCAGTAGAAGCATTGCGGCACTGACACTCTGGCACGGCTATCGACCCGGGCCTGCAGCAACCGGGCCGGGTAGAACGCCTCGCCCGGCAGTGTGATCAGCGCCGCGGCTTCAGCAGCGAAACGCAACCCCGATCGTTACCGGCCGCCCCGTGATCACCCGATCGTCGTCGCATCGGTCACCGCTGGCGATCAGGTCATTGAGTTCTGCCAAGGAGTCGATCCGAGTCACCGGAACCAGATACATTCGGCGGAAACGGCCGATCTCGCCTTCCACCCCACCCTTCTCGTGAGCACCATCGACACCGGGGCGGCAGAAGAAGGAGTCGAACCCGTATTCTCTGAACTGACGGGTTGTTGGCCTTTACGACTGGCGGGTTGTTGGCCTTTACGAACAGCCACGATCGCGTCTCAACTCCAAGCCCTGGCTCAGTGGTACGAGATGTCAGTCAGCCCAGTTGGCGTCGCACGTCGAGCAAGTGGTGGTGCACATCGTGCACGGTGTGCGCGGCCACCCAACGCAGCGTCCGCTCTTTGTGCTCCGGCCAGTTGTAAACGAGCCGCAACCCCCAGTCCGCAGCGTTGAGCCGGCCCAGGACGTTCGCCAACAGTCGGGCCGCCATCGCAAGTTCTTCGGCGACCTCGACCGGGTCCTGTTCGGCATATCCCTCATACGCAACGCGTTGGTCACGCCCCATCGGCACCGCGGTCGGCACGTCGACGCAGCGGGCCAGAAGCACCCGCTCCCGTTGCGTGAGCAGCATGTCGCGGACGTGGCAGCAGTACTCCAGCGGCGACCACAGCTCTGGGGAGGTCCGCCGAGCCAGCGTTGCCCGCTCTGTGGTGGTCAGCAACCCGGCGAGTTCCGCTACGTCGGCCCGGATGTCGTCGCCAGCCCGCGTCGTAGCGGCCAGGTCATAGGTGTACCGGCACTCCTCGCACTGCTCCACCATGTTCTCCTTTCTCACACGGACTGACGTCACCTTAAATGTGTGTCCCGTGCGGGGAGCTTCCTGACTTGGTTGAACCACTTGGTGATTCATTCGTTTGGTCACGTCTTCATTGGCTTGGCAGGGATGGACTTCCGAGGTTGACTTCGGTGCGGGTGGCGAGGCGTTGTCGATCTGCGCGAGTTTATCGGTGGCTTGAGACGGGTAACCGATCGCGCAGGTCGCTCGGGATCTGGGGGTCCATGAGGGCACTCTGGGCATCCTCACACCGGGGGAGTGGCTTGGCGGTGAATGAGGGCACCGCAGTCGGCATCAGCGGCGGCGCCAACCGGCCACCAAGAAATCAAGATCACATCGCGATTTCAGCGGCCGCCCGAACAGAACCCTGCCGTACGTGAAATCTCGAGGCGAACTATTCACCACAGGCGCATCGCTACCACAAGCATTTGCTTCCCGGTGAATAGCTACTCCCAAACAGTTTGACGACGCCTTTCATAGCTCTATTAATTCACCCGTGTCAGTGTTGAAGCCAAAAAGTTTTTCGCGATACTCAAGATCTTCAGTCATCCTGTTTGTGACCACGATGATGTTTGAGCCGCTGTCGACAGCAAGTTTACCGGCGGTAATATCAATAATTAGCTGAGCCATATCGCTAGCGTTGATCGTTCCAGCCCAGTCAAAGTCCCGACCAATCACCAGCGCCCGCAACATCGCAGTATCAACGTTATCCGGTAGCAGCGTGACCACCTTGGCATTCGTGAATTCGGCGGCGACGGCCTCAAAGTACCGGGTATTCGCCGCCTTTGAACTGCAGTATAGCGCGAAATCTTCTTCGACCAGCCGATCAGAAACTGATGAAACACTGATAATTGCCGCATGTTCGATCTTGCGCCTGAGACAGTTGATCAGTAGCATTGGTGCGAGCACATTGACGGAATATATTTCTTCATACGATCTCCGTGTTACTGCTGACGCAAGCTCTTCGAAAGCGATGCCCGCGTTACTGACCAGCAAATCGATGGTCGGTTCGTCGATCTGTCTAGTTGCAGCGGCGATTTCATTATCATCTGCAAGATCACAGGCTATCCAGATAAAGTTCGGGTTGTCAATCGCGGATTTGGAGCGCGACAGCCCATAGACTTTCCAGCCATGGTTTAGTAATTGTTCTGCGGTAGCTTTGCCAATACCTGAACTAGTTCCCGTGACTACTGCAATCTTTGGTGCACTCATCAATTCCGCTCATCCTCGAAATTTCGACGCTACGTGGTTAGTTCGCGCTCCGCCCGACTCTCGGCCGATGAGATCACAGGTTAAGGCATCGTCAAGGGTCGAGGTCCAAGATGACCAGCCGGCTGCGGCGTGGCCCGCGCGGCCCTTCCACTCCCGCGCGCGGCGGTGTCGGCATACACGGTCCCTCATATGCGTCTGACTTCGCCGCAGAGATCGGGTGAGAATTTATCCATGGCAGGCTTCTCGGGCAATCCGAGAGGAGTAGCTGACCTCCGAGGCCGGGACGGGTCAGGGGCTTGCAGGATTCAATTGCTATTGGATCGAACGGACCCGCCCGCACCGCCGCGCTAGGAGGGAATCCCGAAACATCACGCCTGTCTGGCGTGTCGCGAACAAGGTTCGGTCTCCGCGACTAAGGTTCTGTCCCAGTCCGGGAGCTGCAAGCCCAACGAGCCCCACGCCGAATTTTTCGGGACGACCATGGTTTCGAAATCGGCATGAACGTGAAGAAAGAGGATTGACCCAAATGGATTTGACAGGTACACGTGTCCTCGTCACCGGCGTTGGAATAGCCCCGGCACGCTACATTTTCCGAGACAAGGTGACGGGTGAGCCTACGCACACGCCGATCATCATGAATGGGGAAGAATGCAAGGCGAACTTGGGTGCGGCGGCGGCCTTGGAATGCGCAAAGGCCGGGGCCATTGTTCATTTGGTCTGTCGAAACGAAGATAAGGCAAGAGCCGCTAAGCACTGGATCGAGGAAAGCGTCGTAGGTTCACAAGTCGAATACTCGACAACGGACCTTAACGACAGGGAGCATCTTCAGAATTTGATTGAGAGTCTTCCATGCGATAGGCCGCTGCATTGGGTCCAATCTTTGGGAGTCGGCGGTGGGACCGTAGTCTTGAAAGACGGCCATCCCTATGTTCCAGTCGAAGAGATCTCCACTAGCCTCTTGGAGGCCGAACTTTCAGTGCTCACCAGCACTGTTGACCTACTGCAACTCATCCTTCCAAGGCTTCGGCGTCAAGAAGAAGCCAGGATCTGCATCGTTTCTTCTATGACCGCGATTCGCGGCTATCCGCTCGGGAGTGTCCATGCTGCGGCCAAGGGTGCCATCGCCAGGTTCATTAATTCCGCAAGGCTGGAGCTCGTGAAATACAACATTTACGTTACCGATATCAGGCCGGGCGCGGTAGACACGGGCCAGTATGACTCTCCCGCCGTTCGCGATGTGATCGCTACAATCGATAAATCCTTTGGGCTGGATTCATCGGAAAGATTATATCTGATGCCTCCCACCGCTGTCGGTAAAGCCATTGTTACCGCCTTGACGTCCGAGAGTAATATGTTGTCGATAAATATGGTCGCGCGCGGCCAAGAGTCGGTCGAGCAGTCCTGATTGAATGGATCAACGGGACTTTGGCGTGGCGTACGAGGCGGTCGATGATAGCGGCGGCGACGTCTACTCGACTGTCCGTCGAAATCGCTCAGCTCTCGTAAACTGGCCCAAACTTGCGACAATGCCGGTAGAAGAAGCTCCCGCTGCGAGGACTGCACCGAACACCGTCAGATAGTCGGTACGCCGGGCAACCAGTTCACGTTGCAAGAATATCGAGGGGTAGTCCTTGAACGCGATCGTTGGCCGTGCCATCTGCGCGACATCGACCAGAAGCGCATCGACATCCGCGACTGCGGAACCTGTCGTCGGTCGAGTAGGTTCCCAAATCCAATAAACTGGAACGGGATTCGGGAACAACACTGATATCGGAAACGCACGCGGGACTGTCTGGCCGCCCGGGCGAGCCCCTGGTCGCCACCCGGCGGCCCCGGCCGCACCCTATAGCGACGCCGCCGACCACGTTGGCGGCCTAATTCGACCACCACGCCTCCAGCGGCCCCACCGAAGCCATCAGATCCGAGACCTCACCGAAGCCATCAGATCCGAGACCTCACCCACCGCCGACTGCGCTCACTACTGCACCGTATTTTGTCCACACAATGCCTACGAACTGCATAGTTGTCGACAGGCCTCGACGACATCGGATGCGTTGGGCACGATTGCCTCCTGCAACACCCGCGCGGCGGCCATTGGCGTCGGCAATGCAGTGAGTTTCTGGATAACAATCTTCAGTTGCTGTGTTTGTGCCCATTCCGCGAGCGAGGCAGCTATTTCAGTGGCTGCAGAGCAAACGGGTGGTCCTTCTTCGACAAGGACTACACGTCCTGTCTTCCGCGCGGATTCTCGGACAAGTGAGAGTTCCAGCGGCGACAGTGAAAACTGGCTTATGACTTCACACTGAGTGCCGAGAGCGGAGAGCATCGAAGCTGCGTCCACCGCTGCCCTCAGCGATCTACCTATTCCGACGATCGTGACATCATCGCCACGTCTGATGATTCGGGATCCGACGTCTCCAAGAGTCACCTCAGCACCAGGGGATGCAAGCGCTGACGAGTCCCACATGTCGCGATATTCGAATAACAACGTTGGGTTGGGACTCGCAACGGCACGCTTCAACAGTTGATGACCTTCGGCGGCATCACTGGCAACGAGAACTTCGATCCCGGGTATCGCCATAAACTGCGCATACGGGACACATTCGTGTTGCGGACCGAAAAACGACGAGCCGCCGAATGTCGCGGCGCGAATCACCATCGAGCACGTCAACTGTCCATTGGTGATGTATCGGAGTTTTGCTGCTTGATTCACGATTGCGTCCATAGCCATGTAGAGAAACGAGGCCATGCCGATTTCGACGATCGGGCGGAGTCCAGTGGCCGCGGCGCCGACAGCCATACCGACCATCGCATGTTCGGCGATGGGCATCCTCCGAAGGCGGTTCCCGAACTCTTGCTCAAGCCACTCATCGTGATAAGTGCCGAGAACCATGACGGCTGGGTCGGAATTCAAGATCTCTTCCAGGCTCAAGACCCTGAGCGAATCGGGCCTAGCTAAATGACCAGACATTCTCACCAACTCCTACTGACGTCAAATCGGGTTGCGACATCGCTGCAGACAGCGCCTCCGATACGCGTTGGCGTGAGCGTGCAGCTTCGATGTCGAGGGCGTCGGATGCAGTTCCAGCTTGCCGAAGGATGGTCGCCAAGGTTCGAATAGGGTCGCGGGATTGCCATTCTGCGCATTCTTCGGGTGAGCGATAGTCATCCGGCGGATCAGCGCTGAATTGCGAGTGCCCGTAAATCAGGAACGTTTCTGCATCGATCATTGTCGGCCCGCCTCCGGAGCGGGCGCGGGCGATAGCTCTACGGGTTGCCGCGCGTACAGGGAGGGCTGCGGTGCCGTCGACTCGCTCGACCGGAATGTCGTGAGCTTGAGCTAAGCGACTTGCTTGATTCTGGGAGGTCATGACATCGGACGCACGGTTTTGCTCTTGCCAACGGTTGTTCTCGCAGACAAGAACAAGTGGTAGCCGATTGACTGCTACGATTTCGAGCGTTTCCCGTACAATTCCTTCACCGGTCGCACCATCACCGAAAAAGACAACTGCAACGTCATCAGTGCCATGCATTTGGATGCCGAGCGCAATACCGGCCAATATACCGACATTTGCGCCCACTATGGAATTTCCCCCTACATAGTGAGTCGGCGTATAGGTCATGTGCATGGAGCCGCCTTTGCCCTCACAAAGGGCGCCTTCTCGTGAGAGGATCTCCGCAAACATCCGCGCCATGGGTACGCCGCGCGCAATCGCGTGGCCGTGACCCCTATAGAAGCTTCCAACGAAGTCAGAGGGCCTGAGAGCGGAACAGACGCCCACAGCAATCGCCTCTTCCCCGCAATAGGGATGCGTCACGCCCTGAGTTTCGCCGGCGCTTAACAAGCGCATCACCTCTTCTTCGAAGTTTCGAATGTCGAGCATCACCCTTAGCAAGTCGATGTCGTCTGCATAATTCACAAGAAAGTCCTCCTGTTTCTAGCGAGCGATGTCAAGTTGGTGTTCGAGCGCCCACTGCAGCCGGTCGTACGCGGCACGAGTGGTCGGTTGTCTGTATACAGCTCCCGGACTGCCCTGTTGCTGCACGCAAGAATTGATCCCGGCACGCTTCAGGAAGGCTATCGGGATCCTTCGGCCTATGGGCTTCATCTGGCCAACGTCAAGCAGAGAAAGCTATCGTGAGGGCCATCAAAACGTACGAAAAGGGCACACCTCCCCTTCATTCGAATGTGCGAGAACACTAATGAGCAGTGCTGGCAGTTGGCGTCTGCTGCTGGCCCGGAGGCATCTAGCGACGTCCACCGTGCTGGCCAGCAGTGTGCTGCTCTATGCCACCAACGAGCTTCTGACCGTCAGCCTGCTGCCCAGCGCGGTCGCCGACATCGGCGGCGAACGACTCTATGCCTGGGCGACAACCGGGTACCAGGTGGGAGCGGTGGTGGCGGCGACGACGGTCTTCTGGCTTTTGTCGCGCATGGGAGCGCGCTCGTCGTTTCTGTTCGCGCTTTCCGTGTTCGCCATCGGCAGCATAATTTGCGCACTGGCGCCGAGCATGGCGATCCTGGTGGCGGCCAGGGTTGCGCAGGGGGCGGCCGGGGGTCTGTTGGCCGGGCTCGGCTACGCGTTGATCAACGTCGACCTGCCGAAATCGCTATGGACCCGGGCCTCAGCGCTGGTGTCGGTGATGTGGGGAGTCGCGATGTTTTTCGGACCCGCCATCGGCGGCGTGTTCGCGCACTTGGGCTTGTGGCGGTGGTCGTTCGGCGTGTCGGTTATCCTGGCCGCCCTCGTCGCCATTTTGGTGCCGATAGCGTTGGCCGACAGCGGCGTCGATCATGGCGGTGCCCAGCCGGCGGCGACAAAGGTGCCGTTATGGTCGCTGCTGCTGCTCGGCGCCGCCGTGATACTAGTCAGTGTTGCGGATGTGCACACCGACATGGTCGCCACCGTGGGACTATTCATTGCGGGCGCGGTCCTGGTGGGGCTATTCGTGATCGTCGACCAATGGATCTCCCATCCGGTTTTGCCGCCCACCGTGTTTGGTTCCGGACCATTGAAATGGATCTACGTGACCGCGGCAGCGGTGGCGGCCGCCACGATGGTCGAGATGTATGTGCCGTTGTTCGGTCAACGGTTCGCGCATCTGACTCCCGTCGAGGCTGCGTTTCTCTGTGCGACACTGATGGTTGGGTGGACGGGCGGAGAGATCGTCAGCGCGTCGCTGAGCAACGCGCGAACCATTGCACGCGTGGTTGTAGCTGGACCGTTGGTAATGCTGGTCGGCCTGGTCCTGGCCGCAGCTACCCAACGCGACAACGCGCCGATCGGCGTCGTCATGCTCTGGGCGTTGGCGTTGCTGATCCTCGGCGCCGGCGGCGGAAGTGCCTGGCCGCACCTGGCGGCGTGGGCGATGTCTGATGTTGATGATCCCGCCGAAGGCAGCGAGGCGGCAGCTGCGTTCAACACCGTGCAGCTGATCGCCAAAGTGTTCGGCGCTGGGCTAGCCGGTGTCGTAGTCAACAACAGCCGGGGCGGCCAGGTGATGTCGGCTCGCTGGTTGTTCGCCGTGTTCACCATTTTCTGCGGAGTCGCTGCCATTGCCGCCTACCGCGCCAGTCGCCGGCATCTATGACAGCGCCCTTCCCGACGATCGCCGTCGGCCCGAATCCGCTTGGAATACCCTCAGTGCAGGTTCAAAACGATGGCTCTACTGCCATGAAATGTGGAGGACCTGATGTGTGGTACGGGAGCTCGAGGGTGACCGGCCCGCCGACGAGCATGATCGATCATGGCGAGTGCGTTCTCGGCGGTGTGGAAGCCGTGGGCCCTGCGGATGATCAATCGGACCTTGTAGTTGAGCCCTTCGTGGCCGCCGTTGGGCAGTCCGCGTTCGACTGCGGCATGGATGCCGGCGAGGCGCTTCTTGGTGGTATCGGCAACCTTGGTGTACCCGATCCTCTACATCGACGGTCTGAGGCTGCGGATCAAGGACAACGGG
>CAZVST010000103.1:0-9139 GCA_964629725.1 uncultured Mycobacterium sp.
TTTCGCTGTCACGACCCACCACGCACCACTACCGAATCGGTGCATCCAGGCTTAAGCGATCTCGGTGACTGGATGGACAGGGCCGTCGCGAAGCAGGACGCGGTTGTCACTCCGCAAGAGCACGAATGGAACAAGAAGCTGAACGCGATGCACGAGCGCGTCCTTGATGCTGAGCGCAGGTACAAAGAGGCTCGGGACAAGCGTGACGAACTGCAGCAGGTCGTTCAGGCTTTGGCTGAGCAACTCCAGGTGAGCATCAAGGACAGGGCGAGGCTGCAAGGAAAGCTCGAACGCCTCGAAATGCGGTCCACACGGGTCCCGAGCGCGAATACTCGCCGAAGCTAGGGGAAAGGCGTGCGGGGACCGGCCCGTTGAGCGGCTGTTGGGGCCGTCGGCGGCGGGCCGTCAAGATGGCCCGCCCACAGCCGAGCTGGGCAGCGCCCTCGCGGCCGCTGAGCGGGTGGCTGCCGGTCATGCTGTGTTGGATCTCGGCGTGGGTAATTTGTGCCAAGTCGGGTTCAACCCGGACCGGCCCGTTGAGGGGCCGGTGGTGCCGTCGGCGGCGGGCCCCGTCAAGATGGCCCGCCCACAGGCCGAGCCGGGCAGCGCCCTCGCGGCAAAGTCGGCGGTGATGGATGACACGGGTCTTTCCGTTCACTGCCCGTAGGTCACCGATTTACAGATTGTGGACCGGCCAGAGTTAACGGGTAGGCCTGGGCGAAGCTGGCACCGGCGGGTGCTAATCCGAGGATTCTGAGGCGCTGCCTTCGTCTACGTTGAGGAATTCGCTCGGCGGAACGTCGAGGGCCGCGGCTAGGTCGAACAACCGCTCGAACAGCAGTCCGCTCTTTCCCAGTTCAACATCAACAAGCAGATTCCGCGACAGGCCCGACTTCAAAGCAAGAGCTTCCTGCGTCATCTGCCCCGCCACGCGGAGCTCTCGGATTCGTTGGCCGACCAAACGGCGGCTGCGCTCCCAATCCCGAACCCGCTGCGGGTCGGACTGATCTCGAGCTCTCGGCACCCAACTAGTAGCGGCCCGCACGCGACGAACGTCTGCCAAGCTAGCTGGGCAAAAAAGATATACTGAGATTGGTCTAAATCGAGGACAGCGACCTCCGACCGGAAGGACTGCCCGAGCCGCCAACCAGCCGCGCCTCGTGACCAGAACAGGCACGAGGAGTTTCGATGGTCGCAAAACCGGAGCGAAAGAACACGATCGAGAGCGCGTACGTATCGGTTGACGAGAAGTGCCTCGTGTTGACGCTTCTCCACCAGGACCCCGAGGTGGTCGCGTTCGCCAGGTCCGGTGGACTCGGTGATAACCCTGTTGGGGCTGCCAAGCGCATCTTTACGATTGGAGTGCTCAGCGTCGCGACGGGATCAGCCCAGGCCACGATCAGTGAGCTGTATCGGGTCGTGGCCCAACTGGATGCCATGTCGGCAATGCCGCAGCTGGTGGCCGAACAGCTGGGCAAGACCGTCGGGCGGGAACTCAGTCGCGTGATCGGAGACGACGAGCGTCCCGGTGCGCTAGCAGCAGCGATGGATGCTGTGATCGCCCAAGCCGCAGACTCGCTTACCCAGGCGATCCAGCCGATCAGGGAGGCCCTGTTGGGGTCCGGCCCCAAAGCGCTTCCCCAAGTGCTAGAAGGCCGCCTCCTTAATGCGCTTAACCGCGGTACCCGCGACGCTCTGAATCGACTCTTCGGCGTCGAGGCCGGCAGCCCGTTGATGACGCATCTGGCTAACGGTGAAAAGGCGATCGCCGCGCTTCGCAGTGACATGGTGGCGCTCGAAACCCGGCTTCGCGACCAAGTCTCCGCGCTCGCCGACAAGATACTGATCGCACATGCTCAACTCCCCGCCCCAGTCCAGGCGGGCAGGACATGGGAGTCCGACACTCTTGACGACATCGCCCGGATCACCTCAATTTTGGGTGACACCGTCGAATCAGTCGGTAACTCGCCCGGTCACGGCCGCAACAAGGCAGGCGACCATGTCCTGCAGGTCTACGACGACGACTTCGACGGCATCCGGGTGGCGGTCGAGTGCCGGACTGGGTCCTCGCGGCCAGTCACTGTCAGCCAACTGCGCCGGATGGTGGACAACCGGGAGGCCCAAAGCGGGCTGCTGCTCACCCAGATGCCAGCGGCTCTACCCCGCGACGCCAAAGCTATCGGATTCCGGGTCTACCTAGCCGAGCGTGTCGTAGTGCTGCACTACGACCGGGGCGGCGCGGGCGCCGAGCAACTACTCGCGACAGCCGTGCAGGTCGCTCGCTTGCTAGCCAGACTGTCCGCCACCTCCGGAGGAACCCTGGTCGAGCGGGAACAGATCCGCGACGGCATCGCACGCATCGAGAACGCGCTCTCCCACTTGACACCGCTGCGGGCCGCGGTCACTGGCATTGAGAAGGAGATGGAGGTGGTCCGCAAGCACGCTACCGAGCTCGATGCTGAGATCCGCCGCGCGCTCATCGACCTTGCCACCACGCTCACGGCGGCCTAGCAAATTTTTCGGCGCATCCAACCAGACCTCCGTCGGCCCCGAGCGCCAAGAACCGCCGATCGCACCAGCAGCAGCAGATGGAACGTAGTGAAACATTCTGGGCGCGTCCGGGTACACCGACTAACGCTAGTCTTGTGGTGTCGTAACTTTAGGAATCTCTGAGAACAACCCGAGAAAGCCCCTTCAGCGTTTCTGATGAAATTTGTCGGTGCAGTGCGCGACGATGATCTCAGTACGGGGCGCGATCAAAACCGGAGGATCAAATGACCACTTTCGCTGATTCTAGACATGATCACGATGTGGCTCCTGGGGCCGAAGAGGATCTTGTGACATCGGTGAGTGACTTTCTGCGCGAAGCCGGAAGTGGAGGTGTCCGACTAAACACGGTGATGGACCGTTTCATTGCCGACGGCCACGCGGTGCCAAGCTTGAGCAACGTGCTGACCCAGCTGATCAGAGAGAACCGGATCGTCTTGACTCCAGATCGCCGGTTCCGGTGGACGGTCACTCAGTAGATCATCCACGGATCGAGCACGGACTGGCCCGTTGGTGACACCACTCTGCGGTAGAGGTCGACGGCTTGACTCTCGGTAAGGCTCGCAATGTAGTCCGCGACGGCGCGTGCATATCGGGCGTCAGGTCCCTGGTAGCGCTCTCGACCCACCTCAATGCGAGTGAGTTTTAGCGCCCACGACAGCTGCCGAGGCACACGCTCCAGCCTGTTTTGGCGGTCCGCTTCTTTCAGCCAGGCGTGAAGGGTGTGACAGAGTTCGCGAACAAGCCTCTGCTGGCCGAGTTGAAGTGTCGCCAGACGGGGATCGAAGATGACGTAGTACCAAGTCAGTTGCTTGAACAGGCCGACCTCCGCCCTAAGATTCGGCGGGACAATCAGCGGTGTGGGACGTTCACCCAGTGTGACGCCGGACATGTACTGATGTATGAGCAGACGGCAACCATCCATCAGCTCGCGAGAGTGCTGCCAGTCACGCTGCGTATACACCCCGCCGAAGCACACCTTCAGCAAATACGTCCAGTCCGTCACGACGGCCTCGCGCTCAATCCCGTCGAGCTTGCCCGCCGCGCGATCCCATGAGGCTTCCAGAAAGGCTTCGCGCTCGTCTTTGTTGTCGATCAGGGCCCCGATCGGCACGTGCCGAGCCCGGATGAAGTCCTCCAGGTCGTGGATGGCGTAGGTGACGTCATCAGCCCAGTCCATGATCTCGGCTTCGAGACTGCGCTCATCATCCTCCAACCCCTTCCGCGCATCGTCGAAGTCTGCGGTCTCGGTCGGGTAGGCATTCCACTTCGGGCTGGACTCGTACGCTCCGGAACGTTGGTATGGGTACTTAATTACCCCCCGCAGTGTTGCCGGCGAGATGCCGAGCCCGCGACCAAGCTCGACGGCGGGATGCATCGCCAGCTTGGTGAGAATCCGAAGCGTCTGTGCGTTGCCCTCGAAGCCATCTAAGCCGTGCCCCTCGCAATAAGCGTTGAGCTCTGTCTCGCCCACGTGGCCGAAAGGCGGGTGCCCCAGGTCGTGCGCCAGACCTGCTGCTTCGGCAGCCGACACATCAACGCCGCCTATTGCTTTGAGCTTGTCCGCTTGAGTTTCATCGCGCTCAAAGTGTTCCGCGAGCCGACGAGCTAACTGTTGCACCTTCAGTGTGTGGGTGAGCCTGGTGTGAAAAAGGGGAGTCTCGCCGACTGCCACCACCTGCGTGACCCCGCCAAGGCGGCGCAGTTCGTCGGAGTACAGAATCCGGTCGCAATCGTGCTCCGTCCTGGAGCGATTATCTGGCGTGGACGTGGACAATGTTGACCTCTCGACATGGAGCGCTTTGCATCGCGCACAAGCGTACGTAGGGGCTAGGACGTCGCGTCTACGGGCTCCACTGGATGTTCTCCACTCGAGTGAAGTGACTCAGTGCTTGTGTCCCGGCATAGCGCAATTCCGAAAGCAAGCTGATAACCGATAATCACGAAAGTGGTTGTCCTGCAGTAGCCCTGTCGACCGTCCCGGCGACCCGGCGGTCCGCTATGCAACACCCTCTGCCGCGGCGGCGTTCTCCCTCACGGTCTTCAGGATGCTGACGATGTTGTCGACCTGCTGCTCGCTGAAGATCGCCTCGGGGCCCCGTGCAGTGAGGTCGGTGTAGGGGGCTTCGTAGAGTCGGGCTGGTTCGACGACGCCGTTGGTCGCCAGTTCGTCGATGATGAGGTTGACGAAGTGAATCTGGTTGGCAGAGAGCTCCGTTCCGGCAAGAAAGTCACCGAATGCCTCCATCGCCGCTTGCCGATCCAGGCCCACCAGCGACCGGATAAACAGCCCGAGCCCATGCGCTTCCTCGCGAGCTTGGGCGATCGCGCGGCCGTCGCCGGCGCCGCTCTCCAGAAGCATCTGCTCCAGCGCGACGAGATCGTCCGGCGTTAGAGCCTTGTTGCGGCGCAGCCGCTGCAGGGCGACGTGGTCCTCGTGGGCCTTGAGGTACGCGGCCGCCTTCGCACGGAACCGCTCCATGTCGGTGCCCGGCGTGAACTGCGGCAGGTCCACAGTGACCGGCTCGGACAACTCGTCCTGAATGTCGATGTAGACGGGATCCTTGCGAATCTTGTCGAGGAACTGCAGCAGCCCCCGCAACCGGCGTCGGGCGACCTCCAGCATCGGCAGAGTCACGTCTACCCACCAGTCGTCCCCGGCGACTTCCTCCAGCAACTCCTGCTGCTTGACCACGGAGGGGATCGTGTTTTTGCCGACCAGCCCTTGAGCGATCTGCTGAATGGTCTCGCGGACCCGCTCCATCGCGGCGGTGTCGCCCTGCAGTTGGGCGAGTTGGCGGCGCAGGATCAGCAGGTCGAACCGCTTGGCGTCCTCGTCGCTGTCAGTGTGGCCGGACGGCAATCCGGCGAGGTTCTCGGCCACCGTCTCGGCGGCCTCGGGGGTGAGCTTCGCCCACGCCGCCCACTGCCCGTACTCCTCGACGAGTTGGCGGTGGGGGCGAACCAGGAAGTTGTCTAGGGTCATCCCGGCGACGGTCACGTGTAGCTGGCGAGCGACGTCCCATCGCAGCCCGTCCTCGGTCTGCTCCCCGGCGCCTCCCGGTGTTTCGACAGTCTCACCCGGATGCTGGGCGTCGAGCTGTGCGACGAGTCCCACTCGGGTCTCAAACAGCCGCTGGTTCAATGACTTCTGCGTCGAACCCTCGGACCCCTCGGCGGGTCCGCCGAAGAATTCCAGGTTGCCGCAGAAGTCGAAGACGTAGAAGTTCTCCTTGTCGCGGCCGGGCCCAAACAGGGCGGGGCGCAGCCGGGTGCCGCGGCCGATCATCTGCCAGAACTTCGTCTTCGACCGGATCTGTTTGAAGAAGACGAGGTTCACCACCTCGGGGACGTCGATGCCTGTGTCCAGCATGTCCACCGAGATCGCGATGTGCGGCGCCTTGTCCGGTTGGGAGAAGTCGTCGATCAGGCTCTGAGCGTAGGTGGTGCTGTGGGTGATGACTCGGGCGTAGTGGCCGGCGTACTGCGGGAAGGCGATGTCGAATCGTTGAGCGATGAACTCGGCGTGGCGCTGGTTCTTGGCGAAGATGATGGTCTTGCCGATCCGGTCGCCGTCGGAAACCTTGTGGCCCTTATCCATCAGTGTGGCCAGCACCTGGTCGACGGTGTCCTCGTTGAACAGGAAGCGGTTGAGTTCCTCCGCCGCGACTTCGTCCGGTGGGCCGTCCTCGCCCCACTCCAGGGCGTCCCACTCGTCCTTTTCCTCCTCGGAGAGGTCGGCGTAGCGGATGCCCTGACGGAGGAACTTGGTGGCGACCGATACCCCCACCATCGGCACCAGGAAGCCTTCGCGCACCGCGTCTGTCAGCTCGTAGGCGTAGGTGGGCACTCCGTCTTCGAGGTGGAACAGCCGGTAGGTGTTGTGGTCGACCTCGTCCTTGGGTGTCGCGGTCAGCCCCACGAGCATGGAGTCGAACCAGGCAAAGATGCTGCGGTACTTCTGGTACACCGAGCGGTGCGCCTCGTCGATCACGACAAGATCGAAATAGCCCGGCCCGAAGGCCCGTTTTCCGGAGTCCACGTCGTTGATCAGGTTCATCATCGTCGGATAGGTGGACACGTACACGCGGCCGCCTGCGTTCTTATCGGTCAGCAAGTTGACCGTCGTCGCCGCCGGCAGGTGGGCCTTGAAGGCGTTCGCGGCCTGGGTCACCAGGGCGGTGCGGTCTGCCAGGAACAGAACCCGCTTCACCCAGCCAGCCTCCATCAGCTGCTTGACCAACGCGATGACCGTTCGTGTCTTGCCGGAGCCGGTCGCCATGACCAGCAGCGCCTGCCGCTGCTTCTGCTCAAACGCCGCATCCACCGCCCGAATGGCGTGTATCTGGTAGTGCCTCTCTACGATTGCGGAGTCGATCACCGCCGGAGCCAATGGCTTTCGCGCATGGCGTCGGTGGATCAGTAGCTCGAGTTCGTTGCGGGTGTAGAAGCCCTGCACCTCCCGCGGCGGGTAACTGGCTGCGTCGTCCCACAGCCAGTGTTGATAGCCGTTGGTGAAGAAGATGACCGGGCGGCGCCCATACTGCTTTTCCAGGCAGTCGGCATACAGCTTCGCCTGCTGCTGACCGATTTGCGGGCTCTTGGTCGTGCGCTTGGCTTCCACCACCGCCAGGGGCAGCCCGTCCGTACCCCACAGGACGTAGTCGACGAAACCGTTGGCGTTATTCGGCGGCATCCCAGTCACCGGATACTCACGGTCGCGCGGCTGATCCAGCGGCCAACCCGCCTCGTTGAGCAACAGGTCTATGAAGGTGTCGCGGGTTTCGGCCTCGGAGTAGTCACGGTCGTCGACAACCTGCTTTGCCGCCTGAGCCGCCTTCACCTCCTCGCGCAGCTTCTCCAGCTCCGCCTGCAGCGCCGCCGACTCCTCGGCCTTCGCGGCCAGCACCTTCGCGTGGGCGGCCTCCTGGTCAGCGAACTTCTTGGCAAGCTGCGCGACCTCCTCGCGGGTCAGCGGTGCAGCCTTCTTCGCAAGGCCCGGGTCGATCACCGACTTCATTGGCGCCGCATCGGGTTTCGTCGAGTAATGAAAAGCCGCCCACACCATCACGTGATGCAGCTCCTTGAGCGCATCAAGGGCGGCCCGCGGCGGGATCGGCTGCTGATCATGCGCAGCGGAATTGCCCAGCCTGCGGATCAGATTCAGCTTCGCCGCGATCCCCTGACCAACCTTCGCCTTGAATGCGGCGTCATTGATCCGTGCGGACAGGTCACTGGCGTACGGAAGGGGCAGCGCCAGAACGTCATACAGATAATCGACCACCTGCTCGGCCGCACGGCGGGCATAGATGCATGCGGCGCGGGGGTCGCTCAACGCGTAGCTTTCTGCGCGAGCACAGTCAGCATAAGTCTCCGGCCAGCCGACCACTTGGAGGAAGGCGAAGTTGCTCATCAGAGTTGCCCGGAGAAGGCGCGGGACTGGAGGGAGCCCGTCAGTAGCTCAATTTCGGCCAGCTGTTGCTCGCACAACGATGCTTGGCGAGTGACCGCTTCGACGCGATCGAGAAACTCGCGTTGCTGCGGAAGGGGCGGGACCAGGACTGGAAGTGCCCTCAACTGCGTCATGTTGATTGAAGCTATTCCCGTCGTCTGCTTCGCAGAACGCAGGAAGTACGCACGAGCGGTCCAACTAGCGAGATATGCCGAGAGGTAGTCCGGCTCGACCTTGCTTTCCGTCCGGATCCGAACGCGAAATATGTGGTTCTGGTGAAGACAAAGTGGGACTTCGCAGCGCCAAACGGTCCCGCGACCGAGCTTGTCCGGATCGCCGCCTTCGGTCAGGACGAGATCCCCATCTTTGAGCACATAACGCTTGATCTCTGTCTCAGTGGCTTCTATTTCCTTCAGCGGTTCCAGAACTAATTGCCCTGCCTGCACATTCACTACGGCGAGGTAGGGGACGAGCCTGGTCGGTTCAGATGTCCTTCTTCCCTTCGTGATTCCGGAACTGATCTCTGCAATTTCATCCAGTCGGCACGTCGTCTCGCCAACTGCATCGCCGAAGGCTTGAATGAATATTTCTGGGATCAATTGGCGCAACTTGTCGAGAACAAGTAGCCGCTGGCGCCGCAGCTGGTCGGCCTGGTCCAGGACCGCGGCGATCCGCCGCTGCTCATCCAACGGCGGCAGAGGGATCAAGGACTCTTTGACGATGCGGTCCGAGACCGCCGGGTAGCTCGCGCCGGTAGCCTTGCGGACCATGTCCGACACAAACCGAGGGCTCCGCGCCCAATGGAAGAGATAGTGCGGTTCAACCCGGTTCTTGGGGCGTAGAACTGTGAAGCCCGTAGATGCGGTAGCCCCATCAAAGTCGGGGCTGACAAGGGCGACGGCGTTAAGATTCGGTCGGACTGTGGACACCAGCACGTCGTCAGTCTGAATGAGTTGGCGTGCCCTGCTGGGTGCTTCCGAACCGACGACTGTGGTGGGCGACGTGATCGCCTTCTCGGCGTTGTCGACCGAGCTCAAATCAACGTACACAAATTCGGCCTCGGGCTCCCGGCTCGGGTTCCAGGTCGGTATTTGTCAAGTCAAATGAGACAGTGCTGATCAGTTGATTTGTAGTTGCGGT
>CAZVST010000104.1:0-9066 GCA_964629725.1 uncultured Mycobacterium sp.
ACCGACCCGTACTACCCGGCCGAAAAACCACCCACGGATAAGTCAGGAGAGCCAATTTTGAGTCAAGTTTGGTGTTCTCAGGTCGGCGTCGACCGCGTAGCGTGGAACCTGCTCGCTCCACAGCGCAATGACAGCGCACCTGACCTGCCGATACGCACTCCGCGTCATGGTCAACATTCATAGGCGTAGCGAGTGGTGGCGGTCGGCCACTCTGACCGCGAGTCCCTGCGTGAGCCTGCGCCGAAAACAGAACCGGCCACGACAACGACAACCTCGCATTGGAAGCCCTGTCGCCGCCTTCGCCGCCGACAAAGCCATCGTGGATGAATCCTCCACCCGCACCGCCATCGCCGAAGTCAGACACACCTCACTACTGTCGTCGGCATCGGTTGGTGTGGAACCGATCACGCCGTCACCACCTCGCTCAACGCACTGCGATGGCGGCCCCAGACGAAGTAGAACACAAGCACCACGAAGACCCATCCGGCGAACGCCAACCAGGTATACCAGCGCAGGCTGAACAGGATGTACCCACACGCCAGGACCGACAAGACGGGTGTCACGGGGTAGAGGGGCACCTTGAATCCGCGCGGGAGATCGGGTTCACGCACCCGCAGAAGCACGACGCCAACGGACACGACTATGAACGCGACAAGGGTGCCGATGGACACCATGTCGGCCAGATAGCCCAGTGGGACGACGCCGGCGAGAATGCTGACCACCACCGCGACGATGATGGTGTTGTTGACCGGCGTTTGGGTGCGCGGGTGGACCTTGGCGAACAGTGGAGGCAGAAGACCGTCGCGGCCCATGGCGAACAGGATTCGGGTTTGGCCGTACAGGACAACGAGTGTGACCGAGAAGATGGAGATCACTGCGCCGGCCGCCAAGACCGTGCCCCAGTAGTGGCCTGAGGTGACCTTGTCGAGGATGGTGGCCAGGCCGGCTTCTTGGCCCTCGAAATCCTGCCAGGGCTGCGCGCCGAGTGCGGCCACGGTGACGACCACGTAGACCGTTGTCACAGTCACCAACGCGGCGATGATCGCCCGGGGCATGGTCTTCTGAGGATTTTTGACTTCGTCACCGGCGGTGGACACCGCATCCAGGCCGATGTAGGAGAAGAAGATCGTCCCGGCCGCCGCGCCGATTCCGGCGACACCGAAGGGTGCGAACTCAGCGAACCGATCGGCGTCGAAGGCCGTGAAGGCGATGACGGCGAACATCACCAGAACGCCCAGCTTGATCAGCACCATGATGGCGTTGACCTTCGCCGACTCGCTGGCTCCGCGGATGAGAAGAAGGGCGCACAACCCGACCAAAACGACAGCGGGAAGATTGATGATTCCCGGGGATGACTCACCCCACGGCGCAGCGGAAAGGGCCTGGGGCAGATGATGGCCGAAGAAATTATCGAGCAGCTTGTTGACGTATTGACTCCAGCCCACCGCAACCGCGGCAGCGGACACGCCGTATTCGAGCAGCAGGCAGGCCGCCACGCCCATGGCGACCAGCTCACCGAGAGTGATGTAGGCGTAGGAGTAGGTGGACCCGGAAACCGGCACGGCTGAGGCGAGTTCGGCATAACAGAGTGCAGCAAGTCCGGCAGCGATTCCGGCGATCACAAATGATGCGACAACCCCAGGACCGGCCTTCGGAACCGCTTCGGACAGCACGAAGAAGATGCCTGTGCCGACGGTGGCGCCGACACCAAACAGCGTGAGCTGGAACGTGCCGATACTGCGTTTCAGCGGATCGGAGGCACCGTGGGCCACAGGCGCATCGATGACGGGCCGTCGCCGCAGCATCTGCTGGATCAAGCCGATTGACGGGGCCGCCATGTGCTCCTCCTAGATCGGGTGGAAGCAAAATTATGGGCCCTAACCGCTCTTCTCGCATGTCGAGCGGCGGCGCTCCACTCGCCCGCGAAGACCCGGCCCGCCAACCACTTCGATCGACGCCTTTTTGCGTGAGGAATCGTCGTGTTAGTCAAGTTCTGCGGATGCTGGCCGCGCGTGTTGGAATACCTCCATCGTGTTGCGCGGGGCTTTCTGGCCGCGTTTTCGTGTGTCCCTGCCCGATGTTTGATGAGGATGCGCCTGATGGATATCGACTCCATTTCGGTTTATGTCGGTCCGAACGTTCATGCGCGATACGGGATGACGAGGGTTTCGGTGACGCCGGCCAGTTCGCGCAGCAGTGTGGAGACGTCGGGCAGCACCCCAGTGGGGCGAGAATACGGCGGTCGGTCAGCCGCCGCTCCTGCAGGGCGGTCCACCGTGAGGTGTTTCTGACTTAACTTAACCGCAGAGGTGCCGCGTGAAATTACCCAAGGTTATGGCGTCTTCCCGGTGGGTTTGGTGGTGCGGTTTCGATGGTAGTCCAAGCGTTGCTGGCGGGCGCGGTCCAGGCCGTCGCGGCGGGCTTGCCGGATGGCATCTCCGCGGCCGTGGTGTTCGTCGTCGGGGGTGAGGTAGCCGATCGCCTCGTGTAGTCAAACCGAATTGTATTCAGTGCGCACTCTTGCTAGCTCCTCTCGGGTCACCCGAGAAGACTGCCAGCCTTGGGTAATTTCTCAACCGATCTCTGCGGCGAAGTCAGACGCACAACATCTCGGGTCACGGATAGATTGATCACGAACAGCCACGGCACACCGACAATGGCCGACCACGGCGGGCAGGAGCGATGATCGACGTACTCGGACTGTTCCCGCCCGGTTCGCTCGTCGACGACCAGGGCGAGTTGGTTGTCGGCGGTTGCAGGCTGACGGCGCTCGCCGACGAGTTCGGCACCCCGGTGATGGTCGTCGCCGAGGACGCCGTCCGCCAGCGCGCCCGCGACTATCTCGCAGCCTTTCGCAACCGTTGGCCCAGATCGGACGTGGCCTTCGCGTCGAAGGCCTTTCCCTGCACCGCCATTCAGCGCCTGATGGCCGAAGAAGGGCTGCTGCTCGACGTGGCCGGCGGCGGCGAGATCGTCACCGCCTTGGCGGCCGGGGCCGATCCGGCTCGGATGGTGTTGCACGGCAATGCGAAAACCGACGAAGAACTGGAGATGGCCATCCACCACGGGGTTGGCCTGGTGGTCGTCGACAACGAGGACGACATCGACCGCCTTGAGCGGATCGTCGACCCCGGGCGCCGCCAGCCATGCCTGGTGCGCGTCATTCCCGGCGTCCAGGCCGACACCTATGCGGCTGTCGCGACCGGTCATGCCGGTTCGAAGTTCGGACTGGACCCCGAGGCGGCCCGGGCGGCGATTGCCCGAATCCGGCGCAGCCGGCGAATGCGCTGCGACGGGGTGCACACGCACATCGGCTCGCAAATCCTCAACGTCGATCAGCTGGCGGCAGCGGTGGAACCCATCGCCGAATTGGGCGAGTTCGACGTCTACGACTTCGGCGGCGGGTTGGGTGTCCGCTACACCTACGCCGATCACCCCCCGACGCTGGAAGAGTACGCCGCCGCCCTGGTGAATCAAGCGCGGAGCCTCCTGCCCGCGCAGGCGCAAATCCTGGTCGAGCCGGGACGTTCGATGACCGCTGCGGCGGCGTGCACGGTGTACCGGGTCACCACGGTCAAGCGCGGCGAGGTCACCCATGTCGCGATCGACGGCGGGATGGGCGACAACCTCGAGGTCTCGCTGTACGGGCAGCGATTCGAGGCGACCGTGGTCAATCGGCTCGGCGGCGGGGACACCGTCAACGTGGTGGGCCGGCATTGCGAGTCCGGTGATCAACTCATCGACGGTGTCCCGCTTCAGGATCCCGTGGTGGGCGATCTTCTCGCCGTCCCAGTCACCGGGGCCTACTGCTACACGATGTCCAACCAGTACAACGGAGCACGACGCATTCCCGTGGTCCTTGTCTCCGACGGGAACCCTCGGCTCGTGGTGCGCCGGGACACCTGGGACGACCTGCTCGCCCGGGACGTTCCCTTCATCGGCAATCCACTCTGACGGATGCAGCCACCACGCCGCCAACCGTCACCGTGACGGACCCAAAGGAGGGGAAGGCCAGCGCCTGCCTCCCCTCCCCCGCTGTCCGGAGCCCCGCAAGTCCTCCAGTGTCCCACGGCGTTGATCCGGCCGCCGGACACCGCCACCGCGGTCGCCGCCGGACGACCGGGGTCCATGGTGATGATCCGCCGGGCCGTGGAGAAGGTCGTCGAGTTCGGCATAGCCCCTCCAAGTTTCCCGCGTTGTCCTTTGATTCATCACCGCCACTGCTCGAAGCCGCGCGACCGTGCAGCCCGAGAAATCGCTCGGCGGCGGGCTTCCTGCACAGTTACTGTTCCGCATAGCGGACCACGAGTGCCGCTGTGGGAATGAAAGGAGGGTTTCGGTGACGGCACTTCCGGACGGACGGCACTTCTTCCGCGGTGACGACGGCTACGAGGCTGCGCGGCGAGCAACGGTCTGGAACCACCGCGTGCCGGACCGCTATCCCGACGTCATCGTGCAGGCCGTGGACGCCGCCGACGTGGTCGCCGCCGTGCGGTACGCCAAGGCCGCCCGAAAACAGGTGAGCATCAAATCGGGCGGGCACAGCTGGCCGGCCAACCATCTACGCGACGGTGCGGTGTGCCTCGACGTCAGCCGGCTCGCTCAGACCCACGTCGACGCGGACAACATGGTCGCTGTGGTCGGCCCCGGCAAGGGCGGCAGCGAGTTGATGAACGACCTTGTGGATCGGGGCCTGTTCTTCCCCGCCGGTCACTGCAAGGGCGTGCGCATCGGCGGCTACCTTCTACAGGGCGGCTACGGCTGGAACAGCAGGGTGTACGGCCCGGCGTGTGAGAGCGTGATCGGCCTGGACGTGGTCACCGCTGACGGCGAACAGATCTACATCGACGCCGACAATCACCCAGACCTGTACTGGGCCGCGCGCGGTTCCGGGCCCGGGTTCTTCGCCGTTGTCACCGCGTTCCACCTAAAGCTCTACCCGAAGCCCGCGGTTCTGGGCAGCAGCTTTTACGCCTACCCGATCGAGTACGCCGACGAGATCTACACCTGGGCGCGGTCGATATCCGCCGACGTCGACCGACGCGTCGAGGTGCAGATTGTCGCATCCCGGAATGTGCCCAACGCCAGGATTGATCGACCCGCGATCGTGCTGGCGTCGCCGGTGTTCGCCGACACCGAGAAGGAGGCCCGAGAGGCGTTCGGCATCCTCGACCGCTGCCCGATCGTCGACAAGGCCCTCATCGCAGTTCCCTACGCACCGACCGAGATGCCGACGTGGTACGAGGCGGTGATGAGCAACTACCTCGCCGACCACCGCTACACCGCCGACAACATGTGGACCTCGGCCTCGGCAGAGGAGTTGCTCCCGGGGATCCACCGGATTCTCGACACCATGCCGCCGCACCCCGCACACTTCCTCTGGCTCGTGTGGGGACCGTCTCCGCAGCGGCAGGACATGGCCTACAGCCTGGAGGACGAGGTGTACCTGGCGCTCTACGCCGGCTGGGAGAACGCCGCCGACGACGCCAAGTACGCGGACTGGCCGCGCTCGAATATGGCCGCGATGGCGCCGCTGGCCAATGGCATTCAGCTGGCTGACGAGAACCTCGGCGCGCGTCCCGCGAAGTTCGTCACCGACGAGAACATGGCCAAGCTCGACCGGATCCGGGCGGCCTACGATCCCGACGGCCGCTTCTACCCGTGGATGGGACGGGTCTGATGGTCGAGGCATATCTGGGTTACCGCCCCGGCGACAGTGACACCGCATGGGGCTCCTTCTTCAACCCCCAGATGGCGCCTCTTCCGCGGCACGTCGTCACCGCTCTCGAGCATGGCCCACAAGCCGATCAGGCACTACTCGGATTCGAGGACGCCGCAACGATTCTCGACGCGGGATACCAGCAGACCGAGAACGGGTACGGCAGGTTGCGCGAGGGCGGTATCCAGGTGTCGGTCCGCACCGATATGCCGGGAGTCACCCCCGCCATGTGGGACTGGTGGTTCGGTTGGCACGGAACCGACTCGCGCCGCTACAAGCTCTGGCATCCGCGCGCGCACGTGTCGGCGCACTGGGCCGACGGTGGCGACGACAGCAGTTACGTCGGGCGAACCTCGATGATCGAGGAATACATCGGCTCCAACTTTGCCAAGGGTGCCATCCAGTTCATTGAGCCGTCGGCCATGGGCCTGGACCAGAGCCGGATCGGTGACGACGTCGCCGTCTGTGTGCGACTGGGAGCCGGCGATCTTCCGGTGGATATCGGCTGGTTCGTTCACCACGTCCGGTCCACCGCCGACGGCAGCGAGATGCGCTCCCGGTTCTGGCTGGGCGGCCGCCACGTGGGGGTGCGCGGCGGGAACCGCCTGGCCGACCAGGTGATCCGACCACTTGCGGCCCGCCAACTGCCTGACCCGCGGGACCTGATGGTGCACTGCGCGCAGGAGATGAACCATCTGGCCGGCTTTCTGCCCGACATCTACGGGAAGTTCATTGATTCCCGATAAGAACGAAGGATCGGTTCAGGGGTTGCCGGGAACCGGGGCGCTGCCCGCGGCGCATCGTCGCCAAGAGTTCGTGGTAGGGAACGACGAAGTATTGGAGATGCTCCCGCCTGCTGGGGGTGGTGCCGATCATCGCCGAAGATCACAGCGGCAGACCGCTCGGTGCGGTATGGACCTACTACGGCAGTCCACCGTTGCAGTGTGACGCTGGTGGTATGCCGTTGCCTGAGCTGTGCATTGCCGTTGCGCTAGGGCGACGGGGTGCCGGTGTAGGCGGGCTGCTGCTCGACGCGCTCTTCGCCGCCCGCCGGAAGACCACGACGCGATGTGCACCAACGTTCACGTGCGAAACCCCGCCAAGCGCCTCTATGAACGCAAAGGGTTTCGCGGTGACGGGCAAGGCAATGGTCCGCTAGGACTCGCTCTGATTAAAGACTTACGATCAAGCGCCGCAACGGGTTCTGGCTCGACGCCTGCATGAAGGGCCTGGCAATCTATCAAGCCCACATCAGCCCACCTTGGGATCTCTCCGGGCCAATCTAGTTCCGGGTAAAGCACGCTCCGCAAGGGTTCTCTGCATATGCCTCTCAACTCAATCAATATGGCGGACAATTCATTCCGCAGGGCACGCTGCCCCTCGTTCTTTGTTCGCCACATGTCACCGAGGGTCTTCATAAAGTTCAACGACGAAAGTTCGAGTGCCACGAAGGCGGCGACAGTTGTCATCATTGGCAGGAGTTCACTGCTTCGACGCAAGGTAGCGATATGCCGTCGCCCGCCCGGCAGACTCCGCGTCCGCCTGGATTGGTTGCTCAGGCTGCGCCCAGCTGTCCGGGCCGCCGAGCTCGTCGAATGTGGTCATCAAGTCGGGCACACCATCGCTGTTCGGTTCGCAGCCCTGCCCGAGGCGGTACGCCCGGTAGCGGTCGATCACCTTTCCAACGCTGGCGTACTTCACACTAGTCGACTGCACACCGGTCGATGACGCAGAGGGCCACGCTGTCGCGGTAACCGGCCGGCGCTTTGGCGCGCCGCGGAACTGCTCGCAGCGGTCAATAAGGGCTTGAAGCTGCGCAGTTGTGTGGGACACGAGCGCCAGGAACGCACGCCCGGGTGACACGGGGCGAGGGCGATCAGATCCTGTCTCGGTTGTCAGGCAAGGTGGCGTAGTTCGTGCTCGACGGCGCGGCGAATCCAGGACGACACTGAGCGATCCTCGGCGGCCGCGGCGGTGCGGACCTGTTCGAGGAGATCGGCGGGGAATCGGACCGGCACAGTGGCGGTGAGACGTCGGCGGGCAGGCCCTTGCGGCTGCTGGTTTTCGGTGTGGGCGTAGAACGCGTATTCCTCGTCGGGTGTCATCGGGTTATTCATCGGTCTCTCCGGTATTGGTCGGCAAGTTGTTTGGATGCTTGGTAACTGCCGATCGGGCGACATCGTGAGGGATTGCCGTCGCGAGCCGGCGCCAACGGCACCATCAGCACTGTTCCGGCTACCTCGGCCACCATCAGCCAGTGGGCTGGTGGTTTAGCGGGGTAGAACAGCGGGTCGGCGGACCAGACCTCGCGGATGTCGTCGATGCCGCGATACGGGTGCTTGAACAGGTGTGCGGATTGTGTGTCGATTTCAAAAGGGGTCGGTGTCGTCGAGCAGTTCTAGGTCGAACAGCCCCGTCATCACCGAATTGTATTACAAACGGATGCGAACGACTACGGGGATTCGGCTCGCCGTCTCGTTTGTGAAGAACCGAGACACCCCAATCGGGGCCTCTCCCCCGCGCCCGTCGGCGCAGGTCGTGGCGTCTCGTTTCTTGTCTCGGGGAGCGTGTCCCCAATCCCCACTGTCGGCGGTCGGTGAGACAGTGGCGCTCATGACATCGACACTGGGCTACGCGCGGGTCAGCACCGCCGGCCAGGACCTCAACGCCCAACGCGACGCCCTCACCGCCGCCGGCGTTGCGGCCGATCGCATGTACACCGACACCCTCTCCGGTGCTATCGGCACCCACCGGCCGGGCCTGGCCGCGCTGCTGGACTACGCCCGCGACGGCGACACCGTGATCGTCACCGCCATCGACCGACTCGGCCGCTCGGTGGCCGAGGTCACCCGCACCATCGCAGACCTGGGCCAGCGCGGAATCCTGTTGCGCGCCTTGCGCGAAGGCATCGACACCGCAACACCCACCGGACGTGCGGTCGCCGCGATGATGGCCACCCTCGCCGAACTCGAACTCGAATTCGGCCGCGAGCGGCGCGCCGCATCACGCCACGCCCGCCGGGCCCGCGGCGTGCCCGCCACCAAACCCCCCAAACTCAGTGTCGAGCGCCAAGAGCAGCTGCGCCGCCTGGCCGCCACCGGCGAACCCGTGGCCGGACTTGCCGCCGCGTTCGGCATCGGCCGCGCCACCGCCTACCGCTACCTGGCGTAGGCCTCCGTCGAAGCGATCCGCACACTGGACTCGCACAAGCACCCAATTCCCCAACCCAACAGCGCACGCGTACAAGGAATGTCGCGGCCTCGATCGGTCTATCGGGGTCTGGGGTGCAGCCCTGTCGTCTGCCATGAGCATGGGACCAGTTTGACCTGATTTTGCCAGGGTGATGG
>CAZVST010000105.1:0-7724 GCA_964629725.1 uncultured Mycobacterium sp.
TCATACCACAAGTGTGAGCCAACCAAACAGGAAAACCTAACTAATTACTGCGCGTCCCCTTAGTCCGAGGAGGGTGATCGAGCATCAGACGCCTCCAAACGTTTTGGGCAAGTAGTCCTTCTACGGGTTCCGCTCGCTCAGCCTTTGGTGGTTGTGTCTTTTCGGCCGAAAAAAGACAGCCAGAGGAAATCGCCGGGGTGGCGGCGGATCGTCGTCGCGGGGGCCGTGTGGCGGCGACAGAAGAGTTGCTCGCTCACTGATAAGAGAGCCTCTAAACCGGGCCGCCTTCGATCTACGAAGCCGACTTACAATGCCTGGGTTCGAGCGGTGTTCGCTGCACCGTCGGCCAGGGGGATGCCGCCGCGCAGCCGGACAGCGCCCGGCAGGTCCAGGCTGCGCTGTCGTTTGGCGACCTCGACGCCCGCGACTTCAAGCGATCCCAGGACCGTGCAGCTGCCGGTCTCAATTTTGGTGAGCCGGCCTCGGCTGATGACGGCGCGAACCCCGGTAACCGTGAAGGCGACGCAGACATTCACCTCGATCGTGCCCATTGAACGGCCGTCCACGTACAGCTCGACCGAAGGGTGGTGTGCTGACCTGATCTGGTGCGTCGCCAGCACCACCTTCTCATCGCTCGTCGGTGCAGCAAGCGTCCGCTCGGCAGCTTGTTTGAGGGCGTCGTACTTCTTCCAGCCGGCAGACAGCAGATCGACGAGGCTCAATCCCAGGAGTTTGTCTGTGGCGCTGGCTATTTCGTCCTCGGCCGCAGTACGTGCGAGTCCGTCGGCGAGGAATCGTCCAACCGTTCGGCAGTCTCTCAATGATCCGGCCACCGCGTCGACCGATGTGCCGTCGGTGTCAGCGAAGAGCAGGTCGCGCAGGGTGGCAGGTTCATTCAGTGCTGTGGTCATCATCGACCTTCCGTGACAGACAGCGAACTTTGGCCCGGATGTGTTTCCACCCGGATGGCATGCGTTTCCCCACCGGGCTGCGACTCCTCGAGCACGGAGTTGATCGGATTGGCGTCCTCCCGCGGGACGGCCTTGACGTCCGGCAGGGGTTGGTGTTGTTTCGGCCGGCGACGGCGAACGACCTTCGCGGCGCCCAGCGCTGCGACGACAAGCACCGCGATCAGCACCCACGGGATCGTCGGCGGCGGCGGTGACGGTGGCGGTGGCGGCGGCTCGGCCAGCAAGGTGAAGTCGACAGCCAGCAGGACACCGCCCGGGCAGCTGGCCCGCAGCGTCAGACGTTCACCGCCAACGTGTTCCGGCACCATCACACCCGACTCAAAGTGCCCGGACGGGCCTAGGGCCGCGTCGGGCAACGGGGTACCGTCATCCCACGCTAGTCTCACCGGACCTGTTGGTGTCGTGCACGTCAACCCATCGCCGGTGGCCCGCACGACATCCCCGGAATGACCGCTGGAAGGCTGAAGCGTCAGTGTGGAAGGCCCAGCCGTCGACGCTGTTTCGCTTGGCACGGTGAACGCCTGGCTGGAGGTGACCTCAGGGTTGGTGCGGCAGGACGCAACCACCCAGTGATCACCGACTGCCGCCTCGGGGACAGTCAGCGATACTTCGAAGCTACCGGCCGGAGCGGGCCGCAATGAGTCCACACCGTCCCAGCGCAAGTCGACATCGCCTTCCGTGCAGGCAAAACCGGCACCCGAGGCGGTTACGGTGGAACCCGGCAGGCCATGTCCGGGGCGCAGATTCAGGGTGGGTTCGACGGCAACCGCCACTTTGAATGACGCACTAGCGCTGTAGGTTCCGCAGGTTGCAGTGATCTCATAGTCACCGGTCTCCGCTTCCGCGGGCACTTGGAACCCGAGTGTGCTGCCCGCCCCTCCGATGGATCCGTTCAGTGGCCCGCGATCCCACTGAAACGACAGCGGATGACAATCGCCGAATCCCGTTGCGGTGGCCGTCACGCTGGTCCCGGGCAGCCCCTGGGCGGGTTCCAGCGTGAGATCCGGCGCGATGACGTCGAACGGTGCGGACAACTCAGTGGACCCGCACAGCACCGTGACAGTGTGCCGGCCGGCGGCGCTGCCCGACGGCACCTGAAAATCGAACTGCGCATTGGCGCGATTGTCCGCAAGGCGCACGCGCGAGATTGTCAGATCGTCACCATCCCACTGCGGCGTGAGCCCGGTGGTGACCGCCGGCTCGGGCCCTGCGACATAGTCGCCCGCAACGCAGTTCCGGGTGTTGGTAAGGGTGGCGGTGACCTGAGAGTCGAGACCGCCCGAATCGGGTGTCACCGTTAACGCTGAGGCCGGCTCGGCGACGGTGAATGGCCGCCGCACAACGGCCTGCCCATCACACACCGCGACAACCATGTGCTGCCCGGAGCTATCTGAGGGCACGGTGAGGTTGGCCGAGGCGGTCCCATCGGTCGTCGACGCCGAACCGAACGTTTTCTTGTTGTCCCAACTGAACGACACCCGTTGGTCGTCGCAGAAGACGAATTGCGTGACGGTAGCGGTGAAGGTATCGCCCGGCGACCCTTGCGACGGCACTAGGTCCAAGGTGGGGGCTGACGATGGCGAATGCCCCGTCGAGATTGAATCGCTGGTGCTCGTCGGCGGGTTGGACGTGCTCTCCGATGGAGCTTCCGACACCCTCGCGGTGGTTATCGCCGAGCTCGGCGTCGGCGATGGGGATGTCGTCGGCTGGTCAGCGTGCGCCAATCCCCCGGTGAGCGCCGCCATCGTCACCAGGCTCGCCGACCCCAGCGCAGCAGCCACGGCGCGCCATGGGTGAGATACCCTTGGATGCGCCGCGGGCGCGCAACTGCGCCTCATCCCCATAGCATTGCACTCCAGTTCGGCTCTGACGTGAGTAATCCGGCTTCCCCGACCGCGTCGCGTCGGACGGCACCTTCGATCAGTTCGCTCAGGCCTGCCCGCTTCAAATCTTCGGCTCTTCCGGGAACTCCGTGGGTCATGGGGTGGCGGGGTAGAGCTGGAGCCCGCCGAGGTGGAAGTAGATCGCGGTCTTGAAGTTCTCGCGGTTGCGGTAGCCGCGGGCGGAGACCCGGATGGCCTGGATGCGGGAGTTCAGGCCTTCGGCGCCAGCGTTGGTGATCGGGTGGGCGAAGTAGGACAACAGGTCCGCCTCGTGCCGCTTCAGCGTCTTGGCGCCTCGCTCAGGTATGCGCGTACCGAGGCGGCGAACGGCTCCCACATGTCCATCGCCACCGCCTGGATCTGTTCTCGCTGCTCGGGGGTGAACTTCTCGAAGTAGCCGTCCAGGCTGGCCTGCCGGCGTTCGTCGGCGATGTAGTCCACCGTGCCGGCATCGAGGTCACTGACCACGGTGATGTAGTCCTGGCCCTTGCCTGCCGCCTTCTCATCGACCCCGACATGGGCCGGCACGGCCAGCGGTTTGGTCGCCAGCCCGCGGGCCACGGCGCGCTCCATCAGGTGCCACGCCTGGTCCCAGCTGATGCGCAGCAGCCTGGCCGCGGCCGCCACGTCGCACGCGGCGAGCACATCGATCGCCAGCCGCTCGAACAGCGTGGTGAACCGCGAGTGCGGCTCGGCCCACGGCAGGCGGACCTGGCTCACCCCGTGCTCAGGACACTTCACTCGTGGCGGGCTGGCATGCAGGAACGTCAGGAACGCGCACGAGTCCAGATGCCGCCACGCCCGTTCCTCGGCGTGGTCATAGACCGACAGCTCGTGTGCGCAGTCCGAGCAAGCGAACCGGGTCCCGCCCGGATGGACAACCCAGACGTCCACGCGGCCTTCCTCGGCCGACAGCTCTACCCGTTCCACCTTCCACGGAGCCTCAAGTCCCAGCAGATGGTGGTACAACTCGGTGTCGCGCATGGACCCGATCTTTCCGCGCGCCGGCACGTCACGGCCAGACCTAACCCACGGAAAACCCCGAAGCGCCAAATCTTCTAAGCTCGGCGGAGGCCGCTTGGGCAGGGTGTCCCGCGGGTTCAACTCCATCAAATGCCACGAAAGGGTGATGATGTCGGGGATCGCGATTCGCTCGTTCTCGTCGTCTCCGGGGTCGACCGGTTTCTTCTTCACCTCGCAACTGCCCGAGATGAAGCTCTCGTCGAGCGTCGGGTGATGGGCGACCAGATAGCCGGACAGAAACCTGCACCGGGTCGTCCCGGAGCCGGCGAAGTTTTCGTCGAAGAAATCCACACCTGTGCCGTCGAGCACGAACTCGTCGCAGCCGCCGGGATTGAAGCAATATTCTTGACGGACAACCCATTCGACGGCGCGGCCGATGCGAATGCACAGCCATCGCGGTGCACCGGCCTGGCCCGGGGTGAAACAAGTTTTCGGCATCGGGCATCTCCTGTCGGCGTTCCGATCGGTGACCACGTCAGGCTCCATCACAATTTTCGCGTCAATCCGCAACGTGACGCGAGTACTCGACTACTCATTTCTTGAGCGTCGGTGTCCCGACATCGATCGTTGCGGCAGTGGCAAATCCGGCGTGATTGCCATGCCGGTGGTCCGACGCTCGGTCACCCCATGTCGCGCCGTCGTCTGTGTCGCTCTCAATGTCGCGTTGCAGCCGTATGCGGCGCGGCCACGCGAGGTTTGCTCCAGACGAGACTGCCGTGGAGTACTGCAGGCGGACACATCCGACGGTCGACGAACTAAGGGCACGCGCAGTAATTACTTAGGTTTTCCTGTTGGTTGGCCAACACTTGTGGTATGACGCTGGCTGCTGTGGACTCCGATCCCCTCGCTGTTCGTTTGTCGTTGATACGCCCGCATCTGGATGAGCGGGCCTGGCGGTTGCTACTCGGCGCGGAGGCCAAGGTGTTGGGTCGGGGTGGAGTCAAGCTGGTCGCGGCAGCTGGTGGGGTGCATCCGGATACCGTCGCCCAAGGTGTGCGCGAGGTGGACGGCATCGAGCCGATTCCGGGACGGGTCAACCCGTACTCGGAGTCGTTGTTCAAGATGTTGAAGTACGGGCCGGAGTTTCCTGAATGTTTCGGGTCACTATGTGATGCAAGGCAATTCATGGACATCTTCACCAACTGGTACAACCACGAGCATCGTCACACCCGAATCGGGCTGCACACACCCGCCGATGTGCACTTCGGGTTGGCCACCGACAAGGCCGCCGAGCGGCGCGCCGTGCTCGCCGACGCCCGGGCCCGACATCCGCACCGCTTCGGCACCGTCGGCACGCCGAAGATCCTCGATCTGCCCGACGCCGCCTGGATCAACCGACCAGCCCAGGACACCACCGAGGAGCCCGTTACGGCAGCCGCCTAACACCCAATGGACTCATCCACCTTGAAAAATTCCGGTGGGACGCCGGGATATTCCCAAGGCCAACTCCTATGACATCCGGGCGATAATGATTGACAGTCCGGGGAATTTTCGACGATCTAGGAGTCAGCCGTGTCCGCGCCGCACCACTTCCCCGATCCTGTAACCGGGAGCCAGGCCTCCAACCTCATCGACGGCTTCCTGCGCTCGCCGTTCTCGGGGATCACGCCCTGGATCCTAATGGCGATATTGTCCGGTCCCGGCCGGTTCGGCCAGGCCGCCGCAGCAGCGCTGGCCTTCACGCTCGTCGTGATCTGGGCCGGCCGCCGGCGCGGCATCAAGGTCCATTCGCTGGAAGTCTTTGGCGCACTGGTCTTCGCGGTCTTCGTCGGCCTCGCGATCTTCGACTCCCCCAGCGTCATTCGTTGGCTGGAACTGTGGGCCGGCGAGCTCACCAACGGCGCCCTAGCCGTCTTCGCGCTGGCCAGCCTGCTGGTTCGTCGACCCTTCACCATGGCCTACGCCCGAGACACGGTCAGTGCCGAGCATTGGCACAGTCCGCTTTTCATCCGCGTCAACTACGTCCTGACCGCAGTGTGGGCCGGAGCGTTCTTGTTCTCCACCATCGTCGGCGTCGTCGGTGACACCGTCCTGCGCGACGGTGACAACTTCTGGACCGGCTGGATCCTGCAACTTGCCGCCATCTTCGTCGCCGTCGCAGTCACCGAGTTCTACCCCGATTACGCACGGGCCGAGTATCTGATCGGCGCTGGTGTGTCAACAGAGCCACCACCGTCATTCGCGCGGCTGCTGGACTGGCTGCCCTCGTTTGTCGTCGGCATCGGCATAGCCGGCTGGGTGACCGACTCACTACCCGTCGCCCTCGGCATCGCACTGATCGTCATCGGCGTTGTCGCCGGCGTGGTCATGCAGAAGCTGTTCCCCAAACCGAAGAACGAAAAGCACGTGAGGAGGCTATCGGGTCATCTATGACACGACCACCGGGCACAGCACCGCGATGGCGAACCGGGTGCGTGGAGTCGTGCGGTTGAAGGCCGGCGGACCAGGCTATCGAAGACGGTCTGGCAAATGCTGAACTGCTGACCACATTTTTTCGGTGGGTCCGAGCTGTACAGCCCCCCCCCCCCCGGCAGAGGGAGCCTTCGCCATTACGTCACAGTGATGTAATGGCGAGTCAGGTGTCGGGGACAGCCGGACACACGGTTGACCGCAACTTCGCCATCTTGTCAACGCACCGTGCCGATGTCGCGCGCTCGCGCGGCGGTCGGCCTACGTGTGACGGGGAAACGGACGTCGTCGGGCGGTTGACCGTCTGCTGGCCCTCAAGGTTGGTCTGTAGGCCGCCCGCACCCACCCCTTTTCGTGCATAACTGTCAATATGCCCGAAATACTGGTCGGGTGGCGACACCATCCTCTCGGCCAGCCTGGTTCGACGAGTTCCTTGCCGACCGCGGCACCCGGAAACCGTCGCCACACACCCTGGCCGCGTATTGCCGCGATTTCGACGGCATCGCCGCGATCATCACCGGCCAGCCGGACGTGTCGGAGCTGGCTCTTGAGGACCTGAACCGCGACGCGCTGGGCACAGCGTTCTCGGTGTTCGCCGTCACCCACGCGGCCGCCTCGATCCGGCGTGCCTGGTCGACGTGGAACACCTTGTGTGAATTCCTCTACAGCAGCGAGCTGATCCCGGCCAACCCGATGGCCACCGTCGCCCGGCCTAAGACTGACAAGACGCTCGCAAAAGCGTTGCCCCCCAATGCCATCAACGCCTTGCTGACCGCGATGGATGCTGATGCCGGCGAGGAAGAGCGGCGCGACGCCTGGGCGATCCGCGACCGCGCCGTGATCCTCACCGCCCTGCTCACCGGGCTGCGGCTGGCCGAGCTGGTCGGCCTGAACATCGGTGACATCCGCACCGTGGATTCCGGTGCGGTCCTGCACGTGCGCAGCAAAGGCGGCAAGGACCGCCGTGTGCCGATCGAAGCCCCGCTGCTGGGTGTTCTCGATGAGTACCTGGCCAGCCGCACACTGCGCTTTGGTGCCCCCCGGGGCCACTCCCCCGGCGGGGGACTGGCCGGTTGGCCGTCGGCCGCTCCGCTGTTCGTCGACGCCCGCGACGGCTCCCGGATCACCCACCGCACACTGCAATACCGGGTGCTGCGCGCCTTCCGCCGCGCAGGCATCGACGCCGAACGCCAACGCGGCGCCCTGGTCCACGGACGGACGTGTCATTCCATCTGTGTAAGTCCGGGGTGGTCCATCATCGGACCGCCGTTAGGGCGGATAGAAGGAGTGTTTTGTGACCAAGACCACACAGTTGGATGTTGGGGAGAAGTCAGCCGCGCGGCACGACAGCCCAGTTCTTTTGCTCGACGTGCGCGCCGTCGTTTGGAGTTGCCGGGCCGCGACCGGGTGAATGTGAGTTTGCGCTTCTCACACCAGT
>CAZVST010000106.1:0-7444 GCA_964629725.1 uncultured Mycobacterium sp.
GGCAACGGAGTCGTCGGTGACTGTCTTACACACACCAAATCCGGTTACAGATATGTGGGCCGAGCATCGCCCTCACCACGGGCGAGATCAGTTGCCCTTTCGCGGCACTTCACAGTTGAGGGTGTAGAGGTGGGCGGCGCGTCGTTGCGTTACAACTTGTCGTAGAGCGGGTTGCGGGCGGCGGCGGCACGCGTCTCTTGGCCGGCGTCGTCGATGTAGCGCTGGGAGGTGGCCAGGGATGCGTGGCCGAGGAGGTTTTTCAGTTCGTAGACGTTGACGTCGGCGTTGGCCAGGTCGGTGGCGAAGGTGTGGCGCAGCCCGTGGACCAGGGCGCCGCGTTGGCGTTCGGCGTCGATGCCGGCGCGGCGGAAGGCCCGCAATCTCACCGTGCGCCGGCATGCTGGTGGCGTTCCCCGCAGACAGGCATTACGTACACGAGGTAACCGCCATCGAGGCCGGGGCTCGTCGCTCGGTGGCAATCTGGCTTACCGCTGATCCGACTCATGCCGAGCCGTGGTCGCGCACGGGAGAATAGGTTCGGTCAGTTCCAGAGCAGAACATTACGCGTCGATGAGCCACAACAGGAATCGGGTGGCAAGCCGTCAGATGTATCTTGCGTTCCGCCTTGGCCATTGACAGCCATGCACACCGGATTCGCGAGGAAAACCGACGACCCCGGAAACATGGACATGGCGTGGTTCCGAGGTGAAGTGGCAAAGGCCCTACACGGAGAGTTCAACACGTTCGACGAGGAACCACATCTGTAGCTGGAGAGCCGGCCGCGCGTCACCTCGGTAATGAATCCGCGACGAGTTCAGGGCGTGCCAGTGGTGGTGGCGTTGCCGTTGCTTCAAAGGAATTCACGCGGGAAATCCGTCCCCCGTGTACGCCACCCAGATCGGTGTTCCGGCGGACGATCCGAAGCAGTTGCTGGCGCGCACGCTCTGGATGTGGTAGTCCGGTTTTTTGTTCTGGCCTGGTAAGTGGGCATCTCTGATCCACGGACCCCGCGAACCGGGGGGATGCGGCGGTGTACCGGGATGAACGGGGCTCGGATCCTTAGCGAGGAACGATGGCGCGACGATCGCCACATGGCCATTCTTACTTTCAGGTGCGCTGTGGGCACACCCGAAAACGAAGAAACCGCGGTCTGCCAGAGCCTGCGCTTGTGGCACCTCGAAGCCTGAGCCCAGAGACCGCCAAAGCCTCGGGTCGGCTGGTTTGGGTGCGTTGGCGCTGAAGTAGTTGTAAATGTCGTTGGCGTTTGGAACTGAGCCGTTGAAATACGGCAAGCCCAGCGACTCGCCGATGGCGCCGACGAAGCTATTGCAGGCTTGTAGAGCAGTGGGCTTCGTCGCAGCTGATTCGATGGCCCGAACCAGGGTCTCGCGATAGAGCCGGGTGGCTAGATCGCGTGCCTGTGCTGCAGAAACTTGCCCCCCGAGCGGCACGTTGTAGTCGGACGCCCATGGCGGCAATTCCACCCAGCACGTACCCCCTGGATGCATTGCAGTCCAGCGGTCGCAATTGTCGGCTCTTTGGATTAGCCCAAGGACCACCCCACGGTCTCTCGGTAATTCGATGTTCAAGAATTTTCCTCCCCGGTACGCAGGTGAATTTGCTCTGCGGCAAGACGACGCGCCCTCAACTCAGAATACGCACATTGGGCAATTTTCGACCCCATGACCGCCACCGCCGCTCCGTCGTCCGGAGCCCTGATCGTCGCGACGTCCACCGATCCCGACTACGGTCGGTCAGTCCCAGAGCAGGACATTGGGCAGCGTGGGGTCGAGTTGCCGCAGGATCGAGTACCCCACCCCAGCCAATCCGCGGAAAAGTCCCGGGTTGAACTGGCGCTTCCCAGCGATCCAGCGGTAATCCCCACGAACTGCTGCTGTCGATACGACGTCGATCAGGCGTTGCTGCGCGAGTTCTCGCAATTCGCTTCGGCCTAGCGCCGTTCCGGCTTCGGCCAGGAATTCGATCGTGCCCAGCGTTCCGCAGCACAAGGTGTCGCGGGTCTGGTTTGTCCACCCGTTTTCGACACCTGCGAGGGCTCGTTCGATGTCGGTGGTCAGCGTGCTCGTTTCCGCCAGCGCCAGCCTGGCTACTGCGATGCGCGCCAGGCCTATTCCCGGTGCACCGTGACACCACTGGCAGGGCCAGGAGACGGCCCCGTCGACGCACAGTCGCGGCCAACTTTGGCGCTGGTGGTCGTAGCTGGAGTTCTCAAAGGCGAGGCACTCGGCCGTGGCCGCGGCGAAGTCCGCCCGCCCGGTGGCCGACGCAAGTTCGGCCAGGGCGTAGGCGTAGCCCGCAGCTCCGTGTGACATGCCGGTCAGCACCCGAGACGGCCCCTGGCCGCTCCACGTCCGTCGACCCTGCAGACCCACCCGGGGCGTCCCGAGCAGATGTTCACCACACCGGGTGGCGCAGGCGATCAGTTCCGTGGACGGGCTGTGACGATGCAGGGCGAGCAGCGCGAGAATCGCGCCGGCGCTGCCGCCCACGATGTCTAGCCGCACATCGGATCCGATGAGGTCGTCGGTGATCAGCGCTGCAGCTCGGTGAGCATCGGCCAGCAGTGTGTCGTCATGCAGGCACTTCGCCATCACGGTGAGCGCGTACACCACCGAACCCACGCCGGTGGCCCCGCCGATACCCAGTCGTCGGGCGAGTTGGCCGCCGTGACTGCCAGCGATTCGCTTGCGCAGTTGTATGACTGCGGCCCGCGCGAGTCCACCGGATTCATTGCACCCCGTCACCGCCTCATATGCGGCCAGAAAGACAGCAATGCCGGATCCGCCGTTGTAGAGATCGGGGCCCAGGCAGGTCAGCTGGAACGCGTCGGCGTCCCCCATCCATTCCAGGGCGATCCAGGCTGCGCCAGGCCCGCGGCGAATCGCATTCCCCGATAGCTCAGCGGCTATGCGCCCCGCCTCCGCAAGCAACAATTCCTCTGGCGGACAGATGGAATGGCCACAACCGAATTCAGTCACCGGCATGGGTTGGGGGGACTCGGGCAGGAGTGAATCGAGATTCTGGCGGATCACCATCACCTGCAGTTGAAGGCCGGAACCATCCAGGTTCTCCAGGCAATTCATCGCACGCTCGATACCACACGTCCCTCTGGTCGGTACCGGTGATCCGAATCGCGTGCGGATGTCGGTGGTGTCACTGCGCACCGTGAAGAAGGGAATGTTCAACTCGATCAACTCCGACCTCTCGGCTTTCAGCAGCGGCCAGAGCTGGTCGTTATCGCCGGTCCAATCCGCAAGCCTGGCAGGGAAATCCGCGTGGGCCGACCAGATGGCGCCGTCGTCCATGTTCCGGTGATCGTGGAGCCGCCTCAACAGCATCGAATAGAACCTGGTCGGCCGGAGGACGTGTCGGACCACAAGGCCGGTGAAGGCGTCGAACAGGCCGGCTGTGGTGTGATCCGAGCGCCAACGAGTCAGGAACCGTGCGTAATCCTCGAAGCCCGAAATGAAGCCCTCGATGTGGTCTGCCAGATTGGCGTAGCGGCCTCCGGTGTGCGGCAGATTGGTTGTCTCATTGATGGTCTGCCATTCCCGGACAGGCTGCATCACATCGGTATTGATGTCCTGCCAGCCAAGCACCGCCTTGCTGTTACAGTCCGAGATCAGCCCGCCGACCCGATAGACCGAATCATTCGGGGCCGTCGCGTAGGACGGGATCAATCCCACCGACATCGCCGAGTCGGCGATGATCTGCATCGCGTCATAACTGGCATGGCTCTCGGGGTCGAGAGCCTGAGTGTCCACCAGGTGCGCCTGGAGAATGGTTTCGATGTCGACAGGTACCGGATGCTCGCCCGCGGCGATGATGTTCTCCTGATGCATATCTCCGGCGCCGAAGCAGTAGAACAGCGCCAGCCAAGCACCGGCCCGCGCAAAGTAACGCTCCACCTGACTGCTGTCGGCACAGCCGGTATGCTCGACAAATTCAGTCCAGCCGTATCCCTCACGCGCCAGTGCCCTGACCGCCCTTAACTCCACCGGCGGAGAACTCGCGTTGAGCCGCTCGACCAGTGAGCGCCAGGCGACATCGACCCCCAAGTCCTTCGGCTTGTAGAGGACGCGTCGACCCCCCTCGAACACCACGATCAAAACCGAACGCCCACCGTTGTGCAGATCTCCGACGTCGCCGATCACTCGCGTGACCTGCACGCGGTCGGCCACGGCCAGCAGCTCGTCGCGGATAGCCGAAAGGTCGTGGCCCAAGCGGGTCGCCAGCTCGGCGGTAGAGTCAATCCACTGCCGGGCCACCGTGGCAAGCAATCGCAGCAGTACTGGCTTGGTCTGGAACAGCTGCCTCAGGCCCCCCGCCCTCATCTGCGCGATGAACTGCCCGTAATCACTCCAGCCCGGTGAATTTCGGGCGGCGTCGAAAAGTCCGTACACCGCAGGAGCGGAGAGCTCACAAAGCCGCCGCAGCAGTGCGTGTCCCAGACCCTCGCGCGCCCCGTCGGTGAAACCTGCCGCGACCGCCGCACCGGCACTCGACCACAGCCGTTCCTGCGCCGCCGCCACCACGGGGAACCACAATTCCTCGAACGCACACGGCGGCCTCGAATCGTCCGTATGGGCCTCGCCGCCACTAGCATGCAACGCGGTATCGATCCACCCGGCGTCAACGAACCACCCCGGTGTCGGCGCGGTCGGCTTCCGGCGCACGCTAGCCAGACGCTCCAAGACTCCGGCGTAATCCCAACCGTCACGCTTTAACCGCCGGCCGAAAAGACCCCAGTCACCACTCGCAGACGATCGGCACCACGCTGCCAGACGGCGCGCTGCCCGCTCGGAATCAATCTTTTGACCCGGTAAAGTCTCGAACTCGTCAGACAGTAGTTCGTCGACAGTCGCGGCATCCGTGATCAGGCGCTCCCAGAATTCCTCCATCCCGTCCGGCCGAATTCCTTTGTCAGTGAAGGGCGCTGGATCTCTCATCGGTCATAGGGGCGGAGGTCCGGGTTCGGGAAAGCGCCAGTAGAACTTCGCCGCCTCAAGAAGCAGGACAATTTCCAGCAAGTCGGCTCGGGCTGGGTTCTTGCTGCGATCGTTCCATCGCACCCAGTGGTCATAGCTGTCGTCCCAGACTCTCATCGAATAGTCGGTGCTCGCGACATCATTTTCTCCGCCGAGGTCGTCGGGCAGATGCGCGAAATCAAGGCGATTCACCAGTGCGTCGATCTGCCCTGCCACGCTTCGGGGCAGTTGGCCGACCTCGACCGGTCCGAGACACTCACTAGGACCGTCGTATGAACCCTTCCGCAGGACAAAGACTTTCATGACTGGCCCTCCTCCCAGGATTCGCCGTCCGGCTTGTGGGCTGGTAGCGGTAACTAATAGTGCTGGTCAGCGTAATAGGCCATCTCGTACTTCACAGGCGTATGCTCCCGCCGATCCTGAACACCGGCTCGGCTTACGTTGCGCTGCCGAATTCCCCCGACCGCAGGGGTCGTCACCGTTCGGAAACCGGGGCCCAGCGGTGTTCCCGTATGGCTCCCGCGACCGCAGATCCAACGGCGGGTCGGTTCGGTCCACGCCACCGATCACGCCCTCCGCCCCGCCCAGGTTGATCAGCTGACCGAGACCGCATTGACCCCATCGGCGTCAGGGCTCATCGCCGCTATGGGCCCGCAACGCGGGCAGTTGTTGGGAATCTTGACGGATTTCGTTGCACGGCAGAACCGTCCATGCAGATGGCGGGGTCTGCGATGCCAATTGCACGGTGATAGTGACGTAGGGGCCGCTCGCCGTCGCCAAGTCCTCGCCTTTTATCGCCTGCCGGTAAAGCTCCGTGCCATCGGCGGTGTAGACCGCCAAGCACCACTGAGGCGACTCCTCGACCGCTGCTGGTGGCAGCTGGGCAAGTTCGATGGAAACCGTGAATTCGCGGGTGTTGACGTGTTCAGGCCAATCGGGCCGTGCGGGGGGATTAGGGGGCTCAAGCTTGTAGCGGGTGTAGTCCTGTACCACTTGATGGCGGAAGTTGATGCCGGCAAAGGACTCGTAATCCTGGATTGATCGCGCATCACCGAGTCCGTATTGGCCCAGATCCGCTCCGCTGAGGAGACCTCGAATCCTCTCGCGGCTTCGGGCGTCGAGTTCATGCCACGCAGGTCCCCGCTCTCCGGTGTGGTCTTCCCAATGCTTTCGCCTGCGAGCGCGGGTGTACTCGTGCCACAGAATGGTTCGCGATGGCTCGAACAGGTCGTAGCCGCTGGTGAACGCACGGACGGCAAGGGTGATCTCCTCGCCGAGGAAGTAAAGCTCGGGGTCGTATGGAACATCGCGAACGAATTCGCCCGGGGCAAATGCAAAGTGCGCGCTGAGAAAACGCGCGCGGCGCGGCCTGTCGCGTTGATTCCAAACCGGAATTCGGCGAGGCCGGAAAAGCGGAATGCCATCGGGCAGGAAGGCGTCGAATTCCATGGTCGTCGGTTGCGCAGAGGCATCGAGCTCCGCTTCGGGCACGGCTTCGTCGGGGCTGTATGCCGGGGCGTACGTACTCAGAACCGGACGAGGACTTCCGGAACAGGCTGCCTCATGGAGGAGGAGGGTGTCCCACCCGGGCACGAATCGATGGTGCGAGTCGAGCTGCAGGTACCAGTCTTGGCCGGTCCAACGTTCCATCAACCCTGCCCGCGCCCAGCAGGCCCCGCGGCTATCACTCCAGTGCACGTCCCATACGGCGAATTGATCACCGCTCAGCCACTGAGGAAGCTTCTCCTCATCGGCGTGCTGCCAACATATCCCGAACGTCAATCGGCCGGGATGGCTGGCCTTGGCGAGGCAGTCGCGAATTGTCGGAACCAGTTGCGGATCCCGATACGACGCGATGGAGATGAAAATGGAGTCTACAGCCGAGTCGCACTGAGGCACGGCGCCGCCGGGAAACCAAAGCAGCGCTTCGAATTTCTCTTTTCAGGTCCGGTACTCACCAAGGCTGAACCGTTGTAGGTGGTGGTGGTGGGGGCGGCGGCGGCGGTGGTGGCGGTGGTGGCGGTGGTGGCGGGGGTGGCGGTGGTGGCGGGGGTGGCGGGGGTGGCGGTGGTGGCGGTGGTGGCGGGGGTGGCGGTGGAGGTATCTCGCATTCCGCCCCGGTGCATGGCCAGGTCGAACTCGGATCAGTCGCTTCGGCGCGCACGCCGGCAGCAGATTCAAGCGCCTCGTCGGACACGGTGTAGCCGAAGACATCTTCTACGGTTACCCGATCGGGCGTATTGGCCATATCTACAACCCAGCTTTCGAAGGTCCTTCAGTTAGAGAATTGTAACGGGTCCGCCAAGTGTCGCGCCGGAAGTTGATCCGCCTCAGGTGATCGTCTCCGGTGAGAACGGCGGCCGCGTTAGGCCCAGACGATGGGGATAGCGTCCCGTGGAGTGGTGGACTTCGGATCTGGCGTGGTTCACGCTTTA
>CAZVST010000107.1:0-7169 GCA_964629725.1 uncultured Mycobacterium sp.
CGCGCCCCCGGCTGACCAGCCCCTATACATCGACGTCGACGCCACCCTGGTCATCAGGACTCCTGACACGGTCGCCGTCGCTTTCGGCGGCTTATTCGCCTGAGCTGCCGTTTCCTGGTGAATGAGCTGCGCGACCCCGACTCCACTGCGCAATAATTCGTGAAATTCATGCAGGTTGATTTGCCCGGACTCGACCGCGGTTGGCGCTGGTCGCGCGACCCCCGATGCCGTTCGCCGCCCCGGCCACCGCACACTGTCGACGTATTGACACACACCAATTTTTGAGTCGTGTCAGGAGTCCTGGTCATCGACCATTCCGACAACAAGGCCCAGGCGGCACCGACGTGGAAGAAGTCCTTCGGCCACCACCCCCTGCTGGCGTTTCTGGACCGCCCAGAGATCGCCGGCGGCGAGGCCCTGGCCGGGCTGCTGCGCAAAGGCAACGCCGGGTCCAACACCGCCGCCGACCACATCACGGTCCTGGAGCAGGCGTTGGCGTCGCTGCCGGCAGACTGGCATCCCGACCCGGACAATCCCGGCGCAGCGGCGGTGGTGGTGCGCTCGGACTCGGCCGGGGCCATGTCCGGAGTCCTGGTGACCAGGACTCCTGACACGGTCGCCGTCGCTTTCGGCGGCTTATTCGCCTGAGCTGCCGTTTCCTGGTGAATGAGCTGCGCGACCCCGACTCCACTGCGCAATAATTCGTGAAATTCATGCAGGTTGATTTGCCCGGACTCGACCGCGGTTGGCGCTGGTCGCGCGACCCCCGATGCCGTTCGCCGCCCCGGCCACCGCACACTGTCGACGTATTGACACACACCAATTTTTGAGTCGTGTCAGGAGTCCTGGTGACCGTCCGCTCCTTCACCGAGTCCAACATGATTCCGCAGTCCGGACAGTGCGAGGCGTTCGGGTCGACGGTGATCACCTACCGAGCGCAGCGACTACGTGTTCTACAGCAGGGCCGCGGGCAGGCCTATCAACCAGTCGACGATATACACGCGGCTCCTTGGCTACCTGGGCCTACGCCGGATCTGCTGGGTTATCTACAGGTGCACGCCGACAGGAGTTTCGTGCGGTCTCCGCAAGCGTTCCCAAGCGAGAAGGTAGTGTCGGGCTGGCACGCCAGGGGCACTTTGGCTATTGTGCTATCGTCCACGACTGGCGCCGGTCATCATGGTGACCTGGACTGGCGCGATTGGACGTGTGATGGCCGCTGGATCTATCCCTTCGCGCAATGCGAGCAATAAACCGGCGGCCTCCATGTAGTTGTCGACAACGTAGATTTCTCGCCCTTGATTCTGAAGTCCGAGGCGCGCAGGTGTAATGTCAAAAATCGTTTTGTTACCCCTGACCAGGATAATTGGGATTCCGCATTCCAGCGCGACAAAGAATGGGATATTGCCCACAACACTCTCCGGCATCACTATGGCGCGGACATCGCCAACTGACAGATTCGGAAGGGCTGAAACGATTCCGGGTTTTGTGATCCTTGGTGACTGGCTCAATGCCCGCACCATCGAGCATAGATACGAACTCGATATAAGCTCTGCGCCATCACGAGGGTCACCAAGAGTCCCGAACATCGTGTGTTCCACCTGACCCAACAATGGTGAATGCGCTGCCGTAACAGGATAATAGCTTGTCATCAGATGAGTGAGGATGGCCTCGGCAGATCCCCAGGGGTTGGGCAGGGTCTCGCCCGCGAAGTACGCGTGGCGGATCTCATCTGGTAGGTCGAGCCGAGATACCAGGCCGACAGCGGCACAGCCCTCGGCGCTAACCTGATCAAGCGCGCACAGAAGCTCGTCGAGATCTCCGTAATCGCCGCTGGCGTGACCGAAACTCGACGAATAAGTGCAGCGAGCCTCTACACGCTCGGTAATTACAACCGGCATGATTGTGGTGCCTGCAACAGTATGCATTGCGTTTATTGCATTACGCACGTTATGCATAAGACGAGGGTCGGCGCTTTGCTCAACGACGAGACCTACCGGCTGCCTGCGAACGGGTTGGAGTGCGAGTTGACCGAGCATAAATCGGCAGATAAGATTGCCCTCAACATATTGAACATTGTCGGCAGCGAAATAGAGGTCCGAAGCCGTTACCGTATTTGGATTGGTAACCAAGAAATCACATGCGGATGCGAGTAGATTGGTTACAGGCGTGGCATCACCGGCAAAGCCACCGATTTCAGCGCGGACGCCGGTGGGAATTATGCTGACAACGACATTCGCAGTGCTGCTTTGAGCAGGCAGTCGCCGCGGTGCGCCGAGTATTGTCGGCCAGATCGGTCGGTGGTCACTGTAAACGAAGCTGGACTCAATGGTCAGAAAATCGCCTTTTGCTCCGACGACAATCAAGCGAACAGGGACACCCTCATCACCAGACACGGCAGAAATCCGCTGCGCGATCTCGGACCAGGTTCGATGTGAAGGTGGACACTCGATCTCAAGGTTTACCGTTCGAATGCGCGTGCCACGCACACCCACCGTAGCCGCCGAGTAATTAGAACCAGCATCTTCATTTGCATCGTAGTCAAGAGTTGTCACCGTGTTCCTTTGCCGTTGTCAATCCCAATCGAATTACATCACTGTCACTTCGCAACAGCGTCGCAGTCAGGGGCAGCAGACCCCATACAACTTACTCGCCCTCGCGGACTCGGGGCTGAGCGAACGCATCGCGATACGCATCGCGATACGCATCGCGATACGCATCGATATCCACCGATTGATACGGCGTCCACGCGAGCCCAGTTTGAACATCACAACCACGCTGTTCGTACCACGCAGCCATCTTCTGAATCGTCCCGGACTCGTAGCCAAACGTGATGTATCCACCGTAACCTAGCGCCTTTTCGTAGGTGCGAACTCTATGGTTCATCCCAGGGGGAAAATAGAGGAAGTCACCGGAATTCAGTAAGCATTGGTACATATTCCCCCATAGAGCGTGATCGTTACGGTAAAGAAGATCTTCCATTGGGGGATCGAAGAGGCAGCGTCTTTCAGCATCGAAGATATAGTCCGTTAATTCAAAGTCAACCATCTGCCACATCTTTTCACCTTGAGCAAGAAACATCCAACCGCCCCCGGAAAAGACCGACCCAAGTCCAGTGGGGGGATCTTGATGAAACGGCGTGTAGCTCATTTTTGCAGACATGACCAGCATGATCCCGTCACGTGTAATTCCATGCTCGGCCAACGATGGCTCGTCGAGGTTGGAAGGATCTAATAAATCCCCAACCGGGGATTCGAGGAACGAGTATTTCAAGCAGTCGTTCGACCAATCGTTCAAACAATCCGCAACACGGACATGAGGCGCCAACTGGAAATCGTTTTCCATGTCCCAAGCGAACGTCGTGAAATTCCGATCAACACACTCTTGGTGAAACGAATCGTAATCAAACCGGAACTCTTTAGCATTCCGAACCACGAAGGGTATGCCATTAGGGGAATAGTTCCGAAATCCATCACCAATGGACGTCGCTTCGGGAACATCGATAACCGGCCATCTAGTCAGCGTGTCGAGCGATTTTGTATAGAGTTTGGACAGAATGAAGGCGGTTGGGTCGTACTCAGCCCATCGTACCTTGTTCCGCACAGCGTGCGGAGGCTGCCCCAGGGAATCTTCGACTATGTCTAGAATTTTCTCCGGCTGATTGGGAATGTACGTCGGGTAGCCCATGCAAGGAACTTTCCGCAGCGGGAACACATCGTCTTTGGGGTAGCGCGGATAATTCCAATCAGGGACGGCGCACTCCAAGTATTCGATGCCGTCAGAAATGACGGTCGCATATTCGACAATGTCGCATCGAACATCGGGCCGCTCTCGCAAGTAAAAACAATATCCAGGTACATCATACTCGGGATCTAAGAAATATCTAAATCCCCAGACTGGATCGTTGTCTTCATACCATTGGCCTATTTGCAGCCATTTTTGAAACATCTCAGATGTACATCCAATGTCCATGTCCCATTCCCACGGGATAATTCCCCTATGGCGCATATAGCCGAGCAGCGAACCGCATTCCAGAAAGTATTCCAGGCCGTGCTCCGCCGCAATCTGAAACAGGTTGGTATATAGCGTCAATAGATGGCGGTGATTTTTCTGAGGGCTACCCCATTCCGTCCAATCCGTGGGCCGATGCGGATCAGATCGAAAGGCGCAGATGAGCCGGGTCTCTGTCGCTGTCAATTCCTTAGGTTCTAGTTGCAAGCAAAGAAGATTGGGATCCTGTCGGATATCTTCCTGATTTACCAACCAAGACGCGCTGCTATCGTAGCCCTTGTACTCCATGGTTATCCCATCTTCTTTGATTTCATGTCTAATCCAATCGTGAGCGATACTCGTCGTAAGAATATGATCGGTGAAACGTGATCTTGCCGTCGGCGGAAACATAATAGTACGAAGGTAGAGTATGGCCGTTGAACGTGTGCGATTTTACGGCGGTGTACGCACCCATATCCGGAAAGACAATTCGGTCTCCGATTGCCAATGGATTGTGAAACTGGTATTCACCGAAAATATCGCCAGCCAAGCAAGTATTCCCAGCCAATATGTAGTGGTGAGGTCCGTTCTGCGTGGAACCAAGGACGTCGGGGGCATCTTGATACTCGAAAACCTCCGGAGCATGGTTAACCGAGGTGTCGAGAACACAAACAGTAGGCCCCGCGGTGGGTATGATGTCCACTACTGAACCAGCCAAGTACCCGGAACTGCGCACGAAAGCGGCACCCGGTTCAATCAGAACCGTGAGATGAAATCTGTTGGTCAACACATCTGCAGCAAATTCCAACGGGGAGAAATCTGACTGGTCAGTAACAAGATAGCCCCCGCCCAGGTTGATCCATTTAATCCGCTCCATAATGTTCGGCACTTTTTCGACAAGGAGCGCCACGGTTTGCGCGATCGGATTGAACTGTTCTGCGAGACAATTTGTGTGAAACGAGATTCCATCCAAATCGTTCAAGAGGGCGGGTTGTCTTTGTATTGCAGCCGCCAGATAGTCTATTTCGACCCCAAGCTTCGAATATGGCCTTGAGGGATCGTAACGTTTGTCGCGGAGGTGGGAGACATTAGGGTTTATCCGCAGGCCTAGTTTTGTACGACATTTGAGCCTAGAACTAAATCGCTCCCATTGGCCCAACGAGTTGAGCAGAACATGGCTGCATAGTTCGCCGATCTCATCAATATGTTGCTCAGTGAACCCGGGAGTGGAGATCGAGACGAACCCCTTATCCCCTGCTACTTCTCGGGCCAGTCGTGCGTCAAATAGCGAAGCTACAGTGAAACCATCGATATGAGGTAACAGGTGTCGTAGTACGAAGGGACTAGCCAGCGCCTTCACCGCGTATAGTACCCGAATACCAGTCTTTCTACGTAGCTGATCGAGAAGCGTCGCGGTTCTCAGCATCGGCCGCTCGTCGAATATGAATGCTGGCGTCTGTATGACGGTTGACCATTGCTCGGTTCTGTGTCCGCCACTGGTTGAGGGTAGGTCAGGCGCCGGCAAATTCACGGCCTTCTCGCGTCGGTGGTTGGAATCGACATCGAGAGTTATGGCGGCGCTAACTTCGGTGCGACTGGAGCCGGATGCATTAGTTTCCATTAACTTCGGCCCATGCCTGGCAGTTCCGGATCGATGGTAGAGGTGCGTCAGGACCGCCGGACAGGGCATGCAAGAGCGGAACATCGGCTTCATCGGGCCGAACGAAAGGGAGCACCGGCTGGTGAACCTGCGAGGCTAGCTGCCATGCTTGCCGCACCTCTTCGTCCCATGCCTCGGAGAGCCTGTCGGTGTCGTCCTTCGGGTGGATCTCGCCACGGCAGTTCGCGGCACCGCAACAGCAGCGCGGCAGTTCGACGGCGTTGCAGCCGGCGTAGTCAGTCGTAATTTGCTCTCCGGGATGGATGTCCCGCACTGCCACATCGAAGGAGTCGCCGACTGATCGGAGATTCGGTTCGCAGGAATGGTTCAAATAGCGCGTGAAGTCCCACAACACCACGTGGCGGCCGTGGCGGTCGATGTAGGCGTACTTGTCCACCTGTTCGCGCATTGTCGGCGGCAGGTCGCGGACCTGTTGCGGGGTGAGAATGATGTCAAGCCAGTCCCGCACCCAAACCAAGGTGCCGCGTGGGATAAAGGTGGTGGCGAACACCCCGTAGCCGATTTCAGAGTCGATCCATTTCAAGGTCGTTTGCGGGTGCAGCATGGCGCAGAAGCATACGGGCGAGACGTCGACATCGTCGGGGGTCTCGCGAAATTTAAGGTGTGACCGGGATCCGGTTCCCTGGTGGTACTGAGAGTGGTCACCTGACCTGGCCCCACTTTGGTCGTCGTTCTGCATGAATGTTGGCCTGGCTGCCTACGCGGCACCTGACGGCGAGAAAGGCGCGGTGCTTGCGCCGTGAGGGGCTGTATTCCAGCCACATCACCGAGTGGCGCAAAGCCCGCGACGCCGGCGCGCCTTGGCGGGACTGGCCGCTCCACGCAGGCGCAAGCGCCGTGACCCGGCCGCCGAGCAGATCGCCCGCCTGCAAGCCGAAAAGCAGCGACTGGAGCAGGAGCTGGCCAAGACCCGCTTCGTGGTGGATGTGCAGGCAAAACTGCACGCGTTCTTGGAGACGTTCTCCGAGAGCGCGGATACCGATCCGAGGTCGAGGCCATGACTGATCAGGCCATCATGGAGTTGGCCCCGCAGCTGGCGTGCGGGCCGCGTGTGAAGCAGTGGGTGCCGCGCAGGCCAGCTACTACCGACGCCACCGGCAAAGCCCGGCACCGCAGCGGCCAGAGCCAGTACCGCATCGGCAACGGCGGCAGCCGCGTGCGCTGAGCGCCGCCGAGCAGCAGGCGATCCTCGATGTGCTGCACAAGCGACCGGTTCGTCGATGTCGCGCGAGGTGTGGGCCACCTTGCTCGACGCAGGTGTCTATCTGGGCTCACAGTCGACGTTCTACCGGCTGCTGCGCCAAGCCGGCGAGGTGCGTGAGCGCCGCGCCCAGGCCACGCATCCGGCGAAGGTGAAACCCGAGCTTGTCGCCAACGGCGGTCAGATTGCACCGAGCGTCACCTGACGAACACCTCAATCGTGCGGATTGCCGGGCTGACCTCCCAGGCCCGAGGTGCCTCACACAAGAGTGAGCGCGAAGTAGTGCTGGTGCCTCACGCA
>CAZVST010000108.1:0-6950 GCA_964629725.1 uncultured Mycobacterium sp.
GACCCACCAATCCCAAGTTGCATAGCGACTGGACCACTAACTGGGTCCCCCTCACTGGGTTTGGTCAAGGCGTTCCTGAAGGCGGGCATCCTCACCGAGGCGGGCCTGCTGGAAGACAGCACCGCGGGAACTCCGCAGGGTGGATTATGCGCAGCTGAACATAACGACCCTTATGAACAGTGCAGGGTTATGCGCAGCGGCAGCCTGAAATCCCTGGTGACAGCGTTGTCGTGGGTTGATCGCTGCGCATAACCGCGTGGGTGTGTTGGGCTCATAGGTTGCCGAGCCAGGTGAGCAGTTCGGTGTCGTGGTTCCATTCGGGTAGGGCGTCGGTGACGATGTCGGTGTAGGTGGCTTCGAGGGCTTTGCGTTTGGCCTCGGTGGAGGCGCGGGCGTAAATCTCGGTGGTGGTCAGGTCGACGTGTCCGAGGATGTCGCGAATGTAGGGCAGCGGCACGCCTGCTTCGTAGAGGTGCATGGCTTTGGAGTGGCGGATGACGTGTGGGCTGAGGTCGGCGCCGGCCAGTGCCGGGTTGCCGGCGCGGGCCTGGTATTTGCCGATGATCCAGGTGATGCCGCCGCGGCTGAGTTTGTTGCGATGCTGGTTGGTGAACAGTGGATGGTCGTCGTGGCCGGGCTTATCGAGGTTGTGTTCGGTCAGGTAGGCGTTGAGCAGTGCTGCGGTGTTGTCGCCGAGCGGGACATGGCGGGTTTTGCGGCCCTTGCCGGTGAGCACGGCCAGGGCGGGAGGCTGGGTGCGGATGTCGCGCACGGTCAGGTCGGCCAATTCCTGGACCCTGGCGGCGGTGTCGTAGAGGGTGGCCAGCAGGGTCGCGTCACGGCGGCCTCGCCGGGTGGATCGGTCGGGCTGGGCGAGCAGACAGCGAGTCTGCTCGATGGTGAGGTGATTGACGGCCGGCTGGGCCTTGCGATTGGCGGGGACGGCAAGGATGTTCTGACAGGCGGCCATCCTGGTCGGGTCCTGGGATTGCAGCCACCGAAAAAATGAGCTGACTGCGGCCAGTCGCTGATTGCGGGTCGAGATGCTGTTGTGCCGTTCGGTGTGCAGCCAGTCGAGGAACGCGGTGATCGAGTCGGCGTCGATGCGATCGAGGGTGAGTTTGTCGGGCGGGATGGATCTGCAGTCGCGGAACCAGGCGATCAGCAGTTTGAAGGTGTCGCGGTAGGAGGCGATCGTGTTGGGTGAGCAGCCCCGCAGCCCAGCCAGGTGCGAGGTGAGGAAGCGGTACAGCAACACCGCGAAATCAGTTGCCATCGCAGGGGCCTTCCGTGATGGGTGGGACGATGTCGCCGTCGGCACGCTGGATGCAGGTGGCGATGTGCGGGTAGGACTGGGCGGTCAGCCTCAGGTAGTAGTCGGTGTCGGAGATGGTGGCGTGGCCCAGGTAGGTTTGCAGGACCGGCAGCAGCGCGGCGACGTCCTCGCCACCGGCGAACCACGACCGAAGATTGTTGACTGCCATGGCATGTCGTAGGTCGTGGACACGAGGGCCGTGGCCCCGGCCGCCGTGGGGGATGCGGGCCTGCCACAGGACCGGCGGAAGTTCTTGTCGATGTTGCCGATCGTCAGCGGGCACCCGGCGGTGCCGGGGAAAAACCACTGCCCGCCGGTGCGCCCGGCGACGTGGGCATGGTAGTTTGCCAGTCTGTCGCGCAGCCTGGCGCTGACCGGGACTTCGCGGTCTTTGCCGCCCTTGCCGTTACGGATTGTCAGGACCCCGGCATCGAGGTCGACGTCGTCGAAGCGCAGCAGCCGGGCTTCGGAGGCACGCAGGCCGCAGGCGTAGATCGTGCGGAACAAGACCGGCATGACCAAGTGCCGGAACGGGACCTGCGAGTCGTAGTGGCAGCGGTCGGTTTGGGCGAACAGGGCCGCCAATTCCTGGTCGGTGTAGATGTACGGGACGTAGCGGGCGGGACGGGGCAGTGTCCCGGCGGGCAGGATGTAGGCCGCCACGCCGCGCCGGCCCAGCCAGCGGGCCAGCTCCCGCACCGGCGCAGCCAAGCTGTGCAGGGTCGACGGGGTGACTCCGCGGCGGCGGGCGGCCGTGATCCAGGCCTGGACCGAGTCCCGGGTGGGGGCCTGCTGGCCGGGGAACTCGCTGGCGCAGAACGTGGCGAACCGGGTCAGCACCCGCTGCTCCGCGTCGTATTTGTAACCCGTGGCGCATTTTTCGGTGACCAGGGCGGCGATCGCCTCGGTCATCGTGATGGTGGGACTCATCGCGGCACCCCGTTCACTGGTGCGTCCGGGTCCAGCGCGCACTTGGCCAGCAGGCCCAGAGAGGATTTTAGGTAGACACCGGTCGACGCGACGGACTGGTGACCGAGGATGTCGGCGATCTGCTCGACCGGTGTGCCGCTTTCCATCAGCCGGGTCGCCAACGAATGCCGAAGCGAGTGCATGCCATGGCGGCGTTTCTCGCTCACCGGAACATGTGCTGCGCGGGCATGTTTGACCAGAATCTGATGCAGATGATCCTGGTCGGAGAACGGGCCGATCGGGGCCATGTGCCGTACGAACACCTGCGGGCAATCGCAGGCCGGCCGGCCATGGCGAATGTAGTCGATCACCGCCCAGCCAACAGCTTTCAACAGCGGCAACTGCACCCGGTGACCAGTCTTGGCCTGCGTCACGAATAGCCGGTTGCCCGGCCAGTCGAAGTCGGCGAACTCCAGGCCCGACACCAACACAGACAAAGTCGCCACAACAACTCACCTCCGACCATGCGGCCCGGCACCATGCCGGGCCTCCCGACCAGAAGATCCGCGTTATGCGCAGCGATCAACCCCCAACAACGCTGTCACCAGGGATTTCAGGCTGCCGCTGCGCATAACCCTGCGCTGTTCATAAGGGGCCGCGATCTCGCCGTTGTTGTCGAATCTGTTCATGCACTACGCCTTTGATGCCTGGCTGGATCGAGAGTTCCCGGCGGTCAGGTTCGAGCGGTACTGCGACGACGCCGTCATCCACTGTGCCACCGAGCGCCAAGCGGAACAGGTTCGCGAGGCCATCGGAGCCAGACTGGGACGGTTCGGTCTGAACCTGCACCCGGATAAAACCCGGATCGTGTACTGCAAACAGGAAGGGCGTGACCAGCACTACCCGGTCACCGAATTCACCTTCCTGGGGTTCACGTTTCGCCGCGGGGCCGCCCGTCTGCGGGATGGGAGGCTCAACGTGGGCTTCCTACCTGCGGTGAGCATGCAGGCCAAGAAGTCCATGGCCAGCACCATCCGGAACTGGCAACTGGGCCGCTGTACCGTGCTGAGCTTCCAGGGCATCGCCACCATGATCAACCCCGTGGTGTCGGGCTGGATCAACTACTACGGGCACTTCTACAAATCCGAGCTGATCCGGTTCCTGGAACAACAGATCAACCCATTCCTCGTGAAATGGGCCATGCGGAAGTGCAAACGGTTCCGCCGCGCCAAACGACGAGCCCGCCGGAAACTGGCCGAGATCGCCTCGGCTTATCCGGCGATGTTCGCTCACTGGCACCACGGCGCACTGCCAACTGGTTCAACAGCGGGAGCCGTGTGACGGGAGACTGTCACGCACGGTTCTATGAGCGGCGGCGGCTTTGCCCAGAGTTCGGGCGAACTGAAGGGTCTTCGGGATTAACCCCGGGGTGGTCATGGTCTATGGGTGATTCGGAACCTTGGGTTCGTGGAACCGGTGGCGTTGTGCTGCTCGACGGGGGTCTGTAGGAGCTGTCGTGCGACGGTGGCGTAGCGAATGGCGGTGGTGGCGTGGATTCCGAACACGGCGGCCAAGTGCAGGGGGTCGGGGCCGTGGGTGAGGGCTTCCTCGAGTTGGCGGTCGACTCGCAGGCGCTCGAGGGTGGCGGTGAGACCGCGGCAACTCTGGGTCAGCCAGTTCTCGCTGACCGCCCGGGTGGTCATTGCGGTCTGTTGGTTGAGGATCAGGTGCGGGTTGCGGTGACGGGCCAGCGGCTGGCGCGGTGCTGTAGTCAAGCCAACAGGAGGGTCCTGGTCAGATCGTCGAGTGGGCGGGTCTTGCCGGCGAGGGTCAGACGCCGGTTGCCGAGGTCGACGTCGTCGAGATGGAGCTCGCGGATGGTATTGGGGCGAGCCGCGTGGACGGCGGCCAGAGCAACCGCGAGGCGGGCAGCCGGTGTGAGGGCTGCGGCCGTGGCCTGATCGATCTCGTGGGGCAACAGCGGCTGAATGAGGTGCAGCGGTCGCCGGCCGACGCCGATGCCCTGGGTGGGGTCCTTGAAGGTGCTGCCGGTCTTCTTGCAGTAGCGAAACAGGGAACGAAGGGCAGTGAAGGTCTGATCGCGCAGGCTTGCGGTCAAAGCCTCAGTGGCGGTGGAGATGTCGCTAGCGGTGACTTCGCGCAGGTGCACGTATCGTTGTGCCCATATCAGCAGCAGTGGGTGCACACGGTTGAGGTTCATCCGGACGGTGTGCTCGTCGCGGGGCAGGCTGCGGGGACCGCCCTGGCCGCGGACGCGCAACCAGTGCTCGACGTCCGCGGCCATCGGTGACGGCAGGACTGCGAGGCGCCTCTGCATGAGGGCATCGAACGAGGAAATGCGGTCATCGTCCAATAGTCCTGCCAGGCTGAGGATTTCGGCGGTGCGGGTGACGCTGAGATCCCGGGAACGCAACGCCGGCGACAGCTGGGACCAGGCGATCAGGTCCCCGTTTTGATGCGTGGCGAGGACGACCGCCAATGCTCGGTTGGTCTCGAGGGCGATCCGCGGGTTCCAGCCGCGGGTCTGGGCCAGTTCCCCGGCGATGCGTCTGGTCCGCATCAGCGCCTCGTTGGTGATGTTCGATGCCACCCAATGACGCTTGTCGAACAACCGTGACTCACCGGGCGCACACAGCTCCAGCTGGACCCCGTCCTGCGAGGGAACCGGTGCGGTGGGTTCGGCCGGTGGAATCGGGGCGGCGGGACGGGTGTGCCCGAGCCGGGTCATACCCGTCAGCGACAGCTGCCAGTATCCCGTTGGGGCGAAGTCCCGCAGGGTGATTCGACTTCCTTCCGGGGCGGCCATTCCCGCCTGCAACCAGCAGAGCCGACAGTGCCCTTTCTTCACCGCGATGTCGCGGAGGCAATGGGAGCACCGGCCGGGCCGGTAGCGGCGGACGAAGTCATAGCAGGCCCGACAATAGGACTGCGATTCGTAGGACGGTCCCCAGGACAAGCAGTCCGGGGAGCTGCCGATCGGGGTGTCGGCCCGGGTTCGGCCCGCCATCAGGCAGGCGGGAGCGTGCGGGTGCCCCGGCGCCAGGGCGTGACGGCTCCGCTCGACACGGTCGACCCGCAAGCGTCCACCTGCTGTTCGTCGCGGCTTTCGGGGATCAGGACGACCGTGGCGGGTTCGGCGATCAACAGTTCCGAAACATCGCAGCCCACGACTGCGCAGATGACATCGAGGTCATCGAGTTTGATGCTGGCAGGGTTGCCCGACCAGAGCCCGGACATCTTCCCCGCACTGATCACCAGGCCTGCCTGGGCGAGCATGCGCTGCAGCTCGCTGGCCTTCCAGATGCCGCGGTTGGCAGCGGCCAGACGCAGGTTCCACTTCATTGAACGAGCCCTGTCAGTCGATCCGCTGCCCGCTGCTGCCCGGTGATCCAGGCGTCTTCGATATGGGTGGCCTGGACGTGGATATAGTTCATCGTCGTTGCGACCCAGACATGTCCAAGGGTCTGCTGGATCGCCACCAAATCCATACCGCCCAAATAGAGTTGGGAGGCGCAAAAGTGCCGCAGGACATGCGGAGTAACCCGGCCGGGCCAGTCTGGCAGATGCGTCGCCGCCGCCGCGGTCAGCGTGGACCGCAGCGTCTCGTTGCCCACCCGGGCTGCGGTCCCGTCAGCGTTGCGGCGTTCGGACGCAAACAACGGGGCACCGGGCCGGGTGTGGTCCTCATCGAGGCAGCACCACACATCCTGCACAAACCACCGCAGGGTGGCCCCTGCGTTGTTGATCAACGGCACCATCCGTTCACGGGGACCGGATCCGCGGGCGCCCTTGCCTTTTCGAACATGAAGCTTCCCGAACCGGCCCAGGTCCCACTTGATATCGGCCAGATCGAGGTGGCTCGCCTCGTTCACGCGCAGCCCGACCTCGGCCATCAATCGAGCCGCTGTGTAGTTGCGGGCGGCAGGAGCGAACTTGCGACACGTCGCCAACTCCTGGCGCCAGCCGGCGAACAACGCCTCCATCTGCACCGCCGACGGCGGGATCCGTAACGCCGCCGCGCCCACGCCCCGAGGCCGGTTGATCTCATCGATCGGGCATTCCACCACCCGCCCGGTCAGTTGGTGGATCTCCACCTTGTGCCGGATTTCCAGGAACAGGAAGTAGACCCGCAGTGCTCGCGAGCGTGCCTGCCTGGTGCCCTTGGCCGCACTCCGCAGTACCTTCCCGAAGTACGCGTCCGCGTCAGGCGGTTCCATCTCCCACAACGGCCGACCGAACCAGACCCGGATCTGTTCGAGATTGACCACGTCGGAGACGATCGTGGCGTCGGCCAACCCGGCCGCTGCCCGAGCCAACACGAACCCGGCGAACACGTCTGTCTCCAGCGCGGCCAACTCGTCCGGTCCGGCCGCAACACGCGCCTCACGCAGATCCCGCACCACCGCCAGGCTCTGCCGGCCCCCCTTTGCCTTCACCGATCCAACAAGACCAGCAACAACAACGATAGAGCTTCAGGAATCCCGAGATGACCTCAATCGGCAAACCCACCCCAAACCCACCGACCAACCCCAGGTCCTGGGCCTACGGAGCCTAGAAGAGACCTCAACGAACTCCAGGGATATTTCATAGTGAAATCCCCGCCGCCGACTCACCTCATAGCTGTCCCCGACGGTCCCGATCGAGGGGACAGCGCCGATCTCGGCCAGGCGTTCGCCGTACCTGATAGAGGTGAATTGCGATCCGG
>CAZVST010000109.1:0-6821 GCA_964629725.1 uncultured Mycobacterium sp.
TCAACGCCCACAACGGAACTCAATCCCGCACCGCTACCGAATCGGTGCATCCAGGTTAAGAGACCCCGAGTTCCTTTCCGGTCTCGTCCACCTGTCGCACCGGGCCGGTGAACCACTTCTTCACCGAGACGTGCCAGTACAGCCAGAGCAGGAACAGCACACCGAACACCACGATCGGGGTGTAGTTGACGAACTTCCACTCGAAGCCGGGATCCCACGGAACCCCGCCGAGTGCGGTCGGGAACATCGCCACGATCGAGGTGATGATGATCTCGGCCAGTGCCAGCGGGGCCATCCACTTGTAGCGGCTGCCCAGATTCCAGCTGCCCGCGGCGAACGCATCGCCCGCTTTCCAGCGGTAATAGATCGGCACCGCGAACGCCAGGTACAGCCCGACCACCCCGATCGAGACGACGGCGAAGAAGGCGATCGGCACCGGCGCACCGTTGATGTCGACCGGCACCAGTGCGGGCAGGGTGATGATCGCCGCGATCACCGCCGTCACGATGACGGCGTTGGCGGGCACCCGCCGGGAGTTCACCGCCGACCACAGCTGGTGACCCGGCACGGCGCGGTCGCGGCTGAAGGCGAACAGCATGCGCGAGGCGCTGGTCTGGCAGGCGGTGGTGCAGAACAGCTGCCCGGCGGTGGAGATGAACAACACCGCGGCCGCCCATTTGGAGCTCAACGCTTGGCTGAATATGGCCGCCACCGCGCCGCCGGCCGCGGATACCCCGTCGGCGTCCTGGACAGCGAACAGGAAGGCCAGCAACAGAATCCAGCCGCCGATGGCGGAGTAGAAGATCGAGCGCCAGATGCCCTTGGCGGCCGCGTTGGCCGCGCTCTTGGTCTCCTCGGAGAGGTGGGCCGAGGCGTCGTATCCGGTGATCGTGTACTGGGTCAGGATCGCCGAGATCGGCAGCACCAGCAGCAGCCAGCCGATGCCGGAGGTCGCGCCGCCGAACATCCCGCTGTTGTTGATAGTCCTGGCGAAGACGTCGCCGACGCTGGCGTGGTGCTCGGGGACCAGGAACAGGATCAGGATCACCGTGGCGGCGCCGGCGACATGCCACCACACTGAGATGTTGTTGATCACGGCGAGCAGGTGGCTGGAGAAGATGTTGATGACGGCGACCACGACGAGGATCACCAGGAACATCACGAAGACGCGTTTGAGGCTGTATCCGGCGAGCCAGCTTTCGCTCAGCGTGCCCAGGGTCAGGTCCAGGAACGTCGCGCTCCCGTAGGCGACCGAGGCCAGGATCGCGATCAGGCCGATCAGGTTCAGCCAGCCGGTGTAGAAGCCGGCCTTGGGGCCGCCCAGTTTGGCTGCCCACCAGTAGATTCCGCCCGACGTCGGATACGCCGACACCAGCTCCGACATGCAGAAGCCGATAAGCATGATGAACGCCGCCAGGATCGGCCAGCCCCAGGCGATCGCGGCCGGGCCGCCGTTGTTCCAGCCCAGGCCGAAGGAGGTGAAGCAGCCGGCCAGGATCGAGATGATCGAGAACGAGATGGCGAAGTTGTTGAACCCCGACCACGATCGCTGCAGTTCTTGGTTGTAGCCCAGCTGGGCCAGATGGCGTTCGTCTTCGTCGAGCAGTTCGTGGCCTTCGGGCACAGCGGGCCTCCGTTCATCACCGTTGGCAGGCACACTAGGCGTTTATTGGTCTGTCGTCCTACCTTTCGCGTGTCTATCGTGTAAACCTTGGGTCGGCCGCACCGCAACGAGCCGAGGAGCGCACGTGATGTCCGAGAGCCATCCCCGACGCCACGCCTCGTCGAAGGGTCTGCTCACCCCCGGCGAACTTGACCGCCTGATGGCCGCGGGCGAGATCGACACCGTCATCGTGGCGTTCGCCGACATGCAGGGCCGGCTCACCGGAAAGCGGGTTTCCGCGCGGCTGTTCGTCGAAGAGGTCGCGGCCCACGGCGCGGAATGCTGCAACTACCTGCTTGCGGTCGACGTCGAGATGAACACGGTGCCCGGCTATACGATGTCCAGCTGGGAATCCGGCTACGGCGACATGGTGATGCGACCAGACCTGAGCACGCTGCGGGTGCTGCCCTGGCTGCCCGGCACCGCGTTGGTGATGGCCGATCTTCATTGGCCGAACGGCGATCCGGTGGCCGCCGCCCCGCGCAGCATCCTGCGCGCGCAGACGGCCCGGCTGGCCCAGCGCGGACTGGACGCCTTCGTCGGCACCGAACTGGAATTCATCGTGTTCGACGACACCTACCGCGCCGCCTGGGCGGCCGGCTATCGCGGACTGAGTAAATCGACCGACTACAACGTCGACTACGCCATCCATGCCTCCACCCGGCTGGAGCCTTTACTGCGCGACATCCGGGTGGGCATGGACGGCGCCGGGATGTACTGCGAGGGCGTCAAGGGGGAGTGCAACCTCGGCCAGCAGGAGATCGCCTTTCGCTACGACGACGCCGTGGTGACCTGCGACAACCACACCATTTACAAGAACGGCGCGAAGGAGATCGCCGATCAGCACGGCAAGAGCCTTTCGTTCATGGCCAAGTTCGACGAGCGGGAGGGCAATAGCTGCCACATCCACATCTCGGTGCGCGGAGCCGGCGGCGAGCCGGTGTTCGCCGACGACGCCGACCCGCTCGGGATGTCCCCCATGTTCCGCAGCTTCCTGGCCGGCCAGCTGGCCACACTGCGTGAGTTCTCGCTGTTCTATGCGCCGAACATCAACTCCTACAAGCGATTCGCCGAAGGCAGCTTCGCGCCGACCGCCGTGGCGTGGGGGATGGACAACCGTACCTGTGCGTTGCGGGTCGTCGGCCACGGACATTCAATGCGGATGGAGAACCGGACACCGGGCGGTGACGTCAACCAGTACCTGGCGGTGGCGGCGCTGATCGCCGGCGGGCTGTACGGCATCGACAAAGGCCTGGAACTGCCCGAGCCGGTGGCCGGCAACGCCTATGCCGCCGACGCCGAGCGGCTGCCCACCACGCTGGCCGAGGCCGCCGAGTTGTTCAGCCGCTCGGAGGTGGCGCGAGCGGCCTTCGGCGACGGGGTGGTGGAGCACTACCTGAACAACGCGCGGATCGAAGTCGCGGCCTTCAACGCCGCCGTCACCGACTGGGAGAGGGTCCGCGGCTTTGAGCGTTTCTAGCGACGCGATGGCACCTCCGGTCATCGGACTCACCACCTACCGACAGCAGGCCCGCAGCGGGGTCTGGGACGTGCCGGCCAGCTTCCTGCCGGCCGTTTACCTCGACGGCGTCACCAGAGCCGGCGGCATCGCCGTTCTGCTGCCGCCGCAGCCCGTCGGCGACGCGGTCGCCGAGCAGGTGGTCGGCCGGCTCGACGGTCTGATCCTCACCGGCGGTAAAGACGTCAACCCCCAAGCCTACGGTCACCAGCCGCACCCGGCGACCGAGGAACCGGCGCGCGAACGCGACGCCTGGGAGTTCGCGGTGCTGGCAGCGGCGCTGGACCGCCGCCTGCCGGTGCTGGGCATCTGCCGAGGGCCGCAGGTGATCAACGTCGCCCTCGGCGGAACCCTGCACCAGCATCTGCCCGATGTCGTCGGGCACAGCGGCCATCGAGTGGCTGACGCAACCTTCGCGTTGCACACCGCCCACATCATCGAGGGAACTCGGCTGGGCCGGCTGCTGGGTGAGAGCATCCAGACCCGCTGCTACCACCACCAGGCCATCGACGAGGTGGGCGCGGGACTGATCGCCAGCGCCCGCTGCGACGGCGTGATCGAGGGCATCGAAAGCGCCGGTGAGGATTTCGTCGTCGGGGTGCAGTGGCATCCCGAGGAGAACCTCGACGATCTACGGCTGTTCACCGCGCTGGTGGACGCCGCGAGGCGCTATGCGACAGGGAAGGTAAACACGTGAGCACCACCACCGTCATCAACCCGGCGACCGAGCAGCCGGTGCGGACCGTCGAATTGCTCGACGCCGCCGCCGTCGACGACGCCGTAGCCCGGGCCGCGGTCGCCCAAAAAGCCTGGGCTGCACTAGCTCCCGCTGAGCGCGCCGCCACGCTGCGGTCCTTCGCCGCCGTGGTCGACGCCAACGTCGCGGAGCTGGCCGCCCTGGAGGTGGCCAACGCCGGGCACCCGGTATCGGCAGCCGAGTGGGAGGCCGGCCACGTGCGCGACGTGCTGCAGTACTACTCCGCGGCCCCGGAGCGGTTGAGCGGCAAGCAGATTCCCGTTGCCGGCGGTCTGGACGTCACGTTCCACGAGCCCATCGGTGTCGTCGGGGTTATCACCCCGTGGAATTTCCCCATGCCGATCGCCTCGTGGGGCTTCGCTCCGGCGCTGGCCGCCGGCAATGCGGTGGTGCTCAAGCCGGCTGAATGGACGCCGCTGACAAGCATCCGCCTGGGTGAACTCGCCGTCGAGGCCGGTCTCCCGTCCGATCTGTTCCAGGTCCTGCCCGGCAAGGGCAGTGTGGTGGGGGAGCGCTTCATCACCCACCCCGATGTGCGCAAACTCGTGTTCACCGGTTCCACCGAGGTCGGCACCCGGGTGATGGCCGGGGCCGCCGCTCAGGTCAAGCGAGTGACGCTGGAGTTGGGTGGCAAGAGCGCCAATATCGTCTTCGACGACTGCGACCTTGAGCGCGCGGCCGCCACGGCACCGTACGGGGTGTTCGACAACGCCGGTCAGGACTGCTGCGCCCGCAGCCGGATCCTGGTGCAACGCAGCGTATTCGACAGGTTCATGGAACTGCTCGAACCTGCCGTCAAGGGGGTCGTGGTGGGCGATCCGGCCAGCCGGGACACCGAGATGGGGCCGCTGGTGTCGCGCCCGCACTACAACTCGGTGACCGCCTATGTGCCCGAAGACGCCCCCGTCGCGTTCCGCGGTTCGGCGCCTAGCGGTCCCGGATACTGGTTCCCCCCGACGGTGCTCACCCCGGCGCGCACCGACCGCACGGTCACCGAGGAGATCTTCGGGCCGGTGGTCGCGGTGCTGCCGTTCGACGACGAGGCCGATGCCATCGCCCTGGCCAACGACACCGAGTACGGCCTGTCCGGGTCGATCTGGACCGAGAACCTCTCCCGTGCGCTGCGGGTCTCGCGCGCCGTGGAGTCGGGCAATCTCAGCGTCAACTCGCATTCGTCGGTGCGCTACAGCACCCCGTTCGGCGGGTTCAAGCGCTCTGGTCTGGGCCGCGAACTCGGGCCCGATGCCCCCGAGCATTTCACTGAAACCAAAAATGTGTTCTTTGCGATGGGAGAAGCCCCGTGACATCAGCGCCCAGAATCGATCTGAACCAGCGCCTGGCCGGCCGGGTGGCGGTGATCACCGGCGCGGCCAGTGGCATCGGCCTGGCGACCGCCCGGCGAATGCGCGCCGAGGGCGCCACCATCGTCGTCGGCGATATCGATCCGAAGACCGGCGAACCGGTGGCCGACGAACTCGAGGGGCTCTTCGTCACCGTCGACGTGTCCGACGAGGGTCAGGTCGACAACCTCTTTGCTGCTGCGGCGGCGGCCTACGGCTCGGTGGACATCGCGTTCAACAACGCGGGGATCTCCCCGCCGGACGACGACCTGATCGAGACCACTGAACTGCCGGCCTGGCAGCGGGTGCAGGACGTCAATCTCAAGAGCGTCTACCTGTGCTGCCGGGCGGCACTGCGGCATATGGTGCCCGCTGGCAAGGGGTCCATCATCAACACCGCATCGTTCGTTGCGGTGATGGGTTCGGCGACGTCCCAGATTTCCTACACCGCCTCCAAGGGCGGGGTGCTGGCGATGAGCCGTGAGCTCGGAGTGCAGTACGCCCGACAGGGCATCCGGGTCAACGCGCTGTGCCCCGGACCGGTGAACACCCCACTGCTACAAGAGCTTTTCGCGAAGGACCCCGAGCGGGCGGCGCGGCGGCTGGTGCACGTGCCGATGGGGCGTTTCGCCGAGCCGGAGGAACTCGCCGCCGCGGTGGCGTTCCTGGCGAGTGACGACTCGTCGTTCATCACCGGCGCCACCTTCCTGGTCGACGGCGGCATCAGCGGCCACTACGTCACCCCGCTCTAGACATGATTACGCGGTAGGACCATGTCGGCAGACCTGGATCGAATCCCCGACGCCCTGCTGCGCCCGGTACGGCTCGGCAACGCGTTCGAGGAGACGGTGGGACGGCTGCTGTCGACGATCCGCCTCGGTGTTCTGCGTCCGGGCGAGCAGTTGCTCCCCGAGCGCGAACTCGCGGTGCGCCTGGGGGTCAGCCGCGACACCGTGCGCGATGCGATCAAGTCGCTGTCCGAGGCCGGCTACCTGGTGTCTCGGCGCGGCCGCTACGGCGGGACGTTCCTCTCCGAACGGCTGCCCGCCCCGACTGGCGGCCTCGCCGGGGCGACCGGCGCCGAGATCGACGACCTGCTGCGGCTGCGGGAAATCTTGGAGGTGGGGGCCGTGCGGATGGCGGCGGCCCGCGACCTCGGTGCGGGCGAACACGCCGATCTGTGGGCACGCGTGAGCGACGTCCGCGCCGCGAGCCCCGAGGACTACCGGCGGCTGGACTCCCGGCTGCACCTGGCGATCGCCGAAGCCGCCGGCTCGCCGTCATTGGTGCCGCTGGTGGCCGAGAACCGGATGCGGGTCAATGCGCTGCTGGATCGAATTCCGTTGCTGCAGCGCAATATCGCGCACTCCAACGAACAGCACGAGGCGATCGTCACGGCGATCATGGCCGGCGATCCGGAGCGGGCCGCCGCGGCGATGCTGGCACACTTGGCCGGCTCCGCCGTCCTGCTGCACGGCTTCCTCGATTAAGCCTGGATGCACCGATTCGGTAGCGGTGCGGTATTGAATTCCGTTGTGGGCC
>CAZVST010000110.1:0-6520 GCA_964629725.1 uncultured Mycobacterium sp.
CTCACATGAGGCAACGATAGGGGTTACGCGGGCATTTTCGATGAGTCAACGCGGATGGTTGACGTAGCGCTGGAAGTACCACTGGGTGCTTTCCTTCTCCGTCGGCTTCTCCAGTGCCACAACCCGTGCCCCCCGCGGATTGAGGTGCTCCATGAACCGCTTGATGGTTCCGCCCTTGCCGGCGGCATCCCGTCCTTCGAAGACGATGACGTGCCGCAGTCCGTTGGCTTTGGTCCAGTTCTGCAACTTGAGGAGTTCGACCTGCAGGATGTGCTTCTGCTCTTCGTAGTCCGGCCGGGACATCCGATCGTCGTAGGGATAGTTCTCCCGCCAGGTGTCGACCGGGATGCCACTGGGATCGAAGAGGATCGGGTCGTCGTCTTCGTCGTCGACGACTGTGTAGCCGTCCAGATGTATCTGCACGCGCGCACGTTACCCCCGCTCAGCAACGACGAGGTTGCCAGAAGGTGAACGTCCCAGAGGGCCTGTTCGCCAGCTAGCGGCGTGCGCTATCCGTGGTCGGCCAACGGCCAGCCGACCAACGCCAGGCGAGCCGCGACCTGATTGATCTCGTTGTCGTTGGGCTCCTTCGCGATCACCGCGTGCACGGCCTGGCGGATCGCCTCGTCGGTCACGGGGTTGTCGGGGTGGCTCTGCTTCAGCACGCTCCACGCCGCCTGAACCACCTGGTCCTCATCGAGGCTGCGCGCCAGCAGCGCGATCAAAGGGTAGTAGTCACGGGCCGGGACGCCGTCGGGATACCCCTTGCGCACCCACCCGACGACCGACTGGAAGTAACCTGGCGAGGCCGATCGTGCGTTCGTCATAGCGGTTTGGACTCCTACTTCTTCGGCGGCATCGGGAAGAGGTCAACACCGAAATAGTGCACGACCGTCGCCCGGGTGATCCACGCAACGGCGGTGATGATGACCACTCCTACGATCACGAACAGCAGCACGCCGACAATTTTCAGCGGCGGGTTGGGTGGGTGAATGACGTGGTCGGCCTCTTCGCCGCCGGCCCCGTAGGAGTACGCCAGTAAGCCGGTCGCGAACAATGCCGGCAGGCGGGCGCCGAGGATGAGCCCGACGATGAGGACCCTGAAGATGGATTCCAAGTAGTGCATGTGCGGTGTCCTTCCGGTCCTCAGACAGACAGTGCGGTCGAGGTCATTGTCGTAGTGTTTGCCTCCCGGATATCGGCAGGCACAACGGAGTTGGTGTGCTCATCCCAATCGGCGTTGACGTTGCTGTGGTTGACCTTCTGTTGCCGGGCGCGCCACCACATATAGATCGACAAGACCACCAGGATCACGAAGATCACCCCATCGCCGGCCAGCCGTGACTGTGTGACGTCCTTGATCAGATCCAACAGCCAGTAGACCAGCGCCCCCACCGCAGCAGCAGCCGGCAGGGTGACGAGCCACGCGGTGAGCATCCGACCGGCGACGGCCCAGGGCACACGGGCGCCGGTCTTGCCCACGCCGCTGCCCAGAATGGATCCGGTGGCAACATAGGTGGTAGACAGCGCCATACCGGCAGCGCTGGAGTTCAGGATGATTGCCGCCGAGGACGCTTCGGCGGCCAGGCCCTGCGGGGCTTCGATCTCCACGAGTCCCTTGCCCAGGGTGCGGATGACACGCCAGCCGCCCAGATAGGTACCCAGACCGATCGCGAACGCGCAATTGGCGATAATCCAGACCGGCAGGCCGTTCTGCTTGACGTCACCGCTCAGGTGCCCGGAAGTTTTCAGCGCCAGCGCGATCACGCCCATGGTTTTCTGCGCATCGTTGGTGCCGTGCGACAGGGCGACCAACGACGCGGTCGCGACCTGGCCCCAACGGAATCCCTGGTCCCTCCGCCGGTGCAGGACGGTGCGGGTGATCCGGTAGACCAGCCTGGGGTGCCGCATGCGGGTACCAGTCCGGCGATCAGTGGAGCAGCCAGCGCCGGGATCAGCACCTTCTGGGTGACGCCGGGCCCATTGACCCCGCTGAAACCCAGGGCGCGCCAGTCCAGCCCCGATCAGTCCGCCGAACAGAGCGTGCGACGAACTCGACGGGATGCCGAACAACCAGGTGATCAGATTCCACAAGCTGCCGCCGATCAGTCCGGCGAAGATGATCGTCAGGCCCATCGATGCGTCGATGCCCGGCAGCAGGTGACCGGTCTTGGCATCCTGCACCTTCAGCACCGAGGTCGTGACCGTGACTGCCACCTCCACCGAGAGGAACGCGCCCACCAGATTGAGCACACCGGCCAGCAGGACAGCTGTTTAGGCTTGAGAGCCTGGGTGGCGATCGAGGTCGCCATCGCGTTGCCGGTGTCGTGGAAACCGTTGGTGAAGTCAAACGCCAACGCCGTCGCGATCAACAGCCCCAATACGATCGTCTCTACACTCACGACCGCCAGTCTGGATGTCAATAGTCAAGCACACCAACTAGATTCGGGTTTCCACCCCCCTGTTCACCAACCCTTCAACTGATGTCCGTGGTTCGTTCTCCTGACTGGGACGACACTGGCAGCTGTGACTACCGGATCCCGCGTCCACGCCGTCCTGGAGTGGCTGCGCGCCGGCTATCCGGCGGGCGTTCCCAGTCCCGACCCGGTGCCGCTGCTCGGCTTGCTGCGCTCAACCCCGTTGCCCGACAAAGAGATCGAGGAGGTGATCCGGGAGATCGTCGCCGCTGAGGCCAATGAGGCACCCGACCACCAGATCGACTACGAAGAGATCGAGCGCTTCGTCGAGGGAGTCGCCCACCACGATGCCGGGCCGGAGAACGTGCGGAGAGTCGCCGCCTCCCTGGCAGCCGCCGGCTGGCCGCTCAGCGGCATCGACTCCGACGACATCTGGACGGCCGAATAGTCGCTCGGCCCCGGTTCCGGCGAGGGACTATCTCGCGACTTCCCTTGATTTGACTAGGTTTTCGAGGCGATTCACCTCGGAGAGCTGATCGGAGAGAGAGACCGCCGCCGCCCACAGTGCCGCGGCAGTCGGGCTGATCCCCCGCTCGGCGATGAGAGCCCGCGTCTTGGTGAGCTTACGGTCGATTTCGATGCACAGCAACGAGCAGTAGCCATCGTCTTTCCTCCACCGGGAGCATCCCTCCCGGGAGCAACACTGAGCAGGCGCGGCCATTCCCGCACCGTCGGCGATCGGTTCAGTCATGGGCCATCGCTTCAGGAATCTGAGCTGAACAGTCTTTTCGCACAGCACGATTCAAACAAGGATCCATCGACGCCGGCCCCGGCTCGGTGAGTGGAGGGAGAAAATCCTGTATTCAACGCCTCTCTGCTCCTCGTCACTCTGGCACGGCCCGGTCACCGATCCGGCATCGACGCCAGCACCCACGTTACGAAGAGACCTACCAGCGACCCTGTCCCTATCAGCGGTCCGTCGATGCCGCCAGTTCCGGCGACACCACCCCCCGGATCATTCGAGAGACAGGGGCAGAAGTCATACCGGAACTGGCGACCGGGTGCCCCACATCAGGGGCCATGAAAAAGGTAACGAGGGCAGGGCCGCGTCTCCGCCTGCGCGATCGCAACGTGGCGCTGGTCTTAGGGGGGGCAGCGGGGTCTGTTGGCGGCGCAGATCAGGCGTGCGGGCCCAATGGTGATCGAAGACGGCCCCGGCCATCATCAGCACCGCACTGTGTTCGGTGATCGCATCGGTGAGGTCGCACCCAACGATCGAGAGCGTCGTCGAGCAGAGCGCACTGTCCCACCCCATGAGTGCATCCCTCCTGCCGGGGCCGTCACCCCAGCTGTTCAGGATGTCCGACGAAACGGGGGAACCTCAGTAACGGGTATGAGCGGGATATTCCGGAAAGCCGCCGTAGGGATCATCCGCTAGGTTTGGCTGACGCCCGACCTGTCTGATGCCCTTCTCGGTTGGGCCTGCGTGTCCGTGTTATGTCCGCGCGGGTTACTCGATGACGTGGCTGTAGTAGTTGAAATTTCGGTCGTCTTGGCCCAGCTGCGGATGTGGTTGGCCGTGCGCGTAGGGCATGCAGCGCTCGGCCAGCTCCGGCGCGGTGCCGTTACGTATGGCAAGCCATCGGGTCCAGTCAGGCAGCAGGGCCACCAGTTGGTCGGCGTAGTCGTCGGTGTAGTAGTTGCGCATGTGTAGCACGCACAGGGCGACCCGGTGGGGGGAGCAGGTGGCATAAACCGCGTCGATACAGTTGAGGTTCCAGGAGTCGGCCAGTTCCTCGACCAGCTCGTCCAGGTTCTCCGGCTGCTCCGTCTGGTCGGCGATACGGGCACGCAGCCAGGCGGCGAACTCGACCTTGGCGATAGCCGCGGTCAGACCGACGTGTGGTCGGGCTTTCAGCTGGGGCATCGCCTGGTTGACGGCCTCCGCCAACCGCTGGCTGCGGTGGTATTCGGCGAACTGCTCAAGGCTTTCCCCACCGGGACGCATGAACCCCATGTCCACGGGCAGTAGGGCCGACAGCAGCCACGGGTCTTCGGCCGGGGCCAAGCTGGCTCCGGCCGAAGCGGTCTGGCCCACTCCGGTCCGCCAGGCCGCCATCGCCGCCTCGGAAGAGGGGTAGTAGCCGCTGTGCAGGGTGAAGGCAGCATGCCCGCATGCATCGATGTCCCACAGGTACCAGCGCACAGGATGATCCTCTGCGGTCATGATCGGGGCGGTGACGGCGAACCGGCTGCCGTACTGGTCAGAGGTCCACAGCACCGGTCCGGTCACAACGGGCCCGGTCGGGGCGGCAGGCAACACCTGCCCGGCGGGCAGGTCCCGCAGCCGCGTGATCGTCTCGTCGACGACTTCGTTAAAGGGGTGGGGCAGCACGTACGTCAACGCTGTCAGTACCCGCCACGGTGCGCGCCAAGCGTCCGCGGACCCGGTGCTCGCCGTCAACGCCGCCATGACCGCTGCTTCGGCTGCGACGGGGATGGCTTCGGCCAGGTGGTGTGGCCCGACCCGCTCATCGATGGTTGACCGCTCTGCCGCCTCGGCGAGCACAGCTCCTAGCCGCTCGCATATGGCATCGGTCAGGATCATGTCCGGCTGATCCGTCGCGGCCTGCGCGAGGTCTGCGACCAGCTTCGTCGCTATTGCGGCAGCCCGTGACACCCGCTGTTGGTTGAGCTGGTCCCGATAGGCGGCCAGACCCTGGAACGCTTGCGCCACATCAGAAAGAGATGATCCCCGAGCGGGCGCGTCTATTCCGGACCCCCGCTGGGGCGTGATGTGGCGGGACGCTCCGAAGGATCGAGCAGAACCGCTGGATTTCTTCTTTTTCTTCCGCTTCCGCGATACGGGCACGACCGGAAGCATAAGCGCCACAATCCCACCGTCTGGACTGCTCAGTTGTCGGTGGAAAGGCCCGCCTCACCGCCAAGGCCGCCGCAAATCAACAAATTACGGGGGCTACTGCGTCTGAATGGGGGGAACCGTGCTGTTCGACATGTCGCCGCTGACCCGAACTCACCGAGTTGACCGTGTCGATGCTGACCCATCTGACCGACCTACGCCCCGTGAGCCGGTAGTTCGCCGCGACGCCCCCGCCGAGCCGCCGTGGACGCGATCGGGACACGTTCGACGTTGCTGAAAGTGTGTCCAATATGGGCAGCGGGAGGCGCTTCCTATACAGATTCTCAGCGCTGCGAATTTCTGCTCGTTCCGCTCCGCAGTCTGCTTTGATCGGCCTACCGTTGAATTTTCTCGGCTCGATTGGTGGTTTCCGTCATGCTCCGTTCTCTTGTCCTAGGGGGCTTGGTCGCGTTCGGTGTCGCGGTCGCACCAGCAATTCATGCGGCGGCAACGACCACTGCCCCTGCACCCACAGCTCCTGCGCCGTCGATCACAGCGCCCGCCGCCGCCGTTGCGCCGCCGCCGATGAATAGCAACGGTTGCTACTACGCGAATTGCACAGCGGCGCACCAGGCGGGTGAGTCGAACATTCCGTCGAGCAGCCCGCACTACTGCTCAAAGCAAGATCGCGACGGTGACGGGATCGCTTGCGAGTCGTGACGTGCTCCCACGCAAGTCGCCGCAACGGAAACCCTTTACCCTGAACATCATCCGTTGCCGGTATCCACCGAACCGCGGTCAAGTGCGGCGGTGAAAACACCGATTCCCGACTATGAGGGAACACCATCGGCGGTACCCGAAAGACGGCTCTATCGGCACTACCCAATGGACCCCCGGCCCGGGCAACGAAGTCACCATCACCAGAGGGAAAGACGACCCACCCGACCCGCGCCGATTCATTGGGTTTGTCTCGATTCTGAAGAAACGAGACGCGGCCGGGCGAGCCAGGCCGCTCCCCCGTCGCCCCAGCTCGCGGTGTCCCGTTTCTTGTTTCGCAGCGCGTGTCCTGAATCCCCGCTGTCGGCGGTCGGTGAGACAGTGGCGCTCATGACATCGACACTCGGGTATGCGCGGGTCAGCACCGCCGGCCAGGACCTCGACGCCCAACGCGACGCCCTCACCGCCGCTGGCGTTGCGGCCGATCGCATGTACACCGACACCCTCTCCGGTGCTATCGGCACCC
>CAZVST010000111.1:0-6431 GCA_964629725.1 uncultured Mycobacterium sp.
GCGATCCCCGGCCCCGAACCCACAAACCCAACCTCACTCAGCTCCAGCGACAGCACACCCACCCGAACCGTTACCGACCCACGCTCCTAGCCGGTGTCGTAGTCAACAACAGCCGGGGCGGCCAGGTGATGTCGGCTCGCTGGTTGTTCGCCGTGTTCACCATTTTCTGCGGAGTCGCTGCCATTGCCGCCTACCGCGCCAGTCGCCGGCATCTATGACAGCGCCCTTCCCGACGATCGCCGTCGGCCCGAATCAGCTTGGAATACCCGTCCAAGACGTTGCCGTCCTGGTCGACCGCACGCCACAGGTAATGAGTGGTGCCGTTGACCTTCACAAACACTTCGTCGAGGTGCCACTTATCGCCTGGGCGTGCACGGCGGCGACGCAGCCCGTTGGCGTAGGCCTGCCCGAACTTCTCACACCAGCGCCGGATCGACTCGTGGCTGACCACGACACCACGTGCGAGCATCAGCTCCTGGACCTCACGAAAGCTCAGCGGAAACCGGAAATACAGCCACACGAAGATTGATGATCTCCACCGGGTACCGATAACCCCTATACGACGCCGTAGTGGTTCTCACCCCACCGATTCTCCCAGGTCACCGACGCCCACTAGCGTGACAGTGCCATAGCCGTAGCCCAGTCTGATCTTTGAGGTGCCCAACCACATGGGGTCAAGTCCCGGGCCAGGCCACGGCAGCTTCGCGGCCAGAGATCGCTGACCCGCAGCAAACCATGGCGGCGGTCCGAACGTCGCGGCGAATGAACTCGACGTATACGCGCCCAGGTAATCGGAGCCCGTCGAGGCTGGTATAATCACCCTTCGGCGGCCACGCGGGGACCGTCGGAGTCAGGACCGTAGGCATCAATCATCTCCCTGGAAGGCCCCATCTTCATCGTGGTGCGAGAGGCATACCAAGTGGTCAATTCCTACACAGTCCAGAGCGACGACAGCGAGCGGTGGAGTTCCGCGGAAGCCCATACCGACGACGGCAAGCTGACGATCCTCGGCCACCCTGTGATGCAGCAGTGGGAGGACACCTTCATGTTGGAGCTTGCCCGTGCCGCCGCCAAGAGCGGCGGCACAGTTCTCGAGGTCGGCTTCGGGATGGGTATTGCGAGTGGTCACCTGGCCGCCTTGGGAGTCGATGAGCACGTTGTCGTGGAAGCAAACCGCGACGTCTACCTGCACCTACTCGATTTCGCCGCCCGTTCAGCACACAGAGTGATACCGATCTTTGGCAGTTGGAAGACTGTGCTTCCAGTCCTCGCAGAAGCGCACTTCGATGGAATCCTCTACGACACGTATCCCAATAGCCACGACGAAATGCACACACACCAGTTCGATTTTGCACAAGGCGCAATCCGTACGTTGAGGCCGGGCGGCGTTCTGACGTACTGCAATCTCACATCGTGGGGCAATCTGCGGACAGAATACGACTGTGACGTTATGTTCAACAAAACTCAGGCGCCATATCTTCGCTCCGCTGGATTCTCCGATATTGGATGCGAAGTCGTAGCCGTTGATCCTCCCGAAGATTGTGCGTATTACAGTTTCAAGGAGGCGATCGTTCCGTTCGCAATTAAAGGGATGTAATTCTATGAGTTTGGTCAACGTCTTCAATGAGTGGGACCCCCTTGAAGAAATCATCGTGGGGACCGCGATCGGCGCACAGCTCCCCAGGCCAGACATCAGTGTTCATGCGATTGATTTTCCCGAATTACGGGCCATCGCCGATATCCCTACGGGACCATTCCCCAAGCATATTGTCGAGGAGACCGAGGAGGACCTCGCGCTATTCATCGAAACACTCGAAGACTTGTCGGTCGTCGTCCGGCGGCCCGAAGCACAGGATCATTCAATCGAATTTTCCACTCCGCACTGGACGACTGACGGACTCTACAACTATTGCCCGCGTGACATCATCCTCGCGATGGGAAATTCTATCATTGAGGCCCCATCGCCTTTGCGTTCACGTTTCTTGGAGACGCAAGCCTACAAGGACATCTTCATTGATTATTTGCGGTCGGGAACCAAGTGGATTTCGGCACCCCGCCCCCGCCTTACGGACGATAGTTTCGCAGAACCGGATGGCTTCAAGGTCTGTCTCAAAAATACTGAGCCCATGTTCGATGCCGCAAACGTCCTGCGGATGGGTCGAGATCTTCTCTATCTCATTTCCAATTCCGGAAATGAACTTGGGGCGATCTGGCTACAAAATCTGTTGGGTAGCGACTACAAGGTACACACCTGCTACAACTTGTACAATCAAAAGCATATCGACACCACTTTTACACTACTAGGCCCGGGGCTTGCACTGGTAAATCCTGAGCGAGTCAACGAACACAATCTCCCTGAAGTTCTTCGAAAGTGGGATTTGATCTGGTTCGACTCGGTGGTCGACGTCGGATCGGCGACACCAAACCCCCTCTCCTCACGCTGGATCGGCATCAATTTCTTGATGGTCAACCCTTCGTTGGCGATAGTCGAGGAACGCCAGACGCCGCTTCGGAAGTGCCTGGAACTGCACGGCATAGAAACGATTCCACTTAGGCTGAGGCACCCGCGCGCCATGGGCGGCGGGTTTCATTGTGCCTCCGTCGATGTACGCCGCAGAGGTACCTTGGAGAGTTACGTCGAATAGGCTACGTCCAATCCCACTACAGATTGACCAGCACTGCACCCGTGATCAGGTCCATGGTCACCTGCTGACCGTCTGTTAGTTCCGACGTCGCGCGCTTGGTTCCTACAATCGTAGGGATCTTATATTCCCTGGCAATGATTGCGGCATGACTTAGCACGCCGCCCTCATCTGTAATCACGCCGCCAGCTCGCGTCAAAACATCAATTGTATTGAATTGCATCATCGATGTGACGACGATGTGCTGGTGTGAAACTATTCTGCGGGCAGCATCAGCGCTGTCCGTGTCATTACATACCAATAGAATTACGGTGCCTGAAACAGTGCCATTCTCTTGCCTGCACGCCACCGTTCCAACCAGCTCGGCGGGATCCGCCGCAATACTGAGTTCGGCGAGCAATTCCTTGGCAGCCTGCCCGCTGGCGTACGTCAATACCTCGCCTCGCCCAACCAGAGCTTGTATTTCGCGTCTAGCGTCGATCTCTTGGCTATCAAGGGTGGTGCCGTCAGTGATCAAGTCGAGTATTTCGTCGACCCGATAATATGACAACAAAGTACCTATCTCTTGACCAAACTCATGGGCCAAGTGTTCGAAGAAATCCAGCATCATAAAATCGATTCCGGCCCAACACAGTTTCAGGCCGGACCGGACTCGTTTCAAGATCGAATATGCCAGGGCGATACTGCCGTCGTCCCCACGCTGCGGCAGAGTCGTATCCCCACCGCCAGCCTGAGCAGACTCGACGCAGGTCGGAGGTTCACTGTCGAGGCGAGTTCGCAACAATGCGACCAATTGCGCCTGCGACTGGGCGTTGATTCCCAACCAGGGAAAAGACTTGGCGTGTTCAATCAATGCCGATTCGGATTCGCTATCAGTTCCCTTACGGCAGAGCTCGAAACTCCTGCGCTCTTCTTGGACCTCTTCATCGGGATAGGCGGCGTCGAGCGCTTCTATTTCATCGAGATCCAAGAAGTATCCGAGTTCTTCTTCAAAAAGCGCAGTCTCTTCCGCGCCAGTTGAGCGATAGTAGCTCGCCAATAATCCAAATAGTTCCACGACTTCGCAGAAAATCCTGGCCTGTTCGGCGCTTGAAATCGCTGAATACTGTATCCGGCTGAGACGTTCCTTGGTCGATTGATAGGAAGACTGCAGCTCAACCGCCTTCGCATCCAGTTCGCGCAGACTTGCCTCATCGAAGTGGCGTTGACCCCGGCCGATGCATCGCCTCGCATCCTCGACCGATAGAAATGCCGCTGCGGAACCGCCGGTGATGACGAGGGAGAATAGCGATATTCGATTCCATAAAATGTCTTTGCGGTTGCAAATGTACCTGTAGCGCGTCTCCAAGCGCCATAACGGTGAACAATCGGACCACCAGAACTGTAAGGCGTCTCGCCCGTGATCAGGCTCGAGTTCGGATTCGTACCCGCTCGCCGCTGTGATAGGTCGTCGTTGGAAAAACCAATATTGTCCGTCGGCGTATCCCCACTCGATATCCACCGCACAACCCGAAAGTTGCTCAAGCGGAGCGGCATACGCAGCCAATGTGAGCAAATTGCGATGCGTGATCTTCGCTTTCCGCCGATTGACCACCTGCCGATCTACGATGCGATAGTCGCATCGGTCGATAACGTACCTGTCTGGCGTCAAGCGACCCGATACGAGCTGCTCGCAGGCACCGTCGACGATCTCGACAATGATGTGGTCCGAATGTCCCGATAATGGATCATGCGAAAAGAGCACTCCCGAGACCTCCGGCAGAATCCTTTCCTGCACGATCACGCCCATAGCTAGGCCCATACGAGTCGCTCTTGTCCGCCAATAGTAGTTAGCAGTCTGCGCAAACAACGAAGACCAGCACTTCACGACAGAGCCGATGGCCTCGTCGACACCCTGTGACACGTAACTATCGAAGATTCCTGCCCAGGCATCGCTCGCGCCATCCTCACCTACTGCGCTCGACCTCACCATGAAGCCGTGCCGAGGCTCGAGGTTTGAGATGGCCTGCCTCATTTGGCTTTCCAACTCGCCGGCAATCACCCAAGTGTCTGAAGGGCTCTCCCCGTTCCCAGAACGAGTTGGCTTCGCGGCCGCCCGCTGACAGGTGGTGGTGATCACGATGCCTCGGGGGACTGGGTAGCCTGCAGCAGCCATTTCCCCAAGCGCCTTGGCCTTGCCGCCCACTTCGTCAATCGTCATTGAGGCGCAGCTGGCCAAATCCACGACATAGGGATGCACAGTCGTAAAGTCTACTTGTCGTCTGCTATGAGCTCGGGACCAGTTTGGCCTGATTCTGCCAGGTTGATGGGATGAATCGCCCTGGGAAATGTGGAGGCTCCTTACCTTGGAAACGAGGATGGAGTCATGCCGAAGGAAAAATCGCCGGGTAAGCCGACGACGCGTCGCTACAGCGCTGAGGAGAAGGCTGCCGCGGTGCGGATGGTCCGGACGCTGCGCACGGAGTTGGGCAATCGGGCCGGCTGATCTGCCCGGACAACCGCTGCTCGGCGTAGTCACGCAGTCGCGGATTGGCCACCAGCTTCGCGGTCTTGGGTCGCCGTGCAGCCATGTCGGCTTTCCACTGCGCGACCGAGGCCCGGTACTGCAGCTTCCCGCTACGGGTGGCAGCGTTGCGCCGCAGTTCCCGCGAGATCGTCGCCGGATCACGCCCTACAGCCCGGGCGATCTCCCGCACACCTTTGTCCTGGGCCGTGAGCAGAGCGATCTCCTCCCAGACAGCGAAAGACAGGTAGCGGCCCGAGGACTGGAACTTCAGATCAAACGGTGACATGGCGCCAGCGTTGTGGAACCACCGCGCTCCGACCGCCGGCGCCACGCCGACAACGCCCGCGGCCTGTTCGGCCAGCAGGCCCTTGGCGATCTGCACCCAGAACGCCACCTCGACATGGCGCTGGTACTTCGGATGACCCGGCGACCGAAGTTTCGGGCGGACCGCCCGATCGGCTGCTTGCTGGCGACGAACCATCCAACACCTCCGTGATCACGAGGTGTTGCGACGACCAGTTGAATCCGCCCACGGCGGCCCCCGCCCGTCACTACCTGGTGTCCACAAATGGCGACACTCCACCACCCTGACGATGCCGCCATGGCGCTAGTTGTCCTTGATGCACCACCGGGTGCAACGGTGTGGTCCAACTACAGCAACCCGCGCAACCGGCGTTGGGCCGATCCCGCACTGCGTGATCGGTACGGCTGTCGCACGCGATTCCCGGACACCTCGTCGGGCGGGATCATGCTCGAACTCAAAGTTCGTAGAGCAGTGAAGGCATCTCGCTGAACGCGACCGGCAATTAGAGCAGGTGTCGTAGGAACTACGCATGCAACTGTTCGGCGCGCACGTCGCTGGTAGCGTGGCGATGCGGATGCCCGCCGGTTTCGATCAAAGCGCGCCAGTCCGCTAAACGCCTGCACTGGCTCTCGGTACCGCTGTGCGCCCCGGCCAGCACCGGCCACATCGACGACGACTTCGAACCAGCCCCGACGAGCCCGCCAGCTTCGAGGGCCCTCTCTCTTCCCCAAAGTCCTGGCCCGCTACAACCCGATCGGCACGCCCAATCTGGCCAGACGGTGGACCGCCCTGCCGGAGCGGCGGCTGACCGACCGCCGTATTCTCGCCCCACTGGGGTGCTGCCCGACGTCTCCACACTGCTGCGCGAACTGGCCGGCGTCACCGAAACCCTCGTCATCCCGTATCACCCCGCTGCACAGCACGGGCCCGTTGCCTCATGTCAAGATGCCCGCGAAGCCTGATTCGTTGACTCATCTGC
>CAZVST010000112.1:0-6369 GCA_964629725.1 uncultured Mycobacterium sp.
TTGACATTCACATCACAGAAACCATCGAACAGGCCCGCCTCCTGCCAAAGGCAGCGTGAAAACTCCAGACAACTCTCAAAGTCATAGCGACCAAGGTGCTCTAGAGTCTTGGGCGGACCGTTCGCCGTGGTGTAATTGGCAGCACCTCTGATTTTGGTTCAGATAGTTCAGGTTCGAGTCCTGGCGGCGAAGCTCAATGCCTCGACTGTGCGCTTTCGCACGGTGCGGCCGCGTGTCGCGTAGAAACCCGCACACACAGGAGATTCATGACGACAAGCAGCGATACCGCCCTGCTGGTGCTGGCGGCCGGTGCGGGCACCCGGATGCGCTCGGACACCCCGAAAGTGCTGCACACCCTCGGCGGGCGCAGCATGCTCTCGCACGCCCTGCACGCCGTCGCCGAGGTGGCGCCCCAGCATCTGGTCGCCGTGCTCGGCAAGGACCGCGAACGCATCGCCCCGGTGGTCGGTGAACTCGCCGACCAAATCGGCCGTCGGATCGACATCGCCGTGCAGGAGGAGCAACTGGGCACCGGCCACGCCGCGCTCTGCGGGCTCTCCGCGCTGCCCGACGACTTCGACGGGACGGTGGTGATCACCTCCGGCGACATCCCGCTGCTCGACGGCGACACCCTGGCCGAACTGATCGCCGCCCACCGCGCGACCTCTGCCGCAGTGACGGTGCTGACCACCACCGTGGCATGCGCCCGCGGCTATGGCCGCATCCTGCGCACCCAGGACGGCGAGGTCATCGCGATCGTCGAGGAGGCCGACGCCACCCCGCAGCAGCGGGCCATTCGCGAGATCAACGCCGGGGTGTACGCCTTCGACATCGGCGCGCTGCGGACGGCGCTGAGCCGGCTGTCGTCGAACAACGCCCAGCACGAGCTGTATCTCACCGACGCTATCGCGATCGTCCGCGCGGCCGGGCGGTCCGTGCACGCCAAGAACATCGAGGACCCGACGCTGGTGGCCGGCGTCAACGACCGGGTCCAGCTCTCGGATCTGGCCGCCGAACTCAACCGCCGCGTCGTCGCCGCCCACCAGCAGAACGGCGTCACCGTCATCGACCCCGCCAGCACCTGGATCGACGTCGAGGTGGAAATCGGGCGCGACACCGTCATCGCCCCCGGCACCCAACTGCTGGGCCGCACCCGCATCGGCGCGCACTGCCAGATCGGCCCGGACACCACCCTGACCGACGTCGAAGTCGGCGACCGCGCCTCAGTGGTCCGCACCCACGGCGCCGAGGCCGTCCTCGGCGACGCCGCCGAGGTCGGGCCGTTCAGCTACCTGCGTCCCGGCACCCGGCTGGGCGGCGGCGGCAAACTGGGCGCGTTCGTGGAAACCAAGAACGCCACTATCGGCACCGGCACCAAGGTGCCGCACCTGACCTACGTCGGCGACGCCGATATCGGCGAGTACAGCAACATCGGCGCCTCCAGCGTCTTCGTCAACTACGACGGCGTCAGCAAGAGCCGGACCACGGTCGGCTCGCACGTGCGCACCGGCAGCGACACCATGTTCGTCGCCCCGGTCACCGTCGGCGACGGCGCCTACACCGGGGCCGGGACGGTGCTGCGCGACGACGTGCCGCCCGGCGCGCTGGCGGTCTCCGCCGGAACACAGCGCATCATCGAGGACTGGGTGCTGCGCAACCGGCCAGACACCGACTCCGCCACGGCGGCCCGCCGCGCGAAAGCCGACGCTCAGTCCGGTCACGAGGAGGGCGACGAGCACCCCGAGCAGCGCTGAACGGGGTCTAGCCCCGTACGATGACCGTGAATCAACCTCCTACCAGCAAGGGCAACGCAGTGGGCACCGAGTGGACGGACAACCGCAAGAACCTGATGCTGTTCTCCGGCCGGGCGCACCCCGAGTTGGCCGACGAGGTCGCCAAGGAACTCGACGTCACCGTCACCGCGACCACCGCCCGGGACTTCGCCAACGGCGAGATCTTCGTACGGTTCGATGAATCGGTCCGCGGCTCTGACGCCTTCGTCCTGCAGTCCACTCCCGCGCCGCTGAACCAGTGGCTGATGGAACAATTGCTGATGATCGACGCGCTCAAACGCGGCAGCGCCAAGCGGATCACCGCGATCATGCCGTTCTACCCCTACGCCCGGCAGGACAAGAAGCACCGCGGCCGCGAACCGATCTCCGCGCGCCTGGTGGCCGACCTACTCAAGACCGCCGGCGCGGACCGGATCGTGTCGGTGGATCTGCACACCGACCAGATCCAGGGCTTCTTCGACGGCCCGGTCGACCACATGCGCGCACAGCCGCTGCTGACCGGCTACATCAAGGACAACTACGCGACCGAGGACATCTGCGTGGTGTCGCCGGACTCCGGCCGGGTGCGGGTGGCCGAGAAGTGGGCCGACTCCCTGGGCGGTTCACCGCTGGCGTTCATCCACAAGACCCGCGACCCGCGGGTGCCGAACCAGGTGGTGTCCAACCGGGTGGTCGGCGAGGTCGAAGGCAAGACCTGCGTGCTGACCGACGACATGATCGACACCGGCGGCACCATCGCCGGCGCCGTGAAGCTGCTGCGCGAGGACGGCGCCAAGGATGTCATCATCGCCGCCACCCATGGCGTGCTGTCCGACCCGGCCGCCGAACGGTTGGCCGCCTGCGGCGCCCGTGAGGTCATCGTCACCAACACCCTGCCGATCGACGAAACCAAGCGATTCCCCCAGCTGACCGTGCTGTCGATCGCGCCACTGCTGGCCAGCACCATCCGTGCTGTGTTCGAAAACGGTTCCGTCACAGGGCTTTTCGACGGAGACGCCTGATCTTGCCGTACGCACCCCGGATCGTCGCCGCGGTCCTCCTCATCGCCGCGACCGTGACGGCCTGCGGCGCGAAGACCGCCGACTACACGACGCTGCTGCCGTCGAGCCCGACGTCGACGACACCCACGTCCGCCACGCCGACCCCGATCGCCCAGTACCTCAACAGCGTCGGTGTCACCGGATTGCAGGTGCCGCTGGACAAGCTGACCGATCTGACCGTGACGTTGCCCCGGCCGCCGGGGTGGACGAAGTACTCCAACCCGAACTTCTCCCCCGGCACCGAGGCGATCGCGAAGGACAATACCTACCCCACCGCGATGGTGATGGTCTTCAAGCTCGACGGCAATTTCGACCTGCCCGCGGCCATGAAGCACGCCAACGATGACGCCCTGCTCGCCAAGGGTTTCGTCAAGCTGAACTCCTCCGACAAGGACTTCAACGGGTTCCCGTCGTCGATGATCGAGGGCAGCTACGACCACCTGGGCACCCGGCTGCACACCTACAACCGGGTGATCATCCCGGTCACACCGAAATTCGATCGGTATCTGGTGCAGTTCACCGTCACGACGCTGGCCGACCAGGCCGCCGCGGCCGCGCCCGATGTCGAGAAGGTGATCGAGGGGTTCACCGTCGCGGTGAAGTGACGGCTGGGTAGTTTCCCGTCATGAGTTGGACCGCAGCGGATCTTCCGTCGTTCGCCGGGCGCAGCGCCATCGTCACCGGAGCCAACAGCGGGCTGGGCCTGGTGACCGCGCGCGAACTGGCCCGCGCCGGCGCGCAGGTGACCCTGGCCTGCCGCAGCGTCGGCAAAGGCAACGACGCCGCCGCCACCATGACCGGGGACGTGGAAGTGCGCCGGCTGGACCTGCAGGACCTGGCGTCGATCCGGGAGTTCGCCGACGGCATCGCCGGGGCCGACGTGCTGGTCAACAATGCCGGGATCATGGCGGTGCCCTACGTGCTGACCCGCGATGGATTCGAAAGCCAAATCGGCACAAACCATCTCGGCCACTTCGCGCTGACCAACCTGCTGCTGCCGAAGATCACCGACCGGGTGGTGACGGTGTCGTCGATGATGCACCTGATCGGCGCCATCAGCCTCAAGGACCTCAACTGGAAGGCCCGGCCCTATTCGGCGTGGCTGGCCTACGGCCAGTCGAAGCTGGCCAACCTGCTGTTCACCAGCGAACTGCAGCGCCGGCTCTCGGCGGCCGGTTCCACCGTGCGGGCGCACGCCGCCCACCCGGGGTATTCGGCGACCAACCTGCAGGGCAACACGGGCAACCCCATCGGCACCCCGCTGTGGCTGGCCGCCAACAAAGTGGCCGGCACCAGCGCCGACTACGGCGCCAACCCGACGCTCTACGCAGCGTCGCAGAATCTGCCGCCGGACAGCTTCATCGGCCCCAAGTACCTCGCGCGCGGACCGATCGGCCCGGTGGGCCGCAGCCCGCTCGCCCGCAGCGGGAAAACCGCGCGGGAACTGTGGCTGCTGTCCGAGGAGCTCACACAGACGGAGTTCCCGCTCTCCCGGCGCGCCTGAATTTCGCGGGAACTGGATTTCTCGGCGAGCAGGCGCATCAGCTAGCCTGGGACCGCGTCACGGCGAGGGTGGAACCGTTTTCCACCGTTATCGGCGAGGCCCCGCGCTCGGCAGAGTGCGCATGCCCGCCTTCACCGTGCAGATGAACCGACGAAGGCAGGAGCAGTCCCATGGCCAAAGGCGCCAGCACCAACAAGCTCGAGGTCGAGGTGCGCACCCGCACCGGTAAAGGCGCTTCGCGCCAGGCCCGCCGCGAGGGCAAGCTGCCCGCGGTGCTGTACGGCCACGGCGCCGAGCCCCAGCACCTGAACCTCAACGCCCACGACTTCGCCGCAGTGCTGCGGCACTCCGGCACCAACGCGGTGCTGAGCCTGCAGGGCCTCGGCCAGGAGCAGCTCGCGCTGCCGAAGTCCATCACCATCCACCCCGTCAAGCGGAACCTGCAGCACATCGACCTGATCATCGTCAAGCGCGGCGAGAAGGTCACCGTGGAGGTTCCGGTCCATCTCGAGGGCGAGGCCGACTCCGGCACCCTGGTGACCCAGGACGCCACCACCATCGAGATCGAGGCCGAGGCGCTGTCGATCCCCGAAGGTCTGACGGTCTCGATCGAGGGCGCCGAGGAGGGCACCCAGATCCTGGCCGGCCAGATCGAGCTTCCCTCGGGCATCTCGCTGATCAGTGACCCGGAGATGCTGGTGGTCAACATCGTCGCGGCACCGACGGCCGATGACCTCGCCGAAGAGGGCTCCGGCGAGGAAGCCGGCGAAGCGGCCGCCGAGGGCGAAGCCGAGGCTGCTAGCGAGGGCGAAGGCGGCGAAAAGGCCGAGGCCGAGGCCGAGTAAATCGGGATGGCCGGGCCGTCCCCCGCAAGCGGGAGGGGCCCCCAGTTGGTCGTCGGCCTGGGCAACCCGGGTCCGCAGTACGCGAAGACCCGGCACAACCTGGGGTTCATGGTCGCCGACCTGCTGGCGGCTCGGATGGGTGCGTCGTTCAAGGTGCACAAACGCTCGGGCGCCGAGGTGGCCACCGGCCGCCTCGGCGGCCGGTCGGTCGTGCTCGCCAAACCTCGCACGTACATGAACGAGTCCGGTCGACACGTCGGACCGCTGGCGAAGTTCTATTCGGTCGCGCCCGGCGACGTCGTCGTCATCCACGACGAACTCGACATCGACTTCGGCAAGGTCCGGCTCAAGCTCGGCGGCGGCGAGGGCGGCCACAACGGGCTGCGGTCGATCGCCAATGCCCTGGGCACCAAGGACTTTCAGCGGGTGCGCATCGGGATCGGGCGGCCGCCGGGACGCAAGGATCCGGCGGCTTACGTGCTGGAGCCGTTCAATGCGAGCGAGCGCGCCGAGGTGCCGACGATCTGCGAACTGGCGGCCGACGCGACCGAACTCCTGACCCAGGTGGGCCTGGAACCAGCGCAGAACCAGGTCCACGCCTGGTAGGGCTCCCGCAGCCCACGCGCCCCCTCCCGCCGAGGGCTAACCCACAATGCCGCGCAGTCAGGTGGGTTGCCCGGTTGTCAACCGTCGAGGATTTCGATGGTGATGGCGGTCGTGTGGTTGGTGCGGTCGATGTCGCCTTTGGCGCGGTGTTTGGAGATCGCGCGTTTGACCACTCGCGGGGGCATGAACGTGATCGCCGCGCGGGCAGCAGGTGGTCGAGGACCGCGGCTCCGATGCGGCCGACCAGGTCGACGGTGGTGTCAGTGATCGCTGCGGTGGCGTGAATGACTTGGTCGCGGGCGGCCTGCAGGGCGACGGTGAAGCTCAAGCGATCGGGACTGGTCCCGGGGCGGGCCAGGGCGGTGTCGGCGATGGCGGTGCGTAGTGCTTGGTAGGTGATCAGCAGGGCGTAGACCTCCTGGGCGATGCCGGCGGGGGTGGTTGCTCGCAGAACGCGTCCGCCGCCGAGGGGCGATTTCAGTTCGAGGTAGCTGGTCTCGATTTCCCATCGCTGGTGGTGACCGCTCCCATCCGGGCCAGCCAGGTTCGGTCACCAAGGCGGCGGATGGGTGGCAGGTTGC
>CAZVST010000113.1:0-6288 GCA_964629725.1 uncultured Mycobacterium sp.
CCGGCCGGTGCGCCTCAGGCTCCGAAACCCCACCACCCCAGGGGACTTACCCCGCCGGCGCGCCGGCGTGACAGCGAGCCGGGCCAGCACCAGTCGCCGGCTCGGGTTGTGGTGCGCACGAAGATCCGGTTCGACCAGCGCCCGGCCGTCGGGGGACTGCCCGACGGCAGCCGTCACCGCTGAGCGCAGCGTCCGGGCGTCGGTGATTCCCTTGACGATGGGGCCGCTGTGATGGGACGGCCGGACGATGAGCGGGTGCTGCGGCAGGCCGTCGAGTAGCCCCGGGCGTATCTCGCCGGCGCTGCGCACCCGCTGGGCGATGCCGGGAACCGCCAGCGTCCGATGGCCTTCCAGCACTTCGATTCCCCGCCGTTCGTCGCAGAACAGCAGCAGTTCCTCGTCGCCGGCCCACCCCCCGGTCAGCGGCCCGTAGCTCGCTTCGCTGGCCAGGCCGTAGGGAAGTCCGCTGACGGACATCGCCAGCCGGGCTTTGGCCCTTGCGGCCTCGATCGCGGCACCGGCGCGGGGAACGTCGCCGCTGAAGGTGCCGAACCGGTCGGTGTCCAGGCCCGGTGGAGTGTGCAGCACCGCGCCGAGAACGTCGCCGAAGGCGGGCTGGAATTGGTGCTGTTTGCCGTGTTTGGTGCCCACCGCGATGGTCTGCCCCCGGTAGGGCCCCCGATAAGGAGAAGCGTTAGACGTGCTCGTCGACGGCCGATTCGTCATTGAGCACCTCGAGGATCTCCCCGATGTAATGCCCATTTTCCAGCGGATGGCGCAGGGGCCGGTCGGGCCGGACCCGATAGGAATTGCGCCGGCCGTCGCGCAGCCGCTCCAGGTAGCCGGCGTCGACAAGGTCGCTGACGATCCGCTGAGCCGCGCGCTCGGTGACACCCACCTGCTCGGCCACATCGCGCAACCGCAGGCCGGGATCGCGGGCGATGCTGAGCAGGGCGTGGGCGTGGTTCGTCAGGAACGTCCACTGAGACATACCAAAAGTCTACTTATGGAACCATGTTCCAGCGCGACCGCGACTCGTTCCGACACAGATGTGTGAATCACCATTCCTGAAGTTTGACATACGTGGCCAAACATACGTATTGTGTATCGTATGTTGAACGCAACGGGAAACGGCCTGCTGGGAGCAGCGGTTGTCGCGCCGGCGGCGCTCGCTGCGCTGGCCTTCGCATTCGGAAACCACGCGCCGCGACGCTTCGCCCAGGCGGGCGCAGTCGTGGCCGGAGCTGGATTCATCGCCGCGGTGCTGATGGCGGTCACGTCTGGTCACGCACCGGCGACCGCCAGCATCGCCGGCGCTGACTTCAGCGCCGATCGCCTGGGCGCCTTCCTCCTGCTGCTGATCTTCGGTGTCAGCACGATCGTGCAGGCCTTCGCGGTGCGCTACCTGGCGGGCGATCCCCGGCAGGCCTGGTTCGTCGGGGGCGCCGGGTTGCTCACCGCCGCATCGGCCGGCTTGGCGACCGCGGCGACCCTGGTCTCGCTGGCGGCCTGCTGGACGCTGGCCGGCGTGGCGCTATGCCTGCTGCTGGCCAGCTACTGGCACCTGCCGGCCGCCCGGGACGGTGTGCGTCGGACCGGCACCGCGTTCCTCATCGGTGATCTCGCACTGTGGACCGGAGTGGCGGCGGCAACGGCGACCTTCGGCCGCATCGATCTGCGCGGCGGCAGTGCCCAACTGACCGGTGCGCTGGTGCCGGTGCTCGGCATCCTGGTGGTCATCGCCGCGCTGTCCCGCTCCGCGCAGCTGCCCTTCCAGCGCTGGCTTCCCGCCACGCTCGCCGCTCCCACGCCGGTCTCGGCGCTGCTGCATGCGGGCGTGGTCAACGCCGGCGCCATCCTGTTGATCCGCCTCTCGCCGCTGTCGGGTAGCGGCGTGGCGCAGGCGCTGACCATCGTGGCCGGTGCCGCGACCATGGTCTACGGCGCGACGATCATGCTGGTCAAGCCGGATGTCAAAGGCGCACTGGCACATTCGACGACGGCCCAGATGGGCTTCATGATCCTGACCTGCGGGCTGGGCTTGTGGGCCGCCGCGGTGATCCACCTGTTCGCCCACGGTTTCTACAAGGCGACTCTGTTCCTGTCCTCCGGCTCGGCCGTCGCCGCACGGCTGCGCAGTGAGGAACTCCCCGCCGCCCCGGTGCTCACCCCACGCCAGCGGTTGGTCAACATCGGCGCGGCGGTCCTGATCCCCGCGATCGCGCTGGCTGCCGCGGTGGCGGTGGTGCCGGCCGGATCCGGGGACCACGCCGCCGAGCAGGCCCTGCTGGCCTTCGCCCTGGTGACGGGTGCCGCGGCCACCTGGGGCTGGCTGCGGCGCCGGACCGGCGCGGCCTCGATCGCCATGGCGCTCGCCTTCCTGATCCCGGCCGCCACCGGGTACGTCGCGATCATCACCGCGGCCGGAAGCTTCCTGGCCCCGGCGCTGCCCGCAACCCCGCTGCCCGCGCAAGCCGTCTGGCTGGCCACCGCGCTGGTGCTGATCCTCCTCGGCGGGCTGGCCGCCGTCCGATCGGTGCCCGGCGCGGACCGGTTGCGCCGCGCCGTCTACACCAGCGCGCTCAACGCCAGCCACATTCAGACCCCGCATTCGACCGTCCTGACAGGAGCCCGTTCATGACCCCCTCACCGGCAAACGCAACCCGGCGCGCGCAGCTGCGGACCGACGTCACGCTGGCCGCCCGGGTAGTACCCACCCACTACCCGCTGGAGACCTTTATCGCGGTGAATCCGCTTGCCGGCTTGGAGGCAATGCCCTTCGAACAGGCGATCCGGCGGGCCGGCGACCTCTACGGGACGCCCGGCACGATCGGCGAGGAGGCGTTCCGCCAGTTCCACCGCGAGGGCCGCATCACCGATGCCGATCTGGATCGGGCCCTGCAGCGCCGCTACCCGAACTTCAGCGCTGATCCCGAGTTGCAGCTGGGTGGCCGGCGGATATCCCCGCTGGAGCTCATGCGGGCCGACCTAGTGCACGGCTGCGGGAGAATGGACCCGAAGCGGCGCTTCACAACTCGCTCGGAAGACCACGCACCGGCCGTCGCCGCGACGGTGGACGCGCAGACAGCCAAGTGGTGCGCGGCCTACTTCGGCGGCGCCGCATGGCCGATGCCCGGGCGGGAGAACGGCTTCTTCGCGTCCTGGCGGGCGCTGGCGCCCAGCGACCGGACGCTGTCCCGCGCAGCCCGGCGGGCACTGCGGGGCACTGCCGAACGCGCCGATGACGCCGTGTTGGATGCGCTGACGCAGCTTGCCGTCACCGACGACGACCGGGTCGCTTACCTGCAGGCTCACCTCACCCGGATGCCGGGCTGGGCCGCGCACGTGCACTGGCAGGCCGGCCGGGCCGACGAACGTTCGCGCGACGAGCATGGGCACAGCGGGATCGACGTCCTCGGCTATCTGGCGATGCGGCTGACCTACGAAGCCGTTCTGCTCGACCTGCAGCCCGCTGATACCCAGCTCCCGAGCACCGACCAGGCCGCCGCGATCCCGTCCGCCCGGCATCGGGCGGCGCACCTGGCCGCGGTGGCGGGTCTCATCCCGGTCGGCGACGCCGAAATCAATGCGGCCGCAAGGGTTCTCACGGCTCTTCCGGTGACCTCACGGGAAGTCCTCTGGCAGAACGCTTTCGAGGCGCATTACCGTGACAGCCTGCTATCTGAACTGTCGGACCGGGCACCGCTGCCGGATGCCCCCGTGCACACCCAGTTGGTGAGCTGCATCGACACCCGATCGGAAGGCCTGCGCCGGCACCTGGAGGCGCTCGGCGGCTACGAGACGCTCGGCTTCGCCGGGTTCTTCGCGGTCGCGATCCGCTACACCGGTGTGCTCGGAGGCAGCCCCCAGGACCTGTGCCCGGTGCTCATCTCGCCGAACCACGACATCGTGGAGCGGTCGGCAGCGCAGGCCGACCAGGCCGTTGCCCGGCAGCTTTCTGGAGCGACCGGACTTGCGGGAGCCGAATCGGCCTTCCACTCGGCCAAGGAGGCTTTCGCGGCGCCCTTCACCCTCGCCGAGGCGGCGGGCTGGGCGGCGGCACCGCTCTCGCTGGCCAAGACGCTGATCCCGGCGTCGACTGGCAAAGTGCGTCAACGGATTCGGGATGCGATCGCCCCGGCCGCGCCGACGGTGATCGATCTGGAGGCCATGTCGCAGCACGAGCAGGTGCTGTTCGCCCAGGTGGCGCTGACCACGATGGGCCTGGTTCGCGGCTTCGGCCGGCTGGTGGTGCTGTGCTCGCACGGCAGCACCACGGAGAACAACCCCTACCAGGCCTCGCTGGACTGCGGCGCCTGCGGCGGGCAGGCCGGGGCGCCCAACGCCCGGACCGCCGTCGCGATCCTCAACCGGGCGGAAGTGCGGGCCGGGCTGCGCAGCCTCGGAATCGACATCCCGAAGGAGACCCGGTTCATCGCGGCCCAGCATGACACCGCGGTCGACCGGGTGACATTGCTGGAACCGCACCTCGTTCCGGCGGACTACCGGGCCGATGTGGCCCGGCTTGACCGCGACCTGGAGCGGGCCGGTGCCCAGTTGGCGGCCGAACGCTGCGCAACCCTGCCCGGCGTCAGCCGCGCGTTGTCCCCGGGCCGGGCTGCCCGCCACGTCGCCACTCGGTCGTCAGACTGGGCCCAGGTGTATCCGGAATGGGGGCTGGCCGGCAACGCCGCCTTCATCGTCGCTCCGCGCTCGGTGACCCGCGGAATCGACCTGCAGCGCAGGACGTTCCTGCACTCCTACGAGGCCGACGTGGACACCGACGCGTCAGCACTGGAGACAATCCTCACCGCCCCGCTGGTGGTGGCTCAATGGATCAACTGCCAGTACTACTTCTCCACCGTGGCGCCTCAGGTGTTCGGCGCGGGCACCAAGACGATCCACAACGTGGTCGGCACTGCCGGTGTCGTCGCCGGCCACAACGGCGACCTGCAGCTCGGCCTGCCCTGGCAGTCGGTCTCCGACGGGCAGCGCCTCCTGCACGAACCGCAGCGCTTGCTCGCGGTGGTTCAGGCGCCACTGGAGCGGATCGACATGATCGTCGACCGCAACCCGATTCTGCAGCGGCTGTTCGGCAATGACTGGATCGCGTGCGCGGCCCGGGCGAAACAGGACGAGCCGTGGCAGCGCTGGACCCGGGCCGGATGGCGTCCCTGGACCGGGGATGGGCCGGAAAGTCAAAGTAAAGAAAGCAATTTCAACGAGGAGATGGTTCCATGACCGCACCTGTTCTCACCAAGATGACCAAGATCGAGGTCGTCGTCTCGGGAAGCGACGCACCTGCGGTGCGTGAGCTGATCCAGAGCGTCGGCGCGACCGGTTACACCAGCCTCTCGGGGGTGTCCGGGCTCGGTCACAACGGGTATCACCAGGGCCGACTGTTGTTCAACCAGCAAGCCACCCTGGAACTCATCATCACCGTGGTTCCGGAAGACAAAGTCGAGGCGCTGCTGGGCGGCCTGCGTCCGCTGCTCGACGCGTCCTCTGGCGTGATGTTCGTGACCGAGACCTTCGTCAGTCGCCCCGACTACTTCAGCTGAATTCAGAGAGGAATCACCGCTATGTCCACCACACCGACGTCCACTACACAGAAGACCACGACATCTGATCCCCTGATCGCCTGGCAGCGTCTGCGTGCCGGTAACGAGCGACTGTTCCAGCCGCTACGCGGCTACCGGGGAAACCCGCTCGACGCCCGTCCGATCGCGGCGATCTTCCGTTGCGCCGACACGGGTTTGGCCAGCGAGATGGTCTTCGGGCAGGGTTACGGATCGCTGATCGACGTCAGCAACTGGGGTCACGTGGTGGACAACGGGACCCTCGCGTCGCTGGAATTCGCGGTCGATGTCCTGGAAGTGCCGCTGATCGTGGTGCTCGGCCACGACAACTGCCGGGCCATGCGGCTGGCGATGCGGGCATGGACCGAGGCGGTGATTCCCGACGACGCGGCCCGCACGGTGGTCGAGCATGCGATCGGCTCGATCGTGCGGCGCGGAGTAGCCGCCGAATCGATCGAGGAGGTCACCACTGCCCACATCGTGGAGACCGGTCTGGGCCTGCTGGAACGTTCACCGCTGATCGCCCGGCGGGTGGATGCAGGTCAATGCGCAATAGTCTGCGCGACGACGGACTCCGCCGACGGCCGGATCATCGCGCACGCGACGGTCGGCGCCGTCGGTGAGGTCGACAGCGCGCTGCTCGAGTGCGTCTGAACTAACTGGCTGTAAGTCCTGTCAAGGGTTGGGTTGAGCGAATTTCACCGACGCC
>CAZVST010000114.1:0-6095 GCA_964629725.1 uncultured Mycobacterium sp.
CACCGACCCGTACTACCCGGCCGAAAAACCACCCACGGATAAGTCAGGAGAGCCCGATTTTGGTTGTGTGCAGCGGGTAGCTGCTGGTCTGACCAGCCTTTCCTGTTATTCCTTGGTCGGGCCGTGTCGGCTGTTGGTCAGGTGGTTGCAGTTGTTGGTGGGCTGAATCCAATGGTGTTGCGCCACAGTGTGAGCCAGGATTTCGACCAGGGCCAGTGGGTGGGCAGGTGCAGGATGGGTCTGCGTTGCGGACGTGCCAGGCGGGCGGGGATGTTGACGATCTTGCGCCGCAGGGTGGCTCCGCGGGCTGAGGCGTGGGGCCCCCGGCCAGGACCCCGGCGGCACGCAGCAGGTTGTGGGTGATCGCGGCGCACAAGACCCAGGCACTGTTGGCGCCGAAATGCCCCGAGGGTCAGATTGTTCTGTAGTAAGTACAATCATCCCAGCTCAGAGGGCACTTTCATTATTCCGACAACCGCTATTCGCCCACTTCATCCGTGGTTCGAGGTTTAGGTGAGGTTTAGGTGAAGTTTAGGTGCCATCCCCTGAGCAGACGCAAAATCGGACAACTCGGCCGCCAGAAATGCGATGTGACGCCTGCTCGGCGGATAGGAAAGAGGGATGGGTTTTCTCAAGCAGGAAGTGCCCGTCATCGACTTCGAGCAGTGGAGCAGGGGAACCCGCTCGGAGAAGATCCGGCCGATGGCCCGGCACTGGGCCGACGTGGGGTTCGGCACTCCGGTGGCGCTGCACCTGTTCTACGTCGTCAAGATCGTCGCCTACATCGGCGTCGGTGCACTGTTCACCATCGGGCATTCCTGGACTGACCCCATCGTCTTCCAGAAGGTCGTGCTCTACACCATGCTGTTCGAGGTCATCGGCCTAGGCTGCGGATTCGGGCCGCTGAACAATCGGTTCTACCCGCCGATGGGTTCGATCCTGTACTGGTTGCGGCCCAACACCATTCGCCTGCCGCCCTGGCCGGGCCGGGTTGCCTTCACCAAGGGAGACAACCGCGACCCCGTCGACGTTCTGCTGTACGGCGCGCTGCTGGCGATCCTCGTCGTCGCCCTGTTCTCCGGCCCCGCCGGGACCGGACTGCTGCCGGCCTGGCAAACGTGGACCGTCCTGGCACTCCTGGCCGCGGCCGGCCTGCGGGACAAGGTCATCTTCCTGGCCGCGCGCGGCGAGGTGTACGCGCCTTTCGTCGCGGCGTCGTTGTTCGGCGGGGCGAATGTCATCGTGGCCGCGAAATTGGCCTGTCTGGTGATCTGGATGGGGGCCGCAACCTCCAAACTCACCCAGCATTTCCCGTTCGTCATCTCCACGATGATGTCCAACAGTCCGGTGGTCCGGCCGCGGGTGCTCAAACGCGCTTTCTTCGAGCACTTTCCGGACGATCTGCGCCCGGGACCATTATCGCGCGCCCTGGCCTACGTCAGCACCGCGATCGAAGGCCTGGTGCCGCTAGCGTTGTTGTTCTCGCACGGCGGCTGGCCCACCGCCATCGCCGCATTCGTGATGATCACCTTCCACCTTGGCATCCTCTCGGCCATCCCGATGGGGGTGCCGCTGGAGTGGAACGTCTTCATGATCTTCTGCGTGCTGTTCCTCTTCGTGGGCCACGCTGACGTCGGCCTCGCCGACATGACCAATCCGCAACCGGTCATCCTCGTCGTCGTGATGGCCGGCGTCGTCATCGCCGGAAATCTTTTCCCGCAGAAGATTTCGTTTCTGCCGGGCATGCGGTACTACGCCGGCAACTGGGACACCACCCTGTGGTGCGTCACACCCTCCGCGGAAGCCAAGATCGACAAGGGAATCGTAGCGATCGCCAATATGCCGGCCGCTCAACTGGAGAAGTTCTACGGCAGCAAGGAGGCCGCGCAGATCCCGATCTACATGGGCTACGCCTTCCGCGGCTTCAACACCCACGGCAGGGCGCTGTTCACCCTGGCGCACCGGGCCATGGCCGGCCGCGATGAGGACGATTATTCGGTGACCGACGGCGAACGGATCTGCAGCATGGCCATCGGCTGGAACTTCGGCGATGGTCACATGCACAACGAACAACTGATCGCCGCCCTGCAGCGCCGATGCCAGTTCGAACCCGGCGAGGTGCGGGTGGTGCTGCTCGACGCCCAGCCCATCCACCGGCAGACGCAGCGCTATCGGCTGGTCGACGCGGCGACGGGGGAGTTCGAGCGCGGCTACGTCAACGTCGCTGAGATGGTGGTTCGCCAGCCCTGGGACGACGACGTGCCGGTGCACGTGCACAGCCGTACCGACCCCCTTTGACCAAACGGTTGGTTGGTTGCCAGAATCGACGGTGAACCCATCAGTGAACTTAAGGAGAAGTCGATGGCGGAAGCGGTAATCGTCGAGGCAGTGCGCTCGGCGGTCGGTAAGCGCAATGGCGGTTTGTCCGGCGTGCACCCGGCGGACCTGTCGGCGCAGGTGCTCAACGGTCTGGCCGAGCGCGCTGGAATCGACCCGGAGGTCGTCGACGACGTCATCTGGGGTTGCGTCATGCAGGCCGGTGAGCAGGCCCTCGACATCGCCCGGACCGCGGTGCTGACCGCGGGCTGGCCCGAGACCATCCCGGGCGTGACGGTGGACCGCCAGTGCGGCTCCAGCCAGCAGTCGGTGCACTTCGCCGCCGCCGGCGTGGTGGCCGGTCATTACGACGCCGTCATCGCCGGCGGTGTGGAGTCGATGTCGCGCACGCCGATGGGCGCGTCGCTGGCCAACGGCGGCAACCCCTACTCCGCCACCTTCAAGGAGCGCTATCACCGCGCCCCCAACCAGGGCATCGGCGCGGAGATGATGGCCGAGAAGTGGGGCCTGACTCGCCAGATGCTCGACCAGTACTCGCTGGACTCGCACGAGAAAGCAGGCGCGGCACAGGCTTCCGGCGCTTTCGACGACCAGATCGTCGCCATCAAGGATGCCGACGGCAACATCATGAACAAGGATGAGGGCATCCGTCTGGGCACCACCCTGGAGAAGATGGGCAACCTGAAGCCCGCCTTCAAGGAGGACGGTGTGATTCACGCCGGTAACTCCTCGCAGATCTCCGACGGGTCCGGCGCGCTGCTGTTCATGTCGGCGGAGAAGGCAAAGTCGTTGGGCCTCAAGCCGCTTGCCCGCGTGCACACCGCGGTGCTGGCCGGCGCCGACCCGGTGATGATGCTCTCGGCTCCGATTCCGGCCACCCAGAAGGCGCTGAAGCGCTCTGACCTGAGCCTGGACGACATCGGCGTCTTCGAGGTCAACGAGGCCTTCGCCCCGGTTCCGATGGCCTGGCTCAAGGAGATCGGCGCCGACGAGAAGAAACTCAACCCGAACGGCGGCGCGATCGCGCTCGGCCACCCGCTCGGCGGATCGGGCGCCCGCATCATGACCACGCTGCTCTACCACATGCGGGACAACAACATTCGTTATGGACTGCAGACCATGTGCGAGGGCGGCGGCCAGGCCAACGCGACGATCCTCGAGCTGCTCTAGTGGCAGACGAGGCGACCCCCGGCGCTCTCACCGAGCGCCGGGGCAACACCCTGATCGTCACCATCAACCGGCCGGAAGCCCGCAACGCCGTCAACCAGGCCGTCAGCATCGGCGTCGGCGACGCGCTGCAGCAGGCCCAGGATGACTCGGAGATCTGGGCCGTGGTCATCACCGGGGCGGGCGATAAGTCGTTCTGCGCCGGGGCCGACCTCAAGGCGATCTCCCGCGGGGAGAACATCTTCCACCCGGACCATCCGGAGTGGGGGTTCGCGGGGTATGTGCAGCATCTGATCGACAAGCCGATCATCGCGGCCGTCAACGGCACCGCGCTGGGTGGCGGAACCGAACTCGCGCTGGCCAGCGACCTCGTCGTCGCGCAGTCCAGTGCGCAGTTCGGTCTGCCGGAGGTCAAGCGCGGACTGATCGCCGCCGCCGGAGGGGTTTTCCGCATCGTCGACCAGTTGCCGCGCAAGGTCGCCATGGGGCTGCTGCTCACCGGTGAACCGATTAGCGCCGAGGAGGCGCTGGGCTGGGGCCTGATCAATCAGGTCGTGCCTGAAGGCACGCCGGTGCTCGACGCGGCGCTCGCCCTGGCCGACCGGATCACCGGCAACGCGCCGCTGGCCGTCCAGGCCAGCAAGCGGGTTGCGCTCGGCGTCGACGAGGGCGCCATCTCCGGGGAGAAGGATGCCTGGAAGCGCTCCAACCGCGAGATGCGGACGGTGTTCAGCTCCCAGGACGCCACGGAAGGCCCGCGGGCCTTCGCGCAGAAGCGCGCCCCGGTCTGGAAAGCGCGCTAGCTCCTACTGACAGACATTGCGCCAGCTGTACTGCCGAGGCGGTACAGCTGGCGCAATGGCGTCTAGGCTGCCGGCTTGGCGGTGGTGGTCGCCGCGGGCGTCTCGCTGGCAGACTGGCTGGCGGGCGCCGCCGTGCTCGACGCCGCCGGGCTGGTGGTGCTCGGGGTCGCCGACGTGGTCTCCGAAGCGGTGGCCGAGGTGGTGGCCGTGGCCGATGTGCTGGCCGACGTGGTGGCCGAGGTCTCGGTCGAGCTCGTCGTCGCGGTGCCGGCCTCAGCCGCCGGAGTCGGCGGGGTCAGCACGGTGTCGATCATGTAGATGTAGGCGCCGTGCGCGGTGTAGGCGCAGACGACCTTCGCATCGTTGACCTTGATGTCGCTGCCCTTGCCGACGATGGTCACCGCGCGGCCGTCCTGGGTCGGCATCTTGCCCGCCACGTCGTTGGGGCCGAGGTAGCCCAGCACCATGTGGTAGAAGAGCGTCGGAAGCAGCGCCACCGGATCGCTCTTGAGGTTCTCCAGCGTCTTGGGGTCGAGCTTGGCGAACGCCTCGTTGGTCGGCGCGAACACCACGTAGGGGCCGCCGTCGAGGACGTTGACGATGTTGATGTCGGGGTTGAGCTTGCCGGAGATGAGGCCGCTGAAGGTGCTCAGATCAGGGTTGTTGGCCAGGGCCTCGGACCCGGTCTGCAGCGCCATCGAGTCGATCGAGCCGGGGCCGGTCGGCACCTTCTTGCGGTACGCGTCACAGCCCGAACCCTGGGGGTCGGGCACCTTCGTCGAGGTCGGGACGGGTCCGGCGGGCGACACCGGGGCCGGAGCCGCGGGCGACTCGGAGGCTGGAGCCGCGGGCGACTCGGAGGCTGGAGCCGCGGGCGACTCGGAGGCTGGAGCCGCGGACGTCGGGGCCGGGGACGACGCCGACGACGGGGCCGGCTCGGGAGACGGCGTCGGCTCGGCCCATGCCGGCTGGATGGCGGTCGGGACCGCGACGGCGAGCGCGACGATGGCTGCGGCCAGGCCGACGGTCTTGGTGCGAGTGCTCACGGGGAATTCTCCTCAGTTCTCACGGTGCGCTCCGATGAGGAACGCAACGACTGTGGCATCGTAATCGCGGAACGTTTCGTTACCCAAAACGACGGATTCCGGTTGAAATGCCAGGTCGCCGACGTTGGTGGCGGACCCGTCCTACGATGCTCTTCCATGGCTGAACACCGCGCTCAACCCCTGATCGTTACCATCCGCGGTAAATGTCCAGAAGTCCATGAGGATGCCTGGGCGGCGCCCAACGCGACCCTGATCGGCCAGGTGCGCCTGGCCGCACGCGCCAGCGTCTGGTACTCGGCAACGCTGCGCGCCGAGGCCGAGCCGATCGAGATCGGGGCCCGCAGCAATATTCAGGACGGCGTCACAATTCACGTCGACCCAGAGTATCCGGTCCGCGTCGGCGCCGGAGTGAGCGTCGGGCACAACGCGGTCCTGCACGGCTGCACGGTCGAGGACGGGGCCCTGATCGGGATGGGCGCGATCGTGCTCAACGGGGCGGTGATCGGAGCCGGATCGCTGGTCGCCGCCGGTGCACTGGTCCCGCAGGGTGTCGTTATTCCGCCGCGCTCGCTGGTGGCCGGGGTGCCCGGCCGGGTGCGCCGGGAGTTGAGCGAGGTCGAGGTGGCCGCGAACCGCCACAACGCGGTGGTTTACGAGCGATTGGTCGATCTGCACCGCGAGGCGACGTAGGAGCGTGGGTCGGTAACGGTTCGGGTGGGTCTGCTGTCGCTGGAGCTGAGTG
>CAZVST010000115.1:0-5960 GCA_964629725.1 uncultured Mycobacterium sp.
CGTCCGAGGCATGGCTACAAACTACACGCTTGTAACCTTAACTGAACGGTATTGCTCCCTTAAAGGGCTTTCGACACTGGGCTTCGACCCGATCCGTTTCCAGACCAAGCCGCCAGTCTGCTACCGGGCCTCCTGACAGCTACCCGAACCGGACTCACACCGGCAAGCGACGACGAGCTTACGACCAAAGATCACCTACACAAGGCCACCTCCAGTCTGCTGGTCGCGCGAAAAATCGAGGTTAGTAACTCGTGAAACGTGACTATTCCGGGACCCTGGCGGGGCCGGCAGGCGCGACAGCGGCAGCGGGTCGTCGGCAGTGAACACCAAAACCCGTTTTAAACCACCAATTGGTTGTACGGTAGCTACTGCACGGCGCTGATGGGAGATCGTAGGAGCAGTGCTTGTGCGTGACATGCATTTCGTCGAACCACGCGAAAGGAAGGAATATTCATGAGCCAGACCGGGTATTCTTTGTTAGAAGAGCTTTTTGGCGCAGCAAACTTTTCTGCGGAAGCAAATGAGCAATATGTGCGGGTCCTTCTTATGGTTGTCGCCGGCGACGGAGTTGTCTCCGAAGCTGAATGGGGCTATCTCATAGGAAAGGCCAACGCTCTGGGAATGCCCCCAGAGGATATCGAGTCGTGGAAGAAAATCGATTACACCTCGGGCGATCTGTCCATCGAAGCAAAGAAGTACTGGGATCTCTTGGGCGCCACTGGCTATGACCTCTTTTACGACGCGGTCAAGATGTCTGGCGCCGATGGGTACGCTGAGGAGGAAAGGGCCGCCTTGAGAAAGGCGGCGGAAGCTGCTGGCATTCCTGAATCCGTGGTCGTCCAGATTGAGCATCTATGTGAATTGGAAGAAAGCGTACGGCAGTTGAGGATCTCGCTCTTGTTCCCGGAAGGGAGCGTATTCCACTCCCAAGCTTGATGCCTAAACCGCTGAACCTGCACCGCGTCGGCTCCGTCGATGCGGTGCAGGTGTTTTCGCGGTGTTTGGCATTCCCGGAGCGTTCTCCGACGTCGAGTTTCGCCGTTAGGTGAGGGCCGACTTTTCCCGGTGCATTAACTCGCGGGGGTTGCTGCAACCATGGCCTGGCGGATCGCGCCGAATCAATCGCTGAGTTCCTCAAGTCGGGATACGAGCCACGGCACGGCACTGCGGTGTTCTGGTTTCATCATTACGCTGCGCAAAACGCGCACCTGTTCGCTGTCTACGGCGATCTCGGGATGACGGCGTACGAAATCTGTCGCAGATACGGTGAGGGTCGAGACGAAAACTGGGTCGCGGTCGGACATTGCCGTGTGCAGAAGCTGCGTGCTCGCGGCATCCACTTCACGGGTAGTTCGGGCCCGGTGGTCCCAGTAGGTGACAATGTCGAGTTCTGCGGGTTGATAGACGGTGAACAGTTCTGAGTTGGCCACTGCCAGGTCGAAGTCCTGTGCAGCGCCCCGACATACGGCCAGGATTTCGCCGAGCCCCGACTCCGGTTCGAGTGGCAGAACGCGCACGGTGGCCCATAGGGCGGCTGCCGCCGCGCCTGCTCGTGAACATTCCAGTGATGTCTCGCCGAGATGCCGTTCGGATGACGAGAAGTAGGTGTAGGGGCTGTCGTGGGAGTAGTACCGCGCGACCTCAGGATCGCGGAAGAGCACCGCACCGCAGCCGAAGGGCTGAAGCCCATGTTTGTGCGGATCGATTACCAGCGAGTCGGCCTCTCGCAATGCAACCCACGGTGCCGGCTCGAGGAGGGGAGGTGTTCGAAAGGCCAGGAGTGTGAAGAACCCGCCGTAGGCCGCGTCGACGTGGACACGAACGCCGTGGCTGCGAGCCAGCGGCAAGACTTCGTGCACCTGATCGATCGCGCCGAGGCCCGTCGTGCCTACAGTCACCACCACGGTGCCAATGCGGCCTGTTCGGAGAACGTCATCCAGCGCGGCAATGTCCATCCGGCCACCCGAGTCGCTGGGCACCTCGACAGTTTCGACGCCGAGCAGGTGGCACATCCGTCGATGGGTGTAGTGCGCCTCAGAGCCGATGGCGATGGCCTGCCCGGGTGCGCTCTCGCGTGCAACAAACAGTGCCTCGAGATTGGCGATGGTGCCGCTTGATGTGAGATGGGCCAAAGCGGAATCGTCAAAGCCGACCATCTTGGCCAGCTCGGCCATCACCTCGACCTCCAGTCCCGCTGTGGCGGGACCCCCGTCGAGCGCATGATTGTTGGGATTGATCTGCATGGCGGCGGTGTAGGCGGCCGCGGCGATGGGATGGGGCGGTTTCAGCATTTGTCCCGCGTAGCGCGGAGCGTGGAACGGGTAGTTGTCGCGCAGCCTGTCGGCCAAGGCGTCGAGTACATCGATCGCTGCCTCCTCCGATACCACCGAGGCATGATGCGGCCTTATCGGATCCTGTTCTTTCTGCAAGATGCGCACCGAATCGACCGCGTGTGCGATCCACGTCGTGCCGAACTGTTGCTGGCTGTCGTCCGAAGTCTCCACATCGTCGAGCGTGGCGCATCGCGGCCGGTTCGACGTACCAATTTCTGATTTCTTTGTGACCCCCACAGAAATGCGCGAGCCCGGTTCCGCCAAGGTCAGGTCTGGTTCGGGAATTAGCTGGTCTCCCTCCTGCGTGACAGGCGGGGTTTAGCACTGCGGACGCAGCGGCGGACAGGACAGGATTGCCGATGCGCTCTCTGGACAGAGCAGATCACAATTGAGGGGGCCCGCCGCCAGCCCCAGCGGGGCCGGTCGGTGGAGAACGTGCGCAGCCAGGCCCGTAACTCGGCTTCCTCGGTGCTCATCGGCGGCGGGGCCAGGCGCATCGTGGAGCGGTGAAGCCCGACCACGGTGCAGGCCCGGCGCTGAGAGATCCGGAACCCCTCACGCAGCACCTCAACATCTTGCGTTTGCGGCTCGGGTCAGAAGTTTCCCGCCGATATCTTCTTGAGCATGTCGATGTCGAGGGCCGTGTTGGCGACCCACTTCTTGAGCCGGGCCTGCTCGGCTTCGAGTTCTTTAAGCCGTTTGGCGCCGCTGGCCTTCATGCCCCGCGGCCGGCTTGCGGATGACTGGTCCGGCGCATGCCGCCGGCGCTTCTTCGATGTCATGTCGTCGCTCGATTCTTCCGGCCCGAACATCCGGCAACAGAGTCGCACAACGATGGACCTACAACACGGGTACAGATCTACTGGACCACTACGAGCAGCTCACCTCACAATCGCCGGGCCAGCCCAACGGTACGCATCTCCATTTCATCCAATGTTGCGGGATGAAGTCGCAGTTCATGGAAAACTTGCAAGGAAGTGCATGGCCGAGCTACTGATTGGCGTCATATGGAAACTTCAATTGTTCAGCAAGCGCACATCGTTGTTATCCCATCAATTCCCGTCCCGGCCGTGACCTCGGGATCAGCATGACCAACTCCCTGGAGCGGACGCCGCTCATGCTCTCGACGTTCGACGACCCGGTGCCCGCCGGAGTCAGGCAGGATGAGTTCGACACCATGACGAACTGGGCCATGAACTGGCTCAGCAGACCAAATGCCGATCTGGGTCGAAAAGGGGCCGTATGTCCATACACCGGCCGGTCGATCGCCAAGGGGTTGTTTAGGATGGCTTGGGTACGCGGTGACCGGGTGGATCACCGCGCGTTGGTTGACATACTCCAACGCATACGGCGCGTCTTTCCTGAGCTATCACCGACTTCGGGCGAAGACGTGATTCTCAAGACGATCGTCGTTGTGCTTCCCGACGTTACGGACTTTAGGCAGATCGATGACGTCCAGTTGGAGTGCAAGAACGCCTTCGTCAAGTCGGGCCTGATGGTAGGTCAGTTCTACCCCGGGCATACCGAACCGGGACTCTGGAACCCTGCGTTCCGACCACTCGACGCGCCTTATGCGATGCTTGCGGTGCGGAATATGGTCCCTGGCGATTTCGCCTTTTTGCGTTACAACCAAGTTTGGATGCGAGCCTATCTGCAACACGTGAGGCCAGATATCCCAGCGGGGGTCCGTGTCTTTCTGCGTTACAACCAAGCCTGGATGCAGGCGTACCTGGAACACTTCAGACCTGCTAGATCCGATATACCCAGAGTGTCTGATTAGATTAGCGCCCCGCTTTTTCCTTCCGGTGGGTTCGGTGGTGTGGTACTGCGAAAGCCGTTGAGCGCCAGCTGTTTTGGATCTGAGTCGTGGTGGGATGTCCCGCGTCGCCGGGTGGGTGGGCTTCCCAGTGCTGATTGGTGTTTCGGTAGTTGGGGCAAGGTGTTGGGCTGCCATGGGTAGGCGCCTCGGATGCGCTGCCAGCCGGTAAGGGGCGCCTCGGGGTTTTCATCCGCGTATCTTGGCGTCACTCCTCGTGAGATCGAAATAGTCAATTCCGCTAGCGTCGCGCACCTTGTTGAAGCTTCGCCGATCGTGCCTAGTTTAGTCCGGACTGTCCGGACTGTCTCGCTCCGACTCGACTAGCCACTCACAGTTGCAGCGGCACATGCTTGTCGGCGCAGGCATCGGCCACGACCGCGAGGATGTCCTGGCTGCGCAACGTCTCCAAATCCGCGACGGTGATCGACGTCCGGTCACTGCGATGCTGCGCTGCAACCCGTGAATCCCGCAGTCGCTCAGCGCGTTCCACAATATTTCGGGCGAAGCGGCCGTTCTGCATCATGTCGATCCCGTGTTCGCCGTCCGGTGCGACATAGGCCCGCAGCGCCCGACAGACCGCATTCAGCGCCTCGCAGGCCTCCGAATCCAGAACGGTCGCGCGGGGTTTCCCGTATCGGACGGCGATCTCCACGAGATCGTCGGGGCTGTAGGACTCGAACCGAAGCTTGCGGTTGAACCGGCCTGCGAGGCCGGGGTTGACCTTCAGGAACTCGTCGACCTCGCGCTCGTAACCCGCACCGATGAAACAGAAGTCGAACCGGTGCACCTCAAGGGCGACGAGCAGTTGGTTCACCAGGTTCAGCGGCACGGTCGGCGTCCTCCGGGCGCGGGTTTGCCGGGATTCCGACCGGGGCGGATGCTCATCGCACCTCACCGGCGTAACGGGTGAGGTAGTCGTCCTCGACCTCGTTGCGCAGAGCAGCGAACGCGGTGTTGAGCCGACCGGCCAACTCGCTGTGGGTGTAGTCGGCGGTGATCCCCGGGGCCAGAACGAGATCAACGAGTTTGCCGTCGGAATTCGCGACGGCTCGAATATCACCCATATCGACGCTGTAGATGACCGTCTCGGCCTGCGCGAGGAGCGCCTCCCAGCGATCGGCGGCCTCGGCAAGATCCCGCAGAACAGACTCGACAAGTTCCTGCTCGCTAAGCCCCGCGCCGCCGGTCCCCTCCACGAATTCAGTATGTCGAGGGTTCTGACGTGCGTCAATTCGCTTTAGGCGAGCGTAGCGCCCAGTTCTGAGCCGCTCCGAGCAATCCCTCATTCGGCCCGGATCGGCAAGTTTCCGCTGCCGAAATACGCTGCGACGGCAGCGGCGGACGACACCTCCGCTGGAGAACCACGAGCCGGAATTTGCCGGCCGCTCGGCTGCCCGGTCCGTCCCATCCCCGCCGAAGCGGCGTGGTTTAAGGCCCCAGGCCAGCGGTAAGTCTGACGCGTATGAACAGCACCGTGATTCAGCACTGGCAGTTCAGCTATCTGTGCGTCGCATTCCTGGTGGCCACCGCCGCGAGCGTCGTCTCCGATCAGCTGCGCGCCAGCGATCCGCCGGCACCGGTGGTGCGGTTCACGGCCGTGGGCCTGATCGGGGCGCTGTGGCCGTTGGCCATCGTCGGGTTCATCCAACTCTGGACGATCGCGAAGCTGGCCGCCTGGCTGCGTCCGGCGCCGGCCCGTACCGAGGCCGCGCGGAGGCGCATGCCGCGGCCGGCCCGCGCTGACGGCGCTCGCACTTAGGGCACGCGCAGTAATTAGTTAGGTTTTCCTGTTTGGTTGGCTCACACTT
>CAZVST010000116.1:0-5154 GCA_964629725.1 uncultured Mycobacterium sp.
CGCAGGCCATCTCCGCAAACCCTCGGCTTAACGCAAACCTCGGCATAATCGGCGTGGAAGATCACCCCTTCGGTGGGACCGGTGGCAGGGTCACGGAACGCCACCGCGCGCCGTAGCGCACCCATGAGGGCATCCTCTCCTGCCGGGCATCGCCCAGTCGGTCAGGATGTCCACGAAACGGGGGTAGCCCCAGTGAGTCACGCCCAGGCGCGGTATGTGGCTCGGGCGATCGGGGACAGGATGACCCACGTCGGGCTGGAGTTACACCCGGCCAAGACGAAGATCGTGTACTGCAAGGACGGACAACGCACGGATGCTCACGAGCACACCGCGTTCACGTTCCTGGGGTTCACGTTCCGGGCGCGTGGGGCGCGGCGCAAGGATGGGACCGGATTTACCTCGTTTTTGCCCGCGGTCAGCGACGATGCCCTCAAACGGATGGGTGCGGTGGTGCGGTCCTGGCGACTGCATCGCCGTACCGGTCACACCCTGGCCGGTCTCGCAGCGGTCATCAATCCGATCATTCGAGGGTGGCAGCAGTATTACGGCACCTTCTACCGGTCGGCGCTGTATGGCCTCTTCTCGCGCATCAACGCCTACTTGTTGCGCTGGATCCGCCGAAAGTACGAACGGTTGCGGGCTTTCACCAAGGCCAAGGCGTCCTGGCGCAGGGTCACCATCGCGTGTCCCGGCCTGTTCGCCCACTGGTCCTGGTGCCGCTCCGCCTGGTGATCAAGACGACAAGAGCCGGATGAGCCGAGAGGCTCACGTCCGGATCTGTGGGGGCCGGGGGGTGAAATTCCCCCCCGGCTACCCGGCAGGACATCGCGCTCCATCCGCAGCTCGGCGTTCTCGCTGCGCAGACGCTTGAGTTCGGCCATGTCGTCGCGGGTCAACTCCCCACGACCCTCCCGGGCCTCGCGGTCCTGATTGACCCAATTGCCCTGGGTGCCCTCATGGACCCCCAGATCCCGAGCCACCTGCGCGATCGGTTTACCCGTCTCACGCACGATCCGAACAGCCCCCTCACGGAACTCCCGGTCGTACTTCTTCCGTTTCTCTGACATCGCTACTCCAGACCAACACCCGAAAAAGCGTCCGCATCGACAATGACGGCATCGTCTGCATGCTCAGCGCCGGTCAACACTCCGCTGCGCTTGAGGAATCCTCTGATCGTCACGGTCAGTGACGGAGGCCGGGTTAAATCCGTTGTCGCCCAACACGAACTGGCCCCTATGCCCGCCTTGGGTGATAGGTAAGGCTGATGTGTCATGGACTGGCCCCGCGGTGATCGTCGCTCGCACGACCGAACTAGCCGAGCACCTGCTCGCCACCGGAGACCTGCGCTGCCCACGCTGCCGGGATGGCCAGCTGAGCGCTTGGGGCTACGGCCGGCGACGCACCGTGCGCGAACTGGACGGCGCCACCATCACCGTCCAGCCGCGCCGCACCCGATGCCAGTCGTGCCTATCGACGCACATCGTGATGCCCGCCGCACTGCAACCACGTCATGCCGACACCACCGCCGTGATCGGAACAGCGTTGCTACACAAAGCAAAAGGACTCGGACACCGACGGATCGCGGCCTCGATAGACCGGCCGTTATCCACCGTGCGGCGCTGGCTGCGGCGCCTGCCCCCTGAGCACCTGGAACGGATGTGCCGCGACGGCACCAAACACCTGCTGGCACTGGACCCCGACACGTTCACCGCACTGCGCTACCGCGGCAACATGCTGGCCCACACGCTGTCGATTCTGTCGGCGGCCGCCTACTGGGACCGCCACCGATACGCCGCGCAGGACCCGCCCTGGACCCTGATCGGGATGTACACCCGCGGTCGCCTGCTGGCCCCGCCGGGCTAACCCCATCGCCGACCCCCGCACGCTGCCGGGGGTTCCATCGGCATGCCTGCGAGCGACCGTCACCACGACGACCATCACGTCACCGCGACGACCAGCCCGTCACCATGCAACCCCGACGACGTCGACATGTGCCGCCGGCGGTCCCACAGGCGGGCCGGCCGCTCATGGGCACGCTGGTGATGCAGACGACTACCGTCGCCAACAACGACTATCGGCAACACCAATGACGAATACCGCTGTCGTGGTCGTCACCCAGAGGGACGGTCAACAAGCGGAGCCGGATGTCTCCGGCCAGCCGGCCGGCCGGAGAGGAGCATCAGGCTGCGGCCTCAATCGACACCCGATATCCCAATGCGGCCAGTTGGGCGAGGTGACTGCGGACCCGCCGTTGGGTGTCGGTGCGGGCGAGATAATGGTCAGGACCCAGGTCGTGGTAGCGGGAGCTGGGATCGGCGAGCAGATTCCACACGATCACCAGGATGGAGCGGGCGACCGCGACCAGGGCTTTGAGTTTGCCGCGTCGTTTAACCAGCCGTCGGTAACGTTCCCCCAGGAAGCTGTCGGTGCGTGCCGCGACGGCGGCAGCTTCGCCGAGCGCCCCTTTCAGGTAGGGGTTTCCCTTTCCCGTCCTCCCCCCGAGAAGGACCGCCCCGGACTGAACGGTGCGGGGAGAGAGCTTGGCCCACGACACCAGATGCGCCGCGGTGGGAAATCGCCGCATGTCGATGCCGATCTCAGCGACAATGACCTGGGCGGTCAACTCGCCGACACCGGTGATCTCGCAAAGGCGTTGCACCGCAGCCACACCCGTGGCAGGTGCAGTCTGCAGCGCGTCCACCTCTGCTTGGGGAAGCGCAACTGCAGTGATCGCAGCCAATTGATCGGTGATCCGCTCGGTCAGCGCAGCGATCTCGGCGTTGAGGCCATCGATCTGATTGAGAAGCACACGGGCTATCACCGCGTGGTGGTCCTGGAAACGCCCGCTGAGGGCCTCGATCAGCGCGCCGCGTTTGGCTTGCATGCGGCCTCGTGCGAAATCCGCCAGCCGCTGCGGATCACGTTCCCCGGCGATCAGCGCTTCAAGCATGTCGCGTACCGACTTCGCGGTCATCGTCGAGGCCACCGAGGACACTTTGATCAGCGCGTCTTCAAGCAATTTCTCCATGCGCTGCCAGTACCTGGTCGGTTCCCGGGTCAGATCGATCCGCAACCGGGTGTAGTCGCGCAGTTGCCGGACATCGGCAGGCGGCACGAAACTGGGTCGCAGCATCCCCTTCTCGGTCAGCTTGGCCAACCAGACCGCATCGAGTTTGTCCGTCTTGGGCCGACCGGGGACGTTCTTCACATCCCGGGCGTTGACCAGCTGAACGTTCAAACCGGCGGCTTCGAGCAAATAGAACCAGATCCGCCAGTAATCCGAGGTGGATTCCACGGTGACCCGTTCGACCCGCTCAGCGAGCAGATGCTCAGCCAACTCGCCGACCGCTGTATACGTTGCAGGGACATCCCATAGCTTGCTCGTGCGCCGGCCCGCCACACTCGGGTGGGGCATCCGCACACACACCTTTCCCGACGCTTTGGCCACGTCGATCGCGCAGACCCTGTCGATGACCGACTCATGATCGGCATCAGGGATATCTTCGGCGGCGTCAATCCTCACTTCACCTGTCCTCCAGAGCATTCCGTCCAGCATCCAACGAGGGCGGGTCGCCTCGGGGGCCTCGGTCGGGGAATCCGAAAGTCTGACCGGCGTGCTCGAAGCAACAGTGCGTGACCCTTCCAGGTCGGGCCCCAACGCCAGGCTTATAGACGGGCTCGCAAACCCAGGGAGTAGTCGGCGTCAGCGAGGCGACCCATCCCCATTTTCACGCCTGCGAGGCGTCCCCACCGGACAAACGGCTTATAGCTGACGCCTCCACGGTCTCGGGGGAAGGCCAATCACCCCGAGCGATCAGTGACCTACGACGCCGCGGAACCATCCTGAACTCCGTCGCCGTGCCGTCCCGACCTCAGGCCCGCGTCCTTGCCCACGCCGTCATGCTCACCATGCGCAACTGGCGGGTCCACCCAGCCGACGGCATGCTCAAACGGGCCGGATCAACCATGGTATGGATGGACGACGCCCCACCCGTCGACCTCGCCGCACTCGCCCGGAAACTGTTCTAATAGCCCTATGCAGGAGTGCACATCATGATCAAGCACGGCAAGGACGACCGTGGCCGCTGACGCCGGAGGAAAGCCGACGGCTGGCCGCCGCCCATCCCCATGGCTACGGACGGCAGCGACAGGTCTCGTCGCCAGGGTCGAGAACCGAGGAATGACCCTCGCCGTCGAGACAGCCGAAACTATTGTGGCCGAACGCGTTACAGCAATCGCAGCGATACTCCACATCAGTGAGCGCACCGCCCGGAGCTATACCGACGAGGACGGGCTCGACGGGTTGGCCACCGGTCTCATGGCGTCCTTCGCCGCCGAGGAGCCAGGCGCGGACCTGCTGACGCTGCCTCGCGACGGCGCGCTGCGGATGTGCGGCGGCGGCCGGCTCGTCGCCGCGCTGGCCCAGAGCACCCACGTCTTCCTGTCGCATGCCGAGACCGACGAAGCACTCAGCCGCAGCAGAGCCGTCGAAATCATCCACCTGATCTCGACGCTCGGGCTGATCCAGGCCGACCATGAGACCGGCGATGTCGTCTTCGCCCCGCGAGCCCTCTTCACCAGAATCTCACGCATCCTTGACGGCGCCGCCAGACTGACCACCGACGTGAGCCTCCGTGATGCACTGCGGCGCGACGCATTCCTCGCCGAAGCGGGATCCAAAACGCACGTTCTCCGGTGATACCCGAGCACGCGTCCCCGCGCGGTAACGCGTGGATGGCGCCGCAGTCATGGCATTTCGTAGTAGCAGCAGTTCCTGCGCGTTCAACGGAAACAGGCGATGTCGCTGTTCGCTGTTAGGTCAATCTGATGTGAGGGACGGGAGTGGCTGCTCGATGGAGCTTGATGGGGTGTGGCCGGTGGATGAGTGTTTGTCGGTGTGGGGCAATCAGGCGGTGCTGGACACACCACCGGCGGTGGGCGGGGTGTCGATTCCGGGGCTGTTCGCCGCCCAGGTGGGGCGTACTCCGGGTGCGGTGGCGCTGGTGTGCGGGGATGTGTGGTTGACCTACCAGCAGGTGGAGGCCGCGGCTAACCGGTTGGCCCGTGTGCTGGTCGAGCGGGGTGCGGGCCCCGGTGCAGTGGTGGGGTTGCTGTGTGAGCGTTCGGCGCAGGCGATCGTCGCGATCCTGGCGG
>CAZVST010000117.1:0-5119 GCA_964629725.1 uncultured Mycobacterium sp.
CGATCGGGGCGGTCTCACCTTGCGCACTTGACAAAGTTCCCTACATATCAGCTAGTTGTTCGCTGTTGGGTCGCGAAAGCCTCCTGGTGCTGGGGTAGCGCTGGGGTGAGATTTGCCCGCATAGCTATCTTCGCTGGCCAGCGTGTTGAAGCTGATTTACCGAGTCAATGCGCTACGCAGGGAGTGGCGTCTGCAAACGCAATCCGGCTCGGATCGTCTGCGCGAATCGCTGGCTAGATCTTCGGTGGTGTCACTCACGTTTGGGTAGCGTCGATTCGTCGCCATAGCGACCTGGGGATAGATGCAGGGCTCCGGCGTTGTTGATTAGCGGGGTTGTGACCTGCGTTGATGTTTCTTGGTGACACGCCGTTGGGCCCGAGGGCAGGCACGGGCGGCTCGGGAACGATGGAGTTGCTTACGCCTCATCGATCACCTGGAGTTGCCCGTGCCTGCCGATTCAGTATCACCCGTGTCGTCGGTTCCCGACGTGTTGGACCGCTGGAGACCCGGCGAGCGGAGCGAGGTCATGCGGTCGGAGTTTCTCGATGTGTTGGCCTCGGTGCCGGACCCGAGGGACCCACGCGGGCGGAGATACTCGTTGATGACTCTGCTCGCGATCGCGATCCTGGCCACCGCGGCGGGGATGCGCGGCTGGGCCGGGTTCGCCACCTGGGCGGCCACCGCGCCCGACGATGTATTGGCGCAGTTGGGGATCCGGTTTCGGCGACCGAGCGAGAAGACCTTTCGCATCGTGTTGTCTCGGCTGGACGCAGCCGATCTGAACGCCAGGATGGGTGCCTACTTCACCGCGCACGCTGCCGGCAGCGATATCGGCGGGTTGGTGCCGATCGCGCTGGATGGTAAGACGCTGCGGGGTGCCCTGCGCGCGAAAGCCGCAGCCACGCACCTGGTGTCGGTGTTCGCCCACCGGGCCCGACTGGTGCTCGGCCAACTCGCCGTCGCCGAGAAGAGCAACGAAATTCCCTGCGTACGTGCGCTTCTCAAGCTCCTGCCGCGTCGGGTTCGGTGGCTGGTCACCGTGGACGCCATGCACACCCAGACCGCCACCGCCAAACTGATCTGCGCCACTTTGAAGTCGCACTACATGATGATCGTCAAGTCGAACCAGCCGAAATTGCTGGCCCGCATCACCGCGCTGCCTTGGGCTGAGGTGCCCACGACCGCCACCGACGACTCCCGCGGCCACGGCCGCGTCGAGACACGCACTCTGCAAATCCTCACCGCTGCACGAGGAATCGGATTCCCCTACGCCAAACAGGTCGTCCGGATCACCCGCGAACGCCTGACTGTCACCACCGGCCAGCGCAGTGTCGAGGTGGTCTACGCGATCTGCAGCCTGCCGTTCGAGCACGCCCGCCCGACCGCTATCGCGACCTGGTTACGCCAGCACTGGGGAATCGAGAACAGCGTGCACTGGGTGCGCGATGTGACCTTCGACGAGAACCGCCACACCGCGCACACCGGCGGCGGAGCACAGACCCTCGCAACGCTGCGTAACACCGCCATCAACCTGCACCGCCTCAATGGAGCCGACAACATCGCCGAAGCCTGCCGCGTCACCGCTCTGACCGCCAACCGCCGCCTCGACCTCCTCAACCCCAAATTCCCCAGCTCACAGGCTTGCTAGCCGCTGATTCTGTCGTAGCAGGGCAGTGGAGCTGAGGGCAGCCTAGCCGGGTGATGACGGTGAGGGTGGGAGCAGCCCTGACAAAGCCGGGACGGGCCAGTACTGCCAGATGGTTCGGGTTCGGCGAGCGGGACGAAGAGGAATATGCGAGGAACCGGCGTGTGACAGTCCCTTGATGCGGCACCGGCTCGAAACCTGGTGGATCTGGGCCGGGGGCGGCGCGCACCCGTGAGCATTCGGGCGGGGGAACTCCCGAGGTGGTGGGCATGGGCTACCAGGGAGGCCGCGAGGAAGGACTACGGCGTACTCGCGGCGATGCCGCAGGGACATAGCCGGGTTCCTACTTCGTCGAACGAATCACAGTGAACACGGGAACCGTCTCGGGTTTCGCCCGTCTCGCCAGGCGGCGATGAAGGGCAGCAGGAGAGCCTCGAATTGCGCGTAATTGGCCCCAGACAAATCGATCTCATAGCGAGAACCCTGGAACCCGAACGCCACCCGGCCACCGGCAGCATCATCGGTGATGTCGGATCCATCGAGATCGTCGATCACACGCTGAATCAGAACTTGCGCCATCACTACCTCCGGCGGTCAGGTTACAGCCGCCCATTCAACTCGGGACCACCGCTGCGATCCAACGGGCACCCCTCATCAGGGATCATGATCGGCGCGTAGCGGATCGCCGATCAACCAGTAGGTCGCTTGATCACCATACCGGGACATAGGAATTCGCGGCGCGACGCCGTGCAGTGAGGGCCAAGTGGTCCGGCGCTTCGGACCGGCCAAACCACGTGCAACGGCCCGTGACGCAACGGCCCATGGCGTGATGCGGCGATCCCAACATTCCTGCTCCGCCGAAGACCCATCCTCGACCGCGTGACGAACCCGTCTAGAAGGTCCACCGCGAGCCCATCCTGGGGGCTCACCCAGCGACAGAGAACTGCTCCAGACCACCACGGGCCTGCTTGGTCGTTGTGACATCGCGACATTGGCCCACGACAGTGAGGACTTGGACAGAGTCCCCGACTCCCTGAACCGCCAAAAGGATTGTGACTCTGCCCTTTGCGACATTCGGAGCGTTGCTGTGGAAGTCGGGATTCGACGTCCAGCCCGCCTCGCGGAGTTTGTCGAGGAACTGCTCGGCGTCCTGCTGAGCAGACTGCACAGTGGGTGCCGCCGGGTAGTGCACGGCGGCCTGCCCGCGGAACGGGGCGTCCCCTTGATCGTTGCAGGAACCCAGACTTACCCACGCTTCGGTGGCGTCGATGCCCAGGACAGACACCGCTAACCGGGCGGCATTAATCACCTGGGCTACTGGCCGAAGATGACACCGACACCGGCCACCACTATTTGCTGATCCGCCGCAATGACCGCACCGGGGAGCTCGCCTACTTACGCTGCTACTCAAGCTTGACAACCATGGGATCATCGGGGCGGTTGCCGTTGTGTTTGTGGGATTGGAGAGTCATATGAATGCTGGTGTTGAGGAGCTGGAGTTTCAGGCCGAGGCTCGCCGACTGTTGGATTTGATGGTCCATTCGGTCTACTCGAACAAGGATTCATTCTTGCGGGAATTGATTTCGAATGCCTCAGATGCGTTGGACAAGCTGCGCCTGGAAGCGTTCCGGGATAAGGACCTCGACGTGGATACCTCCGATCTACATATCGAGATCGAGCTGGACAAGGGTGCACGCAGTCTGACGGTGCGCGATAACGGGATCGGGATGACACGCGCTGAGGTGGTGGATCTGATCGGCACGTTGGCGAAGTCGGGGACTGCGGAGGTTAGGCAGAAGTTGCGAGAGGCCCAAAACACGGCCGCATCGCAGGAACTGATCGGTCAGTTCGGTATCGGTTTCTATTCCAGTTTCATGGTGGCCGAACGAGTCGAGTTGCTTACCCGCAAGGCCGGTGAAAGCCGTGCCACCCGGTGGACGTCCAGCGGGGATGGTACCTACACCATCGAGTCGATCGATGATGCCCCGCAGGGGACCGCGGTTACGCTGCATTTGAAGGCCGAAGACGCCGAGGACGAGTTGCACGACTACACCGCGGAGTGGAAGATCCGGGAGCTGGTCAAGAAGTACTCTGACTTCATTGCCTGGCCCATCCGGATGGCCGTGGAGAAACGTACCCCGGTGTCCGAAGATGAGGGGGGCGGCGAGAACGTCAGCATCGAAACTCGTACCCTGAATTCGATGAAGGCGTTGTGGGCCAAGCCCAAAGACGAAGTCTCTCAGGAGGAATACACCGACTTCTACAAACACATCGCGCATACCTGGGATTCCCCGCTTGAGGTCATCGTGATGAAGGCGGAGGGCACATTTGAATATCAGGCGCTGCTGTTTATTCCCTCACATGCCCCGTTCGATCTTTTCAATCGGGACGCCGCCAAGGTCGGCGTTCAGCTGTATGTCAAGCGGGTGTTCATTATGGGCAACTGCGATCAGCTGATGCCAGAATATTTGCGCTTCGTCAAGGGTGTCGTCGATGCGCAGGACTTGTCGCTGAATGTGTCGCGTGAAATCTTGCAGCAGGATCGCCAGATCAGCTCGATCCGTCGCCGGCTGACCAAGAAAGTCCTGTCCACGATCAAAGAGATGCAAGCCGAGCGACCGGCGGATTACCGCACGTTGTGGACTCAGTTCGGCGCCGTCCTCAAAGAGGGTCTGCTGGCCGATTTCGATAACAAGGACACGCTGCTTCGTCTGTGTTCGTTCGCCTCCACACACAGCGAGGAGGAACCCACCACGTTGGTCGACTACGTCGAGCGCATGGAGGACGATCAGAGGCAGATCTTTTACGCCACCGGCCAGTCACGCGAGCAACTGCTGAAGTCCCCGCACCTGGAGGCTTTTAGGGCCAAGGGTTATGAGGTGTTGCTACTCACCGATCCTGTCGACGAGGTCTGGGTGGGGCAGGTGTCTGACTTTGACGGCAAGGCCTTGCAGTCTGTGGCCAAGGGCGAGGTGGACCTGGACTCCGAGGAGGAAAAGCACGCCCACGCCGCCGAGCGTGAGGAACAGGACAAGCAGTTTGCTGACCTGCTGGCCTGGCTGACAGAGACGTTGAGTGATCACCTCAAGGAGGTGCGGTTGTCGACGCGACTGACCGAGTCAGCGGCGTGTCTGGTCACAGACGCCTTCGGGATGACGCCGGCGCTGGCGCGCATGTACCAAGCGTCCGGGCAAGTGGTGCCGGTGGGGAAGCGAATCTTGGAACTCAACCCGCAGCATCGGATCGTCACCGGATTGCGCGACGCGTTCAACGACCGTGGTGGTGACCCTTCACTGGCTGAGACCGCCGAATTACTTTATGGCACAGCGCTTCTCGCCGAAGGTGGTGGGCTTGAGGATCCGGCCAGGTTCGCCGGACTGATCGCCGAGCTCTTGGCTCGCACAATCTAGCCCGGATTTTTGGCTCTCCTGACTTATCCGTGGGTGGTTTTTCGGCCGGGTAGTGCGGGGCGGT
>CAZVST010000118.1:0-5098 GCA_964629725.1 uncultured Mycobacterium sp.
CCCACAACGGAATTCAATACCGCACCGCTACCGAATCGGTGCATCCAGGTTAAGGCACCGCGGACCAGACGGGTCCGGCCAACGCCCGCCTGATTCGCGAGCGCAACGACGCTGCGTTTACCTCGATTGATTGGCTTTGGAGCCGGCTCCCCAGTGAGCAGACTCCGCATCGCTACGAGGACGGCCTTCCGTGTCGGATTGCGCTCAGCGTTGATTTCATCTTCAGTCGGTGGCCAGTCACGTTCCGCAACGGGAGCCACGTGTATCGACGATGCGCGAGCCACTCCGCCATCAACGCCTGCTTCAGGCATCAATGTTCCTCATCTTTAACGCCTGCTTCAGGCATCAATGTTCTTCATCTTTCGCTTCATCCTCTGCTTGGACGGCGGAAGAGATAGGACCCTGCATGATTTCAATCAGGGACGAGCCGCTGCTCTCGTGATCAGCTATGTGCTGCTCTAAGTGGTTGATACGCTTCGCTATTCGTGCAGCTAGGATCGGATTTGCTTCGGCAATCCGTTCGCGAAGCCGAATGACCTCGATACGGTCATCGTTCACCGTGCGATCGGTGTACACGCGGTTTCCGCAGTAGGTCTTGCAGTCGTTTCTGTTCGGTTCCCCGTCGTTCTCTTTCGAGCAAGCCATCGTCTCTGGTTTGAGTGGGTTGGCTAGACAGAGACAACCGTGACCGGGGTTCTCACGAATGGCAAGATCTGGATCGTTCCGAAGCCGTCGTTCATCCTTCTTAGACAGCTCGGCATACGTCCCAGGAAACTCCTTAGCCGTAAAGCGAGTTAGGACGTCACCCAATTTCTTTGCCGCCGGACCAGATACGGTCATGCCTGTCTTTGCGGCAGTAGCGTTTTCCTGCAGTGTGAAGTAGAGCGCCTTGGTTCGTTCCTGATCCATGGTGGCGGCAATTCCGGACGAGATAGTTGATGCGTATCCGTCGGTCGTGGTGGATTGCATGTGCCCAAATTGGACACCAGCCGCAAGCAGGCCTTCAGGCTGGTTGACGATATGCCAGGCGATGCTGCGGCGGAATCGGTCTAGCGTGACGCTTCCAGCCGGATCGGGGGCGATGCGGTGCATGGGATTGATTGCTAACAGGTCGACCAGCTCATTTGAGTACTCGATGAACTCCTGAATCCATCGCGTCATTGCACCGGTTGTCACTCCGCCTGTGCCGCGGGCATCTGAATGGTGGAAGAGTTCGGAAGAGCCGGTCGCGTCACCCAGCGTTTCGACGGCCGCGATGGCATCGGCACCGGGTTTGATAGTCGCCCAGATCCACTGCTTACCATCTGGGTCTTGCCTATCTTCCTCGTCGCGAACAGCTTTAAAGATTCGCCCGTCAATCCGATAGGAACGGGCGCCGTCGGGGCGCGGCACGGTTCTCAAGGCTCCCCGGGGAAGGCGTAAACATTCCTCACCACGCATTCCTGTGCAGGCGCAGATCAGGACAGCCGCGGCGCCCTGGAGAATGCGTTGCAGCCGGTTGATTTCCCTGTAGTCAATGTGTGGCAGCCACGGTTGCCCTTCGATGACTGCGTCGAGCGATATAGGAATCGGCTGGGGAAGATCCCGATCCACAGTGAAGTGACCGCCAGCCGTTCGACGCCATGTACTGAAGTCCCTTCTGTTGATCCCGCCGCCGTTCAGGGCGATCAGATATTGCGCCGCAACATGTCCGCTGATTTCCCCCTCGGGCAGCCGGCCTCCTCGGGCCGCAACGATGCGTGCTACGGCTTCGAAGCCGGCAGCCGAGCTTTCTGTCGCCGCGGGCAGAGCAAGCGCTGCGTTACGCCATCGAGTGGCCGCGGCGATATCACCAGCGCAGCCAACAATCCGCTGCGCCCACCAGAGCAGTGGGGCGAAGGTATCCGGATGAATGATTTCCTTGCTGTTGTCGGCGCCTTTCCGGCCACCTCCCAGCTTCTTTCCCGACCAGGACGGTTCGATCATTCGATCGCCTTCGGGCAAGTAGGGAGCCACAAATGCAATTGAGCCTACGTAGCCGAGGTCGCGCGCCTTCGAGGATTGCGATGATCGTGATGCGGCGGCGAGAAGTGAGGTTGCGTAGGTGTCTAGCAGGTCATCACTTATGTCGCGGAGTTGTGAAATGCCATGCTGTCCAAGGAAATCAGCGAAATGCCGCAATGCACGGAATCGTTGGTGGATTGAGGAGGCGGCCGGCCATCGTCTACTGTTCCTCTCCGCCAGATAGGCGTCGGCCGCCGGTCTGTTGATCATGATCCAGACGATCCGTTTGAATGACGGAATCAAGTGGGCAGGAAATCGAAAGTTCTGCTTCTTAAACCCCGGTACCCAATGCAGGTTCTGGACCTCCCCACGCTTCGAACCCATAGGCAGCATCGACCATGCCGATTCCTGAAATAGGCTGTTTGGAAGGTCAGTCCGCTTTAGCCGAAGCGGATGAACGACCACCTCCCCGGCTTCGACAGAGGCCCAGTCAATAACCTCATCCTCAGCATCAATCGCCAGTGCACTCGCGGCGACTCTCACGCCATCGCTCATGAGTACTTGCCGTTCAGAAGAAGTTGAATTTCGCTGCGGTCGATGTCAGTTATGTCGCGCTCGGCGGCCTCGTAATCTTCTTCGCTGATCAGAGTTCGACCATCTATGAGTGCAACGAGACACGCGTAAGCCATCGCGCGGAAGTCAGTCCAGTCCGGACCATCGGTTGATGCGATCGCTTCCAGTTGGTGACGCAACTCGATGAGGCGAGGCAGGTGCCGCGGAGTAGCGAAGGCGTTGGAGCACTGCAAGCACAGAAGGAAATCGTCCCCACAAGGCTCTCCGGTCAACGGATGGTGTTCCCAGTCGATACAGCCGCCGATCGCGGTATCAGCGTCGGCGGTTAAGGGAGAGGCCTGCTGGAAGCGCATCTTCAAATGCCGTTCAGCATTGCTTATGACCGCCCACAGCCCCGTCTCCACCGCCTGCACTCGCAGGCGTTCACGTTCGACTTCCGATGATTCGATGTAACTCGTTGACCAGGTTGCCCGCGAATGACCCTGCGGTGTCCGGTCGATCGTTACGCGTACGGTTTTGCGGATGCGTAGGAAGGAGATCGGCTCTTCTTTGTCGGTCCACCACTTCAATCGGCTCAGTTTCAGGTGAGTGGGAGTGAGTCCAACCGTCGGTGCCGATCCGAGGTTTTTCATCACGGGCCAGTAGACGATTAGCCTGTCAGCTCCCGGCAGGCCGTTCGCCGCCAGATAGTCGCGAGCGGGTTGCGTCATTTCGATGATCTTCGCCATCGCTGGCCGGGCACTCTTCGGTATCGCGTGTGCATCGTAGGGATGCTCATGCCGTCGTCGCTTCTCGTCCTCGACCGTCCAGATGTCCTCGCTGACGCCAAGTCCGGGGGCGGCCGAGGGGACCGTCCGCTCGTTAATCGGAGTGAAGTTTGCGCCTTCCAGGCAGGCAAGCAGCACGGCGATGGCGACAGCCCCCTCTTGGCTGACAAACAGCATTGGACGGGCTTTGTTGACTCCCGAGTATCTGTAGTCCGCCAATGTGATTCCGAGTGCTTCGCGGGTAGCGGCCGACTGCGGTGCGCCTGTAGTGGCGATTTCGTAGAGTGCTTCGGCGCGAGCTTGCTGCTCTCTTGAGAGTCCCGGTTCAGCACGCCGGCGCAGTAGTTCGAGATTAGGTGCTATTCGCGCGAACTCGGCGTCAACGGCTGCCCTTGCAGCCTTTCGTATCGCCTTGAAGACGTGATCTGGGTACGGCTGACTTTCGTCGAACTCTCTCTTGGGCAGACGGCGTCGAAGGAATTTCGGCAGGTTCGGGTCAAGCTGTTCCGGATAGCAACGCAGGACCTGGCGGACGGTTACTAGCTGCCTGACTTGCGTATTGTTGTTGCCGCCGCTTTCAGACAGGTGCAACAGGTAGCTGTTCCACCGCTCGGGCGTGAGATCAACCAACTCCTTGATTTGATTTTGACCGCACCACTTGGCGAAGAACCTTGTCCTGTGTGAGTTACCCCTGGCCGACTGAGCACTCTTCCAGGATCCGTTCACTCCCGTGAGCGCTTCGATCGCATCCGCGAATTGAACTCTGAGACGCTTGTCGCAAGGCCATTTGCGGAGATCGACGACCGCTGGGGTATAGGAACCTGGGAGCGAAGCGACAACTACTTCCGGGGCCTCGCGACGCGGTTTCCCGGTCACAGGATGGGACCCGTCAAGTCGCGCACTTCGACAAGATCTTTGGCTAGAGCCGAGACAAGTTCACTCGTGCTACCCGCGTGAAGATCTGGGCTGCCAAACAAGCGGTCGAAACGTAGTCGCTGCACGCGAGGGAGATAGATGCCCTTGGTGGTTTCAACTGAACGGTGGCCTAATACGTCCTTCACCGTTCGGAAGACGTCCTCGTATCGGGTGCCGTCGCCGTAGGCGACGGTCTCGTCCCAACCGTGCTGATCATCTAAACGCTGATGCAGCTGAACGGCTAGAGCGAGTGCGAAGCTGAAGCGGAGTGAGTGCGGGGTGACGGTTAGCTCGTCACTGGGGAGAGCTCCGGTCGCTTCAATCTCAGCCCACAATCGCTCATTCGCTGCATCGAAGACATCGTTCCAGGACTCGTGATTGAAAGGCATGCCGTTTTCACTGAGCCACAGCGACATTGGCTCGGGATGACCGTCACGAAGCCAGAAAAGGCGCCTACGGAGTTCTGGCTTCGCATCATTGAGCGCAAGCGGAACACCATCATCTCTTACAGCCTCAGGGGTTCCCTTCTTTGATCGCCGAACTTCTGTGACCCAGATGATGTCCTCGATCGAGTCGTACCGACCTTCCCGAATGGCCCGTCGTACAGCCGCCGCCCGAGCAACCTTGATGTAGGTCCGAACGGTGCGCATGATCGTCGGAGCCCCGTACCACATACGAGCTCGTGAATACTTGGTGATCGCGGCAGGCAGCTTCGATTCGATCGAACCTTCAGCCGGAAGTTCCACTAGGACTAGCGAGCCTGCCTCCTGCACCCGAAGACCCGTTGAGTAGAGGAAGTCGGCGAAGCCCTGCGTGTCAGGGTGAGTTGAGTCCAGTGGTTCATAGCAACCCGCCTGCAG
>CAZVST010000119.1:0-5000 GCA_964629725.1 uncultured Mycobacterium sp.
ATAAAGCGTGAACCACGCCAGATCCGAAGTCCACCACTCCACGGGACGCTATCTCGGGTGGTGGCCACGACCGGGTGACGACCGTCACGTAATTCCCCAGGGGTAGCCGGACAACCCCTCACACCTGGGGAATTACGTGACCGCTGACAGCCGGGCAGGTCCGACGGGCGCACGTTGCGGGCGCGGGGCTTCAGTGACGACGCCAGGGCACTGCTGGAGCATGTGTGAGCGTCGATGGGCATGCCGTGCGGCAAGTGTGCGCCGTGAGGCGCTGTGATTCGAGTGGAGGTGAGAGACCTTTGCGGCTGATCCTGTCGTAGCAGGGCGGTGGAGCTGGAGCTGAGGGCAAGCCTCAGCCGGGTGATGACGGTGTGGGTGGGAGCAGCCCTGACAAAGCCGGGACGGGCCAGTACTGCCAGATGGTTCGGGTTCGGCGAGCGGGATGAAGAGGAATACGCGAGGAACCGGCTTGTGACAGTCCCTTGATACGGCACCGGCTCGAAACCTGGTGGATCTGGGCCGGGGGCGGTGCGCACCCGTCGAGCACATGGGCGGGGAACTCCCGAGGTGGTGGGCTTGCGCTGCCAGGGACGCCGCGAGGAAAGGCTACGGCGCACTCGCGGCGATGCCGCAGGGACATAGTCGGGTTCCTACTTCGTCGAGCGAATCACAGTGAACACGGGAACCGTCTCGGGTTTCGCCCGTCTCGCCGGCAGCCGGTCGGCGGGGCGGGCTGGGTGCATCGACCGCCGATCGGTCCGGGACGGGGCGGAGCCGTCGTAGTACTCCGAAGCCGGGGAAAGCCCGCGCACATGGGGAAGGGCGGCAGCGGTTTCGGGAAAGGAATGGAGACTGCAATGCCGGAAGACGCGTCACCAGGACTCCTGACACGACTCAAAAATTGGTGTGTGTCAATACGTCGACAGTGTGCGGTGGCCGGGGCGGCGAACGGCATCGGGGGTCGCGCGACCAGCGCCAACCGCGGTCGAGTCCGGGCAAATCAACCTGCATGAATTTCACGAATTATTGCGCAGTGGAGTCGGGGTCGCGCAGCTCATTCACCAGGAAACGGCAGCTCAGGCGAATAAGCCGCCGAAAGCGACGGCGACCGTGTCAGGAGTCCTGGTCACCGAATGGTGATGCTCTTTGTTCGGGGCCTGTCGGGCCTCGGGCAAGGGTATCGGAAATGCAGGCCAAGCTTCACCGTTGGGCGGTGGCCGATCCAGCAACTCCGACCGCTGCGATCGGCAACCATCGCGAGCAACGGCACCACTGAAACCTTCCCGCCGCAGGTCCCAGCACCCAAACGGAAAATCCTGGAAAGCCTCGGCATCCCCAAAACGGGGCACTAACCTCAATTTTGCATGCCGGTGCGGTTTGACGGCGCTTGGTCCGAAAGATGTTGAGCGGCTGCCGGTTTCGAACTGGGGCATGTTTGGCCCGCCCGTGTGGCCGGGGTGGGCGGGCTTTCCTGGGGCCGGTGGGTCTTTCGGGTCGGCGGGTCAGAGTTTTCGGCTGTTCAGGGGAAGGCGGCGCGGATGCGCTGCCAGGCGGTTGCGATGGCGTGGGCCCAGCGCCAGGTGTCGTCGATGCGGAGCCGCGTTTGGCGGGCTCCTCTGGTGATTCGGGCCGCGACGTGGAGCACTCGGTAGCGGAATGCGGCGATCTCGCAGCGAGCCAGCTCGGGGGTGTCGGTGAATCCGATGAGTTGGGTCCAGGCCACCAGATCGGCGGCTGCCAGGATGATTTCGAGCCAGGCGGCGTTGGAGTCGAAATCGTGGCAGGGCAGGTTGGCCAGGCCGGCGGCCTTGGCTTCACGGATGCGGTCTTCGACGCGGGCGTGTTGGCGATGCCGTAGTTCCAGCCCGGCCAGCTGACCGGGCACCAGCCCGGGTGCGGTGTCGGTGATGAACGCGGTGACCCGCATCCCGTCGACGTCGGTGAACCGCAGCTGCGCCCCTGGATGTGGGCGTTCCCTGTGCAGAATCAGCCGGGTCCCGGCAGGCCGGGTGGCCAGGTTAACCAGGCCGGTGGCTTCGGCCACCCATGCCCCGTCCCGGATCTGCCCGTCGGAGTCGATGGCCGGGTACCAGGCCTGGCCCAGGTGCAGGGTGTCCACGGCGTCCCGGACCCGGGCATCGACGGGAAACCCGAAGGAGAACCCAACCCCCCGGTCGCGGCAGGCCCGGGCAAAGGCGTGGGTGGCCCCGGCAGTGTCGCAGCGCACCACGACCGCCGGTCCACCGTCGGCATCTGGGTCGGGGCGCCAGTCGGCCGGCAGCGAGGCCAACGCCTGTTCCAGGACGGTGATGTGGTCGGCGGCGGTGTTCGAGCCGGCGTTGCCCTTGCGTAGCAGCCCGGCCAGGGCCTCACCGCCGGCGATCTCCGGGCGGTCCAGAAACGCCAGCAACGGGTGATGGCCGAAGGACTTCTTCCAGGTCGGCGCCGCCTGCACCTTGTTGTCGGAATGATCGATGACCAGCGTGGCGTCGAAGTCGACATACAGCGGCTGACCACGGGTGGGGGCGGCACCAGCCGCCCAGGCCGCCGCCCGCGCCGCCGCGCGGGCCTCACGCACCTTCGGCAGATGCGCGGCGTCGATGCGCTCATCGACCAGCCGCCACATCGTCGTCGTGGAGGCCTTGGCCCCGAACACATGCTCGCGATCCCCGCACAACTGCCCGACCCCGTCGATACAGTCCGCCCCGTCGGCCACCGCCGCAGCCAGATCGGCGAACACCGCACCCGGGGCATACACCCACGGCCCCTTGTACGTGTCGGCCAAAACCGCCGTGACCTGCTCCGATAGACCAGTCACATCAGCCAGCTCCCGCACCAGGCCCATCCCGGCGTGCGACACCACCCCACGGCCATCGGCCGAGACTTTCACCCGCGAAACCACTGCGCTACTCTTCACCGAGAAAGTGCCTTCCCGCTCGGAAACATGGACCTTCAGCAGTCTCATTATCCGTTGCAGGACAGGCACTTTCGCTAACTCAGCATCGTGTCATGCCAAGTTGCGCGAAAAATCCGGGCTAAGGGAAATGTCCTTAGTCAGGCGAGGATCACCGTCGGGTCCGGGCACAGGCGATCCAGAACCACCTCCCCAGTCTCCTCATCGATCGCGTGCGCGACCACCGAACGGGCGTGCACATCCAGCCCAACATTCGTACGATAAATATTCACCGGGGGCCTCCAGACCTCTGCAATGTGGCTCTACCAGCATCAACCGTCTGGCAACCCACGCTTACCTTGCAGCCGAGGCCTCCGGCCCCAACCCCTCATATCGTCTAGAAGAGGGTCATTCCCCCCCGTTGTTTCCGGGGAAGAACCGCGCCATCAACTTCTCTTGGGCCAAGCCCGAACGGAGGAGACGTGAGTAGCGCAAACGATTTACTGGCCGGAAGAACTTCAATTGATCCCTTAGTCCGGCCTCCAGAACCAATCGGACTTCCTTCGGGTCGCCCGATGCTAAACCCAACTCCAACGGACGCGAGCGACTATCAAACAATCGGACGTACGAGTTGGGAAGCTCCTCGGCCCAGCTGGTTTCACGCCATGAACGACCGGTCGCACTAGGGTAATCGCCCCTCCGGGTGACCTGGCCAGCGCTGTACCGGTAAGCGAATAGTGGTGTGCCCAGTCGCAACATACTCGCACCCGACTCAGCGAGACGGAGGAAAAGCTCATAATCCGGACCGTATCGCATGGGTCGATAACCACCCGCTTTCTCGAATACAGACCGACGAGCGGTGAATGACGATATATAGACGGGGCAGTGGAAGAGCAGTGCGGACGGGAACTCGTCGGGCCTGATCGGAATCGGGGCGTTGGGACGGAGATGGCGAACGCCCGTGTTGGGCCGGTAGGAACCGCCGGGTTCTGCCAGGCCGAATCGGAGCGCGGTTCCGAAGATCACGTCGGCTTGTCTCAGGGCTCGAGACTGTACTGTAAATCGCCACGGCAACGTAACGTCGTCAGCGTCTATAGCTGCGATGAGTTCGCTATCCGACTCGTCCATCAGCACCTTGCGCGCATATCCGTTGCCGCGATTGACATCACCGGCGATAACCCGCAGACGTTTGTCGCTCACCTTCGCGAGCACACCAAGAGTGGCATCGGTACTCTTGTCGTCATATACCCAAAGCTCGCTGTCCCTTGGCATAGCACGGAGAGTGGACATCACGGCCGTGCCGATTGTGGCCTCGGCGTTAAACGCCGGCATGCCGACCACCAACCTCGGCATTCGCTCCCCTGTCTAGGTATGAGGTCCATAGACGTCGCTCTCGTACGACGTTATCGTTATCGCATCCCCATTCGAAGCGCAAATTCCGAGGGGCCACTGTGTCTCTAGCCGGGGACGTGAGCCATCCAAGTTCCGCGGTCTAGGTGAGCCTAGCTGGTCACCAATTCCGCGGCCTCCGCGACATCCTGCATTCCCAGCCTGCTGTCAATGGCCATGTTGGTGTCCCCGCTGTTGGCCAGGTGAAAGTCTCCACCCTGTGGGGTAATTCCGGGGTTGGTTAGGGGTGCTCCTTTCGGTGTTGGGCGTCTTTCATGCGGTAGGGAGGGGCCGTCGGTGATGACGACGGTGGCGTGGTGCAGGAGGCGGTCCAGGATGCTGACTGCGGTGGTTTGTTCGGGTAGGAATCGGCCCCATTGTTCGAAGGGCCAGTGCGACCCGATGGCCAGGGAGCGGCGTTCGTAGGCGCCGGCGACGAGCCGGAACAGCAGTTGTGTGGTTCCCCCGAAATCGTGGAGGGTTTCCCTATGCCGCTTCCGGCTTGGTCTTGGATTCCCTGATCTCGTAGTTGACGGGTGATAACCCGTCGGCGGCGCTATGCCGGCGTTGGTGATTGTAGAAGGTGTAGCACCAGTCCATGACCACCGCCTGCGCATGAACCGTATCAGGACGTGTCATTCCATCTGTGTAAGTCCGGGGTGATCCATCATCGGACCGCCGTTAGGGCGGATAGAAGGAGTGTTTTGTGACCAAGACC
>CAZVST010000120.1:0-4984 GCA_964629725.1 uncultured Mycobacterium sp.
CCACCGACCCGCACTACCCGGCCGAAAAACCACCCACGGATAAGTCAGGAGAGCCCTTCTTCTTCATCGACGAACTCGAGGCCATCATCCGCGAATGGATCGCCGTGGTCTATCACAACCGCCCGCACGACTCGCTCTTCGATCCGAGGGTCCCCGGCCTGAAACTCTCACCCGCGGACATGTTCGAACACGGCATCGCCGCCGCCGGCTACATCGAGGCCCCACGCGACCCCGACCTCGCCTACGAGTTCCTCCCCACGGTGTGGCGCACGATCGAGCCCTACGGCCTCGACATCAACAATCGCCGCTACAACGGAGAGGCACTGAACGGAAAGCGGCTGACGAAGAGCCACTACGGTGGGAAAGCGAACGGGCGCTGGCCGTTTCAATACAACCCCGATGACATCACACGGGTCTACTTCCGTGACCCCGGTACACGCCAGTGGCACACACTGCCATGGGAACACGCGGGATCGCTCAACAGGCCCATCAGTGAGGACCAGCTTGCCTTCGCCCGCAAGCGGGCAGCGGCGAAATATCGCTATCCCGACGACACTATCGCCCTGGCCGATCTGCTTGAGCGCTGGAACCTGGGCCTGGGCACAACCCTTGCTGAGCGGCGCATGGCACTGCGACTCTCCCGCGAGGACGCTCTCCTCGACAGCGCCCTTCCCGGAGAGGAGACGAAGGTCAGTGCGCTGCCGACAGTCCGACGGGTACTCGACCGGGCACAGCCCGGCGAAGACGCCCAAGACGGCGCCGCCGACGACACGGCCGGGTACCCGGAATCCGGTGACGACGATGACGACGATGACGACGTAGTCGAGGTGACGGAGTTCTACGCCGATTCCTACGAGGACGCGTAATGGCACTGCCGTCGACGTCATCACGCAAGCTGACGCTGGACAACCTCACCCTGGCGTGGAAAGAGGGCTGGCTGGCATTCGTCACAGCACCGAAAAGGTCCCAGCCCGAACATCTTTCCCGACAGGACCTGACAGGCCTCGGCGGTGAGGACCGCAACGGCTACGACAAGAGCCGACGGGAATGGCATGCCAACCTCGGCCCGATCCGCACACCGCAATTCGCATCCGTCCAGGAAGACCTCTGGGACATTGTCGACAGCAATCTTCAAGACGGTGACAAAGCCAAGGGCGCGGTGGCGATCGACGCCTTTCCCGGACTCGGCAAGACCACCGCGGTACTCGACTTCGCCAAGAAGTTCCAGCTGCGCGAAGTCGGGGACAACGGTGATCGCACCGACGACGGGAACGAGCGCTGGCCGGTCTGCCGGATCGGCCTGAAAGGCACCACCGGCACCAAATCTCTCTACAAGGCCATGTTGTCCTTCTACGGTCACCCCGGCATCTCCAGCGGCAATACCGACGCCTTCGCCGAACGCGTCCTGCAGTGCGCGCTGGACTGCCAGACGAAGATCCTCATCGTCGACGAGATCCACTTTCTGCGCTGGGGAAACCGCGCCGGAGTGGAGGTCAGCAACAGCCTCAAGCACATCGCGAACGATTTCCCGATCACGCTGATCTACGTCGGTGTGGGATTGAAAGCGCTCGGCCTGTTCTCTGAAGGCGATTCCTACAGCGATGCGGTCCTGGCTCAAACCGGCAGAAGAACCACTCGCCTCGGGATGGAACCCTTCGAAATCAGCACCGAACAGGGTCGCCGTGATTGGCGCAACATGCTCCTCGCACTGGAAGAGCGCGTCGTCCTTGCCGACAAACGAACTGGCATGCTCGCCGACGGGCTCTCTGACTACCTGTTCGCCCGGAGCACAGGGCATATCGGCTCACTGATGACCTTGATCAACCGCGGATGCCAACGGGCGATCCGCACAAGTGCTGAAGCCCTTACTCGCGAGCTCATGGACAACGTGAAGAACGATGAAGCCTCGGAGAAAGCACGGAAGGAACTGGAGGCGGCTTTCAGCGCGCATCGTCTCACTACAAGAGTGCGGAAGCCCAGCGGACGAACTCGCCGCAAGTAGGACGATCATGACGTGGACGCGCACCCTGCCCATCCGGTTGGAACCGGTCGACGGTGAGGCTCTCGATTCCTGGCTTGAGGTCCTCGCGCTCGCACCTGCAGCGGCTTCGGCGACCTCCTCGTGGCGGTCGGATTGCCTACGGCAAACCAACAAGGGGCCGGACGGTGGGTTACTCAACTGACCCCCGAACAGCAGTGCTCGATCAGTGACGCGACCGAGACCGCCGCCGATCGCATTCGTGCGATGACGTTGGACTGGTACTCCGGGCGTGCTCTTCACATCGAACCGCGGAAAGCCACGACCACCCGCCAGTCCGCCTGGAGCCAAGTGCGCGGCTCACGTTTCTGCCCGGAATGTCTCGCGGAAACCGGGGGTCGCTGGCAACTGTCGTGGCGGCTGGAACTGACCTTTGCGTGCAAACACCGGCAAGTTTGAGCCTGGTCCGCAGTGCTTGACCGTTGGCGCGCGCCATGTGCAGGGGCTGCGTCGGACACAAAACACACCCGCGTGGTACTTCCTGCGGGTAGATCGAAGTCGACACCACTTAGTGTCGTCTGCCAGGAGCAGGGGACCAGCGTGAGCTGATTTTGCCAGGGTGATGGGACCACCTGGATTGCCAGTTATGGGACCACCGGCGCGTCGCGTCGGTGGTCCCTTCATTTGTTCGTTCGATCGCCGTGACGGTTCAAGTCACGGAGGCGGCGGGCATGGCGTTTCGGGAGGTCAATGTGAACGAGATCAGGGAAGTGCTGCGGGTGTGGCTGGGGGTGGTTGGGTTACCGGCGCCGGGCTACCGCACGATCGCGGCGCATTGCGGCGTGGACCGCAAAACGGTGCGCCGTTACGTCGAGGCCGCGCAAGCGGCCGGTTTGTCCCGCAGCGACGGCGCCGAGGCTGTCGACGACGGGTTGATCGGGGCGGTCGCCGATGCGGTGCGTCCGGTTCGCCCGGATGGTCATGGCGCGGCCTGGGAACAGTTGATGGGCTTCGAGGAGCAGATCTCCGCAGTGGGTCACCTCCTCGTCGGTGGAAATGGCCCGGGCCCGGAAATATATGTCGGGGTCGCGTTCGATCAGCACCACACTGCGGCCCATCTGGCCGAGCAGGTTGGCCGCGGTGGCACCCACCGGTCCGTACCCGACGATCGCGACGTCGTAGGTGTCGACCGCAGCGGTTGAGGCGTCGTTCATAGCTGGTCTCTCATTTCTTGTGCCGTGTCTTCGTTGACCAAGACACTTGTTCTGTAGTGATCGTTACGGTACTGTAGTGATCGTTACAGAGTCAAGAGGCAGGGAGAAAATGGCTTCAACGGACAAGGCGGCCGAGCGCCAGGCCACCCGCCAGCGCCGAGCCGATGGCGAGCTGTCCCGCAACCGGATCCTCGACGCGGCCACCGAGATTGCGGCCGAGCGCGGCTATGAGGGCACCAGCATCGGTGCGGTCAGCACCAAATGCGGGCTTCCGGCCAGCTCCATCTACTGGCACTTCAAGGACAAGGACGACCTGATCGCCGCCGTCATCGAACGCAGCTTCGGCAACTGGCTGCAGGTGTGGCAGTTGCCCGAGGACGTCGTGGCACAAGACCGGTTGATGGAAGTGGCCCTGGGCGCGGCGAAGGCGGTGTCGGACTCCCCGGAATTCCTTCGCCTCGGCCTGATGCTGGCTCTGGAGCGCCGGCCGGTAGAACCGCGGGCGCGCGCCATGTTCATCCAGGTGCGCGAGCAGGCCTTCGAGGCGCTATCGACCAGCATCCGGGAACTGGGCTTGGGGCTGTCGGGAGACCAGGTCGACAAGTTGGCGACTTACGCGATCGCCGGTGCCGACGGCCTGTTCATCGCCGGGGAGATAGGCGGGGACAGCGTCGATCTCATCGGATTGTTCAAGCTTCACGGCCAAGCCCTCTATAGCACGGCCCTGCGGATGATCGAGGAGAACGAGCAGCGATGACCTTGACGCACAATGAGATTCGGCAATCCGCCGATCTGCTCGCTGCCGCCGATGCGGACGCGGCTCCGATCGGTCAGCTGACGCAGCGCTATCCCGGCATGGACCTCGCCGACGCCTACGCGATCCAGCAGCTGAACCTGGCTCGCCACCTCAGGTTGGGCCGAACCCTGGTCGGTCACAAGATCGGGTTGACGTCCGAACCCATGCAGAAGCTGCTCGGTGTCGACGAGCCCGACTTCGGCTACATCCTCGACAGCATGGTCGTGCCCAACGGCACCGCCGTGCCGGCCGGACGGTTCTGCGCGCCGCGGGTCGAGCCCGAAATCGCATTCCTGCTGGGCAAGCCACTGTCCGGTCCGGGTGTGACCATCGACCATGTGTGGGAGGCGACCGAGGCGGTCGCGGTGGCCCTCGAAATCGTGGACAGTCGCATCGCGGACTGGAAGCTGACGCTGCGCGATACCGTCGCCGACAATGCCAGCTCCGGTGCCGTCGTCCTCGGCGACTGGGTGCCCTACAACCGGGGCCTCGATCTCGCTGCCGCCCAGGCGTCGTTGTGGCTCAACGGGATCGAGGTGGACACCGGCCGGGGATCGGCGGTCCTGGGCGATCCCGCCGCGGCGGTGGCCTGGCTGGCCAACGCCGTTGCGCCGTTCGGAACCGAGCTGTTGCCCGGGCAGTTCGTCATGTCCGGTTCGTTCACCACCGCCGCGTTCGTCCACCCGGGCGATGCCGCGTCGGCCACCATCAGCGGTCTCGGAACCGTGTCGCTGGGATTCACGTGAGGAAGAGCATGTCAACACAAAAACGGCTCTTGTGACCCTTCCGTGGGTCGGTTTCGGGCCTGAGGGGGCGCACGTCGTTCTCGCTTAGGGTTTTTGGCTTGTCGACGGTCAAAAACCAAGGAGGCGGGCAACGACGTGCGCAATGTGAGGCTATGGCGTGGGGTGCTGGGTGTCGACCAGCGCACTGTGATCGAGGACATCGAGTTCGAGGAGTTCGAGGAGCAAGACGCCGGCGGGGACACGCTCGTGG
>CAZVST010000121.1:0-4967 GCA_964629725.1 uncultured Mycobacterium sp.
AACGGCGGTCCGATGATGGACCACCCCGGACTTACACAGATGGAATGACACGTCCACCACCCGGGCGATCATCACGGCCAATTACGGGTTCGACGGGTATCTGGAGCGTGCCGGGACTGACCGGGACCAGCGACACCGACCAGGAGATCGCCGCTTCCTACAACGTCGCGTGGGAAACCGTCGACCCGACGTTGGGCGCCGCCCAAAGGGCTTACACCTCAGCGGCTTCCACCGACAGTATCGACAGTATTTACGGTGTCGATCTGCTGCTCGCCGACACGGTCCCCGTCGAATTCAGCAATCCGGTCCTGCCCACCACCGTCAACCCGCGGACTTTCTGATCACGCTCAGCGACGGATCACAGGTGACGCTGACGGCCGCCTTTCTGCCCAATCTCGAGTTCAACGAGCGTCAGAGCGTCGTGATCGCCGGTTATTTCGGCAACCGGCTACAGCCCGGCGACCCCGGCGCTCTCTATCCGGTCTCGGTGACGTTGGTCGACGACGGCAGTCCACTGCAACTGCTGACCAACACCGAACCGGATTCCGCCGTCGGGCTCAGCGCGCAAAGCTCGAACCCCTACGTCACCGGCAATGGCCCACGCCTGGCGACTGCCAAGCTCAACTACTTCAGCAACCTGGGCGAGGGCGGGCCGATCGGCGTCAGCACGGCATCGCAAAACAACAGCGGCGCAGATCTTTACGGAAGCCAGGCCCAATACCGGCTCCGCCTGTACACCAGCGCCGGCTTCTCCCCGGACGGCATCGCGAGCCTGCTCCCCAGTGAGTTCTCCCGCTACTTCATCCTCGAAGCCACCGCCCATGACGGATCGACCGTCGAGATCACCCAGGCCGGCACCCCGGTCGCCATCGGGAGCTTCGGCACGATAACCGTTGTGGGCCCTGCCGATCTGGCTCAGGCCGGCGTCACCGAGAATGCCGCCTACGTCGAGGATCACGACAACTACTACGACGTCATCCTGTCGGGCGATCCGGCCGCCGTCGCGCGCGTGAGCAGCGTGCGGATGCCCTCCTCGGGCAGCTACTCGCCGGTGTACAACCTCGGTGGGCCGGGCAATGATCCGACGGCGCCGGGCGCGGCCCCGGGTCCGTTCACGATCCCCAGTACCGACGGCAGCGTTGCGATCACCAACGATCTCGCCGGCAATCAGGTGGCCCGCGCGAGGCCACCAACGAAGCCGCCGACCGCACCAACGCCCTCTCACTGCTCAACCTCGTGCTCGCGAAGACGACCTCATCGAAGGCGTTCTCCTACCCCTGTTCCGACAGTTGGGTTTTCACCGCATCACCGCCGCCGGACACAAGGACAAGGCCCTTGAATACTGCAAGGACGTGTGGATGCGCTACACCCTGCCAACCCAGCATCGGCTCTACTTCGGAATCCAAGCCAAGAAGGGCAAGCTCGACGCCTCCGGCGTCACCAAGACCGGCAACCACAGCGTGGCCGAGATCCACAACCAAGTGCTCATGATGCTCCACCATGAGATTTTCGACCCCGAACACAACAAACGGGTCCTCGTCGACCACGCCTTCATCGTCGCCGGCGGCGAAATCGCCAAAGCCGCCCGCAACTGGATCGGCAACGCCCTGGACGCCTCCAAACGCAGCCAGATCATGTTCATCGACCGCGACGACATCCTCAACCTCTACGTCGTCACCAACCTGCCGCTGCCGGCCGCCGCAATACCGCCCACCGCGGACCCATGGGGCGAGGACCCGCCCTTCTGACAATCCCAGGGATCACCACGTGGGCGCCGAGCAGTCGACGACGGTTACACCGTTACCGATAACACTGTCACCCACGTAAGAGACCGCGGGCAACGGAGTCGTCGGTGACTGTCCTACACACCCCAAATCCGGTTACAGATAAGTCTCAAGCGAGGGCGTGGCACGAGGCCCGGCTCGACACGATTCAGGAGCCACCTTGCCCCACTTACGGATTGCCGAGTTGGTGGTGATCGGCGAGGATTTCGCCGATGACATGGCTGGCGCTGGCCGCAAGCCACGGGTTGGACTTCCTGTAGTACGGGAGTGCGATCAGGGCTATCGACAGGGCACGGCCACGGCCACGCGCCCATGCGGCGGCGTCTACGTCTAACGCGGTGCGGAATTGCTCACGCGCGGGTGCAGGGAGCAGGTTCCATGCGGGGATCAGGTCAACGCTGGAGTCGCCCACGCCCATCAGGCCAAAGTCGATGACTCCGGTCAACCGGCCCTGGATGGTCAGGATGTTGAACGGGGACAGGTCACCGTGGAACCACATCGGAGGCCCCGAGTACACAGGGATGCGCAGGGCTTGCTCCCACGCCGCGGTTGTGGAACGGACATCGATGAGCCCGTTCAGCTCCGCTAGCGCTGCACGGACCTCCTCGTCCTGCTCCGCCAGTGGAGAGCCCCTGCGCGCGGCCGGCCCGTCAGCTGGGGCGATTGCGCGCAGGGCGGTAATGAAGCCGGCCAGGTCCCGGGCAAGCCCAATGGGATCGGGAAGCTGGCCGACCACCGGATTCTTGCCCGCGACCCAGCGGCAGACCGACCAGGGCCACTCGAACCCCTCCGCCGGAGTCCCCAGGCCCACCGGGACCGGGCTAGCGACAGGCAGATGCGGGGCGATTCGCCCCAACCAGCGCTGCTCGGTTTGCAGACTTTCGACGGCCCAGTGGATTCGGGGGATTCGGACAGCCAGGTCGTCGCCGAGTCGGTACATGGCGTTGTCTGTTCCCGCGGAATCGACCGGGGATAGCGGCAGGTTCGCCCAGTGGGGAAACTGGGCGCAGAGCAGTTGACGCACTACCAGCTCGTCAATATGTGCCTCGTCGGCGTGCATCTTGTCGACATTGGTTGCCGTGGTGTGCTTCTCGAACCGGATGCTGCCGTCCGGGAGATTCTGAACCGCGGTCCAGCCCAGTTTGCGGTAGAAGCCGGGAGCACGATTGAACCCCTGGGTGGTCAGCCAGATTTTGTCGTGCCGTTCGAATAGGGAGGCTTCCGCGCGCTGCATCAGCGACCGTCCCAGGCCACGTCCCTGAAACTGCGGTCGGACAAAGCAGGCGAAGACGCTGCCCGCCAGCTGATCTGTCATCGCGAAACCGGCGGCGAGTCCGTCGGCATCTGCGATCCACAAGCACGGGGACCCCTGCAAAGCGTCCCGCACCCACTCTGGGGTGATCCCGAGTCTGGTGAGTTGCTCGTGGGAGAGGTGATTATCAGAGACGCTCGTCCGGATGTCGAAGACGGCGTCGATGTCGGTCTCGTGGGCGATCCTGACCCCAGCCCCGTTGATGAGGGTGCGCTCGTAGCGGTCGAAGACGGTTCCGTCCTGCTCGCGGATCCGGCGCGTGTAGGTGAAGCCAGCCCGCAGCGCGACCCGGGCCGACGCCGCGTTCTCCGCCTCCACCTTGACCACCGCGACGGTCGCGTCTTGGTCAGCCGCGTACCGGCACGCCAGGTCGACTGCACGGGTGGCCAGTCCGCGCCCGCGCCAAGCGGGGTAGAGCCCATAAGCGACGTTGACCTGACCTGCCACGAGCCCCTCGCCCTCAAATCGCAGATCGACTGTCCCCGCTGGAACAGCCCCCGCCCCCACCCGGATAGCGAAGGCCCGCAGCGGACCGCCGGTTGCCCACTGCTCACTGCAGTGCTCGATGTACGCCGCAGTGCTCTCCCGGGTCGCCGGCCCACCGCTGAGCCAGCGCACCAACTGCTCGTCCTGCCCAGCAAGGTGCGCCTCCACGTCGTCGAGGTGCAAGGGCGACACCGTGACGGTGCCGTCGGACAGAATCTGGTCGCTCATCTTTGCAATTGTGGCCATCGCTCCGCTGTGGGACTGGGCCACCGTGGACATCCGATCAAACCGTGGACATCCGATCAAAGCGCCACCGTCGAAGGTGGAGGAGAGGACTTGATTGTGGTGGAAGTTATTGCGGCTTGTTGGGTCGGTTCTGCGATGCTGGTCGAGATGATGGTGCAGCCAGGGGCGGTCAGCGAATTCGAGTTGCGTGGCAAGGGCGTGTCGTTGCGGCGAGCAACGCTTTCCGATGCGCCGGCCTTTCGCAGGGCTTTGGGCACTGCTGAGGTGGCTCGGTGGTGGGACGGTGGCTGGCCAGATCCGGAGGGCGACCTGGCCAAGCTCGATCACCAGCTGTTGGCGATCGCCGCCGATGGCGACGTGGTGGGAATGATTCAGTGGTACGAGGTGTGCGCCCCGATCGTTCGGTTCGCGGGTATCGACATGTTTGTCCATCCTGACTACCACCGCAGGGGTTATGGTAGCGATGCGCTGCGCACATTGTTGTGGTGGCTATTCACTGATGTTGGTCATCACCGGGTGACGATCGAGCCAGCGCTGGACAACGTTGCGGCGATTCGTTGTTACGCGCACGTTGGATTCCGACGGGTGGGCGTGATGCGCCAATACGAACACACCCCTGGGGGTGGCTATCGTGACGCGCTGTTGATGGAGCTGCTGGCGTGTGACTTCGGCTGATAGGTGAACGTCGCGACCGCCGTTGGTGTCGGGAATGAGGGGGGAAGGAACAACCACGACAAAAGTAGCGCTAGGCGCTTGAGGATGCACTTCCGACAATTTGTTGGTGATGGCTGGAGCAAAGTGGCAGGCTAAAGATACACTGGGTCGTCAACGCAGATCCTCGTCCGAACCGGGCCAAAGGGCGTTCGCGTCTCGCGGAACTGATTGTGCCGCAACGGTGGTGGCCAACGCAGATACCTCGTCTCAGGAAGAGATCATAGGGCGAGGCCACCGGCTGAAATCGACGCAGGTGCCCGGGGAGGGCGGTCGGAGCCCATGGCAGACCGTCAGTTTGTGCTGCCCGAAGGGCCCACCGCCGCCGGGCGAAGTCCCGGCTGCGGCGTAGAGCACCTTGGTCGCTATAACGTTGAGGGTTGTCTGGAGTTTTCAGGCTGCCTTTGGCAGGAGGCGGGCCTGTTCGA
>CAZVST010000122.1:0-4886 GCA_964629725.1 uncultured Mycobacterium sp.
TTCCCCCAAGAACATCCTGGGATTGAGCGTGTCCAACACATGGGGTCAAGTCCCACGTCCGCATCGTCGGAGTGCCGGGGTGAACGGGCGCGGCTCACTTGATGCCGCCGATGGCGATGTGCCGCGCCTGCCGTGCCCGCCACGATGCTTGACCTGCCCTCGACTTCGCTGCGTTTTCACCGGCGGCTGCCGTCGGCGGGTCCATCTTGATGCCGCGCAGAGCCTGCATGAGCACGGAGTCCTGCAGCCGGATCTCGGCCAGCAGAGGTGACGGGCACCGGACACCTGCCTTGTTCACGAACGTGGCACCCTCGGCGGCGACGATGGCATCGAGGGCTTCGATGCGGTCGGCTGCCGTCGCAGCACGGGCCAGTAGCTCCACCTCGCGGGCATCCGGTTCGAGATCTTGTATTTCCAGGTCGGCGAGGATTGAACCCGTAAGTCGTTGGCCCGCAGACTCATTCGAATTCTGTGTATCTGGTTGTGGCACAGCGTGTTTCGTCATGTACACCAGTATGACCGAGGGTGAGCGTGTTCGGACGGCTCCCATTCACCAGTCCAGGCCGCAGGCGATCTGACCACCGGGGTCAGGCGGGTACCCGGCGGGAGGACACCGGTCGTGACGAGATTCTCGAATGTCGGTAGCTCCAGCGGGGAGATCGAGCTGGCCAGGTTCTCCGGGCGCGTCAAATCGGGTTCATAGTTCGGGTCCGTTAGCCGCTTGTAGCCTTCGTGGATGACTTTGGCCATGAGTCGGCGGCGATTGTCGAGGAACTCTTCGTAGGGCAGCAAGAACCATCCGTCCGGAAGGGCGTGCCATTCCTCCTGCCTAACTCGACGGTTCTCCTCAAGGTTCTTGTCGGCAACTTCCTGCGGCCAGTAAGCCGTTGGCGGCTGGTTGGAGATCGTGATGTTGTCTGACCACTCGACTAGCGCAAAGTTTGCGACCTGGTTGATTTTCTTGGTGTCTGTAAGGCCGAGCGTGGTCTTGAGGTAATCCCTTGGGAACAGATGATGTTTCTCAATCCCCTTGATCGCGCGCCGGTTGGGATTGATCCAGTCCTTCACCTTGGAGGTGGCAAGCAGTACATCAGCGTCAAGGATGTTCAGGGCGGCGATGTAGGCGACGTAAGCAGGTGCGCCTCCCGATGAGGTGTTGAGATTGTTCGGCAGCGTAACGCGCCACCAGTCGAGGGGTACCGCTGCGTCAATCTCTGCGTCGAGAACTTTGACGAATTCCGCTGCGGCACTTTGGAGTGGCTCAAGTCGGTTGAGATCTTCCTGCATGCGGGTCTCAGGAGAAGATGTGTAGCGACCGGTGATCTGGGACATGAAGAACCAGCGGGCCATCACTTCACGTAGCTCATCGACGGGGACCTTGAAGTCCACTCGCCCGATGATCCACAACGCGTACGCGTACAGCACAGTGTTGTCAGATGTGATCATGTCCTTCGAGCGAAAACCAGCCCGTTCAAGGACCTTCAAGAATTCATCCCAGTGCAAGCTCCGAGTGGCGTGTGCTTGCCCTGTCTTCAAGCGACCGAGCTCCACCTCGCGACGGGCTGGGTCGATGATTCGGGTACGTGGATCACGCCCCCGAAGGAAGTTGTATGCGTCTTGAAGTTTTGCGCGTCGCAGTCCTACCGCGATGGCGACCCGGAGGATCTGGCCGGGCTCGAACGTCATGTACGGGTTGTGTGGGGTCCAGGTTGTTGGCTCGTTCAGGATTGTGACGACTTCTGCCGGGGTGAAACGTGAGTTTCGACCCCACTTCTCCAATTCGTTGCGGCCCTGCTCCCAGAAGACGCTCATCCAGGTGAGGATGAAGTCAGCCGACGATAGGTTCACGCCTTCGGAGTTGATCCTCACGAAGATTTCCGCGACCGTCTCCCTGGGCACTTCTTCCTTGATTTGAACCACTTGGAATCGATACCCGCCGAGGCTCGCGAGCCGCTGGATCGACACCTCGACCTCCCGCTCCATCGCAGCATCCACGCTTTGTTTGGAATCAGTCCGTAGGCGGTTGAGGTACACGTGGCGAGCCTCGATCGGATCCTTGAATACACCTCCGATGTCAGCGATCCATTCAGCTTGTCGTCTGATGATCGCTGTCGGCACCTCGAATCGGTGCGTTAGTGGATTGAACGACAGCTTGATGACCTCGCGTGAATAGTCTTCGCGCCAGACATGCAGCCCCTTCAGGACTGCGTAGAGGCTTGTCAACCGCTGTTGCCCATCCACCACCTGCATCGAAGCGTCTTGCGTCTTGACGTCGCCGCCGATCGCGGTGGTGTGGTCTCCATCCTTATTTGCCCAGAACATCAACTCACCGACTGGATAGCCGCGGTACATCGAGTCGATCAGGTCTCGGACCTTCGCGTTAGGCCATACGAAGGGTCTCTGGATGTCCGGCAGCCGAATCGTGCCCTTATCGATTCCGGAGACGAGTTCCTCCACTGTCCAGGGGTGGTGCCCAAATTTCGTGCTCAAGAGATTGCCCCCGTCGTCGAATTTCGTGCGGCGTTCATCCAGCGGATTTCCAGACATTAGCGGCATCCCTGCCCCTCAGTGGCTCGCTGTATTCAGTTCCGTTCAGTTCCGTTCGAGTACAACAATGGGGGCACCTGCCGTGATCACCGGTGACTTGAAAAGCAAGGTCGACCGTGTGTGGGACGCTTTCTGGTCCGGCGGCATCTCCAACCCGCTGGAAGTCATTGAGCAGATCACCTACCTGCTGTTCATCCGCCGACTTGATGACCTCAACACCCTGGCGGAGAAGAAGGCCCAGCGCACCGGTAAGAGCGACGGCATCATCTTCGGCCCAGACCAGCAAGACCTGCGCTGGTCGGTGTTCAAGAACGACGAACCGGCCTTGATGTTCAGGACCCTGAGCACCGAGGTGTTTCCGTTCCTGCAGAATCTCGGCGGGGACGGCTCCAGCTACGGCGAGCACATGAAGGACGCGCGGTTCACCATTCCCACCGCGCAGCTATTGTCGCGGGTGGTCGACATGCTCGACGACATCCCGATGACCGACCGGGACACCCCCGGCGACTTATATGAGTACCTGCTGGCCAAGATCGCCAGCGCTGGGGTCAATGGCCAGTTCCGCACACCCCGCCACATCATCAAGCTGATGGTCGATTCCGTAAATTGTCGGTGTGTTGTGGCAGCTTCTGTTGCCGTGGAACAACACGAGGAAGCGGGCGGTTGGCGGCTGTGTTACGCGTCGCCGCGTAGCCAGCCCGGCAAAGGGTCAGCGACGGGGCTGCTGACCGAATCCGAGTTGAGTGCCCGCGAGGACGCGCTGAGCATCCGGCCTGGACAGCCTTTTCTCCTCGGGCCTGGTGGCGCTCCCGATGTCGAGGTTCTCGAGTTCTTCCGCTCCCCAGCGTTTCGGAGGTTGGCCGCCGATTCGCAGGACTCCTACGCACTGGATCTGCGCTTGTTCCTGTCGTTCCTCTCCGGTCAGGGGGTGGACTGGCGGGCGGCGAGGGAGTCTGATCTTGAGGACTTCGAACATTGGCGCCGGCGGGACGCAGGCAATCCTCGGCGGGTTTCGGCGGCGAAGTTTTCCCGGGAGCTCGCCGCGATCGGGAAGTTCTACGGCTGGCAGCTGCGGCGCGGCACGGTGAGCACGTCGCCGGTGGCGATGCGGGATCGCGAAACCCGTTGCGGGGAAACCACGTCCACCCCTGCGCTCAGACCCAAGAGTGTGCGGTCGGTTCGGCTGAAGTGGCTGACTCCGAAGGCGTATCGACGGTGGCGCGATGTTGGTCTGGCCGGCTACCTGGCCGACGGGACTCGGGATGGCAGGTGGCGGGGCCGGGCGGAGGGCCGGAATCTGGTCATGGCGGAGACGTTGTGGTCGAGCGGGTTGCGTCTGCGGGAGGGCGCAACCCTTCTGCTGGGTGAGTTGCCGCAGTTCGAGGTCGAGAACCGTTATGCCCGCGCACGGGTGGGCAAGGCAGTCGCGAAGGGCCGGGGCCGGGACTTCTGGATTCACGGCCGGGCGCTGAAACTCGTTGACAGCTATGTGATCTCGGAGCGCAACGCCGCGGTGCGCCACGCCCGGAGGGAGGGCCGCTACGACGCCCTGCCCGACATCCGGATCGTTGAGAAAGTCGACCGGTCTCGCAGGGTGCATTACGTGACCCGAAGCGGGCAGCGGCATGTGGCGCCGCTGGATGAACTGTCCTGGAAAGACCGGATGACGCTGTTCGTCACCGGTGAGGACGGCCTTGAGCCGTGGATGGTGTGGCTGACCGACGGCGGGATGCCGCTGCCATACCGGACCTGGGAAGCCGTGTTCTCCACTGGGTGAGCGAACCCAGGACGGACGCCTCCGGGCTCTTCCTGTGGAACTGGACGGTTCGCAGGCTTCCCACTGTTCGCTCGGACGTACGCTTCGCGGCGGCGCAGCCAGTCCTCGACCTGTGCCTGCTCGAACCGGAGACGCTTAAGAGGGATTGCGTGGCACCGGAGAGCTAACTGCAGCTCCGGCCGCTGCGCACCTTGTATGAGCCGATGGCTCAGCATGTCGATGTCTTCGGGACCCGCCCGTTCGGTGTGCGCGGTCGCGCGGTGGAAGACCGCCCTTATCGGATTTGTCAAAAGCCTTCCGCAGGGGGTGAATGGGATCACCTGGGCGGGGTGGCTCTACGACAACCACCAAGACTGTGACCCCGCTGAAAGGGATGTAGAACGTAGTCCAGCGCGCCGGCGGCGTAGGCTTTGATTCCCTGACCGAGGTCGGCGTGATCGGTGGCACCGACCCCAGCAGCGGCTCCTGGTTCGACACCGACGACGACGTAGGCGACGCCCTCGCATGCTAGGAGCGTGGGTCGGTAACACGCCGACTGGGGTGCTCGGCTTGGTGCCCGGTG
>CAZVST010000123.1:0-4871 GCA_964629725.1 uncultured Mycobacterium sp.
CGGCTCCGAGACCTACCGCCGATGCTAGTTACCGCGCCAGCTCCCGACCCTACCGTCGCGCCGTGCCCAAGTCCGCCTACGAGTCGTGGACAATGGTGGTCACCGACCTACACGCAGGGGGGACAGACCGGTATGGGTGAACTCAAGTTTCTCGATCTGCACGGCGACCGGGTGGCCTATCTGGATGAGGGCCCGGATGAGTGCCAAGCCCAGGTCATCCTTCTGATCCACGGGATGGCCGGCAGCTCGCAAACCTGGCGATCGGTGCTCGGCCCGCTGTCGCGAAAGTACCGCGTCATCGCGCCGGACATGCTGGGCCATGGCGAGTCGGCCAAGCCGCGAGGTGACTACTCGCTGGGTGCGTTCGCGGTGTTGTTGCGCGACCTGCTCGACGAACTCGGGGTTACCCGGGCGACGGTTGTCGGCCAGTCGCTCGGAGGCGGGATCGCCATGCAGTTCAGTTACCAACATCCGGACTACTGCCAGCGGCTGATCCTGATCAGCAGCGGCGGCCTCGGTCCCGACGTCGGCTGGACGCTACGGCTGCTGTCGGCACCTGGTGCGGAGCTGTTACTGCCGATCATCGCGCCGCAACCAGTGCTTGCCGCGGGTGAGCGGGTGCGGTCGTGGTTCCGCAAGGCCGGGATCGAATCGCCGCGAGGCGCCGAGATGTGGAGCGCCTACAGTTCATTGGCCGACCCCGAGACCCGGCAGGCGTTCCTGCGCACACTGCGTTCCGTCGTGGATCACCATGGGCAAGCCGTCAGCGCACTGAACCGTCTGCACGTCACATCCTTCATGCCGACGATGGCGATTTGGGGCGACCAGGACGCCATCATTCCCGTCGAGCACGCCCACGCCGCCTATGCGGCAAGGCCTGACATCCGACTGGAAGTGCTGTCCGGCGTCGGGCACTTCCCGCAGGTGGAACGGCCCACCGAGGTCGTCGACCTGATCGGTGACTTCATCACTAACGACACCCCGATAAGGGACAACGATCCCGTGACACACGCCGAGGTGTGACCGAACTCGACCCCGAGGCCCGGTTCGGGGCCACGGACCTCGCCCGGACTGGCCACCGTCACGCCAGACGGTCGGCCGCATCTAGTGCCGGTGATGTTCGGGATCGCCGGCGATGTGATCTACACCTTCTCGATGAAGCGTAGATGCTCGCCATCGAGCGCTCCGGCGTGCTACGCCTTGGCGGTCGCCGGCAACTCCGCAGGGATCGACTGGCCGGTCAGCGTGGTGCGCGGGCCCAGACGGCCGGACTGGCGGATCCGCCATTTGGCCTCGGCGGGGCTGACCCGCACCACATCACCGATCACCCGGTGGCTCTTCGCTCCGAGGGTCTGCTCGCCGCGCCGGTCCACCGCGGCGGCGGCGTCGCAGGCACAGCCGGTGACCCTCCGGCAGGCGGTTTCCAGGCGGCCAAGTGCCTCCAGGAGTTCGGCGACCGGGACGGCGTCCCAGTCCAGCGAACCGACGCGGGCACGGCTGCGTCCAGTCCGGCGAGCACATCGGCGATCGAACCCATGTTCTAAAACTGCATGACACCACCGACAGGATCAGGCGTTCGTCGCCTGCACGGCGACGCTGAAGTGCTTGGATACGCCGGCCTCGCCCTCCCACGACCGTCCGTACGTCAGGCTTAGCCGGGCGTTGCCCACTGCACGCACCCTGACGGCGAAGACCACCTCGCCGGCGGATCCCACGGCCCCGCTCGGGTAATTCGCGCGGTTTCCCATGAATTCCAAGGGGCCGTCGTCGTCATTATCGAGCGCCCAGCGGTACCCGCCGGCCGCGTTTTCGGGCAGATGGACCTCGATCGTGTCACCGACCCGGACCGCGATATCGCGGCCGTCGTCGCACTCAGTCACGGTGATCGTCGTGCCCATCGCTTCGCCCCGGTCTTACAGCGTGACGCCGTAGCTCTCGTTGAAGAACGCCGCGGAGATGTAGGCCTCGGTCGCGTAGCCGAATCCCTTGTCGCCCCAACCGGTTCCCCAGCTGTTGCGGATGATGAAGCGCTGATCGGCGGTGTAGCCGACGACTGCCACCGCATGGCCGCCGCGGGCGGTGTCGGGCTGGTAGATGTCGAGCTTGCCCTTGGTGGCCGCCGCGTTATCCCACGTCGCATCGACATTCAACCCGACCAGGATGGGGCCGTGCTGGAACAGCCAGTCCCGCCAGCTGGAGAAGTTGCGCTTGAGGTTGAAGTACGAGGCGATTTTGCGGGTCGACGCGGTGGCGTAGAAGGTGTCGCCGTCGCCGGTGTACATCGCGGTGTCGACCGTGAAGGGCAGCAACGACTCTGGGACGGCGCCGTACTTGCGCAGCACGTCGACGGCGGCCTTCAAGGTGGTTCCGGCGCCCTCGATCATCGTCTCGGGCCGGGTGGTGAACTCGTCTGTCTCCTTGGATGCCATCCAGGTGAATCGCGGCGAGAGCTTGGTGGCCTGGGTCAGCCGCTTGGCGGTCACGAACATCTGCCGGGCCACCCCGTCGGTGGATGCCCACCCGACGCACGAGCCGGTGTCGCCCTGGTCCCCGATGGTCCACCAGGCCCGGCGCAGATCGAGGGTGGCCGGGGCTAAGGGGCGCGCGCTGAGTATCCGGGCCATCCGGGCGTTGGCGACCTGCCAATCGGTTTTGGTGCTCGCATCAGGGGTGGGCACCAGGTTGCAGATGCGGTCCTGTTCGGGTCGTGCGCTTTTGGCGGCCATGCTGTGTCTCCCCCTGCGGTGGCTGCTGTGATCGTCGCTTTCGCGTGACAATAGGTCACACCGCTGCCGGCGCGGAAACACCGGCGGGTATGCCGGCCGTGGCTAGCCTCAGGAGGAGGTGAGGCCGAAGATGTTGGTCAGGCCGCCGTCGGCCCATTCGTCCACGTGGTGGACTTCCGGACCAAGTCACGCCTGGCAGGAGCAGACTCGAATCGTGGAGTCCCGTCATATCAGCATCTGGATCAACCGGCCCGCCGGCGAGGTGTACCGCTACGCGGCCGACCCGCGCCACCTGCCCGACTGGGCATCCGGCCTGGCGCAGGGCGACGTGACCCAAGTCGGCGCCATCTGGGTGGCGAACTCACCGATGGGTGAGGTCGCGATCGAATTCACCCCGGCCAACGACTTCGGCATCCTCGACCACGTCGTCACCGTGCCCGGCGGGGAACCGGTGTTCAATCCGCTGAGGGTGGTGCCGGCGGGCCCGGAGTGGTGCGAGGTGGTGTTCACTCTTCGCCGCCGGGCCATGGGCGCTGCCGAGTACGAATCCGACGCGAAAGCCGTCGTGGCCGACCTCGCCTCACTCAAGGGAATTATGGAATCTGCGAACTAGGCTGGACCACATGCCACTCACCGGAGAATACGAACCCAGCACATCGGATTGGGCGCGCGAGAACGCCGAGCTCTACATATCGTCCGGCGGCACCGCGGGCACCGATTTGAAGGGCAAACCGGTCATCCTGCTGACCACCGTCGGGGCGAAGACCGGCAAGCTCCGCAAGACCCCGCTGATGCGCGTCGAGCACAACGGCGAGTACGCCGTCGTCGCCTCCCTGGGCGGGGCGCCGAAGAATCCGGTCTGGTACTACAACATCGTCAAGCACCCCCGCGTCGAACTGCAGGACGGGACCGCGACCGGCGACTACGAGGCGCGTGAGGTGTTCGGCGAGGAGAAGGCTGCCTGGTGGCAACGCGCCGTCGAAGTGTGGCCCGACTATGCCGACTACCAGCGGAATACCGAGCGCGAGATCCCTGTTTTCGTGCTCACCCCGATTCACTGATTTCTTGCGGCCGGTGGCACCATTGACCGGTGTCCGCCGATCTGAGCCAGAGCCGTGTCTCGCCGCCGCTGGCGGCTTCCGACATCGACGAGGCGGCCGTGCGGATTGCCGATGTGGTGGCACGCACGCCGCTGGACTACAGCGACCGGTTGTCGGCGGCGACCGGCGCCGAGGTGTACCTCAAGCGTGAAGACCTGCAGATTGTCCGGTCCTACAAATTGCGTGGCGCCTACAACCTGATCAACCAGCTCACCGACGACGAATTGCGCAACGGAGTGGTCTGCTCGTCGGCCGGCAACCATGCCCAGGGTTTCGCGTTGGCCTGCCGGTCGATGAAGGTGCACGGACGGGTGTACGTGCCCGCCAAGACGCCCAAGCAGAAGCGTGACAGAATCCGCTACCACGGCGGGGACCACATCGAGCTCATCGTCGGCGGTGCCACCTACGACGATGCGGCCGCCGCGGCGATTGACGACGTCGCTCGCACCGGGGCCACGCTGGTCCCGCCCTACAACGATTTGCGGACCATGGCGGGGCAGGGAACGATCGCCGTCGAGGTGCTCGACCAACTCGGCGGCGAGCCCGATCTGGTCGTCGTCGGAGTCGGTGGCGGCGGCTGCATCTCGGGAATCACGACCTATTTGGCTGAGCGCACCGCGAACACCTCGGTCCTCGGTATCGAACCGGCGGGGGCGGCCTCGATGATGGCGGCCCTGGCCGCGGGTGAGCCGGTCGATCTCGATCATGTCGACCAGTTCGTCGACGGGGCGGCGGTCAAGCGGGCCGGACTGCTGCCCTTCCAGGCCTTGTCCGCCGCGGGCGACATGGTGTCGGTGACGACCGTCGACGAGGGTGCGGTGTGTACGGCGATGCTCGACCTCTACCAGAACGAGGGCATCATCGCCGAGCCCGCCGGTGCATTGTCGGTGGCCGGGTTGCTCGAAGCCGGCGTGGAGCCGGGATCGACTGTGGTGTGCCTGATTTCGGGTGGCAACAACGACGTGTCACGCTACGGCGAGGTGCTCGAACGGTCCCTGGTGCACAAGGGCCTCAAGCACTACTTCCTGGTGGACTTCCCGCAGGA
>CAZVST010000124.1:0-4865 GCA_964629725.1 uncultured Mycobacterium sp.
ACCGACCCGTACTACCCGGCCGAAAAACCACCCACGGATAAGTCAGGAGAGCCAAAAATCCGGGCTAGTGCCGCATTGATCTTGCGGTGGAGCTTTCCGCCCGCGGAGCAACTGAGCATTCCGGCCAGCGGCGGATGAAGAGCGGCTTGTCGCGGTCAACGCAGCAGCTGCATGCCGTAGAACATGTAGCCCATGGACAGGGCCATTACGGCCATCAGTGCGCGGTCTTTCCAGTCTGAGGTGATGAGGTAGTCAGTGCTGTGGCAGTCGCAGTCCGGTGGGTTGCCCGCATCGGCGGTGTCGGTCGGGATGAGCGGTGATGCGCTGGCCTGGCCGCCGACTTCGTAGGGAAACCACCTCCGGTTCTCCGTGATGCGTACATCGTCGGGAAAGAGGTTGGCGCTCCAGCCGAAGGTCTCGATGGCGAACCAGGACACTTGAACGAAGATGACGATCGCGTTCCAGCGCATCATCGGATACCACATATAGGCCATCGCAGCCTGCTGGATAAGCAGCAATATCCAGAGGAAGTTAACTGGCTGTCTACGAAGGACTTTCGCGACCATCCCCGCAGTGATGGCGACAGATGTTGCCACAAAGAACCACATCTGCCAGGTGGCGGGCAGCCAGTTCCAGTCATAAGACATCGACAGATACATGTAGATCATCGACAGCGCCATCGCGGTGTGCCCGGAGTGGAACCACCGGCTGCCGCGGCCGGAGATCAGGCAAGGCAAGTGGTGCGCGATCCCCAAAGCCAGCCCGGCGGAGAACAGCAGCGAAACCCAGCCCGGGAAGAAATCCGGGCCATATGTCAGCAAGCCGGGCACGGCGCACCTTGGGCCCGGATGTCCAATTGTCGGCGCACACCGCTGAGGTGGCTTCCGGCGGCGGCAAATGCGCGACCCAGTGATTCGGCCTCCTCGACGCCCACCCGCGCGGCCAGGACCATCAGTGCCCGGCTGCGCATACCGGCATCGGCCAACTGGTCCAGCACGTCGGCCATCAGACCGGCGGCCCGTTCTTCGCGGTCCTGAGCAGGGGCGTACTGGTAAGCCCGCTGATCACAACTCTGCACCACCAGGTCCTTAGCTGCCAGCCGGTGCAGCACGGTCATCACCGTGGTGTATGCCAACCGGCGCCGGGCACTAAGAGCTGCGTGGACCTGGCGAACGGTTTGCGGGCCGGGGCTGTCCCACAGGTGATCCATGATCGCCTGTTCGAGGTCGCCAAGATGATGAAGACTTGCCATGGTGTCGTCTCCTTCGCCAGATCGACGCGGTGGGTCTCAGGGGGTGACGTCGATGGTGGCGACGGTCTGATCGAGGTGATGCAGTTCGACCCCGACCTTGCCGGGCTCGTTGACGGTGAAAGTGAAGGTCTGGTTCGGGGCTGCGGCGATGGCGAACTCGTGATCCGGAGTGGAGTGCACGTGCAACTCGTCGGCGGCGTCGCTGGTCACATGCACGGTGATCGGCTGTCCCACCTTGGCCAAAACGGCGGCATTGGCCGGGGTGGCCTTGCCGGAGGCGATGGTGACCTCCAGCACCGGACCAGCCGGCGCTGACGAGGTCGACGTTGCAGAGGCGGCAATTGCCGAACTCGCGGTGGCTGAACCTGCGGTGCTCGAGGTGGTGGACGTGTCGCTGCAGCCCACCGCTGCTGCGGCTGCCACTGTCAGGATCGCTGTGAGAACTCCGTAGCGCATGTTGGCCGGGCCCTTTCCGTTGTCGTCAAGAGCATTAGTCGGTTGGCGGGTGCCACCGGTTCCCCGGCACGTTCGCCCTCCTGCCGCTCAGCGTCGGCGGCGGGCCGACCACAGCACGGCACTGGCCACGATCACCGCCGCGGCAGCCGCGAACGGCCACCACGGCATCCCGTGGTTGTCGCTGCCTCCGGCGGTTGCTGCGGGAGGTCCGGGCTTTCCGGTGCCCGGGGTGGTCAGGTGAAAGGGCCATGATCCGGAGACGACGTGGCCGTCGGCGGAGGTGACCCGGTAGTTGACGGTGTAGGTGCCCGCCGGACCCAGCGGCATGACGGCCACACTGGCGATCGCGCCCTGGACGTGGGTGTCTCCGGGGAACCACAGGTTGGCGTCCGGGCCGACCACGGTCATCGCCGCGAAACCGGTCTGCAGAGCCTCGTTGAACGTCGCGCTCAACTGGGTCGGCCCGGTGGTGAGCATCGCGTCGACGGCGGGTTCGGTGGCGATGCCCACCACAACGCGGCCACAGCCGCCAGTCGGAGGAACGTCATGCCTTACGCCGCCGCAGCACGGTCAGGGCCAAGGCAGCCACGCTCACGGCCAGGGCAGCGCCGGCCAGCCAGCGGGTCACAGGTTCGCGGCGGTGTCGGAGTCGGGCAGGTTGACCTGGATACGGAACAGCGCGAACTCATCGGCCGGAATCCCCGCACGGGGCGCTGCGGTCCAGGTCACCGACCGGAATGTGCCACTGGGGATGTCATGGTCGAGCTGCGCGGTCCAGCCCGGCATCACCTCGGTGTGGGCGGAGGTCACATTCGGCAGCACAACCCGTAACTGTGTTGTGGGCGAACCGGTTTCGGACTCGTTGGGCACCATGAACGTCACCAACGCGACTCCGGCCCGCCAGGTGTGATCGGCGGTCACCGTGACATGGGCGCCGGCCGGGGCCGCCACGATCACGGCCAGCGCTGCCAGTGCCGCCGCGAGCCCGGCGACCCGTGAAACCATCGTCGGCGTCCTCATAGCACCGCCACTGTAATGGCGCTGTGCCCGCTCGGTCCCCGGAGAACTTTGTTCGGCCCGCGACCTTCCCATCGGCCACAGCTGACGGACCGGCGCTTTATGGGGTGGTTTGGCAGTGCGGGCATAGCCCGTGCAGGGTGAGTCCGGCGTGTTCGGACAGCATGAAAGCGCTGCCCTCGACGGCCTGCCGGAGCGCGGCGGTCAGTTTCGGTGCGGGCACTTCGATGATCGAGCCGCACCGGGTGCAGACCGCGTGGTGGTGGGGGTCGTGGGCCAATCCGTAGGTGGTGACACCGCCCTCGATCGCCAGGGAGTGCACGACCCCGTGCTCGACCAGGGTTCCGACGGTGCGGTAGACGGTGGCCAGATCGGGCGGGGTCCGGTCCGCCCCCGCGGCCTGAGACACACGGTGATGGATGTCAGCGACACTCAGGTGGGTTTTCGCCGGGCTCAACACACTGAGCACGGCCACCCGGGACTGGGTGCGCCGCAAACCGTGGGCGCTGAGCAACCCTGCGAAGTCCGGTTCACCGGGGTCGATGCGTGAGCTCACGTCCCCAGTGTCGCCGGTGGCGGCCAACGCGCCAAGGAGTTGTTGCGAATCGCTTGCAGCACGCCCGGGCGGGGCCTAGGTTGCGTGTGTCGCCGGAACAGCGGCACAGAAGGGTGATCGGGTATGACGACCACAGTCGGGGACCGCCCCAGTCCGTGGCCGGCGCGGAAGGGGGCCGCCTTGACCGGGCAGGAGTGGCGGCGACTGGGCGCGATGGCCGCGGTGATCACCGCCCTGCACCTGATCGGCTGGATCACCCTGGTGTTCGTCGTGGCCCCGCATCACTTCAGTCTGGGCGACAAAGCACTGGGCGTCGGAGTCGGGTTGACCGCCTACACCCTGGGAATGCGGCACGCTTTCGACGCCGACCACATCGCCGCGATCGACAACACCACCCGCAAGCTCATGAACGACGGCCAACGCCCTCTCGGCGTGGGTTTCTTCTTCTCCCTGGGACATTCGACGGTGGTGTTCGCACTCGCACTGCTGCTCTCGGCCGGAGTCAAGGCCATCGTCGGCCCTGTACAGGACGACTCCTCCGCACTGCACCACTACACCAGTCTGATCGGCACCACCGTCTCCGGGGTCTTTCTCTACCTGATTGCGATCATCAACATCGTCATCCTCATCGGGATCCTGAGGGTCTTCGCCCGGATGCGCCAGGGCCACTACGACGAGGCCGCCCTGGAACACCACCTCAACAACCGTGGCTTCCTCAACCGGCTGCTGGGCCGGTTCACCCGCTCGATCCGCAAGTCCTGGCAGAGTTATCCCCTAGGAATCCTGTTCGGTCTGGGTTTTGACACCGCCACCGAGATCGCCCTACTGGTCCTGGCCGGCACCAGCGCCGCGGCCGGGCTGCCCTGGTATGCGATCTTGTGCCTGCCGGTCCTTTTCGCCGCCGGCATGAGTCTGTTGGACACCCTGGACGGCTCGTTCATGAACTTCGCCTACGGCTGGGCGTTCTCCCAACCGGTGCGCAAGGTCTACTACAACATCGTCATCACCGGCCTGTCGGTGGCCGTCGCGCTGATCATCGGCACGGTCGAACTCCTCGGCTTGCTCGCTGACCAGTTCGGTTGGACCGGCGGGTTCTGGGATTGGATCGGCGGCATCGACCTCAACATCATCGGGTTCCTCATCGTCGGCCTGTTCGTCGTCACCTGGGCCGCAGCCCTGCTGGTCTGGAAGTACGGCCGTATCGAAGACAAGTGGAACGCCCGCCTCGCCCCACAACCGGGCGCCGGCGAATAACCGGCATTTCCACCGCACAGATCGCAGTGCGTCGTCCCAGAAACCTCCGGCAGCGCGTAGGGGCGGGGTTTCGCCATGTGCGCTGGCCGTGAACCACCTCGGGTTTCGTGCACACCTTCTTTTGTGGGAAGGATGGCACGATGCCAAGCAAGTACGACCCGGAAACCAAGACCAAGGCGGTCCGCTGGTTCGGGAGCATCGCGACGAGTACGAGACCGAGTGGGCGGCGATGAGGGCCATCTCTACGCGGTTGGGGATGAGCGCAGAGACGCTGCGTAAGCCTGGATGCACCGATTCGGTAGCGGTGCGGTATTGAATTCCGTTGTGGGC
>CAZVST010000125.1:0-4800 GCA_964629725.1 uncultured Mycobacterium sp.
AACTGTGTGGTCTTGGTCACAAAACACTCCTTCTATCCGCCCTAACGGCGGTCCGCTGATGGACCACCCCGGACTTACACAGATGGAATGACACGTCCGCCTGCTGGGCCTTCCACTGCGCCACCCCGGCCCGATAAACCTGTTTGCCCGCCCGTGTCGCCGCGTTCCTGCCCAGTTCACGCGAGACCGTCGACGGGTCACGCCCAATCCGGCGGGCGATCTCGCGCACCCCATGATCCTGCTCCCCAAGCACTGCGATCTCTTCGCGTTCCTCGAATGACAGGTAACGGCCAGTGGGCTCACCCAGGCTGATCGGGCTCATCCCGCCAGCGTGGCGGAACCAACGCGTCGCGACCGGTCACGCCCACCTCGAAACCAGCGTCTTCGCTGGACAACCCTTCAGCGATCAGGCGCCAGAACGCACGCTGAACCGCCCGGGACGGCTCAGGACGCCCGGGTGAGCGCATCGCGGGCCGCAATGCCCGATCCGCCGCCCACTGCCGCCGCCGGCCGGCCAATTCTTCGGCCGCGCGGGCCGCCTGCTTCTGCGCTCGCGTCGCCACCACACACCTCCATCGTCAAGGTGTTGCGACGACCGCTGGAATCCGCCCTGAGACCCCGCATCCGAGTGGTGAATAGTGTTGCCCATCAACGGATTACCGTCCATTTTGCGCAGGCTGGCGGCTTGGCGGATAGCTGACTCGACGAACGCGGTGTGCTTGCTGGCGCTGCACTGCCAGCCCACGATGCGCCCGGCGAAGGCGTCGATGGCGAACGCGGTGTAAACGAACTCCCCCGTGGACAGCCGCACGTAGGTGAAGTCGGCGACCACCAGCATGTTGGGCGCCGGCACCGCGAACTGGCGGTCCACCAGATCCGGCGGGCGGGTGGCATCCGGATCAGCAACGGTGGTGCGGACCTTCTTGGCCCGCACCACCCCCTGCCAGCCATGGGCCCGCATGAGGCGCTCCACGGTGCAACGGGCCACCTCGATGCCCTCCCGCTGCAGATGGGCCCACATCTTGGTGGCGCCATAGAGGCTCTCCGACTTGCGCCGACCCTGTTCGTCGGGCTCGTCGAAGCCAGCCAGGACCTCGGTGAGCGTCATGTCCCACAAGGCCCGCTTGGAGGGCCCCCGGGCCACCCAGGCGTAGAACGTTCGCGGGGCGATCTGGCAGCCGTGCTCAGTGAGCACCCGGCAGATCGGAACGACCCCGAACCGAGCACGATGCTCGGCAATGAACGCACAGATCAGTGGAGTCGCGGGTCGCTCTCCGCGCGAAGAAACTCGTTGCCGCCTTGAGGATTTCGATCGTCTGCTTCAAGCTCCCGGTTCTTCTTCCGAAGCTCCCGCAACTCCTGGGACTCCCGGGTGGTCATCCCCGCGGCCTGGCCCTCATCGATCTGGGCCTGGCGCACCCACTTGCGCAGCGTCTCGGCGTTCATCCCCAACCGCGAGGACACCGCCTTCATCGCCGCCCACTCGGTCTCGTAATCGTCGCGATGATCCCGAACCAGCCGGACCGCCTTGGTCTTGACCTCCGGGTCGTACTTGCTGGGCATCGTGCCATCCTTCCCACAAAAGAAGGTGTGCACGAAACCCCAGGACTCCTGACACGGTCGCCGTCGCTTTCGGCGGCTTATTCGCCTGAGCTGCCGTTTCCTGGTGAATGAGCTGCGCGACCCCGACTCCACTGCGCAATAATTCGTGAAATTCATGCAGGTTGATTTGCCCGGACTCGACCGCGGTTGGCGCTGGTCGCGCGACCCCCGATGCCGTTCGCCGCCCCGGCCACCGCACACTGTCGACGTATTGACACACACCAATTTTTGAGTCGTGTCAGGAGTCCTGAACCCGGGGTGGTTCACCCCGCCGTAGGTTGCGGCGAGAGCCACGAATCCTCAACCCGCACAGCCATCGCCGAAGTCACGGCAGACTGAACACCACACCGACACCCCGAACACCACTGACCCCGCCGGAAACTCCCGGCGGGGTCATCTCATACCCGCACATCCTCACCATCAACGCCGCCATCGTGCTCATCCCGAGCGCCGGTCAACAAACTTTTCTCAATTAGTTGACAGGTTCCGGTCTCGCTGGCCAGGCAACGAGCGCAGTGATGCTACTGATCACGAGTACAGCTGCCAGCACGCCGGCACATGGGTTCCATCCCCCACGAGCATAGATTGGGGCGGGCACAATCGCGCCGAGACTCCCGCCCACGTAATACGATGTTAGATACAGTCCGATCGCGCCGGATCGAAAGGTTTCGGCGGATTCGGCAATGTAGCGGGTGGCGCATGCTTGACCAGAAAACACACCAGCGGACGATGCCGCCAGACCGAGAATTACCGTGGTGGTCGTGGGAATGATCGTCAGGCCGAGGCCAACCAACGACAATAAGTTGGCCAGAATGAACGTATTGACCCGTCCGATGCGGGCAACCAGGACGGCGGTAAGCGGCGTGATGACGACGGCGACGAGAAGGACGGCGAATACTGCGCCGACTTGAAATGCGTTGAGCCCAAACGGGGGCGCTTCAAGATGCAGCGCCGCATAGGTGAAGGAACCGACCTGGAAAAACAAAATTGCTGCCCCGATGAAACAAGTACATACCAACTGCATATTTTTTATGGACGCGCACATGCCCTTCATGCTCGCCACCAGTGACTGTGCACCCCGAAAATGCCGTTCGCGATCCAGCCAAGTCGCAACCGCTACCAGGACGACCAACAACACGATCGCCAGTGCGGTGAAGGAATACCGCCAACCGAGGTACACGGTCGCCGACCCCGAAATGAAACGCCCTAGGAAACCACCAAATGCGGTGCCGGAAACAAAGAGCGCGTTCGCGGTGTCCGCCAACGAAGCCCGGTACTCCTCGGACACATAAGCAATGGCGGCGGCGAAGACAAATGGCACAAGCAAGCCTTGGGCGAATCGAAGCACCAATAGGGAAGTAAAGTTCCAAGCTGTAGAACACGCCAGCGTCGTGACAAACATCGCGCTGATCGCGACCAGCATGACCCGCTTGCGACCAAGGCGGTCGGATACTGCCCCCTCGAATGGCGCCATCAACGCGATGCCTAGTGTCGTAACACTCAGCGTCCAGGCGCTTTGGCTGGTCGAAATGTGGAATTCTCTAGCGATTTCAGGCAGCAACGGCTGAGTCGAATAGATGTTAAGCAACGCGCATAGGCCGAGGGAAAAAACCGCGACTTTCCCGTGCAGAGACATTGGTGAATGCTTTGGCGATTCGGCTGCTGCGTCACAATGGTGTGGACCCCGACGTGCGCAATCTGAAGATGCTCTACAACCCATGGTTCAACTGGCGCCAATAGCTGCGGGTTCCAAGTTGGCGCAAGCGCGTCCCTTGTCGTGAAAGCGTACCCTGAAGAGGAATCGATCCTGATCGGTGAATGATGTGCGCGCATGCAAGGCTCGATGATTATCGACAAGAACCATGCTGTCATCTTCGAGACAAATTACTAACTCTTCGGGCGCATCGTCAAGTGCGCGCAGCAAAATCCCAACACTTTCACGGACTTCGGCAGTATCAAATTCGCGCAACTCATTGAGCCCCTTCTCGAGGGTGTCGCGACGCCACCGAAAAGTGTCCTGTTGGGTCAGGATTGGTGCGAAATGATATGCGACCTCTTGGGCGCTGCCGCTCGATGTGAAGACACTGGGAACGCGGAACGGATACAAACGATTCCGCAAAGCCGTCAACGCCGCCCGCCCTTCAGGTGAAGCCTCCAGATATCTGATGACCTCTGCGTTCGCTCGTATCCGAGATACCCCTCCACCACATCGCGCGGCCCGATTAACGTACAGAAAGAAATACCGTTCAGGATCGGAATCGTACTGAGTGTCACTGTGATATTCCGCTTCATTATTATGTTCTGAAAAGGTTGCGAAGTATTCACCGCCGCTCCGGACCCGCGAGAAAACCGGCCACACCACCGTGTTTTCACGCCGGTCCGCGGCCGACGGGTATCCCATTATGGCCGACAGCGAATACAGCAGAATTCGCTGTTGCTCAATAGCGCAAGACTGAAGATGCAATTTCGGCACCAAGATCGCGACGGCGTTGCCGGTAAGAGAGTCCATGAGACCGCGTCCGACTTTGCACATGGCCGGTGCTGCCCGCATTAGCTCATCCCGAAGTCGATCCGGATCGACCGACGGCGGCAAGATGGTTGTCAACGGGTCGAAGGCGAAGTGCTCCCGGAGGGCTTCACCGATCGAAGGCAACTCTGTCACCCAATCACTGTCAATCGATTGGGTGAAGATACCCTTGCGGATCTCGCGGACCTCGTGCCTCGCACCTACAGTGCGGACTGATTCATCGGCATTGGCTACTTCCAGTCGGACACGCCACTCCGGCCGCTCCGGCTCCTGGTGATCGCTAGGCTGTGATGTCGGCATTGGATGTCCCCGTTTCCTCTGGACTAGCGACCTGTGGTGCCGCTCAAACCCCAATACTGCTTGTGTTCTGGACTGGGCAACGCTAATGACCAGCAAAAATAGCTATGACCTTGCGATTTGTGAGGTTAGTTGAGGCGGCCGGGGGAAGTGGCAGTTTTTTGGGTTTCTGGCTCTTCATGATTGAGGGTGGAATCCGGTTTGAATCTGCCGGTTTCCAGCAGGGCAGCCGCACCCTGATGCCCTGTTAGTCGGCACTATCGACCGGCGCAATACCGGCCTCGCGGCTCAGCGCCGAGCGGGCGGGCCGGCCGACGGTACCGGTATTTGTCAAGTCAAATGAGACAGTGCTGATCAGTTGATTTGTAGTTGCG
>CAZVST010000126.1:0-4773 GCA_964629725.1 uncultured Mycobacterium sp.
CGATCGGGGCGGTCTCACCTTGCGCACTTGACAAAGTTCCCTACATATCAGCTAGATCGTGCTGTCGTCTAACACCCCTATCGCGATGCCTAGACCTCGATAGGGGTCCGGTTCGACAGACCGAGCGCGGCGAACAGCTCCACCTGCTCACGTTCAGAGCGGGGCTGCCGTTCGAGTTGTGCCAGACCGTCGAGCATCACGTTGATGTCCGCCAGGGAGCGCTCCAGCCACGGCCGCAGCACATTGCACTTGATCTCATTCACATGCGGGATGAACACGGTGTCGTTCCGCGGCGGGTGGTGCGCAACGGCAAGTGCGGCCAGGGCGGCATTGATCGACCGAATAAGGACCTCGATGTGCTCAGGCCTGGGTATCAGGAATCGGTGCATCTTCGCGTTCAGGTAGTCCCGTAGTTCCTCAAGATCAGCCTCCACTGGACTTCCGGGAAGACCCCGATCCAGGTGCTTCACCGCGCGCACCAGGCGCCACTGCGAGTTGAGCCGGCCTCTCAGTTCCGCACGGAGTTCGTCGTGGCGTTGGTCGTAGCGGGCGTTCTTCGCATAGCGGTTGGAGCGGATGGTCAGCCAGATACCGAAGACCGCCATGACCAGGCCAAGGATCTCTGAGGGTGTCATGATGCGGAGTGTACGGAGAGGGGATGCACGGACCGAGATCTCCGTGCAGGGTGACCCACCTGAGGCGACCTCGATCCCGTATCTGAAGAAAGGAGAGTGATCAGATCCTGTCTCTCCCCTAGACGCCAGGACGAGTATTGGTCATACTTACAACCAAATGTCTGAGATCAGTTCACTTGCCGAGACCAAGGCTCACCTGTCGGAGTTGGTCGCGCGTGTCGGCGGGCACCACGAACGGGTCACGGTAACGGTGCATGGCCGCCCTGTCGCGGTGCTTCTGGCTGTCGATGACCTTGAGTCGATGGAGGAAACGATCGCAGTGTTGTCGGACGCGGCAGCTCTGCACGCACTCGGCCAGGCCGACGCCGAGCTCGCTCGCGGAGAAGGAGAAGACCAGGACACTCTTGCTGCGGCGATGCAAGCACGCCGAGCTCGGACGTGACCAACCAGCGATACGAATTGGTGATCGCTCCCACCGCGCGGAGGCAACTTGCTGAGCAACTACCCGAAGCGGTCGCGTTCGCGGCCTATGACTTCATCATCGGTCCTCTGCTCGACAATCCTCACCGGGTCGGCAAGCAGTTGCGACCGCCGTTGAATGACCGCCACAGCGCGCGGCGCGGTACCTACCGGGTGCTCTACCGGATCGACGACGAGCGCCAGCGTGTCACGGTCGTCGGTGTATTTGGCAGATCGGATGCATACCGTGTCTGAGATCGCCGTGACTGCAAAGGATTTGCCGCGCTACTCGGACTTCATCCTGCCCGTCGTCCAAGCTGTGGGGGCGCTCGGAGGGTCGGCTCAAGCCAGTGAAGTCGTGGAGCACGTGCTCGCCGACTTCAATCCGACCGAGGAGATGTTGGCGGTCACATTCGAGAACCGGCCCCATCACTCCGTGTTGATCGACCGGATTCTTTGGGGACGGTCCTACGCCAAACTCATTGGGGCTCTGGAAAGTCCGAAGACAGGGGTCTTTCTCATCACGGCGCTCGGGAAGCGGTTGCTCACGCTTCCCGAGAGCGAGGCCCGGAAGCAAGTTCTTCAGCTCGACCGGGAGTACCGGCGAAACCGGCCGAAAAATGGCTCTTCTGACCCTTCCGTGGGTCGGTTTTTGGTCTGTGAGGGCGCACGTCGTTGTCGCTTAAGGTTTCTGGCTTGTCAAGGGTCAGGAACCAAGGGAGCGAGCAACGACGTGCGCAATGTGAGGCTATGGCGTGGGGTGCTGGGTGTCGACCAGCGCACTGTGATTGAAGACATCGAGTTCGAGGAGTTCGAGGAGTAAGACGCCGGAGCCGCCGGGGAACGTTGTTGGCTGTCCCGTCGCTCCCGCCACCTCGGGGCCATCAACGACCTCATCAACATCCCGCGGCCCACACGACCAACGCCTTCCTCAACGGCGCGGGCTTCTTGGACCTGACCGGTATCGTCGAGAAATTCACAGGTCCGCTTACCGACATGAAGGTCGGCGTGAACTTGGGTGGCCTGCTCAACGCCAAGAACGGGTCGTTGACTGACCCCGCCCATCCGCCCACGATGTGGTCAGGTGGGGTGGCGTTCGACAACCTCGCCGTTGCAGCTCCTTCATCACTATCCCCGGCCTTCCCAATGGCCCGTTGGGAGCCAAGATCGGCCTGGGCCAGCTACTCGCCGAGAAGCTGCTGGTCACTCCGGTGGCGGCGAAGACCGCGGCGGTGGCCCCGCCCGCGAGCGCACCGGCTCCCGCGGCGTCGGTCAAGGTGGCCCGCGCCGCCGCGGCGACATCGCACAGTTCCAGTTCCACCTCGTCGAGCACCAGCGGATCCGGACACAGCCGCACACACGGACGGTAGGCGGTAACCCACTTCAAACTCGCCGACCAACACGACCACCCCGGGCGTACGAGTTAGCTGGTGCGCGAGGATCGGGCGGCGCGTAGCACGGTGTTGTCGTCTTCGAGGTCGAGGATGCGGGCGATGCCGGCGATGTTGACGCCGGTGGCTACCAGGGCGGTGATGCGGGCGATTCGGGTGAGGTCCTCGGCGCTGTAGCGGCGGGTGCCTCCCTGGGTTCGTGCGGGGGTGAGCAGGCCATGGCGTTCCCACAGTCGTATCGACTGGATGGGAGCCCCGCATAGTTCGGCGGCCACCGAGATGCCGTAGACGCCCCGGTTCGGGGCGGGTCCGGGGTCACACTGCTGGCTGGTGGTCATGGCCCCTCGCAGCCTGGTGTCAAAAAAATTGTGTTCAGTTCTTGCCCAAGAATCATTCACATGATATATCAAAATATGTGCCGAACGACATAGGTTTACAGACTATCTGACACAGAAATGACGTTTGGAGGTGGCGACTATGTTGATGCGAACCGATCCGTTCCGTGACCTCGATCGCTTCACCCAGCAGGTGTTGGGGACCGCGGCCCGCCCAACGGTGATGCCGATGGATGCCTGGCGCGAAGGCGAGGAGTTCGTCGTCGAATTCGATCTTCCGGGGATCGCTGAGGACTCGTTGGACCTGGACATCGAGCGCAACGTGGTTACGGTGCGCGCGGAGCGTCCCGATGTTGATCCCGGTCGGGAGATGCTGGCTGCTGAACGCCCGCGTGGGGTGTTTAGCCGGCAGTTGGTGCTCGGTGAAAACCTCGACACCGACAAGATCGCTGCCTGCTATGACGCAGGCATCCTGCGGTTGCGGATCCCGGTGGCAGAGAAGGCCAAGCCCCGCAAGATCGCGGTCGGCCGCAACAACGCCCACCAGGTCATCGACGCCTGATCGGCCAGGCGAGCGGGGTAGGGGTAGGCGTGATGACGCACATCACCACCGTGGTGGCACCGGCGATCAACGACACCAGCAGTCTCGAACCGGAGATTCTGTTCCTGGATTCCGATGTCGTGGCGCTGATCGCCGAGATCGACGCCATCTTGTGTGCGGCGCCCACCCCTGCTCGTGTGCTGCCGGCGCCATCAGTCAGCGGATGCGCCCTGGCTGGCCCCCGGTCGACTGGGCGGTCATGTGATACGCCGGGTCGTGCCCGACGCGGACCGGTGTCAGCAGTCTTTGCCGTCCAACGCAGCCCACCGAACAAAACGACCCCGCAACCACGGTCGACGCCACCGCGTTTTAAAGGCAGGTGATGACATAGCCGCAGACATGCCGAAAAGCTGCCCGCCCCCGGCCACACAATCGGCGGTCCCCACTCCCCCTTCGTGGAGGACCCGTCCATTGCGGTATCCGGCGGGGGCGGGCAGCCCCGGCAAAGCCTTTGCCTGATCACCATTGGTTGGACATGCGCACCAGGGCGATCCGGAAGAAGCGCATTGTTGGCCGCACGGTCTCCGCCACGGGAGAGCCGGTGCCGGCTGGTCTTGCCTGAGGACGCGGGAACAGGCGCGCCGCACCGCACAGTGCGGCGAATGCGGCTTCACTGCGTAGCCGGTGCGGGTTGGCCCCGGCGGTGATCAACAACTGGGCGGCGGTGTCCGCGCCGACGCCGTAGGCCGAGCGCAGTCCGGGATTGGCTTCGGTCACCCAGGTATCGATCTGGGTTTCGAGGGTATTGGCTTGGGTCTCGAGGAACTGCACCCGCTGGGCGAGCATCTTCGCGGCGAGAAGTACCGACCGTGCCCACGGATCTGCCAAACGCCTCGGGGCGGCACCGGGCAATCGCCTCGATGAGCTTCAATGTTGTTAGCCCACGGTACTTTTCACGAACCGTGTCCGGCGCGGACACCAGCATGGCCTTGAGTTGATTGAGATCACCGCGGTGCGGTGCTTGACCGCCGAGCGACGAGCAATCTGCAGAGCGCGCAGCCCTGCGGTGGCGTCGTCTTTCGGGGTGGCCAGCCCGTCGCCAGCCAACGCGATGCGGGCCGCGCTGTAGGCATCAAGGGGGTCGGACTTGCCTTTGAGACGCCGGGTGGATTTGACCGCCCGGGTCACCTCGACGACCTCGATGCCAGCAGCGGTCAGTGCCCGGGTGAACCCAGCGCCATAGCTGGCGGTGCCCTCTACTCCGATCCTCTCTACCTGCCCCGATGACGTCAAGAATTTGATGGCCGCGGCGTAACCGGTTCGGGTGGTGGGGAACTCCCGGTCACCGATCGGCGCGCTGACTGCGCTCATCGAAAGTCCCCGGGTGTGCTCACCGGAATTCCTCACCTTGA
>CAZVST010000127.1:0-4576 GCA_964629725.1 uncultured Mycobacterium sp.
ACGCCGCCTTCGACCGCGACGGCAGGGTTCCCGCCACGCCCGGCGGCGAAGGAGTGCTTTTCGACGACGCTTCATGACAGTGGTGTAGGCGAGTTCACGATGGGCGAGCAGCGCGTTGTGGACGAGCGATGATCAGAGGTATTGACAATTCCTCCGGATTCCCGACACAGAAGCGCGTATCGTCCAGATCGGTCTGTGAGGAGTTCGCCCGTTTTTGGGATCGGTAACGGACCGCACGTCGTTGACTAAGCTAAGTGGGACGACGGCGCGATGGAGGGCAACGGCTCCAAGAAGCGCAGGAAGACAAGCCGCATGAATATTTGCCCTGCGCTCAAGAAGGTCATGACCGGCGCGTTGGTGTCGGGTGCTTTCGGATCGATTGCTGTGGGAGCGGGCGCGGGAACTGCGCAGGCCAACGGCGGCCCGTACGCATGGTGCCCGGGACAATCAATTGGATGACCCGTCGGGGCCGAATAGGTTTGGCACACAGTATGTTTGGGACATGGGTGTGTGCCATACCGGTGAAGCCTCTCGGAAACCCCCAAACCTCCTGGCGTGTGCAGGCAAAATCATGAAAACGCCTGTACCACAACATAATGCAGCTCATAGTTCAGTCGGCCTCGGTGGTGGTGATCCGCTGGTTGACGGTCATCATGTCGCCCCCGGAGCTGGCCAACTGCGACGAGGCTGTCACCGGCTGCCGCGGTGGGCTACGCCTCTGAGGTCACCGGATGGATCTGGAGTTCGCAGGTGTCGATGTCGGCTGGGACGGTGACCGTATCGGTGGTATCCGGCGCAGTCACCCGCAGGTCGGTGTAGGTCGGGCAACTGCGGTTGATATCGCGCGGGTCGACGTCGACGCCCTCAACCACGGCGTACGCCGGCTGCGACGGCGAAACCGTGACCGTAGGTGGGGTGTCCGTCCGCACTCCGCCCATGAACTCGGACAAGGTGCGCGTGGCGTGGATCGGCGTACCACCGGCGCCGGAGTCGACTCCCGGGTAACCGGTGAGTGTGCACGGCGCGGCACCGGGGGCCAGGCTAAAGGTCAGAAGCTCCCTGCGATGTATAGACGCCGAGTCAGACCCGCCGTTGCTCACCTGGACTTGGCCATCCGAGCACGGCGGTGGCGGGCCGCCGTGCGCGGCTGCCGGGACGACGATGCTTGCCGTGACTGTCGCTATGGTGGCCGCCGCGAGAACCAAGATCTTCATGATGTGTCCTCGCTAATGCTGGTCGGGATAGAGCAGCGCGTCGGTAACGCCGCCGCCGTTGACAGGCGGGCCGAGCAGCACGGTCGAGGTGTCGGCCGCCGGGTCGTAGGTCAGCAGCGAAATACCACTGCCGCAGTCCATCGTGGCCCGGAGCACCAACTTGTCGGCGGTCACCCCGGTGACGAGCACGCTGTGGCTACTGTCCACGCCGGGAACGGTCACCGGCGTGGTGTGCATGTCCGGAGTCAGGCGGGACAGGAACGTGGAGCCGCACGCTCCGAGGGACTGCAGGAACGTGCCGCTCGGAAGCTGCCAGGCATCCGTGTCGCCGAGGTCCGGCCCGGACCCCGGAATAGGCTCCTGCCCGGAGTTGACTGCGGTGAGAGCAGTCGGTGCGCCGCCGGCCAGAGGTACTTGCCAGAGCTGGCTGCCCGAGGAGGCCCTGCAGGTGGCGAGAATCACCGTTGAGCTCCACCACCGCACCGGTGAGCACTGGGCCTTCGGCGTCGGCGAGGGCAGCGTTCGAATGACCGATCCGTCGTTGCCCATCACCACCAGGCTGTTGTCGGACCTGGGCACCACCTCGTTTCCCAGGTTGGCGGTGCCGAGTACCAGCTGCCTGCCGTCGGGTGACTCCAGGTAGTCGCCGCTGAACTGGCCGGCTCCTCCTAGCTGGTCCGTCGGGTACGTCAGCTGCTGGTTGCCGGTGAGGTCGATCCGGCTCAACGTTCCAGGCTCATTGCCGTTGAAGCTGGTCGACATCAGGATGGCCCTGCCGTCAGGGCGCGTGTAGCGCGGGAAGCCCTTGACGGGAATCGTGGTCTGTATGCCGGTGTGCAGGTCGACCGAGATGGCTGTCGGCGGGGTGGCGTATGCCGCGTCGAACAGGGCGTGGCTCCCGTCGCCCGACCAGTCGACCAACCGGGGGCTCGACTTATCGTCAGGTGGCGGGAAGGTGGTGATCGGGTAGCGACGGCCAGCCGGGTTGACCAGATACAGCGTTGTGGTGGCCGTCGCGTACGTCGGCGCGCCCGCGGGAGGGGTCTGGCCGGGACGCAGACCCGGTGCCGGCTCCAGGTGGCGAGCATCCAACCCGGGCCGACCTGCGACCAGGGGATGGCCCCGATCGCGGCCTCGACACCGTGAGCCGCTCCCTGCGCAACCGTCGTCGATGTCGATGTCGATGTCGACGTCGCGGGGCCGCCCGAGGCGGTGTGCACCGCGGGCGAACCAGTCGATGACGAGCACCCGGCCACCATCACCGCCGCCAGCGCGACGAGTCCCACGTTACTGCGCCATGCCGTCGCCCGGATCGCGTCAGATCGTCGAGATCGCCTTCGACGACCTCGAACATCTGTACCGATCCCCGGGTCGCCGTGGCCCTGGGTGGTCTGCCGGTAACGCGAAGTGGTGGTCATGTCGGTTTCCTTTCCGACGAACATGTCCAGGGTCTCCCGTTGCCGGAGCCGAGGTAGGACGGTGAGCAGAAGTATCCGAAAAAGTGTCACGTATGGCGGGGGTCGGTGCTCTTACCGGTGTGAGTAGCCCGACCGGGGCTGCGACCACTGAGGAGGAACCGAGATGACAACCATTCACGCCACGCGGCGACCCGCCGGTGCAGACCGGAAATCTGGTGGTGGACCCGGTGATTTGGGACGCCGGCCCCTGCCACACCATCACACACAGCTCACGAACTCCGCGGCTAACGCCACCAACCCGGTGGATCTAATGCTGGCGGCTTCGTCCTACATCACCGGGAATCGATCATGAAAATCACACTGCTTGTGGCGCTGTCGATTGCAGCCTCAGCCGCGACGCTGCCACTGGCCGCAACGGCGCAGGCCGTTTCCGGCGTTCAGTTCCAGTCCCCCTCGGGAAACATCTTCTGTGCGATGAGCGACGGCAACGGCGGTCAGGGCGGCGTGTCCTGCGAAATCGGTGAGCACAACTACCTGTTGTCCCCCGCGCCCTGCGAGCACTCAGCGTGGGGCGACCGCTTCGCACTGGAGCAGGGAGGCGCCCCTGTCATGGCGTGCCACAACGACACGATCCGGCCTTCCTACGGTTTCCCGGGGCTTAACCCGAACGTGCCGATTCTTGCCTACGGGCAGACCCGCTCGGTCGGAGCGATCACCTGCGACAGCGAGCCTTCGGGCATGACGTGCACAGACATCGGGACCGGCCGTTTCTTCCACGTCTCACGCGAGTCATACCAACTCGGGTGACCCGTTGAGACGATCATCGCCTCAACCCCGTCGTCCGCGAAAGGAGGAACAGATCACCTCGGAAACCCACCTAGCCACATTATGCGAGTGATTAGATCGAGCCAGGAATGGGCATTAACCCATCCGTTGATTGACTTTGGATGGCCCTTGGCGTGGGCCACCGCAAACGAAGGGATACACCAGTGATACGTAGTTTGGTTGTTGGCGTCGGGGGCGCCGCGATCGTGGTGGCCGGCTTGGCCGGCTGTTCCAGCAAAAAGACGGAGGGCAGCACGTCAACGCACGAGAGCAGCGCCCCGGCGCCGTCCTCGGCGGTGTCGGCAACGTCCGGATCGGTGACCGCGGCCGCTGGAGCGGGCACGGCGACGGTCACTATCGATGGCAAGCCCCAAGACGTCCAGGGGCAGGTGGTCTGCGCCACCGTCGGGTCCAACTTCAGCATCGCCATCGGCGCGCAGGCCACCGGCATCGCCGTGATGATGGCCCCGGATGCCTCACAGGTGACATCAGTGGGTCTTGGCAATGTCAATGGCGTGGCGTTGGGCTACCAGGCAGGTGCACCAGGCGGCAGTGCCACGGCCACCAAGGACGGCCAGACCTACACGATCAGCGGCACCGCGACCGGGGTGGACATGGCCAATCCGATGCAGCCGGCGACCAAACCGTTCGAGATCAAGGTCACCTGTCCGTAAGGGCACTTGGACGATGCGGCGGCGCTCCTGCGACGGGGGCGCCGCCGTCTTTTTTGGCGGCGCGGTCGCGTGCCGCCTGGCCTCGCGTCGCGCGGCCAGCGGTGTAGTTAGACGTCATGGGCCGCTACGTGTTGGATCCCGGAGGGACCCTGGTACCGAACTTCGCGCACGGGATGCTCATGATTGACGCGTGATTCTGAGCCGCGTTCGCGCTTTCGTTGTCGTCCTGATCTCTTTTGCATCGTTTCTCTCCGTTCCGGTGGCCACCGCGGAGCCGGTTCAGGGCTAACACATCACCGATATCCAGCACGTCACAGATCGCTGGGACAAGGTGTCTGTCTTCTCGCCGTCGATGGACAAGGTCATCGTCAACGACGTGTACAAGGCCCCCCGATGCCGGTGACATCTCGCTGACGTTCCTCGGTGGCGGCGTCAGCGCCGACAA
>CAZVST010000128.1:0-4505 GCA_964629725.1 uncultured Mycobacterium sp.
CTCAGGCGAATAAGCCGCCGAAAGCGACGGCGACCGTGTCAGGAGTCCTGGACCCGCCGCCCGGTAGATGTCCAAGACGCCGGTTGTCTCCGCAGAGCCGACGACGATTTCGCCAAGCAGTCGCTTGACGTCCTCGGGAATCGGTTCCCCGGAGGCAAGGCGATCACGGGCATCCAGCTTCGCCATCCAGCCGCGAACTTCTTCATAAAACCGGACATCCGGACGGATACGTTCCAGCTCGGCGTCCTTATCGGTGTGCCCTCCAGCCAGCGCCCAGGCTCTGGCCAGTTTCGCCGAAAGCTCCCGGAACCGATCAGCCAGCGGCCGAATCGCAGGATCGTCCGGATCGAGATTCCCTGGCGTAGGTGGCGAACGAAGCTTGACGGTCACGTCACGAGTTGCGCTGTACCAAACTGTCTTTCGATCGGAACGTACGGTATCGCGCCACTCCTCGCCCACCAGTTCGTGCAGTTTGGCCAACAGTTCACAGATGATCGCCGCCGTCTCGGCTACGTTCTGACCGACGAATTTGTCACCGGTCGCGGCCGTGTCGCGGGTGAACTCGGCCAGTGCTCGGGTCAGGCTCTCCACCAACGGCGAGTAGGCGACGAGCAGCCCATCCTGCTTCCCCTGGTAGGTGCGGTTCACCCTGGCCAGGGTCTGCATCAGCAACGCGCCCTTGAGTGGGCGGTCCACGTAGAGGGTGTGCAGCGCCGGCGCGTCAAAGCCGGTCAACATCATGTCCTTGACGATCACGATCACGATCTCGAGTTCGTCGGCGGGGTTCTTGACCCGTTCCTTGACCGCAGCGTTCGCACTCGGACGTCGCATGTGCTTCTTGATAGCGGCGCTGTCGCCGGGCGAGGCCGTGTAAACGACCTTCACCAGGCCGTTGCCATCTGCGTCGTTGTGCCAGTCAGGACGCAGCGCGACCAGTTCCTCATAGAGCCGCGCTGCGATATTCCGGGTGGCACACACCACCATGGCTTTGCCGAAGCCGCCGATGAATGGCCGCATCAGATCTCGCCGCGTCTCCCAGTGCTTCACCAAGTCACCGGCCAACTCGCGTACGCGCTCAGGCGATCCGTACACAGTGTCGAGAACGGCAACGCTCTTCTGCAGCCGCTCCTTGTCCGCGTCGTCCAGACCGACCATGACCTCTTCGGCAGCGTCGTCGATCTGTTCGTCATCGACGCCGTCGACACGGGCCGACTTGATAAGCCGGGTCTCGAACAGCACCGGAACGGTCGTACCGTCGGTGACCGCACGGTGCAGGTCATACACGTCGATGTCGTCACCGAATACCCGGCGGGTATCGCGCTCTCCTTCGGAGATGGGGGTACCCGTGAACGCGATCAAGGTGGCGTGCGGCAGCGCGTTCTTCAAGTGCGCGGCGTAGCCGTCGAGGTTGTCGTAGTGGCTACGGTGCGCCTCGTCGGCTATGACGATGATGTTGCGCCGCTTCGATAGCAGCGGATGGTCGGCGCCCGCTTCGCGCTCCTCCTAGCGGCGGCATCTACTTCTCGACACTGCAGAAGTTCGGGCTCAGCAATCATCGAGGCGGTCGGCCGCGGCGTCCAGCAGCGACGAATGGATCATCACGTCGTCGGCGGCGTGGGGGTTGTTTCCACGTCCCGTGACCCGGAGCCACTCGGCGACTTGAGCAGCGTCGAAACGCAAGTCGGTGCCAGCGATGGGGTTGGGGAAATGGAACGTGCGACTGGGCGTAGCGACCGCGCCAGACGGTGACCACGGGTCGGAGACATAGGCGAGGTCAGCAATGTCCTGCATCGTCAACGTATCCACCCATGCCCTCCTCTCAACGATGTCGTAACGCACCTCGCGGACACGACGTTAGGGGGTGCCTGCTTCAAGCAAGCAATGTGCCGATAAGGGTTCTTATCGGCACATTATTTGAACATGAAGTCTTGGTTCGGGATCGTTCCCTCTGCCATCAGCAGATCAAGGAGGAAACGTGAGTCGCCACAATCGACGATGTGAACAGCCGTCATTCGCCCGACGGGTCCGCCCCTGAGCACCTGCCCTATTGGAAAGCTCCGTTTCCCCGACCACAGAGCCGCGGTGTCGGGCCCTGCACAAAGCGGCCACAGAGCGACATTTCGCCAGGCAGGACGGCCAGGCAACCAATCGCCGCGAAGTGCGCAGCTACCGCTGCAAGGAGTGCAAGGGCTGGCACCTGACCTCACAGCCCAAGCGGGACCAGGAGCACTGCCAGCGGCTTAACGTAGCGCTACAGCGCTCATCCCCCGAACAGCGGGATCGGCAGCTTGCCGTTGGCCAGATCGTTAGTGACGTTCTCCACGGCCTTCGGGCACAGGAACGAGATCGCCGCCCCGGTGAACATGGTGGCCGGCCCCAGCGGGCGTCCGATGGCGTCGGACACCGTCGAGGCGACGTCGGCGGTGTTCTGACCGCGCTCCGCCAGGACCGGGCAGACTGACTGGCCGACCTCGACGGCCTGGGCCGGATCGATGTTGCTCAGGCCGAGCCCATCGAGCGTGGTGAGGAAGTCATCGACGCTGCTAGCGGTATCGGCCTGGGCCGGCGCGGCAAAGACGCCGCAGGCGAGCCCTGTGGCCAGGATCAACGAACCGGTGATACGGCTGAACTTCATGATCTGACCATCGTATGCACTCGCGCGGGCGTTACCTCCGCGAACCCGCACTGTTACCCTCGATAGCGACTCGACACCCGTCAAACAGGGAGTTTTCATGCAGGGATTCGCCGGCAAAGTGGCAGTCGTGACCGGGGCCGGTTCGGGAATCGGTCAGGCACTCGCCATCGAGCTGGGCCGCTCGGGGGCTTCGGTGGCCATCAGCGACGTCGATACCGAAGGCCTGAAAGTCACCGAGGATCGGCTGTCCGCGATCGGCGCGAAGGTCAAAGCCGACCGCCTCGACGTCACCGAGCGTGAGCGCTTCCTGGTCTACGCCGACGAGGTCAAGGAGCATTTCGGCAAGGTCAACCAGATCTACAACAACGCCGGCATCGCCTACACCGGAGACATCGACGTCACGGCCTTCAAGGACATCGAGCGAGTGATGGACGTCGACTACTGGGGCGTGGTCAACGGCACGAAGGCCTTCCTCCCGCACCTGATCTCCTCCGGCGACGGGCACGTGGTCAACATCTCCAGCGTGTTCGGGCTGTTCGCGGTGCCCGGCCAGGCCGCGTACAACTCGGCGAAGTTCGCTGTCCGCGGATTCACCGAGGCGCTGCGCCAAGAGATGATTCTGGCCAAGCTGCCGGTCCGCGTGACCACTGTGCACCCCGGCGGCATCAAGACCGCCATCGCCCGCAACGCCACCGCCGCCGAAGGGGTGGACACCGCCTCCCTCGCCCAGTGGTTCGATAGCAAGATGGCCCGCACCTCGCCGGAGCGGGCGGCGCAGATCATCCTGGAGGCAGTCGCCAAAGATCGGGCCCGCGTCCTGGTGGGTACCGACGCCAAGATTCTGGACGCCTTCGTCCGGATCAGCGGACCGGGCTACCACAAGGTGCTGGTGGCCCTGGCCAAGCGGGCCATGCCGGCCACCCGCTAGACCCCGCTAGACCCGATTGCCCGCCTACGCACGCTTCGCCGGGCTAGCGGCCCAGCGGGTTGGCGGTCAGCCATTCCTCGGCGACCACCCGGGGGTCGGCGCCGCCCTGCACCTTCGCCGTCAGCTGCACCAGCGTGGCGGTGTCGAGCACACCGGCCAGTTCGTTGACGGCCCGCAACTGCATCTCGCCCATCTCGTTGCGCCGGTATAGACCGACAACGTTCTGCGCAGCAATGAGCGCCGGTTTGCGGTCCACCAGCACAATCACACCGCCGGGCATACCAGTAGCGGCCGTGGTGGTCCAGGCCGCCGTCACCGCGCCGCTGCGCAACGCGTCGAAAAGCATTGCCGGCGTGCCGAACTCACGTGGTTGGGTGAACGTGCAGATACCGACGGAGTTGGGCGGGTCGGTTGCGGTGGCCGCACCCACGGTGACCCGCGAGCAGTTGCGCACCAGCGCGGCCAGGTCGCGGCTGCCCCAGGCCGCGGCCGTCGCCTCGGTGACCGCCAGTGCCGGCTTGTCCTCGGCAGCCACCGCATAGTCACCGGCGGCTATCCCCTCCGGCAGCGCGCCGATCATCGCGCGGTACACCTGCCCGGGTGCACGCGCGGTGGATTCGGGGTCGAAACGGTGCAGCAGCCTGCCGGTGAAACCGGTTGTGACACCAGCTTTTCCGCTGTCAAGGGCGGCGAGCGGATCCTCGAAGGTCTCCACCCGGGCAGCGGTCCCGTAGTAGCGCAGTCCGGCCGCATAGATGTTCGCCAGGAGTGCGTTCTGCGGGTCCGCGGAGGCGGCGACCACCAGCGCAGGGCCAGGCGCAGGACTGCCGCAGGCGACAGCGAACACCGCCGCGACGACGATGAGCAGCCGGCGAACCGCCGTCCGCGAGGCGTCCAAGGGGCTGAGGGACGAAGCCCCGCCGGAGCGCCGACCCATCAGAC
>CAZVST010000129.1:0-4282 GCA_964629725.1 uncultured Mycobacterium sp.
CCGGCCGGTGCGCCTCAGGCTCCGAAACCCCACCACCCCAGGGGACTTACCCCGCTCGCAGTGGGCTGACGGGTGCCTCCGGCACTACGGAGGAGGCTCCGCTTACGGCTCCCTGGTCCAATGAATGCCGCGAATGATCGGGTTGACACCGGATCCGGGAGGGAAGGTCGTAACCGCAGATTCGATCATCTTGTTCGGCGAGTGGGAGTCAATGAAAAAATCCTTTTCGTTGTGAAACGATCGTCCCGAAAGCGTTCGGGTTATAAAAAGTAAAGAGCATGTGACCGCCGGAAAATATACCTTGTTTAGGAGTATCTAGCGTTGGGTTCCCGTTTCGTTCGTCAAAGATTTGCAGAGTTATTGTCGAACCAACGACGGATATTACAGTACGACTCTCTGTCATTCCGACATCATTTGATGAGTGCTTGCCGTCGTAGGTGGCGGCTGTAACGACGACTACTGGTGGAACACCGCTGATCCGCTTCAGTGGGATAGGGGCGGGCTCCACCCGGCCCAGGCTGACCATGCCCGCCGCCTGACACAACGCCAACGCCTGGACGAACAGATGCCCCAGCGCCGACAGGTGGCGCTTACGGCACCGCCGGCGGCCTGGATCCGCGTGCTGGTGGTGGCGATTCTCCGTATCGCCTTGGCCAGCAGCCCCGAGTCGGTGGGATAGGCCACGTTGGCCGCCTCCACCGTGGTGTCGGTACGGATCCTGTTGGTGCGCAAACACCTTCGCCTCAGCCGCCTTGGCCAGCAGGGCTTCGTTACCCCCTCCACCGCCGCACTGCCGCACCGGGTCGTGAGCTTTCATCAACGTCGTCGGATGCGGCACCGCCCCATCCAGGGGAATCCGGCAGAACCGCCGCCAGGTAATCGAATCGGACACCTCCCGGCACAACGACTCATACCCCAGCCGGTAACGGAACTTCAGAAACATCAACCGCAGATAGGTCTCCATCGGCGTTGACGGACGCCCGATCCGCGGATCGAATGTCAGCGGATAGCGCACCTTTCTCGGCCGGTCGGCCCGTGTCGGCCGACTGTCCCCGTCAGTTCGGGCTTTCCTGGCCGTCTTCGTGGTCTGTTCGCCGACACCCTTGATGCTCTCGGCCGATGGTTCGCGATGGGGCGCCGGTGTCGCCAACTGACTAATTGCGTGGCCTGGCCACTTCGGACGGCGCAGGCGCTGTTACTGCCCAGCGAGATGTCGCACCCTGTCAAGTTCTTGCTGCAACTCTTCGCGGCGTGCCTTCAGAGCGCGCGCTTCGTCCAATCGGTTGTTGGACTCCAGGCAGTGTTCCAGTTGAATCATTCCCGCCACTACTCCGGCCGCGGACGCAAGAACCCCTGCCACGGCAGCCACGGTCAGGGTCCCACCGGACGCGACATCAATTGCAACTGATCCGGCGACTCCGAACCAGGCAGTCGCAACGGCTGCCTTCTGAAACCCACATGCCATGATCCGCCACCTTTCATTTCTCTGAAAAACGTCAGCTTGTCGTCACGGATTCACTTGCCGCTTAATCTGGTCGACCTCACGCTGTAGTTCGTCTACTTCTCTGCGCAGCGTCTCGACGTCCATCTCTTGAAGCTCTGCACATCGCTTCAACTCATCCATCGCACCGAGGAGTCGCAGCGCTGCGGCGATCCACCCCGTAACACTCGTGAGTGTGATCGCGTTTCCTGCTGATGCGATTAGTCCAGCCGTGAAGGCACCGAACTTCGTTTGTACGCCGCGCTTTTCTGATCCGCACACCATGATGGTCACACGTTATCGTCGGTGAAGATTGCAGGGTCGATGCCGATGGCGGTGAGCCACCCATCGAAGTCATCAGGGTACTGAGCCGCTAGTGCCAACGCTGGAAACTCGTCGCTGCTGCCGACGAATGTGTCGGTGTCGGGGTCGTAACCCTGCTGTGGCGCCTGTGCGGACTCTCGGCCGGCCAACGCGCCTTCTTGCCAAACCTGCGCGACGTACCCCGCTGTCTCCTCATCGAGACCCCAAGATGAAAAGTCCGGTGGGGTGGGCTCTTCATCGCCTGGATTGTTTTGCCCGTATTCGTACCCTTGGGCCCACGCTTCCTCATAATATTCTTGGCCTGCGTATGGATTGGCCATTTCGCCTCCTCGTTGTAGGTTTGCGCCATGCGAACCGGCTGTTTATTGGTTGCTAGTATGTCTTTAGTGGCAGCTCCTCTCGGTTGGGGGGCTTGAAAGTATCTGCTGTAGTTTCGCCGCGGCGCCGAAAACGCTTGCAGCGTCAAGTGAATCCGGACTCATCGCACCCTCTTAAATTCAGTACACCGACCGATAAACCAAGGTGAGTTACCATTGCATGTTGGGCAGAGGGTCAGGGGTTTTCGGCAGCCGTTTGCAGATGAACGCCAGGATCGTGATGTCCGAGGTGCTGGTTGCCGGCGGTGTTTGGTCATCAGGCGGCGGATCGGCTGGTTGGCCCGCCCCGGCTGGTTCACGGCCGACAACGCGGTCGAGCCAGATTGGCACCCTGCGCAGAATCTCGATGTGGTTCCCAAAACGTGGTGCCCATACCCGTGGAGGGAGCGCAATCCTTGTGGCCCGGACCGCGTCGGTGTTGATCAGTCCGCGATCGACGGCGGGCTGCGTCACCGTGGTCCGGAATTCGCGAGCCGTGACCGGCGTGAACGCCTTGACCAGGTCGGGCTGCGCGGCGACGGGGTTTGGGTCGAGCTCGAATTCCTGCAGCGTCTTGGTGCGCGCCTTCCATTTCCCGATTTCGTCGTCAGGGTGTGGCAACAGCCGCGGCGTCAGGTACCTCAAGGGCAGATCGAAGGACAGACCCCCACCCTGGCTGTCGCCACTGGGTCGGTGCACTTCAAGGCCGCGCATGAGCACGAGTGCGACAACGTAGGCGGGGCACTGGCCCGATGCCGTGTTGGCGCCGTCGGACAGTGGGTCCTCGCCGACGGGCATGCGCCAGATTCGCGAGGTCAGGGCTGCCTCGGAGAACCACGGTCGCGTGAGCGCCACCGATCGATAGTCAAACGCGACCTGGTCTATCGGATCTGGGTCATCGTGCAGGGCACGCCGCAACTCCTCCGGCGCTTCGGCCACCAGCGCAGTGATCTCGGTAGATGAGATCTCAAACCGTGACCACGCCGTGGAGTCTTGGAGGTTGACCGGCGAGTATCCGGTGGGTGCGAATTGGCCTCCGGCTTCGGTGATCAGATCAAGGTCGGGGTTGAACGCGGCCTGCCAGTCACGCCACCGCAACGCCGGGTTGGCGGCGCTGACCGATTGTACGATCGCGAGCGCGGCCTCGATTTCATCGCGGTAACCGGCCGTGCGCCAGTCCCCCTCCACCGCCGTGATGTGCGCCCGTAGTATTGGCTCTTGGTCGCGCCACTGCTGCTGGATCGACGGATCATTGGAGGTCTCGCCGGTGAGCCGTTTTGCTCGGTAGTCTTCCTGCGCCACGAACCAGGCATCCCGGTATTGCCGGTAGACGCGATACTTCTCGCTCTCCTGTCGCAACCCGTCGGCGGTGTCGCGTTGCAGGATCTGCAGAGCGCCGCGGTACTCTTCTTCCTCGGCTGGGTCCGTGAGGCCGGTGCCAACCACCGCGCGGGACAGGACATCGGCGTAGATCTCCCACAGCGTCCAGCCGCCCTCGATTGTGGCGACCATATCGCGCGGGATGAAATTGACCATCCGCGCAAAGTCCCCCGCCGCGGCAAAGTCCTGCGCGGTTTTCGGTGCCGCGACCGCAGCGAGCGCGTCGGCGGTCATGGTGAGGGGCGAAAACACGGGAAAACTGAGGAACGTGTCGGCGCTGGTGGAGAAGACGCGGCGCGCCGTCTCCACCAGCGCCAACAGCACGAAGCCGAGTGTGACCGAGATCAGGATGCTCGCCTGCTGCGTCTGCCCAAGAACATCATCCACGAAATAGCGCAGCAGCAGCGCGGTAGCCGTCTTGGCCAGCGCACCGATCGCCAGGGCCACGGTCGCGCCCAGATACGTCAGCCGGAAGCCGGTCGCCAGGCGCCAGAGACCCTTCAGCCGGTTGGCCGAGACGGCGTCTTTCAGATCATAGGATGTCGGTAGTACTGTTGCGGTCACGCCCGCCTCCCTTGTGGGAATCGTACCGTTGGCAGGGAACGCCGTTCTCGTCGCACCATCGATCGGGAGGCGAGGCTGGCATCACACGTCAGAAGATCCGAGATTGCATCAGGGTTGCAAAGAAAAAGCCACGACTTGCACGTACGCGTCGCAAGCTCGTGGCCTGGGGAACCGGGTG
>CAZVST010000130.1:0-4240 GCA_964629725.1 uncultured Mycobacterium sp.
CACAAAATCCCACCGGTGACCCTGCAACAATTCCGACCCCATGTCCGGAGTCCTGCACACCGGGGCCTTTCGCCACTTCAGAACCTCGCCCTAATGCACAAATAGCAACAAACATGCATCCATCCGCAAATGTCACCCCCTGCCGGGAGTCGCCCCGGCGCGCCCGTCGTCATTAGCCGGGCTAACATCGTCGTCGGTACAGGGCGCGCAGCAATCGTGCCCGGAAAGGCCGATGACGATGACGTCTCCCGTCGAGATGCCCATTCCTGTCCCCGACGTACCGGGCGCCGACGCCGGCTCAGCCGGCTTGCCCAAGCGGTCGGATCTCACGCCGTTCCAGCGCGTCGTCGTCGACACCTCCGCCGCCGCCGACATCTGTTTGCGCACGGCCATCTCAACGGTGGTGGGCGCCGCCGTCGCGCCGACGATCCTCACCACAGCCCTACGCCGGGAGCAGGCGCGCCAGGAGCGGGAGAACATCGCGTTCTACGTTGACCTTGCCTCCCACCACGATTCCGAACGGTCGTTCCCCGCTCCGACGCATGTGCCGAACGTGTCGTTCTGCGCGGCCAACCCGGTCGCCGAGTACATCGCCCGCGGTCACGTGCACAACGGATCGTTCGCCAGCAACTTCGAGCCGATCAATCCGGCAATGCGCAGTAAATGGGGAAAGTTCAAGCGCAACAACATTGTTCGCTTCCAACACTGGCGACATTCCGATGGTCCGCGCCCCACGCTGTGCGTCATCCACGGGTTCATGGGATCGCCCTATCTGGTCAACGGCCTGTTCTTCTCGATGCCGTGGTTCTATCGCTCCGGGTACGACGTGCTGCTCTACACGCTGCCGTTCCACGGCCGGCGAGCCGAGACGTACTCGCCCTTCAGCGGTTACGGCTATTTCGCCTACGGCATGACCGGCTTCGCTGAGGCGATGGGCCAGGCGGTCTACGACTTTCGGACCGTCCTGAACTGGCTGCAGCACACCGGTGTCGATCGGATTGCGCTGACCGGACTGTCGCTGGGCGGCTATACCTCGGCGCTCATTGCGTCAGCCGACGACCGACTGGAGGCGGTGATTCCCAACGTTCCTCTGGTGACACCGGAGTCGGCTTTCGACGATTGGTGGCCCGCCAGCAAGGTCGTGCAACTCACCCGAGCCGTCGGAGGGATGAGCCGGGAAGAGGCGTATGCCGGTTTCGCCTACCACTCCCCGCTGAACTATGCGCCCAAGGTGCCCAAGGACCGCCGCCTCATCATCACCGGACTCGGCGACCGCCTGGCCCCGCCGGATCACGCAGAGGCACTGTGGAAGCACTGGGACCGCTGCGCGCTGCACTGGTTCCCGGGTAATCACGTCCTGCATGTGAGCCAACCGGAGTACCTGCGCCGCACCAACCGCTTCCTGCGGCCGCTCATGTTCGACTAGATCCGACTAGTTCTTGACCCCACTCACCAGGGTGATGCTGGTAATCATGTTGCTGACCTCGGCATCGTTGGTCGGACGCTCACGGCCGACGGCGCTCAGGTAGTCGGTCAGAGCTGTCTCCTCGGTGGCCCAGCCATGTTCTGAAAACCATTGGGCCGCAGGGGCATGCTGCTCGTTGTAGACCAGCTGCCACCACTGGCCGCGTTCATCCTCGGCGGTCTTGGCCTCCTCCACTTTGGCCTTGAACGCCTCGCGGTCCATAGGCCGGCCTTCTTCCAGGGCGAGTCGGCTCCCGGAACTTGCCAGCGAGTCGATACCGGTGAACAACTGCTCCTGCGCCGCAGCCGGCAGATAGATCAACAGACCCTCCGCGATCCACGCCGAAGGCTCCCCTTCCTCAAAACCACTGGCGCGCAGGGCCGCCGGCCAATCGTCACGCAGGTCGACGGGCACCTCTTGGCGCAGGGCCCGCGGCGCGGCCCCGTAGTCGTCGAGAGTCCGTCGTTTGAACTCCAGAACGGCGGGCTGGTCGAGTTCGAAAACCGTTGTCCCCGTAGGCCAGTCGAGTCGATAGGCCCGGGAATCCAAACCAGCGGCGAGCATGACGATCTGGCGCACACCGGCCTCGGCGGCCGCCCGGAAGTAGTCGTCGAAGAAGCGGGTACGGGCACCCTGGTAGGTGACGAAGTGGGTGCCGAACTCGTCGGAGCGCAAAGGGTGGTCTGGCGCGACGCCGTCGAGAAGATCGACCCAGGGGCCGCCGACAGCGCGACAGAACACTTCCGCGTAGGCGTCGACAGCAAGCGGATTCGGTTTACGGGCCTCCAGCGCCCGGGCGGCGGCGACGAACAGCGCCGTGGAGCCCACGCTCGTGGTGATGTCCCAGCTGTCGTTGTCGCTCCGCATTCCCGAAACGTTAGACCAGCGAGCGCCCCGTGCGCATCCGCCAATTCACGTCATGCAGAAGGACATTGAACGGGAAGTTCCGGACGAATGACGGCGCGACGGTGTTGCCCAGCTTGACCGCCGCCATGAGCGCATCGAATTCCCGCTGTTTGGCAGCGTTCCAGTCCAGTTTCATCTCGTCGCGGAAGCGCTGGGGCAGGAAACCGGTGGTGATCAGCAGCGCGACGCCTTCAGAGATGTTCTGCAGCGGGCCGGGCAGTTGCAGCCCCCGCAGCCGGGCCACCGCGATGGGGTAGAGGAACTCGCGGATCTTGTCGTCGATGTGGATGTTCTCCAGCTGCTCTTCCCAGTACTTGTCGAACGCGGCCCGGTCGGCGGGCCACATCTCTGGACGCATCTGCAGCATGGTGCCGAGTGCCATGCTGTCCCGGTAATGCTGATCGGCGGTCTCGTCGTCCATCTCGCCGATGAACATGCGTCGCACGTCGACGCCGCCTTTGTACAGGCAGGCCGCGACCCACAACTGAAGGTCGGGGTCGAGCGCGTTGTACTTGACCGGACTGTCCTCGGTGGAGGTGACCTGGGCGTGCGCTTTGGTGACAGCCTTGCGGTACGCCTTCTGCTGCTCGGGATTACCGCGGGTGGCCACGGCCAGGTAAGTGAAGGTGGTGCGCGCCCGCTTGATCGGGTGACGATCGATGCGACCGCTCTCGACGCGGCTTTCCAGGACGCCGTAGCCCACACCCGGACGGCCGAGTTGCATGATGACGTTCGCCGGGCCGGCCAGCAACGCGATGCCGGGGATGCCTTCATCGAAGAAGCCGGACCGCGTCACACGCTGCAGGATCCCGCGGTCGGCCGCGGGCCCCGACGACACGCTGACCGGACGTTCGACAACGCTGACGTTCTCACGTGTGCTGGCCACGGGGCTCCCCTGCGCAAATCTGGAAACAAATGTTTCCCGATATTGTGTCAGTGTCGCCCGGATGTCAAGATGACGCGGTGACCCAAGTGCGGCCCTATGCCGGGGTGGACGCCGCCGACCGGTTGGCGCGACGCCGCGCCCAGCTGCTCAAATCGGGTCTTGAGCTGCTGGGAAGCAACGTCGACCCGGCCGAACTCACCGTCCGCGGCATTTGCCAGCAGTCCGGCCTGGCCACCCGCTACTTCTACGAGAGCTTCGCCGACAAGGACGAGTTCATCGGCGCCGTCTTCGATTGGGTCATCGCCGGGCTGGCAACCACGACGCAGGCCGCGGTTGCCGCCGCGCCGGCCGACGAGCAGACCCGGGCCGGGATGACCAACATCGTCCGAACCATCGAGGCTGATCCGCGCGTCGGCCGGTTGATCTTCGGCGCCGGGGTGTCCAACACCGCGGTGATCCGCAAACGCCAGGAGACTGAGGCGCTCTTCGCCATGCTGGCCGAGCAGCATGTGGAGGCCGTGACGAAGCAGCCGTCGACGGAACGGACGAAGGCGTTCGCCTACTTCGTGGTGGGCGGGGTGACTCAGACCGTCAGCGCATGGCTGGCCGGCGACGTGACGCTGACCTCAGCCGAACTCGTCGACCAACTCAGTGCCATCGTTGACGCGTTCGGAGAGTCCAGCCTGTTCCGCGACTGATGTGTTTCTCACGCCGGTCGGCGAATTCTGCGCCGATGTGCAGGCGGGCTGACATTGGGACTAGCGTTTCGCCGTGGGTCAGTCAGCTGCCACGAAGTCTTTCCAGCGAGGATGTGGACTGGCTCAGATCGTACTGGGGACTGAACCGTGACAGCGGAGCGAAATCGCTGTAGGCGGACAAGGCGTCATCGGAGAGCCGATCGTTGTAGATGCCATCAAGTAGTTCGGGCTTCTGTCGCTTGCCACGGTGATGGGACCACCTGATTGCCAGGGGGATGGGACCAC
>CAZVST010000131.1:0-4230 GCA_964629725.1 uncultured Mycobacterium sp.
AAACGTGCGATACGAGCGGATGCCCTCCGGAGCGTGTTCATCGAACAGGCTTCCGGCTGGCAGCGCCGGGCAGGCCCGTTGTCGGGCGGGGGAGGGCGATCAGCCGGGGAGGGCGTCAGTGCTGCTTCGGGAACTCCCTGTGCGACAGGGACCTGCCGCCGACGACAAGCCGGCCCCCGCTGTCACGCGGGGGCCGGCTTGTCGGGCGTCGTCGGGATCTAGGGGCGCGGCGGGGTGGTCGGCTGCGGCGACGGTGGCGTCAACCGTTCGGGGCCCATCGGTCCGCCCGGTCCCATCGGTCCGCCCGGTCCCATCGGACCGCCGGGTCCCATCGGACCCTCCGGTCCACCGGGTCCCATCGGCGGGGGCGGGATGAGCATCGCGTGCCGTCCGTGGTGCCCGCCGCCGCCACCGCTGTGCTGGCCGATGACGTAGCCGCTGAAGAACACGGTCGCCACGATGAACAGCGAGCCGGCGGCGATGCCTACCCAGGCCAGTGCGCGGAACAGTGGACTGGGCCGCCGGTCGTCAGTCCGGACAACGGGAATGGTTGTGGTGTAGGGGTTTTCGAATGTGGCGTTGTTGTCAAATGTGTCGGTCACGCCCACCATCGTGGGCTGCGCAATATAGGGCGCGCTTTGCCGACGTTATGAGCCCGCTGTGAGCCGGCGCAACCGCACGGCGCGCAACCGCCACGCCGCCAGGGCCGCCAGCCAGGTCAGTGCGAACAGGATCACGATCACGAACCCGACGTTGTTGAGGCTCAACGCGCTGACCCACTCGGTGACCGGGTTGGTCCAGCCCAGGTCGTCGTGCAGGACCGACACCAGTTCGACCGTCCCGATCACCCACGCCACCGCCACCGATAACGCGGTGATGGCCAGGTTGTAGACGATCTTGCGGATCGGGTTGGCGAACGCCCAGTCGTAGGCCGCCGACATGAACAGCCCGTCGATCGTGTCCATCAGGCTCATCCCGGCGGCGAACAACACCGGCAGGGTCAGGACCGCGTACCACGGCACCCCGGCCGCCGCGCCGCTGCCGGCCAGGGCCAGCAGGGCGACCTCGGTGGCGGTGTCGAAGCCCAGGCCGAACAGCAGTCCCACCGCGAACATCTGCCCGGGGCGGTTGATCCGGCGCATGACGGGACGAAGCGCCCGCGCCACCACACCGCGGTTGTCGAGGTGCTGCTCCAGTTCCCGCTCGTCGAGGCGGCCGTTGCGCATCTGGGTGAACACCCGCCAGATGCCCGCCAGCGCGATGAGGTTGACGATGGCGATCAGGTAGAGAAAGCCGCCGGAGGCCAGTGTCCCGGCGATGCCCAGCACTTGACGGGTGGAGGAGGAGTCGTCGAGCAGCACTCCGGCTGTTCTGGCCGCGGCCACCACCAGTAGCGCCAGCACCACCACCATGGCCGAATGTCCCAGGGCGAACCAGAATCCGACCGACTTGGGCCGGTTTCCATCGGCGGCCAGTTTGCGCGTGACGTTGTCGATGGCGGCGATATGGTCGGCGTCGAAGGCGTGCCGCAGCCCAAAGATGTAGGCGGTGATACCCAGGCCGATCGAGAACACCTGGGTGCCGACCTGATAGTGCTGGGGCGCCACCGCAAGTGTCAGTGTGCCGAAGCCGACGATGTGCAGAACAGCCACTGCGCCGAGGAGGACCGCGACCTGCGACCAGTCCCGGCGGGTCCGACCTGCGACGGTTCGACCAGCAGCCATCAGACGCCTCCTCGAGGGGATTGCGCGTCCCCGCTGTGGTTGGGCATCGGCCGGGGAGGTCTGGCTACCGGCCGATCGCTCAGCCGGACACAGTGGCGCGACCGCACCGGAATCACACCGGTTTCCCGCACCGTCCGAAGTACACCGTGACCTTAGCGCTCCGATGCGAATCAGGGGTGCTGTTGGCAGTCCGGGCAGAGCCCGTGCAGGGTCAGGCCAGCCTGCTCGGACAGCGTGAACGAACTGCCTTCGATGGCGTGCTCAAGAGCCGACGTCAGCCGCTTGGCCGGAACCTCGATGATCGTTCCGCATGCGGTGCACACGGCGTGATGGTGCGGCTTCTCGGCGATCCCGTAGGTGGTGACGCCCTCGACGGCCAGCGCGTGCAGGACTCCTTGATCGACCAGCGTGGTGACGGTCCGGTAGACGGTCGCGAGATCGGGCCGCTGGTCGGCGGTGGTGGTGTCGAGAATCCGCTGATGGATCTCGGCAACCGAGAGATGTCCCTCGTGGGGCTCCAAACGGTCAGCACCGCGATCCGTGACGGCATGCGGCGCAGGCCCCGTGATCGCAGCAGTTCCCCGATGCGCTCCACTGCGGAGCCGTCAGGCGGATCGTCCGTCATCACCACAGTGTCGCCTCCGACTGCGCCGAGAGCCGGCACCCGCCGCACCTCGCGCCGGGCTCCGGGCTGGCAGCTGCAAGCCATTCGCAGGAGTTCCTGCAGATCGGTCGCACTAGCCTCCGGCGCTGATAGCGTCCATCGGTGTGACGACGACCGCGCTCGTGGTTGCGGTCACCGGCTCGCGCGGACGCTGGGACCGCACCAAAGCGCTGTTCTCCCCGCAGGAGTGGACGCGACTGGGTGCGATGTTCGCCGTCGTCGCCGCCCTGCACGTGATCGGTTGGGGGACACTGGTTTTCCTTGTTGCTCCGCAGCATTTCGACATCGGGGACAAGGTGCTGGGTGTCGGCGTCGGACTCACCGCGTACGCGCTCGGAATGCGGCATGCCTTCGACGCGGACCACATCGCCGCCATCGACAACACCACCCGTTCGCTGATGGTCCAGGGCCGGCGGCCGCTGGGAGCCGGTTTCTTCTTCTCCCTCGGGCATTCATCGGTGGTGTTCGGTCTTGCCGCGGTGATCTCGTTCGGCCTGACGGCCGTGATCGGTCCGGTGGCCGACCGTTCCTCGGCGCTGCACCACTACACGAGCCTGATCGGCACCAGCGTGTCGGGCGCTTTCCTCTATCTGATCGCCGCGGTCAACATCGTGATCCTGGCTGGAATCCTGCGGGTGTTCGCCGGGATGCGCCGCGGCGAATACGACGCCGCCGCCCTGGAGCGGCACCTGGCCAACCGCGGCCCGATCAACCGTCTCCTCGGCCGGTTCACCCGGTCGATCCGGTCGACCTGGCAGATGTACCCGCTGGGGATCCTGTTCGGCCTCGGCTTCGACACCGCGACCAAGATCACCCTGTTGGTCCTGGCCGGATCGAGTGCTGCCGCCGGCCTGCCGTGGTTCGCGATCCTGTGCCTGCCGGTGATCTTCGCGGCGGGAATGACGCTGTTCGACACCATCGACGGGTCCTTCATGAACGTCGCGTACGGGTGGGCGTCGGCCCGGCCGGTGCGCGCGGTCTACTACAACATCACCATGACGGGTCTGTCGGTGGCCGTCGCCCTGATCGTCGGGACCGCGGAGCTGCTCGGCCTGTTCGCCGATCATCTCGGGTGGCGCGGCGGATTCTGGGACTGGATCGCGGGGCTGGATCTCAACGCCGTCGGCTTCGTGATCGTCGGCATGTTCGTCGCGACCTGGCTGGCCGCGATGCTGGTGTGGCGAGTCGGGAAAATCGAGCAGAGGATGTCGCTGCCCGCCGAGAACTAACTACTTCGACCTGAAAAAGTCGGCTGCCGCTGAGCGGTCTGCGGTCAGCGAGTAAGCCGGTATCTGGTTGGGGCGGTGGGGTGGGTCGGCGTTGGGTCTGTTCGATGCGGGTGCGGTCCCAGCCGTAGCCGCGTTTGAGGGTGCTGATGCGGCCTTCACAGCCGTTGCGCCACTTGATGGTTCGCCGGAAGGCGGGTCTGTGTTCTTCTTCGCGCCGGGCCTGGGAGGGCTTCCCTTTGCGGGTGATGACGACGGTGCGCACACCGAGGTCGCGCAGGGCGTCGTCGACACTTTTCTCGCCGTCGCCGCGGTCGGCGGTGACGGTGCGTGGTGTGCGTCCGGTGCGGGTGGTGATCCGGGCGACGGCCGGCGCCAGCTGCGGTGCGTCGGGCGGGTTGCCGACCTCGATGGTGTGGTCGAGCACGATGTCGTCGTCGTTGTCGGTGACCTGGGCTTTGTGGCCGAACTCGACCGGTTTACCCAAGCGGCCCTTGGCGATCGGGCGGGCGTCGCCGTCGTGCAGGCTGACCCGCCGGGTGGCACCGGCGGGTGTCTTACCCTGGATGCACCGATTCGGTAGTGGTGCGTGGTGGGTCGTGACAGCGAAATGCCC
>CAZVST010000132.1:0-4042 GCA_964629725.1 uncultured Mycobacterium sp.
TTGCCCTCCACGCTGGGCAAGCCTTCCGGGCCACGCGCTCAAAGTACGTGAGGCACCACCACCGGCCACGCGCTCAAAGTAGGTGAGGCACGCCGCCGGCTTGACCCAGACCACCCCGAGGGCCATCCTCAATAACGCGCCACGGTGGTCCCATCCCCCTGGCAATCAGGTGGTCCCATCACCGTGGCAAGCGACAGCACCGCATCGAAGTTCCGGCACGCACAGCGGATGAGCCGAGGTGGATGGTGATCGGTCAGATTGACCGCCGGTGCTGGTCAGCAGTGGTGACCTATCGAGACAAACACGTCCGGATCATCTCGGTGCGTCGTTCGCGGGAAGGCGAGGTGGCGATCTATGAAGGCTAGCGAGTTCGATGAGCGGTTCGATGACGGCCAAGATATGGCCGGCGCTTTGGATGCCGCACGGGCGCGGCGCCCTGGCGAGGAACACTGGCGGGTCAATGTCGACTTCCCCGCATGGATGGTCGCCGAGCTCGACCGCGAAGCCACCCGCCTCGGAGTCACCCGACAGTCATTGATCAAGGTTTGGATCGCCGAAAAACTCGACAACGCCGATCACACCGCGGCCTGAACCACTCCCCAAAACGTCGGATTAGTCCCGCCCACGGCCGACCCGCTGGGACCGCTGTTGAAGCAACTTAAAGCTTGCTGCGAGTTCCGGGCCTGCCTTCGTTTTCTACTTCGAGAGATCGACGACCGGCGCGTCAGGCGGCGTTCTTCTTGACAGACTCAATGCCGTTGTTCGCGCTGGCCTTGGTTTCGTATGCCTCCGAAACGGGCGATGATTTCACCGTTCCCGGCCGGCCTTGAGGCGAAAGCGGAATTTGCCTGCCTTGTTGACATTCACCTGGCTTCAGGTCTGCGCGCGACAATGAAATGGCGCTGAGTGCGCCTGGTCCGCGCTGCTATGAGGATGGCGCTGAGCGCAGCGATGAGGCCGCATTCAGCGCAACCCAGTAACACGACGGGCCAGAGCAAGCCTGTGATCAGGGCCGGCAGGCAGAGATGCTTAGCAGCAGGGATGTCGGGCTGGCGCAGGAACTCCGTGAGGACGAAAACAACGCAGGCGATTGCGATTGCCATTGCCGCGTAGACCGCAAAACTAGCCATGCGCAAATTTAAGGCATAAACCGGGCCGAAAAAGAGACACCAGCCGAGCTGTCTTGGGCGAAGGAAGACTCGGTCACGCATCTAAGCGCAGTCGCCCGGTGTGTCAGAAACGAAGCCGATCAGATCCTGTCTCACAAGATCGCGCCGTTGGTGCCCACTGTGCGGGATCACAGTGCAGGACTCGGTCGAATGGGGTTCTCTATCTGGCTGGTTCGGTGTCGTCGATGTCGATCGGTGAGTCGTCGGGGCCGTAGCCTGCGGCCGGCCGCAGGTTGTAGGTGGCGGGGATGTCGCCTGACTGGTGGTAGGCCAGGAAGAGATCCGCGGCTTCCTCGGCGTCGAAGACTTCCGCGGCGCTGACGTGCAGTGTGCCGCTTGGTATTTCGATGGCGACGTCTAGGGGCAGGCCCGCGGTGTGGGGGTGTCCGACGACGTAGCGGATCCAGCGGCATCCCCACTGTGCTCCGCCGGGTTTGCGTATCTCGATGGTGAGTGCCTGGGCGCTCCCGGCGGCTTGCAGATATTCGGTGAAGTCTTGGCCGGAGGCGATCATCTCGTCGTAGGAGAGTTCGTCGGGAAGGGGAAATAGGCCAAAACCCCACCGTTGGTGGCCATCTCGTCGCCGCAAAGGGGCGGCGAAACGTTCGCGGTCGGCGAACTTGCCAATCTCGCTGATCAGTTCTCCGCCGTTGGACTTCACCACGTGGGTGAATGCGCGCGTCACGGTCATGGATTCTATCCGCCCCCGGCGACACCAGGGCCGGCGAAGGGGTAAGCCAGCAGGCCGCCAACGGCGGCCAGACCGGCTCCCACCGTCACGATTGGTGCGTAGAACGACTGGGCATATTCGTGGAACAGGGCACTCCAAGCGATACCGGTGTTGGGAGGTGTGACCACGACGGGGGGCGCTGCCGCAGCGGCGGGTGCCGGTAAGACCGGCAGCGGTGCGTTTGGTGCGGGCACTGCGATCGGCGCCGAGGCCGGAGGGGCCGCGACCGGCGGCGGCGGGGCGACTTGCGGCGGCGGGGCGACCGGCGCAGGTGCCGCTGGGGGAAGTGCCGGCGCACCAAGTGCCGGCGCGCCAAGGACGGGTGGGGCTGCGGGGCGCACTACTTCGGTATCGACCACCTCGATGGGTTCGCCGTCGAGCATGCCTTTGGCGGGAATGCCGGAGTTGACCAGTCCGTCGAAGATCTTCTGTCGGGGTGTCGGTACCGCGCCACCGGCTTTATGTTCCAGACCTCTGTATTCGCCAGGGGCGATTTTTTCCAGGCCGTCGTAGAAACGGGTGAGTGGTTTGCCTTCTGGGTCGTCGGGGTTGGGAATGCTGACCTGGATCTTGCGTCTCAGGATCGGGATGCCGGTGTCGGCCTCCCGGGCGTCGAAACTTTCCTGTTCTTCGTCATAGCCCACTCGCCCACTGTTGCCCGGGGCAAACTCACCGTTGGGCTTGCGCTGCTGCGGCAACGACGATTGCTGCGGCAACGACGATTGTTGGGCTTGTTGTGCGTCGATAGTCGAGGTGGGGCGCTGCGGTAACGACGATTGCTGGGTTTGTTGTGCGTCGATAGTCGAGGTAGGGCGCGGACTCGTTGAATCGGGCCTTTGACCCGAGTTCCGCTTCTGGTCAGAGGTGTCTGAACCGTTGCTGCTGTTACGCGGCTTCGAACTCTCTTGCTTTTGCTTCTTTTTGTTGTCACCAGGTTTTGAGTGGTCGCCGCCGGGTTCTCCCGGCTCTGGCGTGGCATTGGCAGTCGGAAAACCAGACGTTGCGATGGACACCGGGACGCCTGCCGACACGGCAAACAACACCAGCGCCAGCCCACAGGCCACCAGCAGCCGCAGCCCGAGATGCGGGGGGCTCACCCCACCCAGTGTGAGATGCGGGGGGCTCACGGGGGGCTCACCCCACCCAATGTCGCACCCAACCATTACCCCTCCCACATCGTGCCCCCTTTTTTGCTGGCCTCGCAGCCTACCCTTAATCAACACACAGGCACTTGGATGGCCAGCTCAGAGGGAGAAGCGATTTGACTAGTGCGAAGAAGCTGCTGATGGGGTTGCTGCTGACTCAGACGGTTGCCGCAGTAGTGTTCCTTTCCCTGTCTGTCTCCCATAGCGCGCGGCGCGGCGACGGAGCTAGGTCACAACCTGGTCAGTACCAGATCGACATTGGCCGAGTCGCCCAACTGAGGGATCGGCTACCCCCTGGATTTACGGCCGAAGTGCGCCCAACGCAAACCATCAGCCAACGAAACATCGATGATGTCGCTGCTGGACTGAAGTCACTCACGGTCGACCCACCTGAGTGTCTGCAGCGGGCGGCCGACATCAGCCAAACAGAAGGCGCGACCATAGCAGCCCTAGCCGTCCATAACGAGCAATTCGGCTTCGTGATCAACGCTGCCCAGATCCCTCATCCAACCGCCGTCCCATCGTCTCCGATCCCCGATACGTGCCGTGACTTCACCGCAGTCAGGCCCGATGGTTCGGTCTCGCAGACACGGGTAATCTCAGCCCCTCACATCGCCGACGCGACCACCAGCGCAACCCATTCCATCCAGACCGTTGACGACCCGGCAACCGGCAAGACCCACGCGGTCGATCAATACCTATACAGCGCGTGGCTCGACGGCAGTCATCTCGTCACAGTGACATCGCTCGCCAGTCCCAGAGACTCCACGGCAGCAGCACAGCAGGCCCAACGACTCCTCATTGACGCAGTGGATGTCGTGCGGCGACCCGACTAATACCAGGGATGCAGCGCCCGACCTGCTCAGCCTTCGATTGGACTGTCTCGTTTGTAGAGATTTGAGATATCCCGAGATCGCGCGTGATCCTAAGTTGGGTGTTGAACCTAGACGATATGAGGGGTTGGGGCCGGAGGCCTCGGCTGCAAGGTAAGCGTGGGT
>CAZVST010000133.1:0-3905 GCA_964629725.1 uncultured Mycobacterium sp.
GTGTCGGTGGTGTCGGGCAGGACGGCGGCGCCGGGGGTAACGGTGGTGCCGGCGGGAATGGCGGTACCGGGTCCAGCATCGGGGTGGCCGGGTCCGGCGGTGCGGGTGGGAACGCCGGCGACGGCGGTTCTGCCACCGGCACTGGCGCTGTCGTCGGCGGCAAAGGCGGGAACGCCGGCGACGGCGGTGATGGCGTGACGGCCGGTAATGCCGGTAATGCCGGTAACGGTGGGGCCGCAACCTCGTCCACGGGCAGCGCCACCGGAGGTGCTGGCGGGGCCGGAGGTGATAGCAACGCAGGCGGTGGTTCCGCTGGTAACGGTGGCGCTGCCGTCTCCGCTAGCGGTGGCACTGCGACCGGTGGTGCGGGCGGCAAGGGTGGTAATGGCACCGCCGAGGGCGGTAACGGCGGTAACGGCGGTAACGGCGGCAAAGCGACCAATACTTCAAGCGGAAGTGCCCAAGGTGGCGCGGGTGGCGCCGGCGGCGATGGCGTCGCAGTCGGTACAAACGGCGGCAACGGCGGTGACGGCGGTAATGCCAGAGCCACCTACATCGCCGATGCCACGGGTGGCGCCCGCGGCGCCGGCGGCAGCGGGGGCCCTGGTGGGGCCAACGGCACACCCGGTGCTAACGGCACCGCATCCAGCACGATCACCGTGATCCCCGTCGGCGCAAACGCGTTCGGGGTGGCGGTCAGCCCCGACGGCGCCAGGGTCTACGTCGCCAACTGGGGCAGTGCCAACGTGTCGGTGATCGACACCGCCACCAACATCGTCATCCACACCATCGACATTGCAGGCACCCAGCCGGGCGGCGTCGCCTTCACCCCCGATGGCCTCAAGGTGTACGTCACCGGCTCGAACGTCGGGAATGTGTATGCGATCACCACCTCCGATTACAGTGTGACGACCATCTCCAGCACCGGCTTCAACTATGGGGTGGCGGTCACCCCCAATGGATCACGGGCCTTCGTGACCGTACGGCAATTGGGCACCAGCACGACCAACCGGGTCAGGTACATCACCACATCTAGCAACGCGATCTCTAGTCCCGCTGCCCTTCAGGGCTTCGCCAACGGGATCGGCAACAACGCGCAGGGGATCGCGATTGGCGCTACTCCTAATGGTGTCTACGCCTACGTCGCAGATAATCAAAGCAACAGGGTGTCGGTGATCAACACCAGCAACGCCACCGTCGTCAAAACTATCGCGGTCGGTAGCGGCCCGAACGGGGTGGCGGTCAGCCCCAACGGTAGTACCGTCTACGTTGTCAACAACGGTGGCGGCTCGGTTTCGGTGATCGAGACCACCGGCAACACGGTCACCAACACCATCGCCGTCGGCAGCGGTCCGAATGGGGTGGTGGTCAGCCCCGACGGCACCAAGGCCTACGTCACCAACAGCAACGCCGGTACGGTGTCGGTGATCGACACCGTCAGCAAGACCGTCGTCAACACCATCAACCTCAACGCCGTCGGCGATGTACCCGGCCTGCTGGCGATTACCCCCGACGGCCACACCCTCTACGTCGCGGGCAACGCAGCAACTGGCAAGGTGTGGGCGATCCTGGTATGACTGGGGCCAGTCGGGCCGGAAGTCGTGCGTCACTTGTGCCGTTCGCGGTGTTGCCGACAGAGCAAAGACTGCGCCGGTGGATGAATCAGGCCAACATCGACGAAGGATTAACCTCCACGCCCGCGCCGTAGACGGCGGTGTAGCAATCGTTGTTCTTGTCCAGAACGGCGGTGTCGGTGGTTGCGAGAGCGGGACCGGCCGGCGAGCGCACCCGTTCCCAGTTCCGGTGCCCCGACTGCCGTGACGCTTCGCGGGCAGCTCTGTAGCCGTTGTCACTTTTTCGATACGGTCTCCTACCCGGTTCTGGACCATGTGGCCGGCCGGCCCTACGGTCTGTGGGTGCACGGCAACAACGACACCGCCGGTGCCGTCCTGCGCCGTCGAGCGAATTTCCACCGGGCTGGGCCCCGATCGCCGGTGGGGCTCTACTCGGTCGCTTGCGGGAACGGTCAAAGGGCCGGACTTCCGCGCGCTGATCAAGTCCGACATCGAGCTGCTCGACAGCCTCCCCCAGGAGAGCGTTGAGCTGCGGTCCGAACTGAAGCGCACCATCGACGATCGTGTCTACGAACTGATCGCGACGGTCGACCGCAACCGCGAATTGCGTTCGGCGGCAGGGTCTTACAAGGGGAACTGGCGCGATGTCGTTGTTTTCGTCTGCGCGATCCTGTTCACCCTGGTCTGGTGGAACGTGCCGCACAGTCGGACGAACTGGGGCATCACGTTCGTCTTCTTGGTGATCCTGTCTGTGATCATCGGGGTGTACGCCGCCCGCGGCATCATCGGAGTATTCAGACGGATGTTCTCCGCTCCTAGGCGAGGTGTTCGCCGAAGAACGCTTCCATCGCCTGCCAGTGCCTTTCAGCGGCCTGCTGTTCATAGGGACCGTTGTCCGGCACGGCGAATCCGTGACCGGCTGGGTACCACTCGATGACGTGCTCGACGCCTGCCTCGGTCAGCGCGGCTGTGCGACAACGGGCTTTCGAGTTGGGCGGCACGCTCGCCGCCGTGCTGATGAAGTGAGGTGTCATGGTCGGGATCGGTGATCTGGCGTTGGGCGCTGCCCCGATCGCCGGTGGAGCTTTGCTGGGGTCGCTTGCGGGAACGGTCAAGGGGGCCGGACTTCCGCTCGCTGATCAAGTCGGACATCGAGTTGCTCGACAGCATTCCCGAGGAGAGTGTCGAGCTGCGGGCGGCGCTGAAGACAAGCATCGACGCGCGGATCTACGAGCTGATCGCCACCGTCGACCGCAACCGCGAATTGCGTTCGGCGGCGGGTTCCTACAAGGGGAACTGGCGCGACGTCGTTGTTTTCGTTTGCGCGATCCTGTTCACCCTGGTCAGGTGGAACGTGCCGCACAGTCGGTCGAACTGGGGCATCACTTTCGTCTTCTTGGTGATCCTGTCGGTGATCCTGTCGGTGATCATCGGGGTGTACGCCGCCCGCGGCATCGTCGGCCTGTTCAGGCGCGCCTTCGGTGGTCGCGCCTAATCCGCGGGGAGGTGGTCGCCGAAGAAGGCTTCCATTGCCCGCCAGTGTTTTTCGGCCGCCTGTTGGTCGTAGGGCCCGTTGTCGGTGACGGCGAATCCGTGCCCGGCGGAGTACCACTCGATGAGGTGCTCCACGCCCGCCTCGGTCAGCGCGGCCTGCAGCGTCTGGGACTGCTCTCGTGTGTAGGACGGGTCGTTCTCGGCCGCGCCGACGTACATCGCGGCCTGAATCCGGTCGGCCAGCAGGTGCGGGCTGCCCGGGTCGTCGGCCGCCAGGCCGCCGCCGTGGAAGGACATCGCAGCGGCGACCCGTTCCGGAACCAACCCGGCGACCGCCATCGAGGTGCGTCCGCCCATGCAGTGGTGAATGGTGCTGCCGCACGGTGGGTGTCTCTCAGCAGATCGTAGTGCGGCGGCCTGCCGGATCGCTGAACGCACGAAGCGGTCGTGTTTGCTCGCCGACCATTCCCAGCCGACGATGCGTCCGGCGTAGGCGTCGATCGCGAACGCGGTGTAGACGAACACCCCGGTGGCCAGACGCACATAGGTGAAGTCGGCTACCGCTCCACCGTGCAGCGGGCCACCTCGATGCCTTCCCGCTGCAGGTGGGCCCACATCGTCGTCGCGCCGGAGAGTGACTCCGGTCCCTCCGTAGAGGTGTGCATCAACCACGGGCCGGTTCACCCCCATCGAAGTGCGATTAGCCGGTCTACGGGACCTTTGACCCTTTGCCGGAATGGGTCTGCCGGGCATACCCTCGATTTGGGGCGGGATAGACATTCTGCGCCCAGCCGGAGGGGAACCCAAGTGTCCGCAGATTCGTCCCAGCCCACTTGC
>CAZVST010000134.1:0-3877 GCA_964629725.1 uncultured Mycobacterium sp.
CATCCGCCAACGCTATTCGGCAGACACCCCGTCGATGCTCAACCGTTACAATTATGTAACGAATTAATGGCGCGGGACACTAGCTCCGTGCCCTCAGGTCGGCAGAGCGCCCGTAGAGGGTGGGGCACTCTGCCGCCTGTCCCCGTATCAGCCCCCGGCCGTCATGTGCGGGCACCATCGAGGGGCTGGCCAGGTACTGGCGGGCCGGGTTGTCGACCCCGGATGCCGCGCAGCGCACCACGGCGCTGCCCGGCTCGTCGGCGCGCAGATACGTTGGCGCGCAGATACGTTGGCGGACTGAGTCGTTCGGCGGTGACTCCGATCGACCGGAGACGCTCGGCCACCACCGGTGCGGCCAGGCGTGCTGCCGCCGCGAGCGCGGGGCCGATCCCCCCGGTCGTGACCATGGTAGGCGCGTTCGGGGGCGGTCCTGCTTCGCCGGGAGGGTACTTGGTCCCCTCTTGTGGCCGACTACCGTCACAGGGCCGGAATCGATCTACTATCTGTTTTGTCCGGCCACGGATCGGGACTGGGTCGACGGAGGACGTCCTCTGCGGGATTCGTCGACGACGCACACGGAATCCGTTGGGGCACAAATCAGTAGACAGCGGGGGTAGCAGTGATCATTTCACAGCGCAATGTCGATTTCGCCCTGTCGATCGCGCGGGCCCGGGATAACCAGCCGTATTGGTATGGCGGGTGCTGGGATCCGGCCAACGTCGAACGCTCCTCGGACTGCAGTGGTGTGGTGACGCACATGCTCGACGCCCTGGTCAACGGTCCTCAGATGACGTGGTCACGCCACGGGCTGTGCACCGAGTCCTACCGCTATGTGGGCGGGCCGGGTTCGGTGGGGCCGTTCGGCACCATCCGGGTGGCCGACCCGTCGGGCATCCCTGATGATGCGGTCTTGCGCGTCGGGTTGTTCCACGGGCCCGGCGGCGGGGTGAACTCCCACATGGCGTGCACACTGGAGGGCATCGCGATCGAGTCCTCGGGCACCAACGGCCAGCAGATCGGGCCGCCGGCGCGCGGCTACGACGATCCGATGTTCCGCGACTGGTTCTATCTCCCGGGACCGATCATCCGATCCGGCCCGGGATGCGGTGCGGCAGCGTATCCCCCGGACAGCGTGCAGTTGCGAGTGGGCTCTGACGGCCCGTTGGTGATGGTGCTGCAGGGGCGGCTGAATCGCGATTACCCGCTCTACTCGAATCTGAACGTAGACGGGCACTTCGGCGAGAGGACCCGGAGGGTCGTCGAAGAGTTCGAGCGACACTCCGGCCTCGTCGTCGACGGCATCGCCGGATCCGCCGTGCTGACGTTGCTCGGGCTGCCCACCTCCACGACGGACAAAGCCTGGGCCGCACTCGCCAAGGAGCTCGACAAGACCGAGAAAGGCGCAAAGAAGCTGCAGAAGTCGGTCAAGCGCGGAATCCCGCAACGCAATGTCGATTTCGCCCTGTCGATCGCGCGGGCCCGGGATAACCAGCCGTATTGGTATGGCGGGTGCTGGGATCCGGCCAACGTCGAACGCTCCTCGGACTGCAGTGGTGTGGTGACGCACATGCTCGACGCCCTGGTCAACGGTCCTCAGATGACGTGGTCACGCCACGGGCTGTGCACCGAGTCCTACCGCTATGTGGGCGGGCCGGGTTCGGTGGGGCCGTTCGGCACCATCCGGGTGGCCGACCCGTCGGGCATCCCTGATGATGCGGTCTTGCGCGTCGGGTTGTTCCACGGGCCCGGCGGCGGGGTGAACTCCCACATGGCGTGCACACTGGAGGGCATCGCGATCGAGTCCTCGGGCACCAACGGCCAGCAGATCGGGCCGCCGGCGCGCGGCTACGACGATCCGATGTTCCGCGACTGGTTCTATCTCCCGGGACCGATCATCCGATCCGGCCCGGGATGCGGTGCGGCAGCGTATCCCCCGGACAGCGTGCAGTTGCGAGTGGGCTCTGACGGCCCGTTGGTGATGGTGCTGCAGGGGCGGCTGAATCGCGATTACCCGCTCTACTCGAATCTGAACGTAGACGGGCACTTCGGTGAAGTGACCAAGAGGGTCGTCGAGGAATTCCAGCGCCGCTCAGGCCTTGTCGTCGACGGCATCGCCGGCTCAGCGGTCCTGACCCTGCTCGGACTTCCCGCCTCCACATCCGACGATGAGTGGAAGCGCCTGTTCAAGGAACTCGCTGAAAGCGGAGGACAGCCCGGAAGCAGAAAAGACGACTACACCCGCGCCATCATTGCCGAGGGCAGACGACGCAAGATCACCCCGCAGGGCATCAAGATCGCCTTGGCGACCGCGCTGGTCGAATCGAATCTGGTGATGTATGCCAACAAGCGCGACCCCGAGAGTCTGAAGTTCCCCCATGAACGACTCAGCGAGGACTACGACTCGGTCGGCCTGTTCCAGCAGCGTCCACCGTGGTGGGGAACCGTTGCCGACCGGATGGATCCGCGGAAGTCAGCAGCCATGTTCTACGCCGCGTTGGCCAAGCTGGACTACGAGTCTAAAGATCACGATCCAGGTTGGTATGCCCAGAAAGTGCAGAACTCAGCGGTTCCCGATGCCTACCAGAAGCGCTTCGATGAGGCCTGCCGGCTCTACGAACGGCTTGCAGACACCGCATCGGTCACTTCGGTGGAGTCAGCGGTCACCAAGCAGCGTGCCGCCACGGTCAAGAGCCGATCCGCTAAGGCCGCGAAACGCCCCACCGCTGGCACGAAGACGAAGACTGCCGGCACCGGCAAGAAGCCCGCGCCGGTGCGCACGAAGGCCGTCGGCGCCAAGTCCAAGAAGAAGGGCAGCGGCTAATTCGGCTGTGCCACTGCGGCTCACCGCCTGGCCAGAGCTCACCGTAGGATGATGGACAGGCAGCAAACCGGCGAAGGTGGAGACATCGGCAGTGCGGTCACGTCGATGACCTCAGCGAGAGTGGCCGCGTCACTGGTGGTCATCGTGGCTCTCGTCGTGCCCGGCTGTCAACGCGAGTCTGCGGGGACCGCCCGGGCCCGGATGTCCGGGCTGGACACGCCACAACCCGCAACCCCGGCGTCCGCCATTCCGAGCCCCACCAGTACCCCGCCGTTTCCCGTACCGGGGATGAAGCGCGCCGACATCGGCCAGCCCTGCAGTGAAACCGAACACTTCATCTTCGCGATCAGCCCCGTGGGCCAGACGCTAGCCTGTCGGGGTCAGCCGCCGCAGTACTATCGCAGCGCCGACGTGATCGGAGAGCGCACGATGGGCGCCCCCTGCGATGAAGAGGGTTTGGCGCAGTCCCCCGAAGGTGTCCCCATGATATGCGTTGTCAAGGGGCAGCAGCGGCAGTGGAGCGCATACCTGGCCTTCTAGCGTTCAGCACGGCAGCGCTCCCGGGACGGCGATGACCGGGCGTGACGATACGCACGGCCATGATGCCCGTCTGCCCGGCCGGTGTTGAGATCAGATCCGGCCGAACTCCCACTGCCCCAACACCAGTCCCTTCCGGCCGTCGGCAAGGGTCTCCGGCCGGGCGGTGAACCCGCCCGTCTGCAAGGTCCAGTAGTGCGCCTGTTCGGGCGGCAGGTCGGTCGAATCCAGGCGCCGGCTCAGCGTCGGCAGCGTCCTCGACTGGCCAATCGTGGTGTCCCCTCGGGCGCCGGGGCCGATGGTTGGTGTGGTCACCACTGGTGTCGTCCGGCCACGAGTTCGTCGGTCACCTTGTCCGGTGGGGTGCAGTCACACGACTTTGCCTGCGCGCCTGGGGTGCACATGCAAATGTCGAAGTACGGTCACCTGTTACTACTTTTTCCCTCTGGGACGATGACTTTGGGCCGGCGTTTGTGAAGGTATGTGCCTATTTCCCGTACCCGATGAAGATCTGGGTCA
>CAZVST010000135.1:0-3871 GCA_964629725.1 uncultured Mycobacterium sp.
TTCGCTGTCACGACCCACCACGCACCACTACCGAATCGGTGCATCCAGGCTTAACAGGGGCGTCAGGCCTTGACCGCGGTCGCCGTAGAGGCGGGCAGGGCGGTGATCACCCCGTCGCCCCCGATGATGACCTCGCCCTTGATGGTCGAGTTGGCGCGGATGGTAGCCATGCTCTGATGCAGCACCCACGACGAGTACGCAGCCTTGACGAGGCTTTCCGGTGAGGCGACGGCGTCATTGCTGATGTCCCAGAACATCATTCCTCGCAAGCCGAGTGCCTGCGCCCATTCAGACTTCTGCGCGATCGAGGTCGGCGTCTCGAATGAACTGAACAGACCCTTGGACTTGTTGTACAGATAGGCAGCCTGGGCGTTGTCGTCCCAGTACAGCTTCCACCCGCTGGCCGGATCCTGCAGTTGGGCGAGCAGATCCTTGTAGTCGTAGGTTCCGGCCTCGAAGCTGCCGGGCGCCGACCCGGAGGCAGGCTCCAGGTAACCGCCGTCGCCGCCGTCGGCGACACCGCTCCACGCTTTGGTGTACAGCGGCGCGCCCAGCACGATCTTGTTGGGGTTGACGCCGGCCGCCAGGTAGAGATCGACCGCGTGCTTGACGTCGTAACCGTTCGGGTCACCGGTGAACGCGGACATGTGGCCGGTGACCTTCTCCCAGGTGCCGTGGAAGTCGTAGGCCATCAGGTTGAAGTAGTCCACACTCGGCGCCAGTCCGGCCAGATTGAAGTTGGCGATCTTGTCGTAGCCGGCAGGCGATGCCACCGAGATCTCGTACCGGCGCCCGTTCTGCTGCCCGAGGGTGTCCAGCTTCGTCCGGACCAGCTTCAGGAGCTCGGCATAGTTGGCGCCGTTGTTCGGGCTGGCGGAGTTGCCGTCCAAGCCGCCACCGCCGGGGTATTCCCAGTCGAAGTCGATGCCGTCGAACATCCGGTAGGTGTCGAGGAACTTCACGATCGAACCAGCCAGCTTCTCCCGGCCCGCAGCAGTGGAGACGACATTGCTGAAGTTGGATGACAACGTCCAACCGCCCAGCGCGATGTTGACCCTCAGGTTCGGATTCTTCTGCTTGAGCTGGGCGAGCTGGTTGAAATTGCCCCACACGGTCTGCTGCGACCGGGGGTCGCTCGGCGGGTAGTACCAGAGGTCAGCCTCGCCGGAAACCGATTCCGCTGCGGTGAAACGCTTTTCGAGGGCGGCATAGCTGTCGTAGATCGCTACCTCGCCCTCTGGGGTCAGATTGAGAAATGAGTAGATCACGTGGGTGAGTTCGTTGGCCGGGATGTCGGCCGGCTGGAAGTTGCGGCCGTACACGCCCCATTCCGGGTAGTAGGCGGCGAGCACCTTCGTCTGCGCCGTCACCGCAGCGTCGTCGTCGGTGATGGTGCCGGTCGCGGTCGCGGTGGCCAGTGTGGCACCCGTCGCGCCGGTCAGGGTGACGGTGAAGGTCTCGGTGGGTTCGACGGTGGTGTCGCCGGTGACGGCGACGTTGACGGTCTGGGTGGTGACGCCGGGGGCGAAGGTGAGCGTGCCGGTGGCGGCGGTGTAGTCGGCTCCGGCGGTGGCCGTGCCGTTGGCGGTGCCGTAGCCGACGGTGACCGTGGAGGTGGCGGCCTTGGACAGCGTCACGGTGAACGCGGCGTTGGTGGTTCCCGAATTGCCTTCGGCCACCGTGACATTGGCGACCGACACCGTCGGTGCGGTGACGGTGGCGGCGACGTCGTCGTTGGTGATGGTGCCCGTCGCGGTCGCGGTGCCCAGGGTGGCGCCGACCGGGTTGCTCAGGGTGACGGTGAAGGTCTCGGTGGGTTCGACGGTGGTGTCGCCGGTGACGGCGACGTTGACGGTCTGGGTGGTGACGCCGGGGGCGAAGGTGAGCGTGCCGGTGGCGGCGGTGTAGTCGGCTCCGGCGGTGGCCGTGCCGTTGGCGGTGCCGTAGCCGACGGTGACCGTGGAGGTGGCGGCCTTGGACAGCGTCACGGTGAACGCGGCGTTGGTGGTTCCCGAATTACCTTCGGCCACCGTGGCATTGGCGACCGACACCGTCGGCGTGGCGCTCTGCGCACCGGAGATCAGGCCCTGCCACTTGCTGACTGTGCCGCTGTCGAGGGCGACGATGTTGCCCATGCTCATCTTGCTGAGCGGGACGCCGCTGAGCGTGTAGGTCTGGTTGTTGCCCACGATCGCGATCTGGGTCGAACCGGACTTCTCGGTGACATCGAAATTGGCGGGTTGGAACCACCCGAAATCGAGTTTGTCGGTCGCCGGATTGAAGTTGAGGACCGTGTTGGCGCCCCAGTTCCAGCCGATCGTCGTCGTGGTGCCGCCGGTGACCGGGGTGGTCGAGCCGCCCCCGCCCGTCGCGCCGTAGTTCAGCGCGTTGATGGTCCCGTAGTCGTTGAAAATCTTCGCGAAGCTCCCCGCGGGGACGCTCATGCCTGAGTGCGTGTAGGTCGACACGCCGAGGGGTCCGGGGGTGTCGCGGGTGACCGACCACAGGCCGATCATCCCCAGGCCCTTCGAGCGGGCGTAGTCCTCCACCGTCTGCGCGTCAGCGAGGGTGAACACCTCGCTGGTGATGTCGTTGACGCCGAGCATCGGGGTCACGCCGAGTTGGCTGTAACCGAAGGTCTTGCCGTAACCGCTGTAGAGCTTGGTGAGCTGGCCATAGGTGGACTCGGCGGACTGGACGGCATAGGCGCCCATGGTCTTGGCGGCCGATCCCGATGTGGGAGCGGAGGATTCGCCGTAATCCATGGCCATCACATTGACACCGGCCAGTGCCACGCCGGACTTCATCGCGGAGTCGACCACATTGAGCCCGTCGGCCGTCAGACCGGTCGGCAGCACGGGCAGGGTGTACCAGATCTTCAGGTCCGGCTTGGACTGCTGCAGCAGTTTGAGCGCCTGGCTGTGCAGCGCGATGGAGGTCGGGTCGGCTACCGCGGAGCCCTCGATATCGAAGTCCAGATGGGTGACCCCGTAGGTGTCGACCACTCCGGCGTAGGCGTTGGCCAGCTGTGCGGCTGTCATCCCGTGCGTCGAACCCCATTGCGCCAGAGACGTTCCGGCCTGGCCGCCCAGTGAGATCATCACGTCCCCGCCGGCGGTCTGCAGTGCCTTGATCGACCGGTTGATGGCCTGGGCTTGATCATTGGTGGCACCGGGTTCGAGCGCGTTGAGCCCGGCCCAGGCCAGCTTGCCGTCGGGCGTGGCCTGCATGAAGGCCGCGGTGAACAGCGATCCGCCGCCGTTGGTCTGGCTGATCGCCAGTAGATCGGGGACCGGCCAGCCGCCCATGTCGACGTAGGGGGCGTAGTACGCGCTCCCCCAGCGGTCTGCGGTCGCCGGCGGGGTAGTGACGTCGTCGGTCGTGATGGTGCCGGTCGCGGTCGCGGTGCCCAGGGTGGCCCCCGACGGGTTGGTCAGGGTGAGGGTGAAGGTCTCGGTGGGTTCGACGGTCGTGTCGCCGGTGACGGCGACGTTGACGGTCTGGGTGGTGACGCCGGGGGCGAAGGTCAGGGTGCCGGTGGCGGCGGTGAAGTCCGATCCGGCGGTGGCGGTGCCGTTGGCGGTGCCGTAGCCGACGGTGACGGTGGATGTGGCGGCCTTGGACAGCGTGACGGCGAAGGCGGCGTTGGTGGTTCCCGCACTCCCTTCGGTGACTGTGGCATTGGCCACCGAGACCGTCGGCGCGGTGACGGCGACGTCGTCGTTGGTGATGGTGCCGGTCGCGGTCGCCGTGCCCAGGGTGGCCCCCGACGGGTTGGCCAGGGTGACGGTGAAGGTCTCAGTCGGTTCGACGGTGGTGTCGCCGGTGACGGCGACGTTGACGGTCTGGGTGGTGACGCCGGGGGCGAAGG
>CAZVST010000136.1:0-3481 GCA_964629725.1 uncultured Mycobacterium sp.
GCCCGAAGCCGCCTAACCACAAATCCCGTGTCCACTACATGGGGGCAAGGCCCGATGGCGCGCACAAAGCGATGTTCGAACGCTCCAAGCCCGCACAGCCGGCAAATCCCGAAGGTTGACGGGCTCTAGCAGCCGATAGTTGGCGTCATCGTTGTGATGTCGGTTTCGGTGGGACGGTCCGGGCCGGGCCACCCTACGTGCGGTCAGGTTCTGGCGGCTTCTCCGAAGACGGCGACATGGCGAGTGAAGGCTGTGGGTCGCCGGCTACGCCAGTGGGCATACGCGCGGGCGACCAGGCCCAGGCCGGCGAGCCCGGCGAGCGCGACGGCAATCGGCGTGGTTGCTGTTGCTGTGAGTGCGGCTCCTGCGACAGCGCCGCCGAAGCCCACTGCGTCAAGGCCGTAGCCCAGCGCCGGCTTCACCTCTGCGCGATTGCCGACCATCTTCTTCGCCGCTTTCTTGACGCTGAGGGCAATCTGTTTGGTCGTCTCAGCGTCGAGGCCGGGCGGGTCGCTGCCGTCTCCGGCCTGCAGGAGTTGCTCTGCCGTGAGAACTCCCGCCGAGACGGCTTCACGCCACACCTTGAAGTCGCCGCTTCGTCGAATGGCAACAACATCGGCCACCTCCAGGCCAATCGGGTCAGGCACATCGCAGGCGATCACGCGCGAATAGAGGCGACTCTCGGGTGCGAACCCTGCCACCTTTCCGCGCAGTTCCGCGTTCACCATCCGGCAGAGTGCTCGCAATAGCGAGTTGTGTGCCTGCGTCGGCAGGTAGGGGTCGAATTCTCCTCCGGCACTGCAGATTTGGGCAGTGAGATTGATGGCGGCGCGCGTTGAGTAGGGGATCTCGAGCCAGTCCGGCGGCATCTGGGGGAACTCGCTATCGACTGTGCGGGCGATCTTGCTGAGTTGGGTGATCAGTTCGGTGGGTAGGTCAGCTTCATCTTGGTAGGGGACGATGATCAACACGTCGTTTTCGAAGAGCGGGGCAAAGGGCGTCAGCCGCTTGATCGTTTCGGCGGTCGCCGCTCGGTGGTATTCGATCGAGTTCGCCATTCCCAGCGCCAGGAGGGGAGTCAGCGCGGCCTCCCCGAAGAGCGGATCAGGGAGCGCGACGGCGTCGCAGTAGAGCAGGTGCCGCAGGAACTGCGCATGCAGCCGTTCGGCTCGGACGTCGGAGGTGGCGTGGCGCGGCGGCAAACTTGCCCATGCGGCGGCAACTCCGCCCCCCGGGTCATCTCGCCACCGGCCAAACGCATATGGGCGGATAGCGTCCGGATTGGTTGCTGCAGGGGGTTTCCACTCGCTCGCCCACTGCTGCCAGGCGTCCAAGAACTTCGAGACGCCGGCGTCGGCCTGCCCTTTCTCGATGTGTGCGACGAGCTTCGGATAATCATCGCCGCCTGTGGTGCCGAACACCTCGTTGATGAGGCTGACGACTGTGACCATCGAGGACCCCCCGCCGAAGGCTGTCGATCTGCCGACCGAACACGCAATTTACTGTAGATACCGCGTTGGTGAGAAGTCGAGGTCCTCTGATCGACCTGGTGCCCGTCGGCCCGATTCACCGCCCGATCACCCGCTGGGCCTACGAGCTCATCGGTCGGGTCACCGGCCGAGGGCAAGACCCCCACGCCGCCAGGGGTGCTGGGCCGGCCGCCGCCATCCCGCCCGCGATGCGCTAGATGACCGGTTCGACTGACCGGGGGTTTGTTCCTGACGAGTTCTGTTGCCAGGTGATGCCTGATGTGTCCCGGTGTTCGACGCCTTACGAAAGAACGGCGCGTCTGGCAGCGGAACTCAGTCGGTGGTGGTGCGATGCCGTTGCCTGAGCCTGCCGCAGGGTTGACTTCCCGATGGTTGTTCCCGAGCCCTGAGCTCTTCGACAGAACGAAGTCCTGTGGTGCGCTGGAGTCACGGACGGCTAGTGGTGTGTCGCTAAATTGGTCTGGTTATTTGTTATAGAATAAGGCATGGTTGCTGCAGCGTTGCCGGTGACGGATTCTCAGCGGGTGGAGTTGGCGCGTTTGGCGTCGTCGACGGTGTTGGCTCACCGGGTTGTGATGCAGGCACGTGCGTTGTTGTGGGCTGCTGATGGGATCGCCAACGATGAGATTGCTCGTCGGTGTGGGGTGGACTCGGATGCGGTGCGGCGCTGGCGTTCTCGGTTCGCTGAACAAGGAGTCGCGGGTGTGGGACGGATCGCCAAGGGCCGCGGTCGCAAGTCGAGCTTGCCTGCGGGCACCGTCGAGGAAGTACTGCGATTGACCCACAAGGAGCGTCCGGCAGACGGATCGACGCACTGGAGCACCCGCACCCTGGCCGCCCGCGTCGGGATCGGCAAGGACGCCGTCGCCAAGATCTGGGCCGATCACAACCTCAAGCCGTGGAAGGTCGAGACGTTCAAGGTCAGCAACGATCCGCACTTCGAGGACAAGCTCGTCGATGTTGTTGGGCTGTACCTGAATCCGCCGGCACGGGCGGTGGTGTTCAGCTTCGATGAGAAGACCCAGTGCCAGGCGTTGGACCGCACCCAGCCGTCGCTGCCGATGAAGCCCGGACGGGCCGGGACGATGACCCATGACTACAAGCGCAACGGCACTATCGATCTGTTCGCCGCGATGAATGTCGCCACCGGCGAGGTCCTGACCGATCTGCGTAAGGGCCACACCGCTGCCGATGTGTTGCGGTTCTTCAAGCAAATCGACGCATCGGTGCCCCGGGGGCTGGGTGTGCACGTCGTCCTGGACAACCTCTCGGCGCACTCCACTCCCGAGATCGCGAAATGGCTGGCGCACAAGGATCGACGCCGCTGGCACCTGCACTACACCCCGACCTCGAGCTCCTGGGTGAACCTGGTCGAGCGCTGGTTCAAAGAGCTCACCGACAAGCGTCTACGGCGTGGCGTGTTCACCAGCGTCGCCGACCTCACCGAAGCGATCACCACGTGGGCCGCGCATCGGAACACCGACCCCAAGCCCTTCATCTGGAAGGCCCCCGCCGCCGACATCATCGCCAAAGTCCAACGCGGCCGCGACACCCTCAACCAGATCAAATCACCGACAGACTACCAGTGAGGCTTCGCCTCTGACCACCGAGTCTGGGGTCTGGTGCAGTGGGTTGGTTGCGGTCACGCTGGGGTCATGGCTGCGATGGTGACGGTGAATGATGTGCTCGACGGGCATGTGGGCCTGGATCTGGAATGCATGGATCGGATCTACCTGAACGGCTATGTGCCGAATCTGCAGGTGAGCGGGCAGGTGGCGTCGTTTATGACCGCCCATCTTGGCTGTCCGATTCCTCGCCGGCGATCCTGGAGAAGATCGGCACCGCGTTCCGCAAGGCGGTGGACCGCTTCGCCGACGACAACAAGATCCCGGTGGTGCGCGCTTCGGCAAGGACGACCGCAAAATCGATCGGATGCCGCCCGTCCTTCAAGTACTGCTTGATCCGAGAGTGCCGGTAGAAGGCGTTGACGT
>CAZVST010000137.1:0-3451 GCA_964629725.1 uncultured Mycobacterium sp.
ACCCTCCCCCCAATACTTTCCACACTCACCACCCACCGCCCACAAGCCCACACCAGCGATGCCACCGCCGCCGACCTCATCGGCCTCCTGCAAGCCGCCGAGCCACCGACGCGACTCGTGCTGCTGGAACGGCACATACGCGACGAACTTAGCCAGGTCCTGCGCCTGGACGCCGTAGACGTGGGGCGAGACGATCCGTTTTTCAGCTATGGCTTCGATTCGCTCATGGGCGTCGAGCTGCGAAATCGCCTGCAGAAAAACCTGAACCTCAAGCTGAATATGCGTGACATCATGTCGAACGGGAAGGTCAGTGCGCTTGCGGAGTTGGTTGCGGAACGCCTTACTCCCGCGCTCACGAGTCAACAGCCTGATGAGCCGGCATCGGGCGCTGCCGCGAGATTGGCGCGCTCCGGCACCGAGAGTCGCGCAAGCGGCTGGGTCGCGATCCCGCGACCCGTTCCCGGGGCGAAGATTCGTCTCTTCTGCTTCCCATATGCCGGTGGCGCAGCCAACATCTTCTCCAGTTGGCACCATGAGTTGCCCCCGGAAATTGAGGTGTGTGCCATTCAACCGCCCGGCCGCCACGAACGGACGAACGAGCCACTGGCCCGCACGATCGAAGAGATGGTCGAGGGCGCCGTATCAGCATTGCTGCCATACCTCGATCGCCCATTCGCCATGTTTGGGCACTGCCTTGGCGCGATCGTCATGCTGGAGGTGTTACACGTGCTCGCAGACAAGCACGACCTGAAGGCCGTGCAGGTCTTCGTGTCAGGCGCCCCTGCCCCCCTGCAGTACCAGGTCCCCAGCATCGCGGCGCGCTCGTACGAGGAGTTCATCGAACTGCTTCGGTATATCGGCTACACGGACTCCTCGGTGCTCGACGATTCGGACGTGATGAGCACGGTGTTACCGCCAGTCAGGGCCGATTTCGAAATGGCGACACACTACATGCATGTCCCATCCGGGAGGATCGACGCACCGATCACGACGTTTGCGGCTAGAGAGGACCCGTTCGCTCCGCCCAGTGTTGTCGAGCGGTGGCGAGATCAGACATCGTCATGGTGCTCCGATGTCGTCTTTCCGGGCGAGCACTACTTCATCTTCTCTGAGCGCACTGCTCTATTGAAGATCGTTGGGCATGAACTGCTCCTGCGCCTCGCGGCAATCGCGCAGCAGAAGGCAGCCGTCACCAAGCCGGACACCAAAAGCACTGCATGCCTACGCCGGCTGCAGTCGCCCGGATCATCGAAACCAGCGGCTCCCCGTGCACGGCTGGTTTGCTTTCCGGGTGTCGGACGAGGCTCGTGGATCTACGACCACTGGCCATCGCTGGTAGGCGACCACGTAGACGTATGCGCGATCGACCTGCCCGGCCGCGGCCTTCGCGCGGACGAGTTGCCGCTCGGGCGCGTCGACGAAATTGTCGACCATCTTATGCCGGTCCTGCGGGATCACCTGGACCTGCCCTTTGCATACTTCGGGGTCGACGTTGGGTCGATACTTATGTACGAAGCCACGCTCCGACTCCGGCGCGAAGGCAGACGGCTGCCGGGTCACCTTCTCGTCGCGGCCACGATGGCGCCCCAGACATATTTCTTCCCGCCATTGCACCTCCGCTCACGAGAACGACTGCTGTCGGGGCTCAAGAACTTCGGGTGCACCAACGTGGACGAAAGCCTCGAAACCGAGCCGGCGCTGCGCGCGGAGGTTGCCGCGATGTCGAGCTACATTTTTAACGGCGAACCGCCGCTGGAAATCCCCATCACGTCATTTTGGGGCGACCGTGAAATCCTCTGTCCCCCCAACGCCGCCATCGCATGGAGGAGTCAGACCACCGCAAGCTTCGAATTCCGCGTGTGGCCTGGTAATCACGACCTGCTGTGCGCGGAGGCGTCTGCCGTTTCCGACGCAGTTCGCGACGTGCTGAGCGAAGCTCCGTTTATCTAACACGACCCCTTCCCGTAGGAGTCGACTTCCTGTCGAGCAGAGAAAGGACCTGGGGTATGCCAGATGATGTAACGATCGCTAAGGAAGGCCATCTTCTTCTGATAGGTGTCAAGCGTCCACCGGCCCGGAATTCGCGAAACGCGTGGAACTTGGACACAATCAAGGCAGTCGCATCAGCATACGAAGTATTGGCGGACGACACCGATCTGCGGGTCGGAGTTGTATACGGTCATGGCGATCACTTTTCCACAGGGCTTGACATGGGTGACGTGCTGCCTGCCGTGCGCGAAAGGGGACCTGAGGTATTGCGGGGCGCCAGCAGGTTCGACCCCTTTGGCTTGTGGGGCGATCCGGTGCCAAAACCCATCGTGATGGCTGTTCAAGGCGCCGCATACACGCTGTCGATCGAATTGGCGCTCGCCAGTGACATTGTTGTGGCAGCTGAATCAACACGGTTCCGGCAGTTTGAAGTAGGCCGGGGAATACTCCCCTTTGGGGGCGCCACCATACGCGCAGCCGCTCAGCTCGGCTGGGGAAATGCGATGCGCTATCTCCTGACCGGCGATGAATTTGATGCAAGTGAAGCTTATCGCATTGGACTGGTACAAGAGGTTGTACCCGCAAGACAAGAACTGGCGCGCGCCATAGAAATAGCAAAGAATATTGCGGAGCAAGCACCACTTGGTGTCCAAGGAACGCTTGCGAATGCGCGCATTGCACAACGTGGCGAGTTGGAGAGCGCCGCGAAAGCTCATCTTCGAAAGACGCTTGAAAACATCCTGACCAGCAATGATGCGGATGAAGGGTTACAAAGCTTTACCGAAGATCGAGCAGCGAAGTTTGTCGGACATTGACGGCGGTGTCAAGCGGTGGAAGCAACGGAGTCGGTGAGGAGTTTGGTGAAGACTTCTCGTGGGTGCGGAATCCGAGGATTGAATCGCCCTGGGTTTGATGGAGGCTCGGGCTATTGGATTTCGACCAGGGTTTGGTCGGTCCGGTTTGTAGCGTAGAAGGTGGCTTCGAACTCTGCGGGTGGTAGGTCGCCGAGGTAGCCGTGCAGGCGGCTGGTGTTGTGCCAGTGGACCCAGCCCAGGGTGGCGAGCTCGACGTCGGCGACGGTCTTCCAGGGCCCGGCGTGCGAGGGCCCGTAGATCAATTCGGCTTTGTAGTAGCCGTTGACCGTCTCGGCCAGAGCGTTGTCATAGCGGCTCTTCCGAGTTAACAGGGGCGCAGCTGTCTGGTGCTGGATGGCGCTCGCCGTGATTGGCGGGTGCAGGCCCACCGTACTCGGCGGCGTTGATTCTCAGGTGTTCTGAAGCCGAACGCGATGCGGCCGACGTGTTTGACGATCCGGTTGAAGCCCTCGCTACGGGCGTTGGACAGGCCGGTCTGGATGGCCAGGATCATGGGTTCCTGCCAGTGGGAGATCGTCTCGGCCAGCTGGCGGAGATAGCGTCCCGTGGAGTGGTGGACTTCGGATCTGGCGTGGTTCACGCTTTAT
>CAZVST010000138.1:0-3330 GCA_964629725.1 uncultured Mycobacterium sp.
CGACGGCACTGTCAAATCTTCTTCCCTTGGTATAACGACGAACATCGCCACACCGCCCACGGTGAACTGACCCCAACCGAGTTCGCTCTACAGTGGACCACGACTCACCAACCCCAAGTCGCACAGCGACTGGACCACTAACCGGGTCCCCCTCAGGGGTCTGAGTCCGCCGACTTCCAGCAGAGACCGCGCTATGCAGTGGGTGAGATTTCGAAATCCCAGGGCGGAGCCGCGCAGGTGTTCCAGTCGGCCGTTGATCGCCTCGGTCGGCCCGTTGGAGGTGCCGGGCCGGTCGAAGTAGGCCAGCACATCGTCGGCGCGTTTCTTGAGGGTGCGCCACAGCGTGATGACCTCGGCCAGTGCGGCGGGGACCGCCTCGCTGATCGACTCGATGAGCGCGCTCATCAGCTTGCGGCCCATACTGCGATCGGGGTTGCGGTAGGCACTGATCATGCGCTGGTAGATGCCCCAGGTCGCTTCGACTTCGACGTGGGCATCGACGGCGAACAGCTGTGTCAGCCGGTCTCTTTGCTTTTCGGTGAGCAGGTCTTCCCCGGTCTGCAAGGTCCGCCGCGCGGCGTAGAGCGGATCGGCCTTGCGGCCGCGGTGCCCACAGGTATCGAGTTGAACGCGGCGCCGGCAGGTGTCCAGCGCCTCACCGCCGAGACGCACAACGTGGAACGGGGCCATCACCGCCACCGCCTCGGGTAACTCCTCGCTGGCGGCGGTCTTGAACCCGGTGAACCCGTCCATCGCCACCACTTCCACCGCCTGCCGCCAGCACTTTTCCCGCTCGGCCAGCCAGGTCTTGAACGCCTGCTTGGAGCGTCCTTCGACCATATCGAGCAGCCGGGCCGGGCCGGTCCCCTGACGCACCGCGGTCAAGTCGATGATCACGGTGACGTACTTGTCACCGCGGCGGCTGTGGCGCCACACGTGCTCATCGACCCCGATCACCGTGACCCCCTCGAAACGGCCCGGATCGTCGATCAACACCCGCTTGCCCTCGGCGAGCACCGCGGCGTTGGCGGTGTTCGACGACACCCCGAGCCCGTCAGCGACACGAGCAATGGTGAGGTGTTGGCACACAACGGCTTCCAACGCCCACGAGGCCGCGCCGCGACAGCTTGGCCCGCGGCTCGGCGGCGCTACTGAGGTCTTGGCGCCACACGTGAGCACAGCCGGCACACCGGTAGCGGCGCACGGTGACCAGCAAGGTCGTCGGGCGCCACCCCAACGGCTCGTGAGCCAGCTCGCGGGTCACGGCATCGCATACCTGGCCCTGCTCGCCGCAACGTCGACACCATCGGTCCTCATCGGTGATCCGGCACGCCAGCACAGCCCGATCGGATGGCAGGCGTTGGCCGGCCACCTCCAGCCCGAGCTCATCGAGGCGGCAGAACGTGGTCAGATCAGGGCACGCGAAGGTAGCGTCAGGCACGTCGAGGTCTTCCTGATAGGCAGTGTGAGACCTCCCATCATCGGACGACCTCGACCCCTACCCCGGCAATGACGCACCGAACCCCTCTACACCCTCAACTGTGAAGAGCCGGCACACGCCCGCAGTGTCAATCTTCATCGAAAGATGCGCATTAGCTGCCGGTGTGCCATTAAAATTTCGGCATGGTTCCAGCGTCGCGCCACAAGTCGCTGACCGCTGCTGACTGCTGCGTAGACGCCAATCCGCCCCAGAGCCCGCTGGGCCTCGTGGGTCCGTGGTCGTAGACCAAAGTCGGCATGGCTAATGCAATCAGTCGCGTTTCGACGGCAGAAGAGCAGGAGCTCGAGAACAGTCACACGCCGCGAACACCATTCGACACCAGTACGGGCACCAGCGGAGTAAGACGATTGCCGTTGCCGGCCGCTCGCGGTTCTTTATTTCTGGCAGTTTCCGAGCCCAATTTTGGATTGTCGGTAACGATCTCGGTTCGTTTAGGGGGCGTTCGAACCAATGCAGCGAAGCGGCGCCAGACCCTTCCATATCAACACTATGTGATCAACACCACATTCCCCAGCGCCCGCGGTTCAGGATTGTCTGGTATCAAAGCATTGCGTACACCGCGAAAACTAAATACGTCTATAGGGAGTATCTTGGTCAATGGCGACTGAAGCATTCGAGCCCAACGGGGCCGCTGTGGTTGGACTGTCATGTCGGGTGCCCGGAGCGTCCGATCCGAGCGGGTTCTGGCAGCTTCTCATTGAAGGCCGGAGCAGCATATCCGGTAATGGGCTCCACCATCTCGGGTCAGGTTTTTCCCAACATTCCACGGATTTCGGGTACCTAAAGTACGGCGCATTTCTTGACGATGCCATCGGTTTCGATGCGTCATTCTTCCAGATCTCGGATACCGAAGCATTGAACATGGACCCGCAGCAGCGCCTTGCGCTGGAATTATCGTGGGCCGCCATAGAAGACGCACGCATGGTCGCCACCCAACTAGCCGGTAGGTCAGTGGGTGTTTTTGTAGGCGCAATGCGCGACGACTTCGTGTCTCTAATGTCCGGCTTCGCCGCGCCCAACGAACGCAGCACCGTTGGATCGCTACGTTCAGTTATCGCTGGAAGACTCTCTCACTACTATGGATTTACCGGACCGAGCTTGGTCATCGACACTGGTCAGTCATCATCGCTGGTCGCAATTCATTTAGCGATTGACAGCCTCAAGAGGGGCGAATGCGACATAGCGCTTGCTGGTGGCGTACATCTTAATCTGGACAATTATGCCGCCCTGGCACTAGCCGAGTTGGGAGTACTGTCACCCAATGGAAAATGCTGTCCGTTTGACAGCCGTGCAAATGGTTATGTACGAGGCGAAGGCGGCGGCTTTATTGTTATGAAGAATGCCGCGAGTGCATTAAGGGATGGCGATCGGATTTATTGCACTATTCGGGGCGGTGCAGTGATGAATTATGGCGCACGGAGCGGACTCACGTCGCCAGACGCCGAAGGACATGTCAAGCTGTACGACACGGCATTGATAGCGGCTGGCGTCGAAGCTCGGCAAGTCCAATACGTCGAAGCCCACGGCACCGGAACTCCGTTGGGCGATATAGCAGAAGCCCATTCAATAGCTGCCACATACAGTGGCGGACGCACGGACCTCGACCGTGTTGTTGTCGGAGCCGTGAAAGCAAACATCGGTCATCTCGAAGCCGCCGCGGGTGTCGTTGGTGTCATCAAAACCGCACTGGCGCTCAAACATCGGGTACTTCCGCCGACGCTCAACTTTGCATCCCCGAATGAGGCTCTTCGAGAACATCCAGCTGGTCCTCGCGTGCTCACTGAAACAATCCCGTGGCCGGTCACCGACCACCCCCGCACCGCGGCGGT
>CAZVST010000139.1:0-3109 GCA_964629725.1 uncultured Mycobacterium sp.
TGTCCCGGTCGGTAGTTCGGCCACCCTCGGACTCACTCCAAAGCTAAATGTCGGTGGTGGTGGCAAGCGCCACATCGCTGATCGACTCCGGCGCGGCCAGCAGCATATGGTCGGCGGCGGGTTCCCAGCAGTGCTGTCACCCCAGCGCTGAGAACATCGAACGGGTCATCGACGACGACCGGCGCGGGCGGGTGGCCGATGAGCGACATCGCGATCCCGGTGATGAGCCCGTGCACTGCGAAGATCTGATCGGCCAAGTCCCAGTCGACTCGGGCCAGCCCGTTGTCCCGCCAGATGGGAAGAACGGCGTTGAGAACCGCGCCGGGCCCCAGCGCCTCATGAAACGCCACCGAGCGGGGATGCCGAGTGAGCACACCGAGCAGATCGTCATCGTCGCGCTGCAGGGCCTTACAAGCGGCTTGCTGGTCACGATCTTCACCATCAGCGGGCAGAAGCGCGATGGGCGGGCGTGATCCGGTTGGTCGATGAGGGTCTGGATCAAGTCGTCAATGAGGCCGACGAAGGCACACACCCCGACCCGAACCGCATCGGCGGATTCGAATGGACGCAGCGCACCAAGGGCCGACTCATCCACGCCGACCACCAGAACAACAACACCCGCTTCGCCGGCGCCGTCGCCGACCTCATGGACCCCAAGGCGCAAGTTCCGCGAGACGAATTGGCGCTGATGATCTACGTCTGCTGGGAGGCCAGCCAAGCGCTCCTGGAAACCGCCTTCGGCGCCGATCCCACCGGTGATCCGGCCATCATCGAGCAGACCAAGATCATGGCCGCGCGATATCTGGCTGCGGCTTTCGAGCCTCAGAGGTGATCGTCTCACATCTCAGCGTCGACGAAGCCAGTACCACTGGCCGGGGATAGTCTTGCGGAGGAATGCACGCTTGATGACGAAATCCTTGGGCTGCCAGATCAATGGGCGCGGAGATGCCGATTTTCGGCTAATTTGATCGCATCGCCAACATGTACCGCTGCTGCTTGTCTCTCCCGCGATCCTGGCGACCATGTGGAGCGGGCTGTACCCCGGCGCGCCGATGAGTATTGCTGCGATCTTCGAGAGCTTTCTCGATCTGGTATTCGGGCGGAGCCGCAGATGACATTGGAGAACCGCATCGCATCGGTTTTCGGCCTCGACGATGACGGGTGGGCGCGTCACGCCAACCCGTGGAGTGGCTGGACTCGCGTCATCACCACCCTGCCCTTACTCATCGCAGCCATCTGGAGTCGCGCCTGGCTGGGCTACTGGTCGCTGGTGCCTATTGGATTCGCGCTCTGGTGGATCTGGTTCAATCCACGCGCATTCAGGCCGGCCAAGGACGACCACGCGTGGATCACCAAGTGCGTTCTGGGCGAACGCTTTTGGTCCAATCGCAAGGAGATCCCCGTCCCCGAGCGCCATCGGACGATTCCCAACGTCCTCAACATCGTGTCGCTGACCGGATTTCCGTTTCTCATCTGGGGGCTCGCCACCTTCCAGCCTTGGCCAACGGCTTTGGGGGCGGTGCTCATCACGGGGGCAAAGCTTTGGTACATAGACAGGATGGCCGTCCTCTACGACGACATGGTCGGCGCCCGGCCGGAACTCCGCTACCGCGGACCAGGGTCAGACACGCCCTGATATGGAGTGAAGTTTGTCAAGTGGGCAGGGGGAAGCGGCGTCCTCGACCGTCGCCGGGGACGCCGCTTCCGTTGGCCGAACGAACTTATGGGTGGCGAGCGTGTCGTTGTCGACGCGTCGTCAAGTCTGATATTCGCGGGTTGGCTACCGCAGGAAGGACTGTTCTGCTGGAGTGGATCGCGGGTCTAGTAGCGAGCATCATTCAGGTTGCAGGACAACCGAATTGCTCATAGGGCGTTCGCGGGTCACTCTGAACCGCACCGGGTTTCGTGCAACACTTGGTTACTGGTGTGCCTCCGTTTCAGCGGCTGCGTGTTCAGCGTAGTAGGCCGCCTCGAATTCGACCGGCGGTGTACGCCCGAGCCGGTGCATGAGGCGGCTGGTGTTGTACCAGTGCACCCAGTCCGCGGTGAGCAGTTCCACGTCGCCCAGCTTGTCCAGTGGGCCCCTGCGGAATGGTGAATCCTTGCGCACGGCTTCGGTCTTGTAGAGCCCGATCGTGGTCTCGGCCAGGGCGTTGTCGTAGGCGTCGCCCACGGATCCGATCGAGGGTGTCAGCCCGGCCAGCATCAGGGTCTCCCCGAACCGCACAGAGGTGTATTGGGCGGAATGAATCGGTCGTCGCAACACCCGCTTGTTGTTGGGCGGACTGTAGCAGTTCGTTGAAGACCTCGGCTGCTGTTCTCCAGTCGAGGGACTTGCGGGGTCGGGCATTGAGTGTGGCTGCAACGGCGGTGATTTCGCGACCTTCCCATCGCGACAGATCGGTTCCCTCAGGGAAGTACTGGCGCAAGAGCCCGTTGCTGTTCTCGTTGGTCGCGCGCTGCCACGGGGAGTGCGGGTCGGCGAAGTAGACCGCGGTGCCGGTGTCGAGAGTGAGGCATCGGGATCGGCGACGGTGGTGCGGACCTTCTTGGCCCGAACCACCCCCCACCCCCTGCCAGCCATGGGCCCGCATGAGGCGCTCCACGGTGCAACGGGCCACCTCGATGCCCTCCCGCTGCAGATGGGCCCACATCTTGGTGGCGCCATAGAGGCTCTCCGACTTGCGCCGACCCTGTTCGTCGGGCTCGTCGAAGCCAGCCAGGACCTCGGTGAGCGTCATGTCCCACAAGGCCCGCTTGGAGGGCCCCCGGGCCACCCAGGCGTAGAACGTTCGCGGGGCGATCTGGCAGCCGTGCTCAGTGAGCACCCGGCAGATCGGAACGACCCCGAACCGAGCACGATGCTCGGCAATGAACGCACAGATCAGCGATGTCGCGGGTCGCTCTCCGCGCGAAGAAACTTGTTGCGGCCTTGAGGATTTCGACGGTCTACTCAAGCTCGCGGCACTTCTTTCGGAGCTCGCGGAGCTCCTGAGATTCCCGGGTGCTGACCCCCGCGGCTTGACCGTCATCGACCTCGGCCTGACGCACCCACTTACCCTGGATGCACCGATTCGGTAGTGGTGCGTGGTGGGTCGTGACAGCGAAA
>CAZVST010000140.1:0-3022 GCA_964629725.1 uncultured Mycobacterium sp.
AGATCAGCACCGACAACCTGCGGATCAACCCTCCGACTTTTTCAGGTCGAAGTAACTAATGACACTGAACTAACTGTAAATCCGTCGGCTTACGCTTGCGCAGGTTCGAATCCTGTACCTGCCACACACCATCATGCCTGCTCCGGGCATGTTTTTGTGGCCGCGAAAGTTTGTTGCGTGCCACGGATTTGCCAAGACCGTGAATACCCGTGGCGTTCGACCCCCTCACGACATGGCGGCGGCTAGCCTCTCCAACGGACTGGGAGACCAAACGGGGGAGGGGCAATCAATGAAGGCACCCAATGAGGCGGCAGGTCGTGCCTGGCCTCGTGTACTTGTCGGCGCGGTCGTCCTCTCGACCGCCCTAACCTCGTGTGTCGCTGACCTCAATCCGTCGGCAGCTTCGCGGGCACCGTCTGCGACCGCCACCCAACTCCCTCCCACCAACGTCGACACGGGCCCCTCCTTCCCCGGCAAGCAAGCTAGGGACTTTGCGGCCAACGCGGGCGACGGGGTCACCTACGGCGGCGGTGTGTGGGTAGCCAGCACACCAATCCAACAGGCCCGGCGTACCGGGGATCGGTACATCTGCACCCAGGTCACCATCCGAAACTCCACAGCCGAAGCGGTGCGGTTCTCCTACATCGACTGGAAGCTCCAATTCCCATCCGGCGTAATTCACGAAGCCACATCGTCGGGGGCGAAAGACAACCTCGACGGCGGAGAGCTTGCTTCGGGCGGCACCGTCAATGGGAGCGTCTGCTTCGATGAGGACTCGAAAAACGGGGCACTGCCGACGGGCACTTATGTCCTGCTGCTGGAACCAGAGTTGTTCTCAAAGGAGCGGATCGCGTGGATCAACGAGATTGGAGGGCCCACCGCGACAAGCAGCGCAACGTCCACCGCGACAAGCAGCGCAACGTCCACCGCGACAAGTAGCACGAAGACAACCACGCCTGCTAGCCAAGCAGGCACCGCCCCGGTGCCCACAGTTCGCACACCGATGCTCTCGCTTGAGACAAAGTCCGGCCTTGTCTGGTGCGAGGTGACCTCAGTCCAGCGGCAGAGTCCCTCATCCGAACCCTTTGGTAGCGACAGTGCGGATTGCCAAGGACCATTCGAGCAGCCGGAAGCACAGGGCTATGCCTCCGTGGGCACAAGCGGTGACGGGACCATCAAGTGGTTCATGTCAAACATGTCTTCTGCCAACCCGCGGCTGAAGATGCAGTACGAACAGACGTACACCTGGGGGAACTGGACTATCTACGCGGACTCCACGGGAACCCGGTTCACTAACAACGCAACCGGCCACGGGATGTTCGTAAGTATCCAGAATGTTTACGCGTTCTAAGCATCAACGCTGTCTCAGCATGGGTCGACTTCTTGGTCGGTCGGCTCAATCCGATCATCCGGCCACAGCCGCACATTGAGCCTCCCCAGTTTCAGTGGACACCCGAGATAGCGGGGCGCGGGGTTCCGCTGGGAGGATGTGGGTATGTCCAGGACTCGGCGGTCGTTTACGGCGGAGTTCAAGGTCGAGGCCGCTCGGCGGGTGATTGATGGTGGCCGCTCGGTCACCGAGGTCGGCCGAGAGTTGAATATTCATGAGAACCTGTTGCGCAAATGGGTTGCCGCCGAACGCATCCGGGACGGAGCGGCCGCCGACGCGCGCGGGGTGCCACCAGATGGCGGTCTGACCGCGGGTGAGCGGGCCGAACTGGCCCGGCTGCGTGCGGAGGTCGCCGAGAAGGACCGGGACATCGTGTTCCTGAAAAAAGTATCGGCGTACTTTGCGGCACAGCAACACCGGTGAGTCGTTTCGAGCTCATCGCCGCGGAGTGCGCCGACCATGAAGTTTCGAAGCTCGCCGCCCTGCTCGGTGTTTCACGATCCGGGTTCTACGCGTGGGTGGCACGGCAGACCCGTATTGAGCTGTCACCGCGCCGGCAGTGGCGGCGGGACCTGGAGGTGAAGATCCTCGCGCACTGGCAGGCATCCAAACGCACGTACGGATCACCGCGGATCACCGCGGACCTGCACGCCGAGGGCGTGCGGGTGTCGGAGAACACGGTCGCGGTGGTCATGGCCGAGATGGGCATCGAGGGCATCAGCCCGCGCACGTTCAAGGTCAAGACCACCGTCGTTGACCCGACCGCCTCTTTCCCGCCTGACCGCGTGGGACGGGACTTCGATCGCGGCCGCGCCGATGCCGTCTGGACCTCGGATATCACGTACCTGACCTGCGGCGAAGGGGATGCCTACCTATGCGCGATCCGCGATGAGCACTCGCGGCGGGTGCTGGGCTGGTCGCTGGCCGATCACATGCGCACCGAGCTGGTCGAGTCCGCCGTCGATGCTGCGGTGTTCACCCGCGGCGGCAGGGTCGCGGGCACCATCATGCACTCGGACCGAGGGATTCACCAGCCATGACATGACCCGGGCCTGCTCCGTGCATGGGCTTCTGCGCTCGATGGGCGCGACCGGCATCTGCTGGGACAACGCCGGCGCCGAATCATTATTGTGGTCGACTGTCAAGCACGAGTACTACAAGCGCCACGCATTCACCACATACGCGAATCTCACTGCGGGACTCGACAATTACATCAGATTCTATAACCATGACAGACGACACAGTTCGCTTGGGATGATCTCACCAATCGACTTCGAGATCGCCTCACGAGCACGTCAGCAATCAAGCTAACCGTGTCTACTTTTTCTGGGGAACCTCACATTGCCCGGCCCTGACAGCCACGGAAACAGTTGCCGTGCGCGAGGATTCGAGTTCCCCGTGATGCGCCACTTCGGCACCACCACAGGCAGGTTCGCGTCGAAGCGGTCCAGCAGCGGGCTGTGGACAGCAAGGGCGGCCTGTACCTCGGACACCCTGCCCTCGGGGTCGAGGTAACACCTCGGGTCTTGCCCTCGGTATGCGGCACCCGAGAGCCGTTGGTAAACGCCGGGCAGCACGGGGCCTTGCCCCCATGTAGTGGACACGGGATTTGTGGTTAGGCGGCTTCGGGCA
>CAZVST010000141.1:0-2664 GCA_964629725.1 uncultured Mycobacterium sp.
CATCCGCCAACGCTATTCGGCAGACACCCCGTCGATGCTCAACCGTTACAATTATATAACGAATTACTGGCGCGGGTCACTAGCGCCGCGGCCCATCACCCGCATGCCAGGCCGCAACCACAGTCGTCTGACCGACGACGGGTTACGGTTTGCGATCTTCTACACCAAAGTCCACGACCGGGTCCTTCGTCCCGTGCTCGCCGCTGACCAACCGCAAGCTCCACCACCGCTACGAAACGTATTGCACACCATAGACATTCACGTCGCAGAGACCATCGAGCATTCAAGATGTCTCCCAAAGGCCGCCTGAAAACTCAAGACAAACCCCAAAGTCCTGACGGCAAAGGATCGCTAGAGGACTGGACGTCCTCAGTAAATCCCTCGCCATCAACGACACCCCAACAGGAAACGACACCCAGACACGCAGGGCACCGGCGGCCCTGACCGCCTGACCCACCCCCATCGAAGAATCACGCGACGAGCTCGTACACCACGCCCCTGGACTTGACCGCAAAGTCTTTCAGACTGGCCCACTCCGCCACTTGCCCTCGACGTACGCCGCGACATGTCCTTGGTAGCGGCTGCGAACGTCGAGGCGCTGCCAGTCATCGGGCGAAATCTTCGCGCGGCAGTCGACCGCACCGCACTGGCAGTCGAACGATGCGCCTGTGCCGGCGATGAAAGTTGCGTAGTCCACGGTGATCTCCTCGCCGACCGTGATGGGACGCCGAGCGACGAGGTCGAGTCCCTGGATCCAGGTGTTGGGATCGCAGGAGTGGTTGATCGGCGACCACTGCTCGGGATCCTCGCTCCAGGTGACGAAAACCTCGTCGTTCAGCGGGTAGCCGTACTGCTCGAGCCACTGCAATTCGCGGCGCGGCCAGTGCGCCGCAGCATGGCTGCGCGAGACCAGGCGATGGTGCTGCTCCTCACCTCGTGTTACGTGTTCGCCGGCCGCGATCGGAACGACGGCGTACATGCCGTAACCCCGCTGTTCACTGCGGATCTCGACGACGTAGCGACGCTGGTTATCCCGTTGGCGCTTTAGTGCCTGAGCCAGTATGTTCTCGATGAACTGTTCGTGGCCGCCCGGCGCCAACTGCAACACCGCGTCGGCTCCGCCCGGTAGGGCCGGCGGATAGAACACTGCGCAGTTTGGATTGATTTCGAGGACGTGCGGAATCCCCTCCTCCGTAACCCGCACATCACAGCGGGCGTAACCGCTACCGCCCAGGTCGCGGAACAACTCCGCGGAGATCCGCATCAGCTCGTTGGCGAGCGCGTCATCTGCCACGGCAGTCCATCGCAGTAATTCGTAGTCCCGCCACTTGAGGTCGTAATGCTTGAACGTCTCACCGGCGGGCATGACGCACTCGACCGGCGGATAGGCGTACGGCATTAGTTCACCGTCTCGCGGCTCGGTGACGAGCACCGTGTATTCGCGTCCCTCGACGAACTCCTCAACGAGAGCGCCGCCAAACTGAGCGACCATCCGCTCGATCTGCTCGGCCAGCTCCTGCGTCGTCTGCACCCGCGAGGCGCTGGTCATCCCGATGCTGCTGTAACTATTCGGATGCTTGACGATCATGGGGTACCGGAGTTTCGAGGCCACCGTCGCCGCTTGCGCCGCGTCAACGACCATGACACCCCTTGGATGCGCGATGCCCAGGTAGTGACACACGATCTTCATCGCCTCGCGGGTTGGCTCGTAGAAACTGCTGCCGGCGCCCGTAAAGGGCATGCCCATTCGTTCAAGCGTTTGGACCACCTCAATGCCCGGCCGAGCCTCGTCCCATGCGCCATCACATAGGTTGAGAAACACGTCAAAGCCGCTTCCTGCCAGCATCTTCAGGGTTCGGACGGCCGTGCTGTTGGTGAGCTCGAAAAAAGCAAATTTGTGGCCAGGACCGTATTCCGCCACCTCGATCGGCGCCCGCACCGGCTCGTCGAGCGGGCCCTGCTGCGACACGTCATCGCTGGAATAAAGGACGCATACCTTCATTGATTTCCCCCCGAGTCCGCGACTTGAACGTCCACGGTTGCTCCTTAACTTAAAGTCATAGTTGCAGTTACTTCGTGTAGTTTCGTTTTGAACCGTCCCCGGTTTCATGCACCCTGGGATTCTGTGAGCCAGCCAGTCGTGGGGTTGCTGCCGGGGTGTTGTGTCTGGTGGCGGCACCCTCGAAGCTGCAGAGACCGGTTGGAGATCGGGTCAAGACCGATGCCCGTGATGGTGCTCATCTTGCCCGGCTGCTGCACCTGGGCCAGATCGTGGGGGTCGCGATCCCCAGCGCCGAGCAGGAAGCCGCCCGTGATCTGGTCCGTGCCCGGGAGGACCTGTCGCGGCGATTTGACGAGTGCCCGGCATCGGATGTCGAACTGCTTCTGCGGCAGGGGATCATCTATTCCGGTGGCCGGACGTGGACCGGCAAACACGAAGCGTGGCTGACTGCGCAGCGTTTCGATGTTGCACCGCTGCAGATGGCCTATGACACCGCGTTGGACACCATCGATCGGCGTAACCGTCTTGAAGCCGCGATCGCCGAGCTGGCCGCCGACAGTGCCTACACCGCGGTGGTGACCAGGACTGGGCTGCCTGCGTGGGGTCTGGCTCAGGCGTTGGCGTTGCGGTCACGGATCGTGTTGGGGTGCGCGCAGGGCTTA
>CAZVST010000142.1:0-2645 GCA_964629725.1 uncultured Mycobacterium sp.
CACTCATCGCCCTGGCCATGCTCGCCCTCGGCGGCCACCGACCCGCACTACCCGGACGAAAAACCACCCACGGATAAGTCAGGAGAGCCGGGAATAACGGGCATATCGTGCAGTGCGTGAAATGCATGAGCGTGCTGGCAACAATTGGGTGCGGATCGTTCTAGGTTCAAGCCTGTGAGATACAGCAAGGCGGTGAGCGAGGCCCGGCGGTCCACGCTGTCCGCGATCCGGGCAGAGCAGATTCGCGACCTGGAGCGCGCGCGGGCCAACGCCAGCGATCTCCAACGACTCGTGCAGTCACTCGAAAAACTCGATCAGGTCGACGACTGGTTTCAAGATCGGCTGGTCAAGTTGCAGGCCGAGGCCGAGGCTCGGCGTGATCGCCATCGGGCGGTGGCCAGCCGCGCCATCGTCTCAATGAGGGAGCGCGGACAGCGCTTCGAGCGAATCGCGGCCGCGAGTGCCGCAGCGGAGAAGACGATCCGCGAACTCGCCCGGTTCGCTGCCACTGACCGATCAGACGACGACCGCGATGTTTCGGCACCGACCAACGTCAGCGCGGAGTCCGTTCCTCAGGCAGAGGCGCCGTCGGAAAACCCCACGCTGTTCTGACCGCCTGTTGTCGGAGGTGGTTGCGACAATGGCGAGCGTCGAATACAGACAGTGGGGAGGGATTCATGACGCAGCCAGATAAGCGGGCTCGATTCCGCGGCTGCCTCCTCGGCGGCGCCGTCGGTGACGCTTTGGGCGCCCCCGTCGAGTTTCTGAGCCGGGAGGCGATCCTCGAACGGTTCGGGCCCGACGGCATCAGCACGTACGCCCCTGCCTATGGCCGTCTTGGCGCCGTGACCGATGACACCCAGATGACTCTGTTCACCGCGGAGGGGCTGATCCGCAGCTGGGTGCGCGGATCACTGAAAGGCATCACGACTGAGGTGGGCGTTACTGCGCGCGCCTACCTACGGTGGCTGCTGACTCAGTCGGAGCGTCCCCGTCATCTTGTCGACCTCTCGGATGAGGAACCGGGGTGGCTCTTTCAACAGTCTGACCTTCACCACCGCCGCGCCCCCGGCAACACCTGTCTCTCCGCACTGAAGGACATGGAGTTTCTTGGGGACAGCCCGGCCCGCAACAACAGCAAGGGTTGCGGCGCCGTGATGCGGATGGCTCCAGCCGGACTCTTCGTCGCAAGCATTGGTCGAAGGGTTGATGCCGACGCCGCTTTCGAACTCGGGACTGACCTGAGCGCGATCACCCATGGGCATCCGACAGGAGCGCTCGCCGGTGGCGCCTTCGCTGTCTTGATCCTGGAACTGGCCAGAGGCGCCACGCTCACCGAGGCGCTCACGACCGCCCAGAGGTCGCTCGTCGAGCGGTCTCACCATGAAGAGACGCTGCTGGCGTTGAAGTCAGCCCGCCTGTTGGCCGATCAGGGCGTCGACCATCCCAGTGCCATCCGCCAACTCGGCGAAGGGTGGGTGGCCGAGGAAGCGCTAGCGATCTCCGTCTACTGCGCGCTCGTCGCCGACGACTTCAAACATGGCGTGATGCTCGCGGTGAACCACGATGGCGATTCGGACTCGACAGGTTCGATCACGGGCAACTTGCTCGGTGTCGCCCAGGGACTAGACGTCATTCCGGCTGACTGGCTTGAAGAACTCGAGCTGCGTGACGTGATCAACGAGGTCGCGGACGATCTCTGCGACTTCCCCGACTGGGAGATAAGCGACTATGACTACGGCGACGGTTCACTGACGGACCGAATCTGGCGAAAGTATCCGGGGTGCTGACATCTTCGGCTCCAGTGCCAGCCTGAACACCGACTTCACTCGCTGGCCGTAACAACTCGACGCCCATGCAACGCTCGGAACCGTGGCAAACAACACGCCCGCGGAAGCGGCAACACGGCAAAGGAAATCGCATGGAACACGACCCCCAAATCAACGACCTGACCTACCCGCTTGATCGCGGCCTGGTCATTGATATCTGCCCGGCGCCCGGTTGGAATCCTGGACCGTTCAAAGTCGCTCTCTTCTACACAACGGCGGAGATGGCGAGAATCCTGAAGGTCGATCCCTCGACCCTTCGTCGCTGGCGTCGCCAAGATCCACCCAGCGGCCCCAGAGCCAAGCGTCTTTCTGACCGGAGCTGGCGCTACTACCACTCCGACTTCATCGAGTGGATGAACGAGGGCGGCCAGCCGATGGATGCAGCCTGATGTCCGAGAAGATCAACCTTCCCGTTGCGGTCTCACTGTCCTCAGGCATTGAAGTTCGCGATGGCGTGGCTGATGCTCTTCGGGCCCGAGTCCGCTGGACCGACCCACACACGAAGAAACGGAAGTCGATTTCCGAGACCTTCGCCACCCGTGAGGAGGCGGAAGAGTGGATTGGCAAAGCCCAGGGTGCAGCGAGCAGAGGTGTCAATCCGGATGTCGCAGCGATGACCTTGGCTGATTACGGCACTGCCAACATGAAGTTGGCTTTGCGCGGACTCGCGAGAAAGACGACCGACCCCTATCTGGCCGGCTGGCACAAGCGCGTTGTCCCGGTCCTCGGCCACCTGCCGATCGGGATGGTCAGCAACGGAACGGTATTTGTCAAGTCAAATGAGACAGTGCTGATCAGTTGATTTGTAGTTGCGGT
>CAZVST010000143.1:0-2602 GCA_964629725.1 uncultured Mycobacterium sp.
AGGCCAGGGCGTCGGCGATCTCCCGGGTGGCATGCGCGTGCAGGTGCGCCCGGTAACGCGCAATCGCTGGTCGGATTGAAGGGCTACGTCACCAACATCCCGTCCGCGGTCATGCGCGCGGCCGAAGTGATCGGCAGGTTGTGGTTCCCCCGAAATCGTGGAGGGTTTCCCTATGCCGCTTCCGGCTTGGTCTTGGATTCCCTGATCTCGTAGTTGACGGGTGATAACCCGTCGGCGGCGCTATGGAGGCGTTGGTGATTGTAGAAGGTGTAGCACCAGTCGATGACCACCGCCTGCGCATGAGCCGCATCACGGAACGTATTGCGGGACAACATTTCCCATTCCAGTGAGGAGAAGAACGCCTCCGCGGCGGCATTGTCGAAACACGATCCGACCCGGCCCATTGACTGGCGAATCCCCAACGTGCGGCACAGCGTGGTGAACGTATTGGCGGTATGGGTGGCAGCCGCGGTCGGTGTGGAAAATGACCCGCTCGGACTCCTCATCTGCCCAGATCGCTTGGCGGCCGCCACGGGCGGCCACGGCCATCTTGATTGCCGCACAGGCCAAGTCGGCATCCGGGTGCAAGCCCATGGCCGCTCCCAGCAACCGGCGGCTGTTAAGGTCGATCACCGTCGCCAGATACAACTTCTGCGCGCACTCGGTGGGAATCTCAGTCATGTCACCGACCCACTTTCGGTTCGGCGCCGACGCAGTGAAGTCCCGTTTGACCAGGTCAGGGAACTTCGGTGCCGTCTTGTCCTGCTTGGTCAGCCCATTGCGGCGCTTGATGCGGCGCGCCACCAACCCCTGGCGGCGCATCGAATCGGCCACCGTCTTCTCCGACACCTCCCAGCCCAGATCGCGCAGGTCCGCGATCAACCGCGGCGACCCATGCAACCCCTTGGCCGCCGTGAACGCCGTCGCGACCGCGGCATCGAGCTGCCCACGGCGCCGATCGGTATCAGTGTGCAACCCATCGGCATTGCCGGCGCGCGCGATCCACTTGTAGAACCACGACACGCTGACACCCAACAGAACGCACGTAATCGCATGTGGCACCGGTATTTGGCCCTCTGGTCGGCGATGAAGCGTGCCACGCTCACTTCGTCGCCTCCTTCACCCACAGGACCACGGATCGTTTGAGGACATCGCGCTCCATCCGCAGCTCGGCGTTCTCGCTGCGCAGACGCTTGAGCTCGGCCAGGTCGTCGCGGGTCAACTCCCCACGACCCTCCCGGGCCTCACGGTCCTGATTGACCCAAATGCCCAAGGTGCCCTCATGGACCCCCAGATCCCGAGCCACCTGCGCGATCGGCTTACCCGTCTCACGCACGATCCGAACAGCCCCATCACGGAACTCCCGGTCGTACTTCTTCCGTTTCTCTGACATCGCTACTCCTTATAGCTGATGCCTCCACGGTCTCGGGGGAATGCCATATCAAAAACCGCCGCCTCAACGCCGTAGGCCCCATCTGGGCCCTGGCATCGCTGCGCGCTTCCCCGGGGGCCCGTCGTCACTTCGACGCACGCCGAACTGCCGCAGACTGGAATCATCAAGCCCAACGGCACCTGTTCAACAAATTCCTCGGCCAGCTCCACCACTGCGTGCACACCGGCCAGCTCTACGACGAACATCGAGCGTTTCCACCTCCTCTCCCACTCGCGGCTTGACTTTTAACTTCGTGAGATGTCTTTCCCGGTTTCCGGGACTTGATCTGCACCATCCCCGGCATCGGTGGATTCACCGCCGACGTCGTCGTCGCCGAAACCGGTTCGGACATGACCAAATTCCCCACCGCCCAACACCTCGCCTCATGGGCGGGCACCACACCCGGCAACAACGAATCGGCAGGCAAGGTCAAATCAAGGCGCACCCGACCAGGTAATCCCTACCTGCAAGGCGCCCTCGGTACTGCGGCGATGTCGATCTCGCACACCCGCGATACATACCTGGCGGCCAAGTACCGCCGGATCGCGGCCCGCCGCGGCCCCTTGCGTTCCACGTTGGGGTGCAACGCGCGCTGCTTGTCGCGATCTGGAACATCGCCACCGCCCATACTGCCTACCAAGACCCCGGTGGCGACTACTTCAACCGCCTCAATCCGCAGAAAGCCCGCAGCAACGCGGTCCGCCAACTCGAGGCCATGGGCTATCGCGTCACCCTCGAGCAGGCGTCCTGACCGAGCCGGTCACCCGAGAACTCACCTCACGTGAATCTTCTCGTCAGGACAGGACTCGATCCTGGCCGCCATCGAGCACGGCCTGTCCAACGGCCGCATCGAATCGGTCAACACCAAAGATCCGGCTCATCACCCGCATGGCATTCGGATTCCGCAGCACCGACGCCCTCATCGCCCTGGCCATGCTCAGCCTCGGCGGTCGATCACCACAACTCCCCGGACGAAACCACCCACAGATCGGTCAGTAGAGCAATTATTTCAGTAGAGCAATTATTTGCGCATTCGCTCCCACCTGAGACGTTGGGTCAACTACGTTGTTGCAGCCGTTGTTGCAGCCGTTGTTGCAGCCGTTGTTGCCCGGAGTGTTGACCTCCAACTTTTGGACAGGATTCCCCCAATGAGTGTTGATTCGCCTTCGT
>CAZVST010000144.1:0-1935 GCA_964629725.1 uncultured Mycobacterium sp.
AAAAAGGGAAAGGGACAATCCCTTCCTGACACCCCCGGAGGCGTTTGTGAAGGACATACCTCAACTCATATCAACCGGCGGTGACCACTAACCGCGATGACCCCTAACCATCGGTCGGGCGCGGCGCCAGGTACCCCACCGGGCCGGAGGCGACGCACACCGTCAACGCGGCCGTGGCAGCGCGCACCGTAATGGCATCGCCGGCGCCTGATAGTCGGACGAACACCCGGTTCAGTCCGGGCTTGACCGGCACCTTGGTCTCGGGTCCCACGGACAGGGACATGAGCAGGCTGCCTTCGCTATTGGCCAGGTAGTTGATCTCAGCGGTCCACTCCGACGGCAACGTCGGGCCGTCGAGCGGCATCCGGACGGCCTGATCGGGCTGCACGAAGTAACCGCATTGCGGCTGCGGCCCCGGGACGATCAAGCGGACCCAGGTGACCTCGGCGTCGACAACCCGGCCGATGTTGTCCAGCATTCGCGGCCAGTCGGTGGATCGGTCGAACTCCGGTCGGTCGGTGATCAGCGCGAACATATTGCTCGCCAGGCTCGCCGGACCGACGACCCGCTGCAGGATCAGCGGGTCGACTTCCTGATCGAGCAGCGGCGACGACGATTTCACGCGCGCATCGGCCAGACTGCGGACCGCGGTCTGCAGATAGGACTTCGTCGGGTTGTCCTGCCAACTTGTCAGGAACGTCCGGGTGGACACCAGGCTGCTTGCCACGAACGCCAACGCGAGCACCGCCGTCACCGCCGTCCGCCGTCCCGAGGAGTTCAGCCACTGCGATCCTGATCGGTTGGGCGCGCAGAACCCCACGGCCGCAAGCAGTGCGAGCACCCAAGCCAGGTCTGGGAGGTAGCGAAGGGTCTGGGCCAGTTCCAGCGCGGTGAACGCCGACGAGCGCATCAAATAGATCGGCACCTGGCAGGCTACCGCGTAGCCCAGCGCGACCAGCCAGGTCGCCCCGATGCGCCGCTTGCGCAGGGCCGACACCACTAGCACCGCCACCAGTACCGTCCAGCCGGCCACCATCGCCGCCGGTGGAGGTACCGCCCACGGCGAGGCCGGCGCCCAGCGCTGCCACTGCCACGGTCCGCCCGCCAGCCCGGGCACGATCCCGTGAGTGATCGCCCGGCGCATCAGATCCCAGGTCATCGACAGGTCGCCGCTCCAGCGCTTCTGGTTGACCACCACCAGATACAGCGCCGCCCACGCCGCCGTCAGCACCAACGAAGCAAGCCACAAGCTGCGCCCCGCCCGCCACACCGCGCGCACCGGATCCGCCCGGCCCGTGACGTGCCATAGCAGAGCGGCAATCGTGAATGCGACGAACGGGATCACCGCGGACTTCTCGAAGAACAGCAGACCCGCGAAGTACGCGAGCACACCGGTGACGGCGTATCGCTGGTTCCCGGTGCGCACCAGCAGAACCGCATCGCCGCACACCCATGTCAGCGCGGCCAGCATCGGCAGGTAGTTCAGCGCGGCCGCCCACCAGGCGAACGCTGGCACCGTCAACGGAGTGAACAAGCCAAACATCAATGGCAACAACAGAACCGGCCGCCAACCAAGGATCACGTGCAGCGTCCGCAATAGTGCCAGCGACGCCACCAGTTGCAACACCAGCAGGCTTAGCGCCGGCCACAACCACACCAGCGGCGCAAGCCGGGTGAGCACCCCGCCGAGCAGGAACGCCGCCGGCATCACATGCCCGTCGTGGTCGCTGAACAGGTAGGCCGCCGACAGCAAGGGCTGGGTCCCGGCCCGGCCCACGATGATCAGGTCGTCCCAGTAGAAATAGCCGCCGAAGGCCAGCGCCGCCCGCACCAGCAGTTGCAGTCCGATCAGCGCGGCGGCCGCCGCGGCCACGGCCGGCACACGACGCTGGACATCGGACATCGCCACGACTGTACGGAGGTGATGGTCGGATC
>CAZVST010000144.1:2035-2499 GCA_964629725.1 uncultured Mycobacterium sp.
CGCTCCGCTACTCCTCGGAGGTGATGGTCGGATCCGCTCCGCTACTCCTCGGAGGTGATGGTCGGATCCGCTCCGCTACTCCTCGGAGGCGATGGTCGGATCCGCTCCGCTACTCCTCCGCGCGCTCCGCCTAGTGATCCGGGGTCCGGGCGGTCTGCAGCGCCACCGCCCGAGCCAGCCGCGCGTAGCGCAGTTCGAGCTCCTTGAACCGCAGATAGGTGCTCATCGTGGTGAAGACGAACGCGATCACCAGCGCGTAGGAGAGGAGGTCCGTACCTCGGTCCACCCCGAGCCAGTTGGCCAGCACGGTGGTGTCGTCCGGCCGCAGGATCGCGTAGATCGCCGCGATGACGAACAGGACGTAGCCCACCTTGACCCACGCCTTGGCTTTGGCGTTGGTGCGCCGACGCAGCAGGTACACCAGCAGCGCCACCACCGCGACGATGAGCAGCACCTGGATCCAG
>CAZVST010000145.1:0-2492 GCA_964629725.1 uncultured Mycobacterium sp.
ACCCGGCCGGTGCGCCTCAGGCTCCGAAACCCCACCACCCCAGGGGACTTACCCGTTCAGGGTGGTCGGCGAGCCGTGCATCTCGTTAGCCCGGCGGTGCGCGGCGGCGCACTCCTGGGCGTGACCCTGCTGGCTTACGGCGGTGTCTTCTACGATCTTGGCCGCTCCATCGGGGGTGGTTACCAAGCGGCCTACCTGATGGTCCTTCCCGTCCTTTTGGTGATGATCGCCTACGGTCGGCGTCGCATCGCTCAATTGTGGCCGCTGTGGCTTTACGCCGCCGTCGCGGTCACCCCTGTGCCGTCCATGGTGCTCACTGCCGGCATCGGTGGAAGTGCGCGCGCTGCCGCGATGGCAGCCGCCGTCATCGGCGCGGTCGCCGTTTTCCTTGCCAGCCAACCTCATCGGCCTCGCTGGCGTTGGGCGGCAACGCGTTGCTGCGCTGCCGTCGGGATCGGTGCGGCCTCGGACTCGGAGCGCATTCACTGCCCGCCTCCGTTGTGGCGTCCGGCTGCCTGATATCGGTGGGGACGTACGTACTGCTGCAACGAACGACGTCGTCCGTTCCCAGCACAGATTCTCAGGGTGTTCTTGCCGGCGATGAGGGGTCCGGCAAGAACACCCTTGAACAACCGTCCGCCGATGTGGCTGCGTGGCCGCCCATCTCCAGGTTCGCCCTCGCGGCACTCGGCGCGGTGACCGGAGTTCACCTGTTGCTGAACAACTCGGCGTCGGCTGCGGGATCAACGAGTGAGACAACGAGCACCTCCGTGGACCGGACGGCTCGCGCCGGCTCACCTGCGGGAGTCTGGCGCCGCGCCGGCTCTACGAAGTCGCGCAGCCGCCCCACTTGGCAGGTTATCCCACTGTTGGCACGCTGAACCCGCCAGGCGATCAGCTGGCGCGCGAATGCGTGGGTTGTGCCGTTGCCGGCGTGACAGTCACGGCGCCGCCTTCTGATTCCCAGCGATCCTGCTCAGCGGCGGATTTCGGAGCCGGGACATCCCGGTTCCGCGCGGTCAACAGCAAGCCGTCGATTGTCGAGGTGTTGTTCGCCGCAGCTGCGGTCATCATCACGGTGTGGGCGTCGTCGGGGTCCTTGTTGGGAGGAACGACCATAAGGACGATCCTGCTCCGGTTCAGTCCGATGACCTCGATGCTGTGGTCGGGCTGATTTCGGTATCCGTCGAGTCGGACCGCACGGCTTCCGGTGGCCACTTTGCCTGGGGGAACTCCCCATTCGTCGAGGTTGTAGAGCACGCGGTCGATGAGGCCGAGCCGAACAGACAGCACAGCCAGCAGATCCGGTAGTTCCGCTGGGAGGTCATCTGTACGGGGCCACCACGCCCCGTCGACGTAACCGCTCTGTGGTGCTTTGGCTTTCAAGCGCAACCGTGGCGTACGCACCGGTGGCGTGTAGTTCGGCTTGGCATCGGTGTGGTTATGGTGTCGCGTCATGGCGACGCTCCCGTCCTGACCGCGAACCGGCCAGATACCTCGACTCAGCGACGAAACAACTTCGATCAGTCATCTGCGAAATGCCGCTGATCTCTTCAGGATACGCCGATAGGTTGGCTGCCCGGAAGAGCTCAACGAATCGACTCGCCGCCCCCGACGAGGGCCGACTGCAGACTGGGCAGCAGAAGATCCAGGCCGCGGTCCAGTTCGGCGGCGCCGTCATAGGAGGCCAAGCCTGCCGCCAGCGCGCGAACATGGGGGAATTCGGTGATCGGCAGACGATGCAAGCCAAGGCGAAGGACGTGATCGGTCTCCTCTGGGCGCTCGATGACCTCCTGCAGTTCGGTCAGGATGTGGCCGTGGAGGTAGGCGAACAAGACCCGGTAGATGTGCAGCGCATCGTCGCCGGTGAAGCCGGCGGAGATCAGTAGCGCGAGGATCTCTTCGAGATGCCGGATGGTTCCGAGCGGCCGTCGGCCAAGGGGAGTGGCCAGTGGTCGAGTGACCAACAACGGCACAACGTTCGGGTGAGCCAGCGCCAGCCGGCGGAAACCGTGTGCGACTGAACGCAATTGACCGGCCCAGTCCGGGTCGCCAGTGTCGACCTCGAGTTGTACGAGGACCACCTCGGCGACCCCGTCGAGGACTGCTGCCTTGTTCGGAACGTGGCGGTATAGCACCGCCGGATCGCGCCCCATCGCTTCGCTGAGACGGCGCATGGACAAGTTGTCCACGCCGTCGCGGTCGATGATCGACAGTGCGGTCTGGAGGATGAGCGTTCGGGAGACCTGTGCGGGCCCCTGCACTTCCGTATTCGCGGCTTCGGCTGACTCGGGGGACGTGCGACGTGTGGTCATCGGCGGCATCGATCTCCCTTCCGTCTGCGACTGTAGACCTACGGTGTCTGTCAACACTGTTGACAACGCTGCCGAACCGGCGTGTACTGAAGTTCTGCTGTGGGGGAATTGAGGCGTTATGCGGCTCTCCTGACTTATCCGTGGGTGGTTTTTCGGCCGGGTAGTACGGGTCGGTGG
>CAZVST010000146.1:0-2473 GCA_964629725.1 uncultured Mycobacterium sp.
TCTCCAGCCCGGTCACCTCGAAGCCTGCGCCGGCCAGCACCGGGATCGCGTTGCCGTGGCCGACGCCCACCTCGAGCACCCGCCTCAGGCCGTTCTCCTGCAGCACGTTGAGAACCTGCTGCAGGGCGAAGTGATTGGCCGGGTACCCGATCGCGGGATCGGCGAGGGTGTCGTACTCCGTCCGCGCCAGCGTGGTGGCGGCGTCATCGTCGTGCGCGTGCATGAGAGTCCTTCGTCACGTCCGTTTAATGAATGGTTTTTCCGGCATTACGATACACCTGTCACGGCACGAGGACGATGTTGCCCACCTTCCGGCCGCTGTCCACGACGCGGTGCGCCTCGACGACGTCCGTCAGCGGCAGCACCCGATCGGTGACGACCCTCAGGTGGCCCTGCTCCACCATCTCGAGCAGCGCGGTGAACGCCTCTGGTCGCTCGGACGACACCCCGGCGACGACGTTGCCTCGGGCGCGGAGCGTGTCGGCGAGATCCGCGACGGCGAGCACGACGGTGCCACCGGGGTTGAGCAGGCGGCGGCCCGAATCGCGATCGAGGGTGCCGAACGTGTCGAGGACCAGGTCATAGCTATTCGGGAGGTCGGCCAGCGACTGCTGCGTGTAGTCGATCACTCGTTGCGCGCCGAGCTCCTGCGCGAGCGTCGCGTTGCGACCACTGGTGACCGCCGTGACCTCGGCGCCGGCGTTGACCGCCAACTGGACCGCGGTCGTACCGATAGCCCCGGACGCTCCGTTGATGAGCACCGTCATGCCCGGTCGCACCGGCACCTTGGTGTGCAGGAAGTGCAGGGCGGTGGTGCCCCCGAACAGCAGCCCGGCGGCATCCTCCGGGCTGACCGCATCGGGCCGTCGCACCAGCCGCTTGGCGTCCACCGCCACGAACTCCGCATGCGCGCCCATCCTCGACCCGGACATGCCGCAGACCTCGTCGCCCGGAGCAAGGCCCGTGACACCCTCACCCAGGGACTCCACGACGCCCGAGACCGAGCTGCCGAGCACCGGTCGCCTGGGCTTTCTGATCCCGAAGGCGAGGTGGGCCGGGATCCCGAAGCCACGGGGGAAGCGGGCGCCCCGGATGCGCGCATCGGCCGACGTGACGGCAGCGGCCCGCACGCGTACCAGCACGCGCCCCTTGCCCGGCACCGGCATCGGCCGTTCCTCCATGCGTACGACGTCGGGCGGACCGAACCGGTCGACCACTGCTGCCCTCATGACTGCTCCTTACACTCGTAAGCCTGATCGGGAGGCTATCCTTACGCCTGTAAGACGTCAAATCCCGGAGGTCTCATGGCACGGCGACCCGCGCTGACGCAGGCGCGCATCATCGAGGCGGCCGTCGCGGTGGCCGACCGCGGCGGCCTGGCCCAGGTGAGCATGCGCAACGTGGGCCGTGAGCTCGGCGTGGAAGCCATGTCCCTCTATCACCACCTGGCCGGCAAGGATGCCCTGCTCGACGGCCTCGCGGACTGGATCTTCAGCCAGGTGGAGCTGCCGGAACCCGACGCACCGTGGCGGCCGGCAATGGCTGAGCGGGCAGGGTCTGCCCGCCGGGTGCTCGCGGCCCACCCCTGGGGCGTCGGGCTCATCGAGTCCCGCCGCGCCCCCGGACCTGCACTGCTGCGCCATCACGACCGCGTGCTGGCCTGTCTGAGGAGCAACGGATTCTCGGTGGCGCTGGCCTCGCATGCGTTCTCCGCGATCGACGCCTACGTGTACGGATTCGTGGTCACCGAGATCAACCTGCCCTTCGAGGCGGGCGAGTCGGCCGAGGACTTCGCTGCGACGATGCAGCAGATGCTGCCGGCCGACCAGTACCCGGCCCTGGTCGAGATGATCACGGTCCACGTCGTCGGGCAGGGATACGACTACGCCGACGAGTTCGGGTTCGGGCTCGACCTCATCCTCGACAGCCTGGAGCGGCGGCTCGCGGACGGCGCCGGCTGAGTGCGGGGAGCCACCGCATCCCCGCCCGTCCGGGTAGCGTGCCGGGCACCATGACGGACCAGGTCGCCACGTCCGGAACCCCGCCTCGGCACCCGGACATGATCATCACGGACGCTCGGGTTCACGCGCCCGACGCCGGACCGGTCACGGCCATCGCCATCACCGACGATCGCATCACTGCGCTCGGAGACACCGCCGGGCTCCTGAAGACCACCGGTCCCCGAACCCGCGTCATCCGCGCACCCGGGGGCGTCGTCCTCCCCGGATTCCAGGACGCGCACGTCCATGCGCCGTTCGCCGGCCGCAACCGGCTGCGGGTCTGGCTCAACGGCCTGGCCGGGCTGCCCGACTACCTCGCCGCCATCAGCGCCTACGCCACCGCCCATCCCGAGGAGCCGTGGATCCTCGGGGGCGGCTGGTCGATGTCCGCCTTCCCCGGCGGGCAGCCCCACCGCGCACAGTTGGACGCCGTGGTCCCCGACCGGCCGGTGTTCCTGTTCAACGAGGACGTC
>CAZVST010000147.1:0-2300 GCA_964629725.1 uncultured Mycobacterium sp.
AGATGACCTTGCCGGAGGCTCGGGTGACGGGTGCGGATCCGGCGTAGGCCTTTAGCCTGAATCCGTGGACGATCGGTCTGCTGACGGTCGGCGTGGGAACAGCGAAAATGCCTTCTGAACTGGGACTATTGAGGTTGTTGAGGTCTCATTTGTCCACAGGCCTGGAAGGCATTCTCAGTGCAATCATCGCATACGTTCACTGTCGGGTCAGCGGTGTTCGACGAGCACAATCTGGTCTCGGCGGCGGGCTTGGTCCCGATCATGGAACTGGCTGAGCAGACCGGTCTTTCACGGTTGATCGGCCAGCACGTCACGCTGCCCAGCACCCGGGTGGCCTCGGGTGCGGTCAACCCGGCCGGGAAGCTGACCACGATCATCGCGGCGATGATGTGCGGGGCGGACAACATCGACGATGCGAACGTGCTGCGTGCCGGCGGCACGCCCCGGGTGTTCGGCGAGGTGTACGCGCCCTCGACACTGGGGATCTTCCTGCGAGAGTTCACCTTCGGCCATGCCAACCAGCTCGCCGCGGTAGCCCGCGCACATCTGGGAGCGCTCGCGGCGCGCACACCGCTGCTGCCCGGCATCCAGGCCCGGGCGTTTCTGGACATCGACTCACTGCTGCGCCCGGTCTACGGCCACGCCAAACAAGGCGCCTCGTTCGGGCACGCCAAGATCGCCGGACGAGCCCTGTTACGCAAGGGCCTGTCCCCGTTGATCACCACCCTGTCGGTGCCCGACGCCGCACCGGTGATCGCCGAGGCCTGGCTGCGCAGCGGCAAGACCGGCTCTGGCCGCGGGGCAGCGCGGCAGGTCAAGCAAGCCGTCACCACCGCCCGCGCGGCCGGCGCGGACCCCGCGACGATCATGCTGCGCGGCGACTCCGCGTTCGGAACGAAGAAGGTCATCGCCGCCTGCCTGGCCGAACACATCGAATTCTCGCTGGCCCTGAGCCGCAACAGCCGTGTCACCAAGGCCATCGATGCCACCGAGGACACCGCGTTCACCCCGGTGCGCTACCCGGGCGCAGTCACCGACCCCGACACCGGCGCCCTGATCTCCGATGCCGAAGTCGCCGAAACCCCCTACACCCTGACCCTGCGTGGTCACGGCCGCTACACCGCCCGCCTGGTGGTGCGCCGCGTCAAAGACGCCCGCTACCCCGACGGGCTGTTCCCGGTATGGCGGTATCACCCGTTCGTCACCAACTCCGAGCTACCCACCGCCGAAGCCGACCTCACCCACCGTAAACACGCCATCGTCGAGACCACCTTCGCCGACCTGATCGACGGCCCGCTGGCCCACATCCCGTCCGGGTTGTTCGCCGCGAACTGCGCCTGGCTGGCAGCCGCGGTGATCACCCACAACCTGCTGCGCGCCGCCGGGACCATCGCCGGCGGCCACCACACCGTCGCCCGCGGCGCCACCCTGCGCCGCGACCTGGTCACCGTACCCGCCCGTTTCGCCGCGCCGGCCCGCAAACCGACCCTGCACCCACCCGCGCACTGGCCCCGACAAACCCAATGGAAAACCCTGTGGGACAACGTCATCGGCTACCCGACCGCGCAACCGCGCGCCGCCTAACCTCGTAGAATTTCCTGTCCACCCGGCCACCCAGGCCCGACCCGAGGAACCCGCAACAAGGGAAAGCTGGCGCAGACCAGCAGATCACCCACGCCCACACCATCCCGAACCGTCCCAACCGTGCACAAATCAGCCCCCCGACAGCACGAAATCACCGATCCACGGTTTCAGGCTTAGTGCGCGGTCGTCAGCGAATCTGGTTCGGTCGTCGCCGATTTCGGCGAGCATCCGGGCTCCGGTGAGGTCGGCCAGGCTGGGAAAGCTGGTGATGATGTCGTAGTCGGGGTGTTTGCGGAATTCCTCGGCCGCTGCCTGCAGGAGCTCGTCAGCGCCGGTGCAGGCGGCGTCGAGCATTGCCAGCAACGCCAGGGCCTGGCGGCCCATCGCCTTCTCCACGAGTTCGGGCTGGCGCAGCTGCGGAGTTTTCAGTCGCTGGTGGATCTCGGCGGCGAGGTCGTCGATACCCCGTTGCCGGCCGGCCGGCGCGGCGCAGCGCGGTTGCGATGCGCGCCTTTGTGATTCGTGCCGCGTGGGCTGGGGTCGGGGCGATGGCGAGAATCGCGCGGGCTTCGGGTTTGGCGAGGTTGGTGGCGGATTTGCTGGCGAAGGCCTCCAGGAAGGCCGGGTAGTACTCGCGCAGGACCGAGCGCAACTCGTTGCCGGCCTTGCTGCGCCGCCAGACCGCGTCCTGCTGGGCACGAGCGAGAACCGCGATG
>CAZVST010000148.1:0-2163 GCA_964629725.1 uncultured Mycobacterium sp.
GTGAGGCAGTGCGTCCAGAAAGTTGGTGGTTGATCATGTAGATGGTTGATGGCTGATTTGTAAGCTCGTCGTCGCTTGCCGGTGTAAGTCCGGTCCGGGTAGCTGTCAGGAGGCCCGGTAGCAGGCTGGCGGTGTCGTCTGGAAACGGGCGGTGTCGAAGCCCAGCGTCGAACATCCCGTGTGGCGGGGTGTGCAACCGAACGGTCCGTAACGTGAAGTGAAGCCTGTCGCGTCGTTAGATTTCCCGCCCGGTGGGTGGGGGCGAGGGAGTGCCGAGCCCGGTGCCTCAGGGCGAAGGCCATGGAAGCGGTGAAGATCCTGAAGGTGCAGCCGTGAAGAACTCCCCGGCGTAGGGGGCTCGGAACGTTCGGATAGTGGCGGCGGGAACTGGAGAGGCCCTCCCCGGCCCGGCAGACTGCGCAGGGCTGTTGGAGCGGGGCGACCTATAACCGGTGATGAGCCGGGAAGTGGAAGCCAGCCGGGTGGGCGTCGGAGGTGGCCGTAGTACCGATCGAGCCGAGCGGACAACATAACCGTCGGTGAGGGAAGGGCCACTGCTTCGTCGATGCGTGCGATTGACTGTGGAGGTGCCCGGTGAGTGCCGTAAAGGCTAGTCCCGCCGACAGCGGAGCCGTTGTCGTAGACAAGGTTCCGCTGGACAAGGTGCGTGCCCTGCAACACACGCTGTACCGGACGGCCAAGGCCGATCCCGGGCGACGGTTTCATGCGCTGTGGGACAAAGTCTTGCGCAGAGATGTCCTGTGGCGTGGGTGGGTTGCGGTGCGTGCCAACAACGGCGCACCGGGTATCGACCGGATCACTTTGGATTGGATCGAAAAGGAGTACGGCATCGACCGGCTCCTCGATCAACTGTCCAGCGAACTGCGGGAGGGGGCCTATCGGCCGCTTCCGGCGCGGCGGGTGTATATCCCCAAGCCGGGAACGACCGAACAGCGGCCGTTGTCGATTCCCGCGGTTCGTGACCGTGTTTTGCAAGCTGCGCTCAAGATCGTGCTTGAGCCGGTCTTCGAGGCGGATTTCGCCCCGTGCAGTTTCGGGTTTCGCCCGAAGCGTGGGCAGCACGACGCCTTGCAGGTGCTCGTCGATGAGACCTGGCGGGGTAGGCGGTGGGTGGTGGAAACGGATGTCGCTGATTGCTTTTCGGCGATTCCGCATGACCGGCTGATACAAGCGGTCCAGGAACGGGTGGTCGATCAGTCGGTGCTCAAGCTGCTGCGCGCGATGCTGCGGGCGGGAGTGATGGAATCCGGCATTGTTCGCCACTCCGACGCCGGAACTGCGCAAGGGGGTGTGATCAGCCCCTTGATGTGCAATGTGTACCTGCACCGGCTCGACCGGGCTTGGGACACCCGCACATACGGGGTTCTGGTGAGATTCGCCGACGATCTGTTGGTGGTGTGCAAATCCGAGCAGCAAGCCCAGGCCGCGCTTATGCGGCTGCGGGAGCTTCTGGCTGATCTCGGCCTGGCGCCGAAAGAGGCCAAAACACGCATCGTCGAAGTGGCGGTGGGCGGCGAAGGTTTCGACTTTCTCGGCTTCCACCACCGGATGGTGCGGTCACGGGGCATCCACGGCAGGCGCGGTATCGAGTTCCTGGCCCGCTGGCCCAGTGATCGGGCGATGCGACGTGCACACGACCGGATCACCGAACTGACGGTTCGGTCCCGACTGTGGCTGCCGGTCGAGGAAGTGGTCGGGGACCTCAACAGGTTCCTGCGGGGTTGGGCAGGCTATTTTCGCTACGGCCACAGCGCGGCCCGCTTCCACAAGATCGAGCAGCACGCACGTGACCGGCTCGCGTTGTTCATCGGCAAACGGCACAAACGCGGACGTAGCTTCGGCCGGTCTGTCGTTGCCTACAAGTCGAAGGACTTCAGCGGGCTGCTGAACCTGAATGGAACCGTGATCGCACCCAGGGCCAACAAGCCTTGGCGGGAGAAGCCGAATGCCGGCGGTGAACGGCGTCGGTAAGCCGTGTGCGGGAGAACCGCATGCACGGTTTGAAGTGGCGGGAGCTGGAAACGGGACAGAGATCAGGCCAGGGCCACGGAGATAAAGGACACCAGGGGAAACCCTGTGGTCAACAACGGCTCCGAGACCTACCGCCGATGCTAGTTACCGCGCCAGCTCCCGACCCTACCG
>CAZVST010000149.1:0-2140 GCA_964629725.1 uncultured Mycobacterium sp.
CTCGCCGACCGCAGACCGCTCAGCGGCAGCCGACTTCTTCAGGTCGAAGTAGCTATGTAAATCTGCCACTGCTAGTTTAGCCTAAGTTTAGCCTCGATCCGCGGATGAAGTTGGTCCGCGGCGGGTGTCGGAATGAAGAAAGTGCCTTCTGAGCTGGGATGATTTGAGTTCTCACACAAAAATCTGACCGGCACAAGAAAGGCACTTCCGGTGATAGTGTCCCACAGGTTCAAGCCCGATTCGGCTGTGTTCGACGATGACCACTTGGTGTCGTGCGCGGGGTTGGTGCCGGTGATGACACTGGCTGAGCAGACCGGCTTGATCGAGTTGCTGGCCAGCAGAATTCATATCGCCGAGCCCAAGATCAAGTCCGGGTCGGCCAATCCTGCACCGAAGCTGGCCACCGTGATCGCCGGGATGTGTGCCGGCGCGGACAGCATCGATGACCTTGAGCTGGTGCGCAGCGGTGGAATGAAGACCCCCTTCGATGGGGTGTATGCCCCCTCGACCATCGGAACCCTTTTGCGGGAGTTCACCTTCGGACATGCCCGCCAACTCGACGCCGTACTCGGCGAACACCTTGGAGCTCTGTGTGAGCGGGTCGAGCTCCCCGGCGCCGAAAATCGGGTGTTCGTCGACATCGATTCCCTGCTGCGCCCGGTCTACGGACATGCCAAGCGTGCGACCCGAGGTCGCACATATCGACTGAACTACATGGATAGGAGGTCGGCGATGCTGATCATGTAGCTCCGGGCGGGTGCTCGATCGTCCGTCTCCCATCTCGGCGTGCGTCGCCAGGCTCCTGGCCGGTGAGGTGCGAAGCCCGAGGAAAGTTGCCCTAGGTGGCTGGTGTCGAACGGGCCTTCTGGGGTAGGTGGTAACCGCTCTTGTGGTTGAGCTTGTTGTGAGGGATGGTATCTCGGTCGGTTGACGTGCCCGCTGGCTGGATCGAGTCGTCGATCGTTACGGAATGTGCGGTGCGGCAGGGCTTTTGCGGTTATGCGGGCATGGCCTGCCACCCTTGGCCAGTGGCACGGTGCAGTCCGAGCGCACCGAGGCGGGACAGGTTGACCGCGGCGGCCAGCAGGGAGAAGTCGGCGGCGACCTTGGTGGTGCCGCGCATTCGGGCTCGGCGCCCGCCGTGGCGGCGGCGCATCAGGTGAGCGATCTTGGGTTCCACTTTCGGGCGGGTCGCCCGGTAGTCGGCGACCCAGGCGGGGTCGGCCTGGGCGGTGCGGGCGCGAGCCAGTTCGGCCTCGTAGGCGCTGATCGTGATGGTGCGCCCGCCGGGCGAGGTGGTGCACTGGGCGGCGAGCGGGCAGTCGGCGCACGCCGCGCCGAACACGGCGGTACCGCCTGCGGTCCGGGCCGGGCGGATCGCGACCCTGACCGCGTTCGGACAGGTCACCGTGCCTGCGTCCAGGTCGATATCGAAGCGGTCCTTGGCGAACCGGCCGCCTGGTGCGCTCGGCGGCTGCACCTTCGTGAAGATCTGCGCGCCCGCGGCTTCCAGCCTGGCCAGCAGCGTGCCCGCGCCGTAGGCTGCATCGCCGTAGACCGCCGGGCGATCCTCGCCCGCGGTCGGCGCCCGCGGGTGCCTGCGCACCACCGCCGGCGCCGAGATTCGGGTCATCATCGTCGCCGTCGTCGCCCTCACCCGCGTCGGCGTCGGGGTCCTCGGGCAGGTCATCGGTCAGCGGATCGGCAGCGGGCCCGGCGTCGCCGGCGTTGGCCGCGCTCACGTCGGTGGCGGTCACGATCTCGGTATCCGGGTCGATCGCGATGTGACCCTTATAGCCGTCGAAGCCGCGCGCGCAGCACCATCACCACCGCCACGATCATCGGCGGCACCGAGCGGCGCCCCACGTCGGTGAACAGGTCGGCGAACATCTCATCGGGGAACAAGTTGAAGCACTCCCGGTGCAGCACAACGTAAATCGAGTCGCCAGACACCCGGTCCGCACAGAAACTCGCCGTCGACCGCAGCAGATCCGCCTGAGTAGGCGTCCGTCCCAACGTCACCAGATCATTCAACGCCAGCGGCCACGGTCAGCCGGTCACCGCCACACGAAAAACACCAACCACCTAGGAGCGTGGGTCGGTAACACGCCGACTGGGGTGCTCGGCTTGGTGCCCGGTG
>CAZVST010000150.1:0-2106 GCA_964629725.1 uncultured Mycobacterium sp.
GATGCTGCTGCCGACACCGGCGGCATCGCGTCGGCGCAGGGCGGCCAGGACCGACAACGCGGCGTACAGCCCGCAACTGACGTCCCAGGAGGGCATCACGTGATTGACCGGTCCGACATGGTCGGCCGGGCCGGTCACCAGCGGGAAGCCGGTGGCGGCGTTGACGGTGTAGTCCACCCCGGTGGCGCCGTCGGCCCTCCCGACGACCTCCAGCTGGATCAGATCGGTACGCAGCCCGCGCAGCGTTTCGTAGGAATGCCATTGCCGCCCTGTGACATTGGTGATGAACACCCCGGCTGCCGCAATCAGGCGCTGCACCAGATCCTGGCCTTCAGTGCCGCGCATGTCGACCGTCATCGACCGCTTGCCCTTGTTCAGCCCGGCCCAGTAGATGCTGTCGCCGGCCGCGGTCACCGGCCAGCGGTGGTAGTCCGCTGCACCCCCGGCCGGGTCGATACGGACCACCTCGGCGCCCAGTTGCGCCAGAGTCATCCCGGCCAACGGCACGGCGACGAAGCTGGAGATCTCGACGATCCGCACACCGGCCAGCGGCCGCACATCAGCAGTCACCCGACGAGTATGAACCTCAGGGGTCAGCCGATTTCCAATCCGTGCGCGGCGGCGAAGGCCAGGGCCTGTTCGACGTCGATGCGGGCCCCCCGGCAGGCCGCCGTCGTCCAGCCGGTCGCATCAATCCGCGCACCCCGCAGGTCGGCCTCCTCCAGCCGCAATCCCTCGGTGCGAGCGCCGGTCAGGTCGGCGCCGCACAGGACTGCACGGCGCAGATCGGCGCGCACGAAAGAGGTCTCCCGGAAGCGGCAGCCGGACAAGTCCAGGCCACGCAGGTCCGCCCCGCCGAGTACGGCGAGGCTGAAGTCCACCTCCTCGCAACGAATCGGCCGGAGCCGACAATCCTCGAAAGTGGAACCGATGAAACTGCAGAAGCGGAAATCGCTGTGCCACAACGTCGTCCGCCGGAATCGACAATTGCGGAATGCCGAGGCCACGTGGACCGAATGCGCCATGTCGGCGGCGCTGAAGTCGCAGTCGGTGAAGATGACGCGGTCGGTGGACAACTCGGCGAGATCGGCTTCGGTGAAGTCGTGACCGGTGAAATCCCGGTCCACCCAGTGCGGCACCGGAGCTAGACGGCGACTGCGAACGGCACGTTGAGGCACACCAGGAATGCCAGCAGCAGAAACCAGCCCGCCCCCTGCCAGATCGGCCAGACACCCTCGGCGCGCCACACCTGGTAGGTGCGGATGAACGCCCCGACGCCGCCGACGAACAGGGTGCCGGGCACCAGGATGCCGGCCACCAGAGAACGCCAGAGCGCCGCCACAATCAGAGCAACACCCGCGAGCGCGATAATCAAGACGACGTAGTTGACGGCGGCCCGGAACTGCTGCGGGTCGTGCCAGCGCTTCTCGACGTCGTTGATGGACATGACGTCTTTGCTGGACATATCGGACATGTCGTTGCTCACTACAGACCCTTCCCTCCCCCAGAGTAGACCTGCTGCAGCGGATACCCGCGCTCGCGAGACTCCGGCCTGGTCGTCGCACCGTGACTCATGCATCTCGTCCTGATCTCGGAACCGCGTCGGCGCCCTCGATCGCCGACCACACCGGTCCGGGCAGGTCGCGTCCGCGATGCGGCAGATGGGTGATTCACGCCGGGGACTGGGTCAGCGTGGATCTGCTCGACGCGCTCGAAGCCCGCTCATCCCGGCTGATCGGCTGCTGGGGCAACAACGACGGAGCTGCACTGCGCGAGCGCCTGCCCGACCGGGCCGACCTGACGCTGGCCGGCATGCGGTTCACCGTCGTGCACGAGACCGGCGCCTCCGCGGGCCGGGACGTCCGGATGGCCGCCCACTACCCCGAGACCGACGTGCTGGTGTTCGGGCACACCCACATCCCGTGGGACACCACGGCGACATCGGGACTCCGGCTGCTCAATCCGGGGTCTCCGACCGACCGGCGGCGCCAACCGCACTGCACCTATATGACGCTTGAGGTCGACGGTGGGAGCTTGAGCGAGGTGAGACTGCACCGGATCGGGCCGCCGTGACCGCTTCCGCACTGCCCGACGATGCCCTGGCGG
>CAZVST010000151.1:0-2068 GCA_964629725.1 uncultured Mycobacterium sp.
ACACCGTCACCCTGCCCACCTATCCCTTCCAACACCGCCCCTACTGGCTGCACCCAGCTTCGGTTGACGTCAGCAACCCCGCCGAACAAGCGCTGTGGGAAGCTGTGGACGACGACGCTGTCGATACGGTTGCGAAGTTGTTGGGAATGACTGACGCTGAAAGCCAAGCATCCCTTGAACGCGTTATAGACAGCTTGCGAATATGGCACCGAGATCTTGGAATCCGAGCGCATATCAACAAATTGCGGTATCTCGTCGGCTGGCGGCCCATTACCCCGAAGACCTACCCGCGGCTCCGAACGCGATGGCTCGTGTTGACCCTGCCCGAGCAAGCCGAGAATGTGTGGATCAGCGGACTTCGCGAAAAATACGCGGATTCCATCGACATTCTTGAAGTCGACCCAACTACACACAGCCGAGCGGCACTGTCCGATCTAATTTTGGCTGCCGCTACGCGAGACCGTTATGATGGCATCGTTTCATTTATGGCTATATCGGAGGCGCCCAGCGCAGATTATCCCGGGGTTTCTCTCGGTCTGATGTCAACATTGCTTCTTGCTCAAGCTTTCGCCGATTCCAGGCTTCTAATTCCCCTCTGGGTCACCACGCAGGGCGCCGTCTCGGTAACTCCCAACGATATTCCCCCGAGCCCGAGCCAGTCCGCTGTGTGGGGCCTCGGACAGTCAATGTCTCATGAATGTCCCGACTACTGGGGTGGGCTCATCGACCTCCCACCTATCGCAACGCGGCAAGAAATCGAGCACCTGCATGCCGTGCTGACCAGCCCACAATCCGAAGACCAACTCGCAATACGCCCAGACGGTGTCAGTGCTCGGCGGCTCGGGGAGGCACCGCTGCTGCAGGACACCACAGACCGTGAAGGTGATTGGAAATCGTCCGAAATAGCATTGGTCACGGGCGCAACGGGCCAGTTCGGTCCGCATATCGTTCGTTGGCTTGTGGGCGCGGGCGCCAAACACGTTGTACTGCTGAGCCGCAATTGGGAAAATCATCCCTGGTCAGCGACACTCAAAAATGAGCTCGATGCGGACGGAATACGCACGACCTTCGTGTCGGCTGATCTGACCGACCGATCGGCTCTAGCCGAGGTTATCGATAATATTCACGCCGTCTACGGTGCCATCCGGACAGTAGCGCACGCGGCAGCGGCCACCCAATTGAGCACCATATCCGACACATATCCTGAAATTTTCGCGAAAAACTATGCAGCCAAGGCGCGAGGCGCCGAAAACTTGCTAGACGTACTCGCTGACGAACCGCCGGCAACGGTCATCTTCTTTTCATGGTCGGCCGAGTTACAGCAAGTTGCAGGACCGAGTTGCTCTGCGGCCGCTACCGCCCACCTCGACGCGCTTGCAACTCGATTTTGCGAAAGTGGAATAAAGGTATTGTCCGCCTCGTTCGGGCCGTGGGCTGATCAGCCCCCGCAACCGGATGAGGCCATCGACGAATCCTCCAATGTCGGGCTCAACCCTCTACCGCCGAAAACCGCCTTAGCTGCGCTTCAACAATCCATACCAGCGAACGACAACGTAATCACTATCGCCGACGTTTCCTGGGAGCGATTCCAGAGGATGCTCACAACTCGCCGGACTTACCCGATGTTCACCCAACTCGCATCGTCACCAGCTGCACTCGGGGTTGCCCCTAATACAACTAGCGCCGAAACAGGTGGCTTGCGGACAGATTTAGCCGGCGGAACTCCGGAACAGCGACTCAATTTCTTGACAACAGTGATCACAAACGCCACGGCGGCAGTCCTGGCTCACCTTCACCCCACCGACCTAGACATCAACAGCACATTTAAAGACCTCGGCGTCGACTCTTTAACCGGCCTCGAACTGAGGAACGCCCTGACCCGACAAACCAACCTCGCATTGCCATCCACCCTGGTGTATGACCACCCCACCCCGTTGATTCTGGCCAAGTACCTCATGGCCCGGCTCACCGATACTGCCGCCCCGCCGGAAGCGATCGCCACCGTTGCAGCCACCCTCGAGCCGGTGGCGGTGGTTGGGATGGCGTGTCGGTTTCCTGGTGGTGTTGA
>CAZVST010000152.1:0-2028 GCA_964629725.1 uncultured Mycobacterium sp.
CTGCAGGCGGGTTGCTATGAACCACTGGACTCAACTCACCCTGACACGCAGGGAAACGCCCGGTGCCGAAGCCCAGCGTCAAAAGCCCTTCAAGGGGGAGCAACCGAGCGGTCCGTAGCATCAAGCGAAGCCTGCCGCGTCGTGAAAGTCCCCACCGTGAGGTGGGGCAAAGGAGAGCCGAGCCCGGAGTGTCAGGGCGAAGGCCATGGAAGCGGCGAAGACCCTGGAATCGCAGCCGTGAAGAACTCCTCGGCGTAAGGGGCGCGGAACGTTTGGATAGTGGCGGCGAGAACTGGAGAGGCCCTCCCCGGCCCGGCGGCCTGCGCGTAGGTGCCGCTGGAAGCTGGGTGCCCTATAACCGATGACCTCGGGAAGTGGGTGCTGGCCGGGTGGGCGTCAGAGGCGGCCGTAGTACTGCTTGAGCCGAGCGGACAACATAACCGCCGGTGAGGGAAGGGCCGCTGCTTCGTCGATGCGTAGAGCTGTGAAGGAGGGGCCCGGTGAGTGCCCAGGTGGCTAGTCCCGCCGACGGGGGACGTTCTCCCTCGAATCCGGTTCGTGCCTTGCAGCATGCGCTTTACCGGGCGGCCAAGGCCGATCCCGGGCGGCGGTTCCACGCGCTGATGGACAAGGTCTCGCGCAGGGACGTCCTGTGGCGCGCGTGGGTGGCGGTGCGCCGTAACGACGGCGCGCCGGGTATCGACCGGATCACCCTGGCGGAGGTCGAGGAGTACGGGGTTGCCCGCCTCCTTGATGAGCTGGCCGTGGAACTGAAGGAAGGCAGCTATCGTCCGCTGCCGGCGCGTCGGGTGTTCATCCCCAAGCCCGGTACGACCGAGCAGAGACCGCTGTCGATCCCCTCGGTGCGCGACCGGATCGTTCAGGCCGCATGGAAACTGGTGGCGGAGCCGGTGTTCGAGGCGGATTTCCTTCCGTGCTCGTTCGGGTTCCGTCCCCGGCGCGGTGCCCATGACGCTCTACAGGTGCTCATCGATGAGTCCTGGCGGGGGCGTCAGTGGGTGGTGGAGACCGACATCGCCAACTGTTTTGAGGCGATTCCGATCGAGAAGTTGATACAGGCGGTCGAGGAACGCGTCTGTGACCAGCCGTTCCTGAAGCTGCTGCGCGTGATGCTGCGCGCGGGGGTGATGGAACAGGGGCAGGTCCGTCGGCCGGTCACCGGAACTCCACAGGGCGGGGTTGCATCCGCCTTGCTCTGCAACGTCTACCTGCACCGGCTTGACCGGGCGTGGGACGTGGGCGAGCATGGGGTCCTGGTGCGTTATGCCGACGACGCGTTGGTGATGTGCAGGTCCCGGCGGCAGGCCGAGGCCGCGTTAGCGCGGCTTCGGGAACTGCTGGCCGATCTCGGCCTGGAACCCAAGGAGGCCAAGACCAGGATTACCCACCTTCGGGTGGGAGGTCAGGGAGTGGACTTCCTCGGTTTCCATCACCGGCTGGTGAACGCGCCCGCTCGCCCTGGGCGGCGGCCGTTCCCCTTCCTCGCCCGCTGGCCCGCGGACAAGGCGGTGCGGCACGCACGGGAACGGATCCGGGAATTGACGGACCGCTCCCGGTTGCTGCTGCCGACCGAGGTGGTGGTTGGGGAGCTCAACTTGTTCCTCAACGGCTGGGCGGCCTACTTCAAGTACGGCAACTCAGCACACCGCTTCGGGGTGATCAGGGAGTACGTGCGGATGCGGATGGCGCTGTTCATCGGCAAACGTCACAAGCGCTCTCGCGGTTTCGGTTGGCACGTGGTGGCCTATGCCTCCCCGGACTATCTGGGCCTGGTCAGTCTTTCTGGGAACGTCGTCGCCCCCAGACCCTTCCGGGACTGGCGGGACAAGCCGAATGCCGGTGGTGAACGACGTCGGTGAGCCGTGTGCGGGAGAACCGCATGCACGGATCGAGGTGGCGGGGGCTGGAAACGGAACGCACGTACTGCGTCACCGCGCCAGTCCCCGACCCTATTGGAGGTGCCGGGCGGCAGGTGGCAGACCGTGATGTCGAGTCCGGCCTCGGCAG
>CAZVST010000153.1:0-1980 GCA_964629725.1 uncultured Mycobacterium sp.
GCATTTCGCTGTCACGACCCACTACGCACCGCTACCGAATCGGTGCATCCAGGCTAAGGTCGACCGACACTTGGCCCTTGACAGAAGTTCGACTCGGCTTGTCTTTGCGCACTGGGGGTTGCGCGAGAAGGTGTAGCTCGGACTGCAGCTCGCTAAACAACTGTTCGTAGTTAGCCGATGTTGGGATCATCAGATCGTTCGGTTCAAACCACCTGAGCCGCTTGTTCTTTGCCTGTTTCGCTGTCGCCCAGCCCCTGTTGTGCACGTAGTCCTGCCGCATCTTGTCCAAGTCGGCAAACAGTTCCGAGGCGACATCATTCTTCTCGCAGCCGTGCAGCCCAGCCAGACTGGTCCTGTAGTGCTCGTCCCAGAGTGTCGTTATACACCTCCACAGAGGTAGGCCAGTTTGTTGAGTATGTCGATCTGGTACGTCAGGCGCGTGACCGCGTAGTCGACGCCAGCCCCGAAAACCTCACGGTCGACAGCCTCCTCAGAGATCTTGAGCTTGATTTCAAGCTTGCAGTGCTTGTCGCCCGTCTCGGGCACAACGGCGTCATGCATCTGATCGACCGCCGCAGCCAAGAAGCTGGTCGTGCCGCCACTAGCCAAGAGCCGGCACCGGCGCCGTATCTCGACCTGATATCGCTTGATGCGAAGGGCATTTCAGGCTATCGGACCATGAGCTACTCGGATATCCGCGCCATGGCACGAAGTCTTGGCCGGCTTGGCGGGGTGCCGCGCTGTAGTGCTCGGAGGCACTGATGGTGACCGTAGAGGTCGATCTTGCTTGCGTCGAGTCCCGGTTGGCGGCTGGGGAGCTGTCGTGTCCGTCGTGTCCGGACGGGGTGCTGGCCCGGTGGGGTTTCGCGCGGTCGCGGCGGGCCTTCCACCCGCGGAATTGCTTCGAATTGCAAAGACCGGCCCGGCTGCAGCAACCGGGTGGGCCGCTTCGGGGGTTGGAAGTGCTTTGATGATCGGCGTGACAGCTGTTGATGTCGCGGCGGCGTTGCCGGGCATCGAAGTCCTGCGCCGGCGCTGCCTTGCCGCCGCGATGCTCGACGCTATCCTGTGGCCCGAGTGGGAGGGCCGCCGGTTCTCGTATACCGCCGACTGGGGTGACGGTCAAGCGGCCGTAGAGATCCGCGACGGCTGCGGCAACGACTGTTTCATCGTTTACACGCCTTCTGGTGCGTTCATCAAGGGCTTTGATCACGAGTCGGCGATGACGGTCAGGCGAACCCACCCGCGGCAGCTGTGGCCGGGGCTGGTTGACGGACTGCCCGACGTCTTCGCCGAATTCCTGACTGAACCGGCCTTCCTCGGTTTCGACGGGATGTTCGCCGCCACGTTCTGCATGTGGCGTCAGAACCACGACACCCACTGGCAGACCGGCCCGGTTGACTACACGTCCGTACAGGACCACAGCGACCCCGATGGCGCCCACGATCTCCTTGGGCTGCTGACCGATCCCACCCCGGAGTCCTACCGTGACTTCGCGGCGGCATATTTCGGTGCGCAGACCGACCCTGCGGCGGTCGCTCACGTCTTCGGACTTCGACCGTTGACGCAAGAAGTCGTCGGGCGGCTTAACGCCGAACTGGCACTGGACGAACTCGCGGCAGACGTCGAGTTGGCGGGTTACCCGACCCGCCGCCCGCCGTCAACGTCGATGTAGGGTGCCTGGAGCGCTTGGCGCGGCCCGGAGTTGCTGGGTTGGGGGCGGGCTTGGCCGTCGGCGGTGGGGTGGTCTCCGGGGTGGGGTTGTGCTGTAGCGGTGCGGCGGTGGGCTGTTCGGACCCGACCTGGCCACACCATTACGAGGTCAACAAGGCGCGCCAATTTCTCGACGGCGTAGTAGGTCAGCGATCGCCGCAGAGGCGGCACCGTACGAGAAGCCTGTGGTGCGGGCGTACCACACAGCCAGGCGGTCGTGGTCGATACGGTCGAACGCCGCTGACAGGTCGGCGTCGAGAATCCATT
>CAZVST010000154.1:0-1881 GCA_964629725.1 uncultured Mycobacterium sp.
CGCCGGCGGCGCCGGCTTAAACGGCGGAGTCGGCGGTACTGCGGGTGCCGGTGGTGCCGGTGGTCTCGGTGGCCCCGGTAGTTACGCTTTCTATAGCGGCACAGGCGGCACAGGCGGCACAGGCGGCACAGGCGGTGCCGGTGGGGCTGCCCTGACGTATAGCGGTGTCGGTGGCACGGGCGGTGCTGGCGGCACTGGCGGCATTGGCGGCCATGGTGGCGATTCCCCCTTCGGCCCCGGCGGGCCCGGCTCGCCGGGAACCGCTGGCGGCGCTGGCGGCGCCGGGGTCATCGGTGGTGCTGGCGGCGCTGGAGGTACCGCCGGAATAGGTGGTGCTGGTGGTGCCCGCAGCTGAGATTCACTTCATCTCCGGGCTGCCGCGTTCGGGATCCACACTGCTGGCGGCCCTGCTGCGGCAGAACCCGCGGTTCCAGGCCGGTATGTCGGGTCCCCTGGCAGGTCTGTTCGGCGCTTTGTTGGGCAATATGAGTGCTCGCAATGAATATTCGGTGTTCATCGACGACACTAAGCGGGAGCGAATCCTGCACGGATTGTTTGACAGCTACTACGCCGATAGTTCGGCCGAGGTCATTTTCGACACCAACAGGATGTGGTGCGCGTGGATGCCGGCGATCGCCAGACTCTTCCCGTACGCGAAAGTGATCGCCTGCGTGCGGGACGTGTCCTGGGTGCTCGATAGCATCGAGAAGCTGGTGCAACGTAACGTCTTCAGCCCGTCGTCGATCTTCAGCTACTCAGCCGGTGGCACGGTGTACACTCGCGCCAATGCCGTGGTTGCCCCAGACGGCATGGTCGGCGGTCCTTACGACGCGCTCAAGCAGGCCTGCTATGGGGCGCAGAGTGACCGGTTGTTGCTCGTAAAGTACGAGACGATGACCACCGATCCGGCCAAGGTCATGTCTGAGATCTACGCTTTCATCGGTCAGCCCCATTTCGAACACGACTTTGCCAATGTCGCATACGACGTCACCGAGTTCGACGAGCGGGCCGGCACGCCGGGCCTGCACACCGTTCGCGGCACTGTCGCTGCAGACGAGCGCGAGACACTGCTGCCGCCGGAATTGTTCCAGCGCTTCGCCAACGACGCATTCTGGTGCGACCCTGCCCGTACCCCTGCCGGACTGCGTATTGTCTGACGATTACAACTTGGGGCTACCCCCGTTTCGTGGACATGATGACCGGCTGGGCGATGCCCGAGCAGGAGAGGATGCCCTCATGGGTGCGAAAAGGAAGAGTTAAACCCCGAAGTTCCGTACGGAGGCCGCGCGACTGGTGATCGATACCGCGCGCACGATCGCAGAGGTCGCGCGGGAGAATCGGGGTCGGCGATGCTCTACTGGGCCGCTGGGTGGCCGTGGAGCGGTCGAAAATGGATGACCCGCCCGAGGCGCTTGACGCCGACGAGCGGGCCGAGTTGACCCGGCTGCGCCGTGAAGTGGCCGAGCTGCGGATGGACCGGGCGTTTCTAAAAAAGCAGCAGCTTATGCAGGTGATCGCTGTCAGGTACGGGGTCTATCCGAGCCTGGTGAGCAGCTCGAGGTAGACCTTCTGTCTGCGGGGTTCAGCGCGTTGGGTGGCGTTGTCGAGCTGGTTGGTCAGGACCTGGCGGTGCTGCTCGTTGGTGGAGAAGTGGGTGCAGGTTTCGCAGATCGTTTCGTAGCGGCAGTCCAAGACGGTAGGCCGAGTGCAGTGCCCGTTGCCGAGCAGCCGGGTGGCTTCGCTGCGTAGGCGTCGCATGTTGGGGCCTTCGGCATCGGCGGGCAAGACGGTCGCGGGTTGCGAGTAGAGCGCTTCGACTTGTGCTGTGAATCGTCCTGGGAAATGTGGAGGCTCCTTACCTTGGAAACGAGGATGGAGTCA
>CAZVST010000155.1:0-1873 GCA_964629725.1 uncultured Mycobacterium sp.
CGCAACTACAAATCAACTGATCAGCACTGTCTCATTTGACTTGACAAATACCGGTCAGCCCTTTTTCAGGTCGAAGTAGCTAGAGCGCGCCTACCCGAACGCGACGCCTGAACCAATTGCGGCCGCGTGACAGTCGGCAAAGCGGAAAACCACGACCGGCCATCCCCACAGGCGACACTAGATGGCTAGATCCGGCAAAGCCGGAATTTTGAGTCAAGTTTGGTGTTCTCAGGTCGGCGTCGACCGCGTAGCGTGGAACCTGCTCGCTCCACAGCGCAATGACAGCGCACCTGACCTGCCGATACGCACTCCGCGTCATGGTCAACATTCATAGGCGTAGCGAGTGGTGGCGGTCGGCCACTCTGACCGCGAGTCCCTGCGTGAGCCTGCGCCGAAAACAGAACCGGCCACGCCATGCCTTGTCGGGCTGGGGCGAAGCCCCGTTAGGGCTGCCCGCAAACTCAAACAATTCCTGGTGGACCAAGATGTTACGGCGACGTTGTCTGCGCTGGCGTCAAAGGAAGGGAGGTTCGGTGATCCTAGCTGGAGGCTTCGCGGAACTCCCCGCGATACTGGGCCGGCAGTAGGGCAGCAGCCTCGGCGTACGTCTGCCGTGCTCGCTTGACCATGGCATCGTCCTTTTTGGCTGTGTCCAATTGTTGGCGCGCCGTCTCAATCCGGCCGGCAAGTAGCGGCGCAGCTTGCTCCGCCGCATGTGCAGCGTTGTTGATCTCCGCGCTGAACATGAGTGCTTTCTGCGTGGGCGTTTCCCCCGCGGTACCTGGGATCACCGCTACCCCGGATACATTTGGTCCTTCGATCACGACATAGGCCTTGCCGGTGCTCGGCTCGTCGGCCGCCTTGCCGATGCCCGCCTGCTGTGCGGTGGCGGGGTAGGTGGCGAGGGCGTACGGATCGTCCTCAGCCTTGGCTCTCACGCCGATCAGGGATCCATGACCCTGTGGTGTGTCAATCCAACGTTCGTACAACTCCACTCCGCCGGCCGAGTTCAGGCGTCGGCCCTTGGGATCCTCAAGACCGTGCAGTTCACGCTCGGCACTCGAAACACGGTCCTCGTAATTCGTGTGCTCTCGACGGTATTCGGTACGGGCGTCTTGCGCGCGGTGGATACCCTCTTGGACTTCTGGTGGCAACCTTGAAAACTGTATCTTCCTGATCGCGAAGATGATCGCCACTGTGATCGCCACGAGGGCGATGGCTATGAGCACCCAAAGCAGAATGTTCACTGTTGTTTCCTCTTAATCGCTGATCCGCCACCCATCCAGACGCACTGTAGACGAATAGTCGCAATTAGTTCAGTATTGGCACGCCATCCCATGTCCCGGGAACACGTTGATGCCGTCTCCTCGGCGCGGCGGGGCGCCATCGGTGCCGAGGAATTGTCAATACCTACTTATCACCGAACGATGCGCCGGCTGAGCGGAACACCTGATCGAAACAGGATCGAACGGTGTTCAATCCAGCTACCTCCTTCAGATCGTTTCCGTTTGGTCCAAGACCCTGACGAGAACGCGCAGCGCCCTACTTTACGAGCCTCTGGGCTTGCCTTCGATGAGCTGTTCGCGATCCCAGCGCACCCGCGCGAGCACCGGTCTTTGCCAGAACTCGAAGGCTCCCGAATGATGAGGTGTCCCGTCGCGCGAGCGGGCTCGAACCACGATCAATCACACACGTCCGCCGCGGCCGGACGGGCTCGACACACTGTCCCGTCCGACCGCCCGGTTATCATCGCCCCACCCCCGTGCGCAGGGGTTAACGACAACCTGCAAACCCGCCCGGCGCTCGCCTTCCTCAATTAGCAACAGCGCAGTAATTAAGTAGGTGCTGTTTGGCGTGTCGCGGTGTGGTCGGC
>CAZVST010000156.1:0-1848 GCA_964629725.1 uncultured Mycobacterium sp.
AGGTGGTCGGCGACGAACTGGAAGCGGCTCACCAGTTCGTCTCCCCGGCGAAATATTTCGCCGCCGACCGCAGAATGTCACGTTCGGTGGCCAACCTCGTCTTTTCCGCCTGCAAGTCCTTGACCTGGGCGCGTAGCCGGGCCAGCTCCTGCTCGGCGGTCTCCACGCTGGGTGCGGGCACACTGTCTGGCCCGGGCTTGCGGTGGCGGATCGGCACGCCGGCGGCCTTGCACCACCCCGACAGCGTCGCCTCACTGACACCGAGCTCGGCGGCGATCACCGTGATCGTCGCACCCTCGGTGTCCCGGTACAGCGCGACCGCGTCACGCTTGAACTCGTCTGGATAGTTCTTCCTTGCCATCGCGTTGGATCATCTCGCTTCCCCCAGGAACATCCCGGGATTGAGCGTGTCCAACACATGGGGTCAAGTCCCGACCACTCTCAACAACCAAGCCGCGTACTCCGCGTAACGGGCCACAGCGACGGCGCGACCCGACCAAAACGACGCCCAGCCCACGTCCGCTCCCCCGACTCCTGGCGGAGACCCACGAACTACATTTCCCTGAGAAGCGCAGTCAGCGAGAACAATTCGGTGATATTTGCGTTTATTTCGGCTAGGCCGCCGACAGTGCCGGTTCCATTGCCCAGAATCACATGCTCCAAACCGTTGTCGGCGTAGCCGCTGATGCGATCGGAAATTTCGCCCGCGTTACCAATGAACATGAATTCCTCCACCAGTTCGAACGGAATCGTCGGCGCTATGTCTCGAAGGAGTTCCGGATCGAGGTCGTGGTAGATCAGATCAACCAGGCCGCGGCATCGCTCTCCTGAAGGATGTTCAAGCCCGTATTTGGCCCAGAGGTCAGCCGAGCACATCAGCGCGCATAGCTTGCCCAGCGGATCCCGTTCCATGAGTTCGGCCACGTGGTCGCGGGAGCGGCCGATGATCACGCCGACATGCAGCGCACATTCCGGCATCGGCCGGTCGGCCCGATCGGCGAGATCGGCGATGGTCTGACGCCGACGCCCGTAGGTCGCGGGGCTCATCGGCCATGCGGGAACCCAGCCGTCCCCGTACTCGGCAGTGAGACGCAACATCCGGGGTCCATGGCCCGCCACCCAGACCTTCGGTGGCCCGATGTCCTCACGCAGCAGGGGGAGACCCACACGACCGGATGATCGCGCATGCGTGACACCGCGATCGAGCAGCGATCGAAGTTCCATCAGGCACGCTTCCAACTCGGCAACAGGTGTTGCGAAGTCGTAGCCGAATGGCACAAGATTCTCGGCCTCCCCAGCCCCTACCCCTAGGTGAAATCCGCCGCGACAAAGGTGATGCAAGGTGAGGGCGGTGCGCGCAAGATCGGGTGCTCGGCGTCGGACCGCGTCGGTGACGCACACGCCCATCGGAATGTCGATACTGGGGCCGATAGCGGCAATGCACGCGAATGGGTCATACCAGGCATCGGAATCGGGCGAGACCGAGGCGAGCGCCATGGCGGACCATAACATCGGATGGGCGCAACCTAGCAGGTGGTCGGGCACCCAGACGGTATCCACGTTGGCCTGCTCGGCCATCGAAACCATCGCCCGATAAGAGTCGAACGGATGCATGGGCGCAGCCAGAAAGCCAACCTTCATCAATCCCGCCAATCGATGCCCTCGAACGGGCCAAACCAAGAGCGGGGTTCCGCTCAGAACGCCCGAAATTCCTTCGGAAAGGCAACCATAACTCTGGCCGGGGTGATGGGACCACCTGATTGGGTCTATCGCTGATTCGGTGTAAGTGGTTCTAAGCCTGGATGCACCGATTCGGTAGCGGTGCGGTATTGAATTCCGTTGTGGGCC
>CAZVST010000157.1:0-1695 GCA_964629725.1 uncultured Mycobacterium sp.
CGGTGTGGCGATGTTCGTCGTTATACCAAGGGAAGAAGATTTGACAGTGCCGTCGGGCGTCTTCGATCGAGTCGAACCGGCCGGGGAAGTCGGGCCGGTACTTCAGCGTCTTGAACTGGGCCTCGCTGAACGGGTTGTCGTTGGAGACGTGCGGCCGCGAATGTGACTGGGTGACACCGAGATCGGCGAGCAGGAACGCCACCGGTTTGCTGGTCATGGAACTGCCGCGGTCGGCGTGAATGGTCAACTGGGCACGGTCGATCCCCTGCTTGGCGCAGGTCTGGCGAATCAGGACCTCGGCCAGGGGCCCGGTTTCGCGGCTGGCGACCATCCAGCCAACGACGTAGCGCGAGAAGATGTCCAAGATCACGTACAGGTAGTAGTAACTCCACTTCGCTGGGCCACGCAATTTCGTGTTATCCCACGACCACACCGCATTCGGGCTGGTGGCAACCAGTTCGGGTTTCACCTTCGCTGGATGGGTGGCTTGGCGGCGGCGCTCACGCACCTCTCCGGCTTGGCGCAGCAGCCCGGTAGAACGTCGATTCTGAGCCCAGGTAGACGCCTTCATCGAGCAGGGTGGCCCACACCTCGGCCGGTGCGAGGTCGGCGAACCGGTCGCTGTGCAGCACCTCGAGGATCCCCTGCTGCTCGGCAGTGCTCAACGCCCGCGGCGTGATGACGCTGCCGATGCGGGATGGGCTCTGGCCGTGCCGGTGCCAGGCTTTGCCGGTGGCGCCGGTAGTAGCCGGCCTGGGCGGCACCAACTGCTTCGCAGGCGCCCCGTACGCCCAGCTGCGGTGTCAGCTCGATGACGGACTGGTCGGTCATCGTGTCGGCCCCGGCTCGGTATCCGCGCTCCCGGAGAGAATCTCCAAGAGCGCGTGAAGTTTTGCCTGGACATCCACCACGAAGCGGGCCTTGGCCAGCTCCTGCTCCAGTCGCTGCTTTTCGCCTTGCAGCCGGGCGATCTGCTCGGCCTGCGCGTCGCGCCTCTTACGCCCGCGTGGGGCGGCCAGCCCCGCCAACGCACCGACATCGCGGGCTTTGCGCCACTGCACGATGTGGCTGGAATACAGCCCCTCACGGCGCAGCACCGCGCCCTTCTCGCCATCGGGTGCCGCGTCGTAGGCGACCAGGACCTCCAGCTTGTACTTCGCGGTGAACGTCCGCCGTCGGGCGCGTTCGGGCAGCCTCGGGATCGGGACGCCGCGCTACATCGTCAGCCACCCGACCAGGATCTTCCATCCCGGCCACACGGGCCAACCTCGACACAGTGCTACTCATTTCGGGGAATCTCTCCATCCCCGCCCTCGAGGTCACTAATTGTCAGGGAGCGGGTGCCTCAACCCAGGTTGACAGACCTCCGATTCCGCTAAAAGTCAAGCCGCGGCCTGTTCTGGCGGTGCGGCGGGTTGGCCGAAGGCTTTGACGGGGTCGAAGGTTTGGCGGGTTTGCAGGCAGTGGTAGAGCTGGCCGAGCATCTTGTTGAATAGGTGGCGCGGCGGCGTGGCGGTCGCCGTGGTCGCGGCGATGCCGGTAGTGCTCGCGGGCGGGGCCTTGGTTGATGGAGGCGTAGGTGGCCCAGACCCAGCCGACCGCGGCGAGGCGGTCGTTCTTGATGCGGCGGTGGGTGATGGAGATGACCTTGCCGGAGGCTCGGGTGACGGGTGCGGATCCGGCGTAGGCCTTTAG
>CAZVST010000158.1:0-1656 GCA_964629725.1 uncultured Mycobacterium sp.
GCTTAACGCAAACCTCGGCATAATCGGCATTAAGCCGGATCCGGCTTAATGCCGACCGGGGCTGTCAGTACACCAGCGCCCAGCTGGCCACGGCCGCCACCGAGCTCGAGGTCCGGCTCTCTGTCGGGCGGACCGGAGTGTGCTGGGACAACGCCCAGCAGGAGGGCTTCTGGTCGACCTTGAAAACCGAGTTCTACCACCGGCATCAGTTCGCCACCAGAGCTGAGGCGATCCACGCCGTGAGCACCTGGATCGACACCGTCTACAACCACCGCCGGCGCCACAGCTCGCTCGGCCAAATCCCTCCGGTAGCCTTCGAGCACCGGATCACAACAGCTGCCAATCAGGCCGCTTAACCGATGTCCACGAGACGGGGTCAACCCCAGGGGAATTACGTGACGGCAGGTGGGGAATTACGTGACGGACAACCCCTCACACCTGGAATTACGTGACCGCTGACACACAGCACCGGCCAGGCTGCCCCGCAACGCGGCAGCGGCGGTCAGGGCGTCGGACTTCTTCAGGTTCGCCCTACGAGCGTTGTTGATTAGCAGGCTCGTGAGCTGGGGATTTGAGGGGTTGAGGAGGTCGACGCGGCGGCTGGCGGTGAGTGCGGTTGCGCGGCATGCCTCGGCGATGTTGTCGGCTCCGTCGATGCGGTGCAGGTTGATCGCAGTGTTACCCGCGACATCGCTGATCTGTGCGTTCATTGCCGAGCATCGTGCTCGGTTCGGGGTCGTTCCGATCTGCCGGGTGCTCTCCGAGCACGGCTGCCAGATCGCCCCGCGAACGTTCTACGCCGGAACCCTGAAACACAAGCCCGCAACGCCGGACAACAGCGTCACAATGCCTTACGGCAGTAGCTCGTCGAGTGCGCGGCCAATCAATGCCATCGATGTTGGTAAAAACAGTTCGTCATGCGTGACCGGCAGTTCGTGCACCGATATTTCTCCTTTCACATACGGACGCCATTCAGCAATAGATTCTTCACAAGATGACACTGTGTCGACCCCAGGTAGAAAAAGGATGCAATCACCGCTGTAAGTCGGCATGACAAAGCTCTCGGTTATCTTCGCAATGTTGTCAATGACCGCAACGAAAGAGGCGACAGCTAAATTCTCGCGCTGGTCTCTAAACGGTGATTCACCGCGACTCCATACGCCTAACACCCTCTGGAAATAATCTTCAGCGGATTCTACATGGGCAATAGGCTGTTCCGATTCCTCTGGGCTGTCCGGGGACATCAGGCCAAGCAGGGCGATCTCTTTTCCTCGCTGTTGAAGTTTGGCTGCCGCGGCATGCGCCACCAAGCCGCCAAAGCAATACCCCAGGAGAAAATAGGGCCCTTGTGGTTGGGTCGCCAACATCTGCTCGATGTAGTCATCGACCATGGCCGCCATCGACGCCGCAACGCTCGTACCTGCTTGCAGTCCTCGTGCTTGCAATGCGTAAATGGGCCGACCGGAAAGGTGGCCTGTCAAACCCCGGTATCCCCAGCCAAGTCCCAGGCCAGGATGGAAACACCAGACCGGCGGCTTTGGTCCGCTGACCCGAATCGGCAGCACCGTCGCGTACGGATCCGAAGACTCGGCGGTGTGTCCTGCGGCCAGCCAGTCAGCCAGCCCGGCCACCGTGGGGTTCTCGAAGACCACCCGG
>CAZVST010000159.1:0-1632 GCA_964629725.1 uncultured Mycobacterium sp.
ATTACCGGTGCAGTACATCGACTACACCCTGTGGCAGCGGGAGATCCTTGGGGATCCGGCCGATCCCGGTAGCGTTTATTGCGCCCAGCTGGCCTATTGGGAACAAGCGTTGGTGGGGATGCCCGACCGGCTGGCCCTGCCCAGCGACCGGCCCTACCCGGCGGTAGCCGATCAGTACGGCGCCCGCGTCAAGGTGGCCTGGCCAGCCGAGCTCCAGCAGCAGGTGGCCCAGGTGGCCAGGGAGCACGCCGCAACCAGCTGCATCGTGGTCCAGGCTGGCCTGGCCGTGCTGCTCTCCCGGATGTGCGCGAGCGACGATGTCGCCTTCGGGCTCGTCAGCGCCGGTCGCCGCCACCCCTACCTTGATGGCATGGTGGGCGACTTCACCGCGGACCTAGTCGTGCGAGTCGACGTCGCCGATGATCCCACATTCGCCCAACTGCTCGCCCGAGTGTGCGAGCGCAACCTGGCGGCATACGAGCACCAAGACGTTCCCTTCGATGTGCTCGCCGAACGGCTCAACCCAGTTCAGTCGCTAGCCCACCATCCCCTGATACAGGTCGAGTTGTCTTGGGAAAACTTCCCACAACCCACCAAGTTCGGCGGCGACTTGATCTTGGGCGATATTGAAATCACGCCACTGAACATCGACCATGTCCCACCCGCAATTCTAGATTTGGATTTATCCCTCGGGGAATGTTGGACTGAGGATGGCGATCCGGCCGGGATCTGCGGGAGCGTGGTGTTTCGTACTGATGCTTTTGATACATCGAGCATCGAGTCGCTGATCCGGCGCTTAGAGACGATCCTGATAAGGCTCACGATCGATCCGGCAACACCGCTATCAGCGGTTGAAGGGATTGATGTTGTCGCACCCTCATTACCCGCCGCCGGCCCGTAGGCTTCCTCCGCAGGGTGGCGGCGTTGTCGAATTGCAGCTCTCTCACCAGCAGTTTTCTCATGATGGAGGGATCTCCTCGCGCCAACGGCGAGTGCCACGTCGGCGATCGTTGTGGAGGCGGGCACCCAACAACGCTGGTCAGCCGGCCTACCGCCCTGCAGGGCATCGCCTTGGGAGCGCCAATGGTGTTCCGCAAGAGCCCTGTTTGTCCAGGTCAAGACGTTCCGGGTCAACAACGCGGGAGCCCTGGCTTCCTCCGTTAGTACGCCGGGTGACCCCGGGGAGTCTCACCCCGGGGCTCCCACAGAACCGTGCTTAACAGTCTCCCGTTACACGGCTCGTCTCATCTGATCTGTCAGAACTCGGTCATCCAGGCCCAATGAGCGAACAGTCGGGGCTGCCGCTGGAGCAGCCCGGTCCACCACCGTTTGGCCTGCTTGAACGACCTCAACCGCTTGAACTTCCGCCGCGCCCACCGCACCAGGTAGGTGTTGATGCGCACACCCCGGCCCGGAAATGCCCAGCCCGGCCCCGCAGCGTCGCGTTCAAGCGGCGCAGCAGTTCATCGAGTGGCTGGTTGGTCGAGACCTGTCGTGAAATCGCCTTGACCTTTCGCATGGCGGCCGGAACGGCTTTCTTTGTGCCGGTGACTGCGCTCGCTGAGATTCCCCACTGATGCTGGCGGATTCCAGTCAACGTCGCAACACCGAAGCTATTCGGAGGTTGCCATG
>CAZVST010000160.1:0-1617 GCA_964629725.1 uncultured Mycobacterium sp.
CATGACATGCACCTTCCCAAGGAAGGAGGTGCGCATCAAACGCGGGATGCTTCACCCCCCCACATCTGAATTCAGTTCCTTGTCACAGAACGAGTTCTGAGCGGAGTCCCGGACTGTCGGTGAACTGAGCGGCCTGCCCGCAGTCGGGCCGCGACGGCACCCGGGTTCAGTTGGCAACGTGGATGGCCAGGAGGGCAAGACCGCCTCACCGACCGGCAGTACCTCGATGTCGGTCAACGACATCGCCGCCGTGCAGATAATGCTACGTGCCAATGCCGACGGCTGGAGGCAGAACGCCGCGGCGCTGGTGTGCAGCTTCGTCGCCGTGGCGATCGCCGGGGTCGCCGGTTGGCTCGGCGGCGAACTGGTCGAGCGGCTCGCCGTCGGCGTCGACGAGGGAGCCCACATCAACGCACCCAGTTCCTTGTCACACCGTCCGGTGAGCTCGTCGTCGTCCGCCCCGCTGCCGACCGGCGGTTAGTCCTAGGGATCGACGACGAGAACGGCCGGGGTGGCCGTCTCGGCCTTTCGGGACGGCGCACTGGCCCCCACCCTGGTCGTCTTCGACCACGGTTATGGAGCCGGCGTGGGAGCGATTCGTAACTAACCTGTCCGCCGTTCTCCCTCGAATCCGACCGATCGAAGGGCCGTTGCGGCTTTATGCCGATTCGTAACCTAGGACGAAGGAAAGCGCGGTCGTGAAGTTCTCCCCTGGGAAGTCCCAAGGCACGCGGTTGGTCGGGGCCGTCGTCGGAATCTGGGCTTTCGGCCTGGTGTGGACCGACACTGCCTACGCCGACACTACGGAGGGCGCGGGGGCGCGACCCAATCTCTCACGCCAGCAAACTGAAAGGCCCAGCGCGAAAACGCCATCGGCGCGCCAAGACAACAAGCCCGGCCCCAAAGTGGGGAACACCATCCGCGATGAATCTGGAAATTCCGCCGCGGCCGACGACGTGGACCTAGCTGCTCTAGCGCGATATGCCTGAGGACATAACGATCTTTGCCAGTTCTCCCGCCGCTGAACAGGCCGCCTTCACCGGCGGAGCCGTCCCCACGGTCGGGATGGGTGGTCTGGTCCCGACCGCGCGGGCATTGGCGGCCTGCATCAGCAACACGTACCCCGGTGTGCAGAGCATCGGCGGCGTGCGGTCGGATCCGCTCCCGGACCACCCCAGCGGCCACGCCATCGACATCATGATTGGCTCGGACATGGGGCTGGGTGACGCCATCAACGCTGACGTGCAGAGTCAGGTCGGGCGGTTCGGTGTGGTGTACACGATGTGGCGGGTGGCCAATCACTTCAACCACGTTCACGTCACGGTGTCCTGAGGGCATCCCGGACCCGCCGTCGAAGCCCGCTTGCCGCTTGAGGTGCCCTAGCGTCGCGGCAACTCTTGCATCCTGGCTGCCCCATTCCTGACGGGCGATTCGTGCAGCCACGCGAACGTCCGATGCGTCCCCCATGCGCCGAGTGCCCCGAACGCGACCAACTCCATTGATTTCCGGGTACGTGTCATCAGAACCCCTTTCTCCTTGCGGAATTGCCCGCTCGTCCCCTTCTTAACCTGGATGCACCGATTCGGTAGCGGTGCGGTATTGAATTCCGTTGTGGGC
>CAZVST010000161.1:0-1547 GCA_964629725.1 uncultured Mycobacterium sp.
GCAACCTGCCACCCATCCGCCGCCTTGGTGACCGAACCTGGCTGGCCCGGATGGGGGCGGTCACCGTGCGGGTCATCGACGCCCGGATCAACGTCGGCCTCGGCACAGGATCATGCCGTACCGGTCACTACCGTCTGGTGACCACGCTGACTGACCAAACCCGTTACCCGGCAGAGGAATTAGTGAAGCTCTACCACCAACGCTGGGAGATCGAAACCAGCTGCCTGGAACTGAAATCGACCATTCTGGGCGGACGAGTCCTGCGCGCAGGAACCCCCGCAGGGATCTCCCAGGAGGTCTACGCACTGCTGATCACCTATCAAGCCCTGCGCACCGCTCTGGCCGACGCTACCCTGGCCCGGCCCGACGTCCCCGCCGACCCCTGAGCTTCAGCGTCGCCCTCAACGCCGCCCGCGACCAAGTCATCCACGCCGCCGCAGCGATCCGCGACACCACCACCGATCTGATCGGACGGATCGGACACGCCGCCCTCAACCAGCCACTACCCCCACGCCGACCGCGGTCGAGCCCCCGAGTAGTCAAACGCGCCATCTCCAAACACCGAGCCAAAGGCCCGGTCGACCGCACCAACTACACAACCACCATCACCATCGAGATCCTCGACGGTTGACAACTACGCCCCACGCTTAACTGCGCGGCATTGTTGCGCCACGCGCGCGGAAAGGAGATCGCCGCCTGATGCTGGCCGGGCTGACACCCTCGATCGGATAGGTGGGCGACGCCTACGACGCCCTGGCCGAGCCCCGATCGGGCTCTACAAGACCGAAGCCGTGCGCAAGGACTCGCCCTTCCGCAGGGGGCCCACTGGACAAGCTGGCCGACGTGGAACTGCTCACCGCGGACTGGGTGCACTGGTACAACACCAGCCGCCTCATGCACCGGCTCGGGCGTACACCGCCGGTCGAATTCGAGGCGGCCTACTACGCTGAACACGCAGCCGCTGAAACGGAGGCACACCAGTAACCGAGTGTGCACGAAACCCGCCGCGGTGCACATCCAGTCACAGCCCAACACCTACGCGTTCCCTACACAGGCTGCGGCTGAGCGGTCGCAGCCAGCCATCAGATCGAGGCCGACATCACCCACAGCCGCCACGAAATCATCGAGACCGTGTTCGCCGACCTCATCGACGGCCCCCTGGCGCGCATGCCCTCGGGGCGCTTCGGCGCCGACAGCGCCTGGATTCTCTGCGCCGCGATCGTCCACAACCTGCTGCGCGCCGCCGGAGTCCCAGCCGGCGGCCCCCACGGCGCAGCCCGCGGTGCCACCCTGCGGCGCAAGATCGTCAACATCCCCGCCCGCCTGGCCCGCCCGCAACGCAAACCCATCCTGCACCTGTCCACCCACTGGCCCTGGTCGAAATCTTGGCTCACACTGTGGCGCAACACGATTGGATTCAGCCACCAACAACTACAACCACCTGACCAACGCCCCTATAAGGCCCGACCAAGGAATAGCATGAAAAGCTCGGCTGAATCGCCCTGGGAAATGTGGAGGCTCCTTACCTTGGAAACGAGGATGGAGTC